>JAZNKG010000025.1:0-100690 GCA_045578445.1 Alphaproteobacteria bacterium
TACTCCCGTCTGCCTTATCCTCCTTGTCAAACTCACTTCTGTGAGTTCAAATCTACTGTCCTATCAAAAAAAAGACCCACCATAAAGGTAGGTCTTGTTTTTGGCAGGGGCAGTAAGATAGACCATCGTTTTTTATAAAAAAACTCGGTCGCTTCGTCGGATATGCCTAAAGGCACCGGCATACTCCCGTCTGCCTTATCCTCCTTGTCAAACTCACTTCTGTGAGTTCAAATCTACTGTCCTATCAAAAAAAAGACCCACCATAAAGGTAGGTCTTGTTTTTGGCAGGGGCAGTAAGATTCGAACTCACGACACTCGGTTTTGGAGACCGATGCTCTACCAACTGAGCTATACCCCTAACTAATTGAACAGTTTTCGTTCAATTGCTCAATCTTGATACACGCATAAATGTAATTAATCAAGTATTTTTTATGCTTGTCAATAAAATAACTTAATTTTTGCGTAATTCTGCGGCTGTGTTCCACATTTTTTCAAGATTGTAAAAGTCGCGTACTTCTGGGCAGAAGATGTGTACAATTACATCAAAGGCATCAATTAAAACCCAGTTTGCTTTTTCTTCACCTTCTGATGAAGCACTGTAGCCTTTTTGTTTTAATTCATATTTTACTTTATCTGCTAATGATGCAACATGACGGTTAGATGTTCCGCTTGCAATTACCATATAGTTAGCAATTGATGTTTTGCCTTTAAGGTCTATTGTAACCATATCTTCGGCTTTGTTGTCATCAAGTACTTTTTCTATTAATGCCAGCAATTCGCTGTTTGTATTGTCCATTATATATCTCCTAATTCTAATCTAATGGCGACCATGGTTTCTTTGGCGCTGTTTCTGTGATATCTTCAATTTCTTCTTCAACAGCGGTTTTGCTAGCTTTTGTTGGAATGAAACTAGCGATTTCTCTTAAGCACTCGGTTGTATTTGTGCCTGCAATAGCTGAGATTGCATATATAGGTGATTTTGTTATTCTTTTAAGTGCTTTTATCTTTTTATCTATTTCTTCTTTTGTTAGCGAATCGGTTTTATTTAGCGCTATAACTTCTGGTTTGTCTGCTAGTTTGCGCTCGTATAACTCTAATTCTTTTCTGATTGTTCTATAATCTTTTGTAATTTTTTCTGATGTAGCATCAACTAAGTGTAAAAATACTGAACAGCGTTCTACGTGCTTTAAGAATCTATCTCCTAAGCCAATGCCTTCATGCGCACCCTCAATTAATCCAGGGATATCTGCGATAATTATTTCTTTATTATCTACCCATGCGACTCCTAAATTTGGATGCAAGGTAGTGAATGGGTAGTCCGCAATTTTAGGGCGAGCTTTGGTAACTGCTGATAAAAATGTTGATTTACCTGCGTTAGGTAATCCAATTAAGCCGACATCCGCAATAATCTTTAAGCGCAACCATACCCACATCTCAACTCCAGGCCAACCTGGCTCTGCATAACGAGGAGCTTGGTTTGTTGATGTCTTAAAGCGAACGTTACCTCGACCACCGTCGCCCCCTTTGGCAATCATAAATGTTTGTCCTGGTTCAACCATATCTGCGATAACAGTTTCGCCATCATCTGCAACAATTTCTGTACCAACTGGAACTTTGATGATTAAATCTTCGCCTTTTGCACCACTCATCTCTGAGCCCATACCGTGTTGACCGTTTTGAGCTTTGAAGTGTTGTTGATAACGAAAGTCAATTAAAGTATTTAGATTTTCTACTGCAATAAAGTATACACTACCACCTTTGCCACCGTCGCCACCATTAGGACCACCGAATTCAATATATTTTTCACGACGAAATGAAACGCAACCGCGTCCGCCATCACCTGATTTTAAATATATCTTTGCTTGATCTAAAAACTTCATTGTCTTACTCTCGTTAAGCGTTTTGAAAAATAAAGGGGATGTATGACACCCCCTATCAACTTTTCGTGTTCAGTTCAATTATTCAGCAGGAATAACAGAAACATAAGTTCTATCATTTGCCTTTGTTTTGAACTCAACTTTGCCGTCAGCTGTTGCAAAAATTGTGTGATCTTTACCCATACCAACATTTGTTCCTGGGTGGAATTTTGTTCCACGTTGACGGATGATAATGTTACCAGAGATTACAGCTTCACCACCGAATTTTTTAACACCTAAACGACGTCCGATAGAATCGCGTCCGTTTGATGAGCTACCGCCTGATTTCTTATGTGCCATTTCTATAACTCCTGTTAATTATTTACACAAATCGGTAATTTTAACGATTGTGATATTTTGTCTGTGACCGTTTTTACGACGGTAATTGTGTCTTCTTTTCTTTTTGAAAACGATAACTTTAGCGTCTTTAGCTTGTTTAACAATGGTAGCTTTTACGCTTGCACCAGCAACTAATGGAGTTCCGATAACATCATCCATTGCTAAAACTTCATTAAAAACAACTTCATTTCCGGCTTCACCAGCAATTTTTTCAATTTTGATAACATCATTAGATGCTACTTTATATTGCTTTCCGCCTGTTTTAATTACTGCATACATTTTAATTCACCTGTTTTGTAGATTTAAACATAACTTTTTTGTGCAATATACATAAGTTTTTTCAGGAGTCAATAAGAAATTGATGTAAAATTGAAATTAATTTAAAAAATATTAGTTTTTTTGTGCTTCTTTTAGCTTTCTAAATAAGCGAGGATGCATAAATTCGCCACTCCACATACCTAGTTTATTTATTTTTGCTTCTTTTTCTTCTTTTATATATGGACTATCTATGTATGCAAGTGCATGACCTTTTTTTACTAATTCAGCATTTATATCTATGTTGTTTACATAGCAAGTACATAGGAATCTATCGTATTTGTCTTTACTATGAATGATGCAACTGATGTTGTTTGTTGAAATTAGTTGTTGTAAAAAATTAGTAGCTTCTTTTCCGCAATCATATTTTTTATTTTCTTTTTTGCAGTATTGTTGATATTCTGGTGCGTCTATTCCAATTAATCTTATTCTATTTGTTCCAATTTCTAGACTATCGCCATCAACAATTTTTGTGGGATTAGTAATAGATGATGTTATTGTATTGTTATTTTTGGCTGTAACCTCTGTATATGCCTGAAAAATACAGGCAATAAGAGTCACTATTAGTAATAGTCCATTATAGGGTGTGTATATTTTAGACAATTTTCTTAACATTGGCATACTTTCAGTATAATTTCTTTGATGATAGTATATACTTAAATTTTAAAAAAGGTTAACCAACGTGCAGAAAAATTTATTTTTTAGGTTGTTTTTGGCTTTAGGTGTTATTGGGGTGGCGTCTTGTTCCAATAATGCGTATAATGATAGTTTTCATGAAGATGTTTATTTTGAAAGTGAACAAAGTTTAGCTGTTTCTCCTTCTAGAGAGGCTGGTAGAGTGTATAATGGTCAGTATATGGCTGTTAATAATGCTCATTATTTAGAGGGAAATCCAGAAGATTCAGCAAAGATTTTTAATAAAAGAGTTCCCAAACTTAACTCTTTGATTGTTTGTAGAGATAAACAATGTGCTCCAGCAAATTTGGCACAGTCTAAGGAATACATTTTTAATTCTTTAGCTCAGTTGGTTGATAATAATTTAGATGCTACGGCTTTGTTGTGTGAAGCGAATCCTCAAGCACATGTTTGCGTTAATCCTTATATAACTGTTCCAGCAAAGGTTGGTATTACTCCTGTTTATGTATATTTTGATGGAGTTAAGTTAGTTGATGCATCTATTGTTGATGGCAAGCCTGCAATTAGATTGGCTTTGAATTACAATATGAGCTATAATGGTCAAACACCTAGTGTATGTAAACCAGATAATGCAATGCTTTATGTAAAAAATAATAATGAAGTTGTACTAAATGGTAATGGCTTTAAATGTGATATGACAAGTGTTGGTACAACAGTTATACGCGTGTTGTTTAATGTTGATTATATTGATTTAGATTATGGCTATATAGGTGGATACTATTCTATAGGTTTATCAGGTCCTGCAACAGGTGGTGGTTCTGGTTATGGTATTATCCGTATGCAAGAAAATGCTTATCCTTTGAATCCAATTTTAACACAAAAAACAGAAGTGGTAGAAACCAAAAATAATGATGTTGTTGCAGATGAGCCAGCTGTAAAACCAGAAGTTAAAGATATTTCTTTGAAAATAAGTGATAATGATGATGAGGTTGTGGCTGAAGTTGAGATAAAAAATGAGGAAGATAGTGAAGACTCGAGATATTTAGATGTTGCAGAAGAAGATGAGGATTTTAATCCATTTGGAATGACTTCTGAATCTGTTGTAAAATCTGATAGAGTAGTTTTGAAGCCTGAAGCTACAGATTTGCGTCCAATAGAAGTTAATAGTAATGGTTTTGATGAAGTTAGTATTGATGAATTGGATGAATATATAAAATAAAAATTAACGATTTGGTTTTATTATTGTGGAGCTTCAAGTTATATTGAGGCTCTTTTTACGTTGGATGATGAAAAATAGGAATGAATTATGAATAAAAAATTTGTTATTTCATTGATTGGTGCACCCGCTTCTGGTAAGGGGTATATTGCATCATGTTTGGAGCAGGAATTAAAAGAAAAATATGGCTTTAACGATAATGATATAGCTAAATTATCAGTTGGTGAAATGATTAGACGTGAAAAAAAAGCTATGACTCCAATGGGATTAAAATTAGCTGCAAATATGAAAGAGGGCGGTCTTGCACCTGATTATATGGTTAATGAAATGCTAGTTGAAGAATTAAAAAATGTAGATGCGAAAGTTTTAATTTTAGATGGATATCCTCGTACAGTAGGGCAAGTTAGAGAATTTGATAAATTAATGAGTGGTTTTACTACAGCAGTTATTTTTAGAGATACTCCAAAAGATTTAATTTTAGAGAGAGTGAAGAATCGCAGAATTTGTTCTAAATGTGGTATGGCGCATAATGCCGGAGATGGTGTTTGTGAATGCGGTGGAAAATTGATTAAAAGAAGAGATGATAGAGTGCTACCAGAAAGATTATCTGAATATGAACAAATGACTAAACCAGCAGTGGTAGAGCTAAAAAAAGAAGGCGAAAATTTCTTTTGGTATGAGGGGACTGCTGAAGGAGATGATATTGCAAGAGATTTTTTTGAGATGAATAAACAATATTTATAAATTTTATATTTGCTCGAATTTTTCGGGCTTTATTTTTGTTTGACTTTAAATTTTATTTTTTATAAGTTGTTTTTACGAACGTGTATTCTTATGTAAAACTAAATAATTATGAAAGCAAAGAAATTTGAAAAACTTGATGATTTAGTCAGAGAGCTAAATATCAGTGATGAAGAGATTGCTGAGTGGTTTTATTCTCAGCCATATACTCTGGTAAAAACGGCATTACCTCTAGTTTATAAAGAAGGCAACAAACTTTCTACAAAGATAGGACTTTCTTTTGAGCATATGCATAAGCTTTGGGGAATTCAGATACTTCCAAGAGTTTTTATGTCACTGGGTATTTGCAACGATGAAAATCTACCTTTCGGAAAAGATGAAGCAAAAAGGTTTGCGGAATCTGTTTTTATGGATGAGGCAGAAGGTTCTCTTCCTAGCCTTCAGGCTTTGAAACCTTTTAATAATAAGGAGGTCTATGAAGCTTTTAGGTCGACTATAGAGACACTTAAAGAGTATGATATTTTTACGGTGTCTTCTGGCATTATTTGGGTGGAAGATGAAGGTCTTGACTTTAATTATCTTTTTGGCATAGGTACTTTTGGCGAAGAGGTAATTAGGAAAGAGAAAAAGGACTTTAAGAGCAAAGTTGCGCGTTATGCTGTGGCGTTTTAAGATTTGAGCGGTGGTTTTCTACCGCTCTTTTTATTTGACTTTAAATCAAATGTTTAATATCGTTTGGTTGAAGATAAATTTTTATGTGAAACAATATAATTAATAAAAATATTTATGGATAAAAAAACTCAAAATGCCTTTGAGGCAGTGGTTAAGGGGTTAGGTTTATCTGATTCCGATATTTGTCAGTGGCTGATTAAGAGAGATGCTTTCTTGGTGCCTACTGAGTTGCCAATCGTCTATGCTGAAGGTAAAGAACTTACTGTTAAGTCTGGACTAGATGTTAAGCTCAAAGATAAGGTTTGGGGTATTCAGCTTCCTAGTGGGGTTATTCTTGCAGGTAATGTTTTGGGACTAAATGCCGATGGAAAGCCTTATTCAGGAGAAGAGATTATGGAGTTGGCAAAGTCTTATACCTTAAATGGAAAGGCTGGATGTGTTACTCCGTCGTGGTATCTTGAAAAGTTGAAGATAAGAAAGACGTGGGTGGCTCATGAAAAAACAACTCATGTGCTGAATGACTATTGCGATTCATGTTTACCTTTTGACTATGGGTTTATATGGACCTCTACCAATCACTTTGAAACAAACTGTTTGTGTTTTAATATGCAAAGAGTTAACAATGAGAGAGATTGGGGTGCAGGTTATATAAATAACTGGTATACTATTAAGTACAGAAAAGAAGAGGCACGTCTTGCATTATGGTTTTAGAAAAAAGCGATGGTTTTTACCATCGCTTTTTTTGTGTTGCCGGTGGGCATATCTATTTATGTTTAAGCGTCTTCACCAGTTTCTTGGTTAACACGTTTTGCAGAAAGTTTAATTTTTCCGCGATTATCAGTGCCTAAACATTTAACCCATATTCTGTCCCCTTCTTTGTAGAAGTCACATACAGAAGCAATACGTTCATTTTTAATTTCTGATATATGAACTAATCCTTCTGTAGAACCTAAGAAACGAACAAAAGCACCAAAGTCCATAATCTTTGTAATTGTACCATGGTAGTTTTTGCCTTCTTCTGGGACAGCTACTATGCCATTAATAATTTCTATTGCTGCATCTGCATCTTTTTTATCAACTGCAGCTACATTTACAACACCATCATCGCTAATATCGATTTTTGTGTTGGTTTTTTCTATAATTTCGCGAATTACTTTACCACCAGTACCAATTACTTCACGAATTTTATCTGTTGGAATTTTGATAGATATAATACGTGGAGCACGTGGAGAAATTTCTGGACGAGGAGCAGCTAATGCTTTTGCCATTTCACCTAAAATATGAATACGTCCTTCGTGTGCTTGTGCTAAAGCATTTTTCATAATTTCTTTTGTGATAGATGTAATTTTGATATCCATTTGTAATGCAGTTACACCTTCTGTTGTACCAGCTACTTTGAAGTCCATATCGCCAAGGTGGTCTTCATCACCGAGGATATCTGTTAAAATTGCAACACGACCGTCATCTTCTTTAATTAAGCCCATAGCAATACCTGCAACAGGTTTTTTAAGAGGAACACCTGCGTCCATTAAAGATAATACAGAACCGCATACTGTTGCCATTGATGATGAACCGTTAGATTCCATAATATCAGATACTACGCGTACTGTGTAAGGAAATTCTGATTTATCTTTTGGCATCATTGGGTGAATTGCACGCCATGCTAATTTACCATGACCAATTTCACGACGACCAGGAGAGCCTAATCTACCACATTCACCAACAGAGAATGGTGGGAAATTGTAGTTTAACATAAATTCTTGACGTTCTTCATCCATTAAACCATCAATGATTTGAGAATCTTCTGCTGTACCTAATGTTGTTACCACCATAGCTTGTGTTTCACCACGAGTGAATAGTGCTGAACCATGAGTTGTAGGCAATAAATCAACTTCACAAGTAATTGGGCGAACTGTTTTTGTATCACGTCCGTCAATACGACGACCTGTTGAAAGAACTTTTTCACGCATTACAGAATGCATTAATTTTTCTATAGCATCTAGTGAGTAACGAACCTCTAATTCATTTTCAGGATCTATTGTTGCTTCAACTTCTGCCTTTAATTCGCCTAAACGTGTTGAACGTTTTTGTTTATCTGTTTCGTTGAAAGCTTCTTCGTATTTTGTGCGGAATTCTTTTTCTACACGAGCAAATAAAGCGTCAAACTCAGGTGGGAAAGATGGAGTTTCCCAAGCTTCTTTACCTGCTTCTGCCTTTAATTCATTGATTAAATCAATAACTTTTTGGAAATTATCAAAACCGAACATTACAGCGTTTAACATTGTTTCTTCAGAAAGCTCATTAGCTTCTGATTCAACCATTAAAACGCCTTCTTTTGTACCAGCAACAGTTAATTCTAATTCAGAATTTTTAATTTCTTCAATTGTTGGGTTTAATACATATTCGCCGTTGATATAACCAACTTTTGCTGCACCGATAGGACCTAAAAATGGAATTCCTGAAACAGCAAGAGCGGCAGATGCTGCAACCATTGCTAAGATATCTGAATCTGTTTTTTTATCGTGAGCGATTGTTGTACATACGATTTGTACTTCGTTTTTGAAAGCATCAGGGAATAATGGACGAATTGGACGGTCTATTAAACGAGAAACTAAAACTTCGTGTTCAGAAGGTTTTCCTTCACGTTTCATAAAGCCACCAGGTATTTTACCTGTTGCATAATATTTTTCTTGATAGTTAACTGTTAATGGGAAGAAGTCTTGATCAGCTTTAACTTCTTTTGCGCCTACAACTGTTGCTAAAACTGTTGTATCTCCGTAAGTTGCATAAACTGCACCAGTTGCTTGTTTTGCGATTTTACCTGTTTCTAAAACTAATTTACGACCGCCCCATTCCATTTCTTTGCGGCATACGTTCCAATTTACCATATTTTTTTACCTTTCCTATAAAATACCTCACCTAGTGATATACTAGGATTTAAGAAATAGCGGAGCCCCATTGCTCCGCTATTTATTTCAAACATTATTTACGTAATTCTAACTTCTTAATCAATGTTTGATATCTTTCTTCACTCTTTGACTTTAAGTGGTCTAATAAGTGACGACGGCGTGAAACCATTTTCATAAGACCAAGACGAGAGTGTAAGTCTTTTTTGTGAGTGTTAAAGTGTTCAATCAATGAATTGATTCTGTATGTCCAAATAGCAATTTGAACTTCAGGAGAACCAGTATCACCCTCTTTAAGACCATATTGAGCAATAATTTCTTGTTTTTTTTCATTTGTAATCGACATCTATTTTTCCTTTTTAAATAAATTAAATGTTAAAAACCCGAATCGGATAAATCTTTTCATCTCTATACTCGATTAAGGCAATAAGTTTGTTATCTAGACATCCGGCACATATGTTTTTAAAAGGAGAAATCCTTTTATTATCAATATGTTGTCCGTTTTTAAGTCTAAGCGCCTCTGTTTCGGTCAAAGCAATAACCGTGATGTCGCACAGAAATGTTTCAACAGGCAAAACAGGATTTGCGCCATCGCCCTTATACAACATATTTTTTAAATTTTCCAGTAAAATCGTACAAGAGAGGTCAAAAAAGCCATTTTTTGTTCGTCTTAATGAGCTTAAATGTCCGCAGGTGTTTAGTTTTTTTGCAATATCTTTACCAAGTGTTCTAACATATGTTCCTTTAGAACACGTTACAGAAAATAATGCTTCGTGTTGTTCTTGATTGTATTCTAGTAGCTTTAGTTCTTTTATTGTTATTTTGCGAGCAGGGATATCGAAGTCGCATCCCTCTCTTGCTAATTTATATGCTCGTTCGCCGTGAATGTGGATTGCTGAAAATTTTGGGGGAATTTGCGATATTTCACCAATGAAAGAGGGTATTATTGATAATATTTCCTCTTTGGATGGGATTACCTCTGATGTTTCGCAAATTTCTCCTTCTGTATCATCAGTATTGGTTGCGATACCAAATTTTAAGGTAAATTCGTAAGTTTTTTCTGTGCCTTCTAGGTATGGAATGAGTTTTGTTGCTTCGCCAAAAGCAAGAGGTAATACTCCAGTTGCAAAAGGGTCTAATGTACCAATGTGTCCGGCTTTTTTTGCTTTTAGTAGATATTGTATTTTGCGTAAAACCTGATTGGAACTCATATTTTGAGGTTTATCTAGTATAATCCATCCGTTTATATCTTCGGTATAGTGTGTGCTCATATAAAAAGTTCCAATTGTTGGTTTTTATTTAGGTTTTCTATTGCTTCTTTTATTATAGGAATGGAAACAGCTCTGCTGTATGTCCATGATATATCGTCTATTTCTTCAATTAATCTAGATACATAATCAAAAGAGCGCTCTGTATGTAAAATTATATATTCTAGAATATCTTGTGATATGATAATTTGTCGGTCGTTGAATAATTTTACAATAAGAGCCATTAGCATTTCATCATCAGGCTGATAGATTTCTACACAAGGAATGATATTTAATCTTGAACGTAAATCTGGTAATTTTAATGCTAATTTTGATGGGGCTACATTTGATGTAAATAATATGTATTTATCTGGTACATTGTAGTGATTATATAAATGGAAAAAAGCCTCTTCATTTATTGATGCATCTAAATTATCGACTACAAGGTATTGGTGCTCATTTGCTAGTTTATTTATATTTTTCATATTTATATTATGAGCAGGTATGATTGGTATAGATATTGGTTTTTGTAATGTTTTTTGTATTTGATTAATCCAAATATTTGCTAAATGAGTTTTTCCGCAACTTTGTGGACCATAAATAGATAAAGAAAAATGTTGCCAGTTTGGCCATAGTTTTATGGCTTTGTATGCTGTTTCATTACATTGTGTAACCAAATAATCATCTTCACCTAAATAGGTGTTTGAGGTAAATTTTAATTTATATTGTCCGGTTTTATTGTTATATGGTGCTTGCATTAGGAGTTTATTACCTCGTAAACTTTTTGTGTTAGGTCGGAAAGGCTAAATGGTTTTGGAATAAATGACATATTTTCTATATCAGCAAATTCTCCTTTTAAGATATCTTCAGAGTATCCTGAAGCTAAAATTATTTTTATATCAGGTAATATTTCTAATACTTGTTTAGATAATTCTATACCATTTAACCCAGGCATTACCATATCGGTTATTAGAAGTTGGAAGTTTTTATCTGTTTCTAGTGTTTCTAAAGCATTTTCTGCAGAATTGCATCCAACAACATCATATCCTTTTTTACGAAGAGCTCTTAGTGCAAATGTTCTGACGGAGTTTTCATCATCAACGAATAATATACGAGTGTTTTCTATATTTTCTGGATTTTGATTTAAATCTTCTGTTGCAGATAAACTTAAGCCTAGAATAACTTTATCTGTAGTTGGTGCTGTTAGTGTTTCAGGAGTTAGAACAGCGCGTCCTTTTTTATCGTTTAGCGTTTTTCTTCTGTTATTTTCATCTTCTTTTTTATAGTTTTGTTCAACAGGGTATGCTGGAAGATATATTGAAAACGTTGTTCCAATATTAACGGCGCTATTTACTTTAATAAATCCTTCCATTTGACGTACAATACCATAAACAGTTGCTAATCCTAAGCCTGTTCCAGAGCCAACAACATTTTGCTTGGTTGAGAAAAATGGTTCAAAAATTCGTGCCATATTTTCTAGTGGTATTCCACAGCCCGAATCTGTTACATCTAGTCTTACAAAACTACCACTTTCGATGGTTTCTGCTCCAAAATGATATGGCTCTAAGAGGGTTTCCATTTGTGTGGAAATAGTAAGAGTTCCCTTTTTATTCATAGCATCTTTAGCATTTACGCATAAATTTAATACAACTTGTAAAAATTGAACTTTATCTACTTTTATATATTCGAGATTTTCTCCGTGATGGAATTTTAAGTCAACTTGCTCGCCTACTGTTCTTTTTAATAAAGGGGTATAATTTACTAATATATCTGTAATGTTATTTAGTTCTGGTTGTAGAGGTTGCTTTCTTGAAAATTGTAGTAATTGGCGGACTAATTCTGCTGCACAATTTGCATTTTGTTTGATTTGAATAATGTCTGCATAAGATGAATCACCAATACTATGTTTTTGTAATAGTAAATCGCAGAAACCAATCATTGCCGTTAAAAGGTTGTTAAAGTCGTGAGCAATACCACCAGCTAATTGTCCCATTGCTTGCATTTTTTGTGCTTGGGCAAATTGTGTTTCTAGGTTCTTTTGCTCTGTAGTATCAAGACAAAATAGCACAATTCCTTTTATATTCTCAGTAGTTTGTATCTGAGAAGAAAAAAGAGGGCATATATATAGTCGCAAAATTTTATTTTTGTTTTTATTTTTTATATTTAGGTCAAAATAGGCAGGTTGTAAGCTACCTGTTTTGGACGTAAATGTTGCGATTTGTTTTTTGATTTTTGTTATGCTTTCTTCATCTAGGTAATTTGTTAGATAGTTGTTAAGCAATTGTGATTCAGAGGGAATGCCTAGTATATCCATAAAATGCTGGTTGGTTCTTTTGATGATTAAATCTAAATCTAATATCATCATTCCAAATGGAGATAGGTTGAAAATACTATTGGCTTGAGAGATTATTTCTTCGTAAGCTATTTTTAGAGTTGTATCTGTTGGAATATCTCCTATTACTGCACCTCTAGTTTGTACATCTGTTCCTTCTTTAAATTGATCTACTTTTACAAGATATTCCAATGTTTTGTTATTTGGACCTTTTATATAAGAATTATATTGTTTGCAGGTACTATTAATTTTTTTCTCTGTTCCAGAAATTATGGGAAGGAAGTCAGAGATATTTTTACCTAAAATTTCTTCTTTAGGAGTATTTAGCATTAGACTTAGAGTTTTATTTATATATTCAACTTTTCCTTTTCTGTTTAACAAATAAATTCCTACAGGCATAAAATTTAAAAAATTGTAATATGAACGTCGTTCTTCTTGAAAAATAGAGTCCATTGTTTTTTCTGAAGTTATATTTTCTATGCTCCATAGAAGATAGATATTGTATTTTTTATCAAATGATGAGATGTTTTCAGAAATATTATCGTTTAAGCTGATTGGACGTATATTTATGCGAAACCATTCTTGTCCTGAAAAAACAGTCTTTTCATCAAATTTTAATGTAACTTCTAAAGTATCTTCTTTTAATAGCTTAGCAGAATTTTGTAATTGTTTTAATTTATGAAAATTAGTCTCATTATTTACAAGATGATTTTCTAAAAATTTAAATATAGGCATACCTTTAAGGAAAGATTTTGCCAATTCATTTTGTAAAACAATTTTTCCTTCGGTGTTTACTATTGTATAACATATTTTTTTGTTTTTTAGAATTTCGTTGGCTAATCCGCCATACAAAATTGCGGTTTCACCTGATTGCAAAATGCTTATAGCTATGTATATACTTAGTGTTATAAATATAAAAATTGCTAAAATTACAGGTCTTAAATAATTAGGATAAGCAAACAAAAAACCGATGCTAACAATTGTTGCGGTTAGCATAAATACTAAGAGCAATAAGCGTTGCTCTAATATTTTGTCTGGTCTTATGTTTTCATCCTTAAACATTATTTTGCCTTTTAATTTAGGTTATAATATCAGGTTTTGTTTTGCCTGTGCGATTTGGTATATCTGCAATTTGACGAGATATATTGCTTAAATCTTTAAGCATTGTTTCAGGGTCTTCTAATAAATCTTTAGTTTCGTATCTTTCTATATAAGTTCTTAATGTTGCACCAACTGTGCCAGTTCCTGATAGTCTGTATACAATTCTTGAACCATTTGTAAAGTGTATGATTAAGCCATTTTTTGTGGAAGAATTGTCAACAGGGTCATTATATATGAATGGATGTGCGTCAGATACAATATATCCAGAAAAGTCTTTACCAATAAGTGTTGGTAATGATGTTTCTAAATCAGCCATAAGTTTATCAGCTATTTCTTGAGGTATTTCCTCGTAGTCGTTTCTTAAATAATAATTGCGACCATATTTTTGCCAATGGGCTAAAACGATATCTTTTACAGATTTGTGAGTATTTGCAATTATGCTTAGCCAGAATAAGGTTGCCCAAATACCATCTTTTTCTCTAATGTGTGATGCACCAGTTCCAAAACTTTCTTCTCCACAGAAAGAAATGCGCTTAGAATCCATTAAGTGAATAAAATATTTCCATCCTGTAGGAACTTCGTAATAGCCAATATTTAATGCTTCAGCAACGTGTTTTACAGCCATAGATGTAGCTGCAGATTTTGCTACACCGTAAATACCATTTTTATATGCAGGTATTAATTTGTAGTTATCTGTTAATACGGCAAGGCAATCGCTAGGACTAACGAAGAAACTTTTACCTAGTATCATATTTCTATCGCCATCACCATCGTTGGCAGCTCCAAAATCAGGTGCTTTTTTAGAATACATTAAATCTACTAAAGATTTTGCATATATTAAATTAGGGTCTGGATGTAATCCGCCAAAATCTTCTAATGGGGTAGAGTTTAATACTGTACCCAAAGGTGCTCCTAATTCTTCTTCAAATATTTTTTTTGCGTATGGTCCTGTAACACCGTTCATTGCATCAAAAACGAAACGAAAAGAAGATGTTGCCAATTCTTTTAGTTTAGAAAAGTCAAAAATAGACTTCATCAAATCTATATAATCAATATAAGGGTCGATAATTTCAACTTCTGTTTCTTCGCATTTAAATGTGCCTATAGATGATAAATCAAAATCAGGGCAATTTGATATTTTATATTCGTTTATTTTTAATGTTTGCTCTAATATGGCTTCGCTTTCTGATGGTTGACATTGTCCACCAGAATCGTTGGCATATTTGATGCCAAAATCGCCATCTATACCTCCAGGGTTATGCGATGCAGATAATACGAATCCACCATTTAATTTTCTTTTTAATATAATGCATGAACCTGCTGGAGTAGAAACTAAACCGTCTTTTCCGATATATAATTTTTTTACACCATTAGCAGAGGCTATTTTGATGATTTTTTGAATAGCAATTTTATTGAAATAGCGTCCATCTCCACCAACTAAAAAGGATTTTTGATTAAGATTTGGAATAGTATTAAAAATACTTTGTAAAAAATTTTCTATGTAATTTTCTTGCATTGCAACTTTGGTTTTTTTTCTTAAACCCGCTGTTCCCATTTTTTGGTCTTTATATGGAGTTGTTTTAATTATTTCAATCATTTACGTTCCTTTGTTATTAAAAAAACTAAATTGGACGAGTTGAGCATAAATCAAAAAGCTTTTCTTGTAAAGATTATTTATTAGCTGAAAATAAATTCTGCAAGTTTTATAATCTCTCTTTTTGCGCAAATGTCATCATAGGTAAGGTATTTGTTTAATTTACTAGATGTTTTATCTTGCGCAGATAAACCAAGAAAATTATTTTGATATGCGTTTCTCTTGTTTAATGGAGGACATAGGCGAAAGCCATACATCCTTGATATTTTTAAAATTTCTTCTGAGGGATTTTCTTCTGCTTTTTCTTTTAAATTATTTTCACAGATAACCCAATCTAAGCTACGATTATATTTTGATGCTATTTTTTTCTTTAATTCCCACAGTGAATTGATATAGGTTAGGTTTTTTTGAAATTCTTTTGATGACTGTTTTGATTTTGTTTGCATTGTTATGTACGTTTGTGCTGTTATTGCAAGCTCATCGTTAGAGGAAATTTCAGGTATGATTATCGCATCATAATCATTAGCTTTAGATAAAAAATCTTTTCTTAATATTATTTCTGGGGTGGGTAAATCTTTTGGACGATTAGCTAATGTTTTGTGTAATGACGAATCGGGAGAAAGTAGTAAGGCGGTTTTTTGGTTATTATACATTAAAGCAAGAGCTAATTCAAAGCAAAAAGTCTTTCTGCCAGAGTTAACTTTACCGTCTAGTACGATAATGTGTGATTTTATATTTTGCATGATAGATAATTAACGACGATAATTTCTTGTTTGGTTATATGCAGTTTTGGTTTTGCCACCTCTTAAAGAGTTGTTTATAGCACTTTTGAGGTTGGAGATATTAATATTTGGATTGTTATGCATATGATTTAGTGAAATTTCCATCATTTTTGATACAGTATCGTCGCGGTCTTTTACTTTTTTATGTCCTAATGTTACGGCGATAACTCTATAATTTCCTTGTTGTGCAGATGTTAAAATGTTAAAACCTGAAGCAGCTGTATATCCTGTTTTCATACCATCTGTTCCAAGAGAATCGTTTAAAAGGTAGTTATGAGTTTTGTATGTTACACCATTATATTGAAATTTGTTTAGTGAAAACAAGTGATAGTATTGTGGGAAGTGATGATAAATTGCAGCGCCTAATATTGCTAGGTCTTTTGCGGTGGTTTTTTGTTGTGAATTAGGAAGTCCTGATGCGTTTTTGAATGTTGTGTGATGCATACCAAGTCTTCTTGCAGTTTGTGTCATTAGTTTAGCAAAATCTGCTTCTGTTGGGCTAAAAGCTTCAGCTAAAACGGTTGCACAATCATTGGCGGATTTAACAATTAGTGCTTGGATTAAAGTTTTTACATCAATATATGAGCCAGCAGGCATACCTAATTTAGAAGGAGAGCGAGAAGCGGCTGTGCGTGAAACTTTTAGTTTATCTGTAAGTTTTAATTTTCCTGTTTCTAAAGCGTTAAATGTAATATATAGAGTCATTAATTTTGTAAGTGATGCTGGGTAACGTAATTTTTCTGCATTGTCAGCATATAAAACATTTCCACTTTTGGCATCAATAACAATTGATGATGTGTTAGCAATAGCGGAAGTTGTTGTGAAACCAAGCAAACCTAAGAATAAAAATAACTTTCTCAATAAATTCATTTCTCTTTTCCGAATCCTTAAAAAAACCTACACTGCGTTATAATATGCATAAAAAAGAAAATAAATTGTTAATTTCATGTTATAAAGATAAAAAAATTTTTGTTTTGTTGATATAGATAATTCTTTCTAGATAAAATGTTTTAAATTAATGAGATAGTTTTTTGTAATAAAAAAAGCGTTCTGTGTGAACGCTTTTTAATGGGGCGAACGATCGGGCTCGAACCGACGACAACCGGTACCACAAACCGGGGCTCTACCAACTGAGCTACGTTCGCCATCAATATTAGCCTCTTTTACATATAAAAAATATCAAAGTCAAGCAGAAAAAAGAGCTATTTTTTAATTTTTTGATATGAAGTGTTCGTTTATGCTAAATGTTTCTGAAATTAAATAAAATTTGACACTGTAGCTTTTTTGTGATACACTTGTTCTATATGTTGGAGGCATAAATGACTGATGAAAAAGATAAAAGTGTTGAATTATCTCAAGAAAACATGATTAAGGCTGAAAAATTAGTTGCTGATGTTTTGGTTAGAACAGGTATAAAGCGCAAATTGTTGTGGGAAGAAACTCTTTGTAGTCTGCTTGGGGCTTTAAATACAATGGTTAATAGTTTTAAAGCAGTTTCGGGTGTGAACTGGGTAGCAACATTGGTAGAAAAGCCTCTTGTAACGGCTGCTACAGTTATTCCTCCTACTTTTGGTGAAGGAATGGAGGTGTAGATGTTTGTAAAGATTGATAATGTAGATATGGATGTATTTAAAGTTGAGGAGTGGATTAAGACCAATCGCGATGCTAATGGTGGTGTTATATCGCCAGAGTTTGCTATGGAGGTTCTTGGTAAAACAAATCATTTTGCGCATATTAAAAAGGTTTTGAAGAATATTACGAAAGCTTGTTCAGATGAAAATGGCGAGTTGGTTAAAGATAAAGTTTTAGCCTATAAAGATTTTATATTATCTTGTGTTGACGGGCGTGAGATGTCACAGCAAGCATTAGAGGTATTGCAAGATTTGGCTGATGCTTGTGGTATTAGAGAAGAATTTGATGAGATAAATAAAAAGCCAAAGATTTATAATAAAAAGGATTGTGATAATACTGATATAAAAATTGTTAAATCCAGAGAGGAATTTGAGGCTCTTAAGGGGAGAGATTTAATAGTATTTTTTGATATGGATGATGTTGATTTGAGATTGTGTAATTTAAGAGGGGTTAAGGAGCTTAAGTTTAAAGAAGGGGCCGAGGTTAAGTTTGAGGCAGCAAAAAATTTACCGAAAGAGCTAGATGTATCCGGGTGTTCTGTGGTTGATTTGAGATATACTGAATTAAATAAAGTTGAAAAGATTTGGTTTAAAAAAGGGGCTCATGTTAATTTATGTGGGGCAAAAAACTTGCCAAAAGACTTAGATTTATCTAAGTGTTCAAGAGTTGTTTTGGTAACATGTTATTTAAATGAAGTTGAAAATATTAAGCTTGGAGAAGGGGCTGAGGTTCTTTTATGTGGTTTAAAAAACTTCTTACCGAAAGACTTAGACGTGTCAATGTGTTCTAAGGTTGATTTGGGTGTTTGTGATTTAGAGGGAGTTAATCTTAAATTTAGAGAAGGAGCTAAGGTTGATTTACAAGAGGCATATAATTTGCCGAAAGAGTTAGATTTATCAATGTGTTCTGATGTTGATTTAAGATGGTGTGATTTAAGTGGAGTTGAAAAGATTACGTTTAAAGAGGGGGCTGAGGTTGTTTTACGTTATGCAAAGAATTTACCGAAAAAGTTAGATTTATCAATGTGTTCTTATGTTTGTTTGTATAAATGTGATTTAAGTGGGGTTAAAAAGATTAAGTTTAAGGATAAAGAGCAAAAAAAGGAGTTTATGGAAGGAGCTATAAACTTTAGAGGTAAGGCGCTTTATATAAAAGTTGAAGAAGTTGAGAAAAAATGTGGTTTTAGAGAAAAATTAAAAAGTATTTTTGATAAGGGTATGTGATTGATGTTTGTGGCGATTGGTAATATCGATATGGATGTATTTCAGGTTACGATGTGGATTAACACTACTCGTAATGCTAATGCAAACTAACAAAATCTGGGAATTCATGGTAAAAACAATTCACCGGATTGTTTTTACTCATAAATTCGTTCGCCCCATATATAGCTTCTGGAAACGGGAGCTTTTTTGTGCTTACAATCGGGCTCTCAGGTTCGAGCCTTTTCACTACGTAAGGGGTGTTGGCTTGGGCACACCCCTAACTTCGTTTCGGGCAAGAGTTTGTAACGTTTGCATAAGAATTTTTTTCTTGATTTTACTGCCTAAAAATGGTAGTATTGAATATATGAGCAAAACGGAGAGCGACTATGAGTAATAATGGAAAAGATAAAAGCGTTGAATTATCTCAAGAAAACATGATTAAGGCTGAAAAATTAGTTGCTGATGTTTTGGCTAGAACAGGTATAAAGCGCAAATTGTTGTGGGAAGAAACTCGTTGTAGTCTGCTTGGGGCTTTAAATACAATGGTTAATAGTTTTAAAGCAGTTCCGGGTGTGAACTGGGTAGCAACATTGGTAGAAAAACCTCTTGTAACGGCTGTAAAAAGAGCTGAATGTAGAAAAAATACAAGAAAAGGTGAATGGAGATTAGCAATTACTAATGAAGTACGTAATATTTTGAATGAAGAATATAAAGATCGTTCATCAGAAGAGTTGAAAAGTACTCCAACTCAATTTTCAAAAGCACATATAGATAAAGTAGCTGTAGGTGTTGTTGGTACAATAATGACAAGAGCTCGCAATTTAAGTAATAAAATAGCTATGGGTGTAAGTTGTGCGTTAGCGGCGTGTATTGCTGTTAAGCAACCTTGGGTTTTACCAATTGCAGTAACTACTACCTGTATATGTGTATATCAACGAGCAAAAATTAATAAAAAGCAGATAACAGTAAATGTAGACGCTAAATCAAATCTTGATAATCGTGCAAAAGAAGTAATAAATGAGCATACTCAAATTTTAGAAAATTCGCAATATTACGGTAATATTGCGAATTTTTCGTCTCGTATGGCGCAAGAAATGAGAAATGTTAGTGAAAAAGAAATTGAAACTAATAATAAAACACTAGATGTTATTAAAAAAAATTCAGATAAAAATGTAAACATTGATGGTTTTTGGGCAACTGCAACTGTTGCTATTCCTATGGCTATGTCATTTTTTGATGGTGGACTTAGTGCTTTGGCAACAACTGGAGTTCTTGGTGCAGCCAGTTGTAGTACTTGTACTAATTTAGGTGTATCAAGTACTATGAATTTTCTTAATTCAAAATTTGAAAGTGACGAAGCTATTAAAATGGTAGCAACACACATTAAACATTTAGATGTTAAAGATAAAAAATATACAAGAGGTAGTATAGAACTTGATAAAGATGATAATGTGATTTTCATTTCTAAAGATATGGCATATCAGCATAGGGATTTTAGTGAAGATGGTGCGCCTCTTTTGGGTGAAGACGTGTTTAGGAGCGGAGAGGATATTGTTATTGGTAAAGGTATTACGGTGTTAGGTGGAGCCAGCGGTGCCGGTAAATCTACGCTAACAGCATTGCTTAGAAAGGGCGCATTAGCAACAGAGGGGTCTATTCAGCTTGGCAGATTGAATGAAGATGGAGAGTTTTCCGGAGTAGAGTATAAAGATATTGCTAATATTGTTGATAATGTTGGTGTTGCGTTTCAATCCGCTCCAAGAGCAGAAAGTATTACCGTTGATGAATATATTAAGATTGAAAATCCAAATGCAGATCCTGATAAAGTTAAAGAAGTTAAGGATTTATTGGGTATAGGTGTAAGTGATAGAAGCGGTATGATTAATGAAAATGATAGTATTTCTAATCGTTTATCAGGCGGACAACAAAAAAGAATTGAATTGGCAAGAGTTTTAATAAAAGATAGTCCGATTATGATTTTAGATGAGCCTACTTCCGGTGTTGATGAGGTTATGTCCGATAGAATCGTTGATTATTTGAAAGAATTAGGAAAAGAAAAGACTATTGTTTATATAACTCACGATGCAAGAGAAATAGAAAAAATAGGAGCTGTGCAAGCTATTGATATTGATAAACATCATTCTGAAGATGGTACAAATATTATAAAAACATTTGATTTGACAGATAAAAATACAAGAGATGAATATATTAAATTTTTTGAAAATAGACGTAATATTGATATGGAAAGGAATGCTAATTTAAATGATTATCATATTGCGGTAGATGTTGTTTCTTTACCTAAGGAAAACCGCCTAGTATATAATAAAGAATATTTAGAAAAAGTAAGAGGCAAACTTAGAGGTGCAGATAAAAGTGCCACAGATGAATTAGTAAGTAAAGCAAAGACTGCCACAGTTGCTCCCGTATCTCTAGGTGACATAATGGAGGTATAGGTGTTTGTGGTGATAAAGTTTAAGAGTAAATTTATTTGAAGTAATAATTAAAATTACCATGCGGGGAAGTCTGATATTGTTGGTTGAATGTTCGGTTCTAGAGCTTCTTTTATATATTTTAAAGGAATCGATTGAATTATAATTAATCTATCTCCGCTTTGGTAAATGGTGTTTTCTATTTTATCTTTATAGTGTAGCGGATTCATATCTCGCGGATTTACTGATGATGATTGAGTGGTAATCATATTCGGTGTTGATGTTGGGGCAGGTGTTTGTTTTAGATGTTCAGGTGTTGTGTTAACATTTTGATTTGTTGTGTTATTTTCTGGCGCAATATAGCCAAAAGGATTTGGAGAATTGTATGGCTGTTCAACAATTACCTCTTTTCTTTGTCCGTCAGGTGTGTTGGCTGACCCTATAATTTTTGTTGGCTCATTGGGTTCGGCTGTTATAATTAAAGATGATAAAATTAAACTGAACATTTTTTCTCCTTTTATATTTATATAGTATTTTTTTTGTATTTTTTAAGATGTAAAAGTCGTTTCTTTTTAAAAAATGATGTTTTTTTGTCAATGTGATTCAACATGAATCTCTGCAAGGGATTTAAAAGTGAATTTTTTTGCATTTTTTTTGCTTTTTTGTGCATTTTTTACTTGCATAATTAAAATTTAAATGTTACAAAGCCCAAGCAACAAAAAGTTAAGGAAGTGTTAACTTTCTTGCGAATCAAATATAACCCATAATGCAGACGAGTTGTTGCGAAAGTTTGCAGTAATTTTTTAGATGGCAGGTTCCATTATGGAATTTTTTGCCATTTAGTTATAGGAAAAGTGTTAAAATGATGGATACACAAAATATTAGAATTCGCCTCAAGGCTTTTGATCATCGCTTATTAGATTTATCTACTAAAGAGATTGTTCATACAGCTAAAAGAACTGGGGCTGAGGTTAGAGGTCCAATACCTCTTCCAACTAAAATTGAGAAGTTTACGATTAACCGTTCTCCTCACGTTGATAAAAAGTCTCGTGAACAGTTCGAAATTCGTACTCACAAAAGACTTCTTGATATTGTAAATCCTACACCACAAACAGTTGACGCGTTGATGAAATTAGACTTGGCAGCTGGTGTGAATGTAGAAATTAAGTTATAATTTTAATGTTGGTTTTTGAAATACAAAATCAACCTATTGAAAAGGAAAAATAAAAATGCGTACTGGTCTTATCGCAAAAAAACTTGGAATGACTAGACTTTTTGAAGCTGATGGTACACATGTACCTGTAACAGTTTTAGCTGTTGAAGGCTTAAAAGTAGTTGGTGTCAGAACAAATGAAAAAGACGGATATAGCGCTGTTCAATTAGGAACAGGTGCTGTTAAGGCAAAGAATGTATCTAAGCCTATGAAAGGATTTTTCACCAAGGCTAATGTTGAGCCTAAAAAGAAATTAGCAGAATTCAGAGTTTCTGAAGATTGCTTATTGTCTGTTGGTGATGAATTGTCTGTAGAACACTTTGTTGCTGGTCAATTTGTTGATGTTTGTGCATCATCTATCGGTAAAGGTTTTGCTGGTCCTATGAAACGCCACAACTTTGCTGGTTTGGAAGCAACACACGGTGTGTCAATTTCTCACCGTTCACATGGTTCTACAGGTCAAAGACAAGATCCAGGTAAGGTATTTAAAGGCAAGAAAATGGCTGGACATATGGGTGATGAACGCGTTACTGTTCAAAACCTTAAAGTTGTTTCAGTTGATGCAAACCGTGGTTTGATTATGGTTAAAGGTGGCGTTCCTGGTGCTGAAAATGCATGGGTATATGTTACTGATGCTATCAAAAAAACTGCAGATGTTAAATTGCCAATGCCTGCTGGTTTGAAAAAGGTTGATGAACCTGTTGCAGTTAAAGCTGAAGTAGAAACAGCTGATAATGCATAGTATTTAAGGAATTTGAAAATGAAACAGGACATCTTAAATTTGAATAATGAAAACGTTGGCAGCATTGAATTGAACGATGCTATCTTCGGTGTTGAAGTTCGTGCTGACGTTTTACACCGCGTTGTAAATTGGCAATTAGCTATGCGTCAATGCGGTAACCACTTGACTAAAGGTCGTTCTGATGTTGCATTAACACCAGCTAAACCTTTCAAACAAAAAGGTAGCGGTAATGCTCGTCAAGGTAGCCGTAAAGGTACACAATTTAGAAAAGGTGGTATAGTGTTTGGTCCAGTTGTAAGAGACCATTCTCATGACTTAACTAAGAAATTTAGAAAGTTAGGTTTGAAGGTTGCTCTTTCAGCTAAGGCTAAAGAAGGTAATCTTATCATTGTTGATGAAGCAAAGCTTTCTAATCCAAAAACAAAAGAATTACTTGCTAAATTGAATGTTTGTGGATTGAATAACTGCTTATTCATTGATGGTAAAGAAGTAGATCTTAACTTCGCATTAGCTAGCCGTAACATTGTTGGTGTAGATGTATTACCTACAATTGGTGCTAATGTGTACGATATTTTGAGAAAAGAGAAGTTGGTATTAACTAAAGACGCTGTTGCATGCTTGGAGGAAAGATTACAATGAAAAAATCAGATAAAACAAACAATGTAACTGCAGCTATGTATGATACATTACTTCGTCCGGTAATTACTGAGAAGTCTATGATGTCTTCTGAAGGTGGTAAAGTTGTATTTACAGTTCCTCTTTCTGCTACAAAAGAAGATATTAAAGCGGCTGTTGAAGCTATTTTCAATGTTAAAGTTGAAAAAGTAAATACCGTTACACAAGCTGGTAAGGTAAAACGCTTTAGAGGTTATGAGGGCGTTCGCTCTGATTACAAAAAGGCAGTTATTACTCTTGCCGAAGGTCAAAATATTGATGTTACAGCAGGAATTTAGTCATGGCTTTGAAAACATTTAAGCCCGCTACTCCAGGTCTTCGTCAACTTATTATTGTTGACAGAAGTGAGCTTTATAAAGGCAAACCTGAAAAAAGTTTGACAGTTGGTCTTACAAAAACTGGTGGGCGTGATAATTTTGGACACGTTACAAGTCGTAAAATCGGTGGCGGTCACAAACGCAAATACCGTGTAATTGACTTTAGACGTAATAAATTTGATTGTGAAGCAACTGTGGAAAGAATCGAATATGATCCAAACCGCACATCTTTCATCGCTTTAATTAACTATGAAGATGGCGAAAAGGCTTATATTTTAGCTCCACAAAGATTAAAAGCTGGTGATAAAGTTATCTCTTCTGAGAAAGCTGATATTAAACCAGGTAATGCAATGCCATTAAAGAGCATGCCAGTTGGTACAATTGTACACAACGTTGAATTAAAAGCAGGTAAAGGCGGACAATTAGTTCGTTCTGCTGGTTGTTATGCTCAAGTTGTTGGTAAAGATGCAGGTTATGCTCAATTGAAATTATCTTCAGGCGAATTAAGAATCGTTCGTGAAGAATGTTTGGCTACTGTTGGTGCGGTTTCAAACCCAGATAACCAAAACATTTCATTGGGTAAAGCTGGTCGTTCAAGATGGCTTGGCGTTCGTCCAGTTGCTCGTGGTGTTGCAATGAACCCAGTAGATCACCCACATGGTGGTGGTGAAGGCCGTACTTCTGGTGGTCGTCATCCAGTTACTCCTTGGGGTAAACCTACTAAGGGTGCTAAAACTCGTTCTAACAAGAAGACAGATCGCTTTATTATGAGATCTCGTCATGTAAATAAAAAGAAATAAGGAGGTAAACTGATGACTCGTTCCGTATGGAAAGGACCTTTTGTAGATGGTTATCTTCTTAAAAAAGCTGATGCAGCAAGAGCATCTACTCGTAATGAAGTGATTAAAGTATGGTCTCGCCGTTCTACTATTTTGCCAAACTTTGTTGGTTTGACATTTGGTGTACACAATGGTCATAAATTTATCCCAGTACTTGTTACTGAAGAAATGGTTGGTCATAAGTTAGGTGAGTTCGCTCCAACACGTACCTTCTATGGTCACGCTGCAGATAAAAAAGTTAAGAGAGGTTAATTATGGGAAAAAGTAAAGATACAAGAAGACTTTCTGACAACCAAGCAATGGCTCAGAATAATTCTATCCGCTCTAGCTCTCGTAAATTGAATCTTGTTGCTCAGACAATCAGAGGCTTAAGCGCTGAAAAAGCTGTTGCAGAACTTAGCTTTTCTAAGAAAAGAATCGCAAAAGTTGCTTTAGAAGTATTAAAATCTGCTATTGCCAATGCAGAAAATAACCACAAACTTAACATTGATAAGTTGGTAGTTAAAGAAGCTTATACTGGTAATGGTATTGTAATGAAACGCATGCATGCACGTGGTCGTGGTAGAGGTGCAAGGGTTTTGAAACCTTTCTCTAAATTGACTATCGTTGTTGCTGAACGTGGGGAGTAAGTAAATGGGACAGAAAGTAAATCCTATCAGTCTTCGTTTAGGTGTTAACCGCACTTGGGACTCTCGTTGGTATGCTGATGAAAATTATACTGACTACCTCCACGAAGATTTGAAAATTAGAAAATTTTTGAAAGAAAAGTTAGCTCAAGCTGGTGTTAGCAAGGTTGTTATTGAACGTCCAGCTAAGAAAGCTAGAGTTACTATTCATTCAGCTAGACCAGGTGTTGTAATTGGCAAGAAAGGTCAAGACATTGAGTTGTTAAGAAAAGACATTCAAAAGTTGACTGATTCTGAAGTTCAATTAAACATTTTGGAAGTTAGAAAACCAGAATTAGATGCACAATTAGTGGCTGATTCTGTTGCTCAGCAATTGGAAAGACGTGTTGCTTTCCGTCGTGCTATGAAGAGAGTTATGCAATCAGCTCTTCGTTTGGGTGCTGAAGGTATTAAAGTTGCATGTTCAGGTCGTTTAGGCGGTGCTGAAATTGCTAGAACTGAGTACTACCGTGAAGGTAGAGTGCCTTTACACACATTACGTGCTGATATTGACTATGCTACTTCAACTGCTCACACTACATATGGTGCTTGCGGTATTAAAGTTTGGATTTATAAAGGCGAAATTATGTCTCATGATCCAATGGCACAAGACAAGAAATTGGCTGAACAAAAGTAAGAATGAGGTTTTGATATGTTAAGTCCAAAACGTGTAAAGTTCCGTAAACAGCATAAAGGCCGTATTCATGGCCTAGCTAAAGGCGGTTCTGAATTAAGTTTCGGTTCATTTGGCTTAAAAGCTCTTACTCCAGAACGCGTTACAGCACGTCAAATCGAGGCAGCTCGTCGTGCAATTACTCGTGAAATGAAGAGAGCAGGAAGACTATGGATCAGAATTTTCCCAGATGTTCCTGTAACAGATAAACCTGCTGAGGTTCGTATGGGTAAAGGTAAAGGTGCTGTCGAATTTTGGGTAGCAAGAGTTAAACCAGGACGTATTATGTTCGAAATTGCGGATGTTGATGAAGAATTAGCACGCAGAGCATTTGCGTTAGGTGCAGCAAAATTGCCTGTAAAGAGCAAATTTGTTAAACGCTTGAATTCAGATAATGGAGAAGCATAATGGTGAAAATTAAAGATTTGAGAGCTATGAGCGTTGATGAATTAGAAGCAAGACTCGTAGAATGCAAAAAAGAGCAATTAACATTGCGTATTAAGCAAGCTACTGGTCAATTAGAAAATACATCAGCTATCTCTAAAGTTCGTAAAGAAGTAGCTCAAATCAATACGCTTTTAACAGAGCGTAAGAAGAATAGTTAGGAGAAAAACAGATGCCTAAAAGAATTCTTCAAGGTGTAGTAGTAAGTGCTAAACAGGATAAAACTGTCGTAGTCAGCGTAGAGCGTCAAGTTATGCATCCTGTTTATAAGAAATTCGTTAAGAAGAGTAAGAAATTTGCTGCTCACGACGAGAATAATCAGTGCAAGGAAGGTGATATGGTTTCTATTATTGAATCTAAACCATATTCAAAAACTAAAACTTGGACTGTAGTTAGTAATAATGAAAATGCCTAGATTTTAGAAGGAATTGAATTATGATACAGATGCAAACCAACCTAGATGTTGCGGATAATTCTGGAGCACGTCAGGTGCAGTGCATTAAAGTTCTTGGTGGTTCCAAGAGAATGCATGCTTCAGTCGGTGACATTATTATCGTTTCCGTTAAGGATGCTATGCCTAAGGGACGTGTGAAGAAAGGTGATGTTCAACGTGCAGTTATCGTTAGAACAGCTAGTGACATCAGACGTAAAGACGGTAGTGTTATCCGTTTTGACAGCAATGCAGCTGTTTTGGTAAACAAAGATGGTGAACCAATTGGTACACGTATTTTTGGCCCTGTTACCAGAGAGTTGCGTGCAAAAAAATTTATGAAAATAATTTCTTTAGCACCGGAGGTTTTGTAATATGAGCAAAATGAAGATTAAAAAAGGTGATAAAGTAATCGTTATCGCAGGTGATGACAAAGGCAAAACTGGTGAAGTTTTAAGAGCTATGCCAAAACTCGGTAAGGTTATTGTTCAAGGTGTAAATCTTGTTAAAAGACACACTAAGCCAAGTCAAACAAACCCTGGCGGTATTGTTACCAAAGAAGCAGCTATTCAAGTTTCTAACGTAGCAGCTGTAACATCTGAAGGCAAACCTACAAAGGTTGGCTATAAAGTTGTTGACGGCGTTAAAAAACGCGTTGCTCGTAAGACTGGTGAAGTAATCGATAATTAGGAGATAAATTGATGACAAATTTTGAAACTTTATATAATGATGTCATTAAAAAGGCTCTTGTTGAAAAGTTCGGTTACAAGAACACTCACGAGATTCCTAAGTTGACAAAGATTGTCTTAAACATGGGCGTTGGTGACGCTGTTACAGACAAAAAGAAATTGAATAATGCTGTTGAAGAATTAGCAATGATTGCTGGTCAAAAACCAGTTGTTACTGTAGCTAGAAAATCTATCGCTACATTCAAATTGAGAGAAGGTATGCCTATTGGTTGTAAAGTTACCCTTCGTCCTGATAGAATGTATGAATCTTTAGAGCGTTTGATTAATATAGCTCTTCCACGTACAAGAGACTTCCACGGTATCAGTGGTAAGAATTTTGATGGTAAAGGTAACTTTGCTTTTGGCATTAAAGAGCAAATCATTTTCCCTGAAATTAACTATGAGAAAGTTGAACAAGTTAGAGGTCTTGATATTGTTATTTGTACAACAGCTAAGACTGATGAGGAAGCTAAATTCCTTTTAACATCTTTCAACTTACCATATAAGAAATAAGCGGAGATTTTACTATGTCAAAAACAAGTTCAGTATACAGAAACTTGAAGAGAGTGCAAAAGGTTGCTAAATATGCTAACCGTCGCGCCAAGTTAAAAGCTATTGCTAATGATAAGAATGCTCCAGAGGAAGAAAGATTCCAAGCTACTTTAAAATTAGCAGCATTGCCACGTAACTCTTCAAAGGTTAGAGTAAGAAACCGTTGTAAGATTACTGGTCGTTCACGTAGTTACAACAGAAAATTCGGTGTTAGTCGTGTTGAATTAAGAGACATGGCAAGCTTCGGCGAAATACCGGGTTTGGTAAAATCAAGCTGGTAAGGAGATGATATTATGTCTATGACTGATCCTTTGGGCGATATGCTCACACGCATTAGAAACGCACAAAGAGCGAAGAAAAGTGATGTTGTATCACCTGCATCTCGCTTGCGTGAAAATGTGTTAGAAGTTTTGAAAAGAGAAGGTTATATTTTAGGTTATGAAAAAACTACAGTAAAACCTGGTATTGAAGAACTTCATATTCAATTAAAATATCATGAGGGTACAAGTGTTATCACTGAAATTTATCGCGTTTCTACTCCAGGTCGTCGCGTATATTCAAGTGTTAAAGACCTACCAAGAGTTTATAATGGTCTCGGTATTTCTATCGTATCTACACCAAAAGGTGTTATGAGCGATAATGAGGCTAGAAAAGCTAATGTTGGTGGCGAAATCTTGTGCCAAGTATTCTAGGAGATAGCTGATGTCAAGAGTAGGTAAATATCCAGTTATTATCCCAGAAGGAGTTAACGCATCTGTTAATGGTAATGTTGTTAACGTTAAAGGAAAATTGGGTGAATTAAGCTTTGCTTTCAATGATTCTCACGTTAGTGTTGAAATCAACGATGGTAAGATTGTGGTAACTCCACATTCTGAAAGCCGTACTGCAAGAACATTGTGGGGTACAACACGCGCTCAAATTAATTCTATAATCAAAGGTGTTAGCGCAGGCTACAGCAAGAGTTTGGAATTAATCGGTGTGGGTTATAAAGCTCGTTTAGATGGTAGAAACTTAGTTTTATCATTGGGCTTTTCTCATGATGTACCATTTGCAGCACCACAAGGCATTACTTTTGCTTGTGAATCTCCAACTGTTGTAAAAATCAGTGGTGTTGATAAGCAATTAGTAGGTCAAGTTGCGGCAGAAATTCGCAAATTCAGAAAACCAGAACCTTATAAAGGAAAAGGTATTAGAGTTGATGGCGAATATGTACGTCGTAAAGAAGGTAAGAAGAAATAGGATGTAAAGCAATGAATACACCAAGAAAATTATATGAAAAAAGAAGAGCTCGTGTAAGAACGGCTTTGAAAGCTGCTGCTAATGGAAAGATGAGATTATCTGTATTTCGCAGTAGTAAAAATATTTATGCTCAAATTATTGATGACGTAAAAGGTGCAACAGTTGCTTCTGCTTCTACTTTGGATAAAGAAGTAAGATCTAACATTACTAAGAGTTCAGATATTGAAGCTGCTAAGTATGTTGGTAAAGTTGTAGCTGAACGCGCAGTTAAAAACGGCGTTAGCGAAGTTGTGTTTGACCGTGGCGGTTATGCTTATCATGGCCGTGTGAAAGCTTTAGCAGATTCTGCTCGTGAAGCTGGATTGAAATTTTAGGAGGTTATCATGGCACAATCTTTAGATCGTCATAATAAAGCAGACAAAAAAGAAGAATTGGTTGAGAAATTAGTTTTCGTAAACCGTGTTGCTAAAACAGTAAAAGGCGGACGTACAATGTCTTTTGCAGCTTTGGTTGTTGTTGGTGACCAAAAAGGCCGTATCGGTTTTGGTTCTGGCAAAGCATCTGAAGTTCCAGAAGCTATTGTTAAAGCAACTAACGAAGCTAAGAAGAATATGGTTCGTATTCCTCTTAGAGAAGGCAGAACTCTTCACCACGATATTACTGGTCGTTTCGGCGCTGGTAAAGTTGTGTTAAGAACAGCTCCTGCCGGTACTGGTGTGATTGCCGGTGGTCCTATGCGTGCAGTATTTGAAGTATTGGGCGTACAAGACGTAGTTGCTAAGTCTTTGGGTTCTAACAACCCTTACAATATGATTAAAGCTACATTTGCAGCTTTACAATCTATCAACAGTCCACGTATGGTTGCTGCTAAACGTGGTAAAAAAGTTGGTGATATTGTAAGCCGTCGTGAGAACACTTCTAACGTTAAGATGGAAAAAGAGGAGGCTTAATCATGACTAATAAAAAAACTGTAAAAGTTACTCAAGTTAAGAGTTCTATCGGTCATGGTAAAGACCAAATTGCTACTTTGAAGGGCTTAGGCTTGAATAAGATTGGCAGAACTTCTGTGTTGGAAGATACTCCATCAGTTAGAGGTATGATTAACAAAGTTGCTCACCTTATTAAAGTTGAAGAATAATTGTGAGAGGGTGTGAGGCAAATTTATTTTGCCTCTTGCCCCAAGCAATTTGAGGCAACCCGTGAGCAATAATTTGAAATTTTAATAGAGTTTAATGTAAGGGTAAAAAAGATGAAACTAAATGAATTAAGAGATAACGAAGGTGCAAGAAAATCTTCTATCCGTGTTGGCCGTGGTATCGGTTCTGGAAAAGGTAAAACTTGCGGTCGTGGCGTAAAAGGTCAAAAATCTCGTTCTGGTGTTTCTGTTAACGGTTTTGAAGGTGGTCAAATGCCTGTTTACCGTAGATTACCAAAACGTGGTTTTAACAACCATTTCGCAAAGACTTTTGCTGTTATTAACTTAGATACAATTCAAAGAGCTATTGATGCTGGTAAATTGAATGCTAATGAAATTACAAAAGAAACATTATTGGCTTCTAACGTAATTTCTAAAGAATTAGACGGTGTTCGTTTGTTGGCTCGTGGTGCTTTGAATGTAGCTGTTAACATTACTGTTGATTCTGCTTCTAAAGCAGCTGTTGAAGCTGTTGAAAAAGCTGGTGGTAAAGTTACTGTTAAAGCTTAATAGCAACGAATTAGTTATTAAAAAAGAGCAGACTATTCAGCCTGCTCTTTTTTGTTAGATATTATATAGTTGAAGGTTAAGCTCGATCATAACTTGATGGTAAATTTTGAGGAATAACTGTTGTACGTACAGGTTTTTTATCATTAACCTTTTCTTTAGTAGCAACCTCTCTTTCATCAAGTTTCTTCTGAATGCGAATATTTTGACTTCTTGCAACAGGGTTATCTGGCAAAGACGCTTTTTGTTGCTATGTTTAGTTTTTCTTATGTGGTATTTGTGGTAAAATTTTTAATTTTTCTACTTTTATTTGTTTTATCCAGTGTTTATCTGAGCCAACAATGATAACCTTTTGTTTTGCTCCTCCTAACCACCAGGCAACTTCTGAAAATGTAGAACCAATTGAGTATATACCTGTGTGTGATTTTCCAAGTATGTACATATCCGCAACAGCATCTATCATAGATGTGTAATTTTTATTTGGGAGTTCAATTATACGATTGGGATAGCGTTTATAAAAGGGTAGAGCTGTTTCTTTTGATAAGGTAGATAAGTAAAATATAGTATTAGATGGAAAAGTATCCATTATTTTGAAAAAGGATTCTACAGGTTCATTGGCATTAAAAAATTTTTTCCAATCATCAGAATTTCGAAAAAATACAGAAACGTAGTTTTTAGGAATATTTAGCTGATTTATTCGCTGTTTTACTTGTGTAGATGGTTCTAGAGTGCGAAAATATGGAGTATATATATCTATAATTTCAGGCGGAATATTGTTATACAGTCCATCTATGAATTGGTGTTTTTTATTTTTGAAATCATCCTCTGCAACTAGAAGAGCATATGTATTTATATATGGGTATAAAGGTTCGTTATAATTAAAAATGTTATATATTTGATGTTGGGAGTTATATTCTGTTATTGTTGTATTCCATTTAGGGGAAAATAAGTCAAAGAATTTTGCAGAAACCCAACCTTTGTCATCCCAATATAAATTTATGTGTTTAGGTTGAAAGTAGCGAATATGTGAGATGATATTTTTTATTCTATTTCCTATTCCGCTGGCATTGGTTAGTTTTATATGCACGATATTATTTGAAGGCTTTGTAGGATATTGTTCAGCATGGAGGCTAAATGGGAATAAAAGCCAAGTAATAAAAAATAAAATAATGATTACATTTTTTATCATAAAGGTCCTTTGTTTAAAGTTTATGTGTTGAATGTATATTCAAAAAAGTTTGTTGTAAAGTTTATATTAACAAAATTTCTTTTATAATTTGGTATCGCATTTAGTTTTGTTGTGAAGTATTTCTTTGATATATTACAAATTTAGGATGATTTTTTGATAAATGATAGGACGTAATGTAACATTATTAAAGCTAGATAATTTTTTGGCTGGTTTGTATGCTCTTAGCATGGTTTTGGTCATTTACTTTGAAAGTATTACAAAATCTTATGCAGAAGCAATGTTGATTTTTTCTATATCAAGTATCATTAAAGTAATAATGGAGATTCCAACAGGAATTTTTTCTGATAAAATAGGTCGTAAAAAAACGATGATTTTATCGTCCTTTTTGTTCTTTATAACAGCGCTTATTTGGGCAACTGCAGGTAATTTGGATAATGTTTTGTTGCTTTATATAGGAGCGATTATTTTTGGTATAAGTGATGCTTTTTTATCTGGAACAAATGAAGCATTAATGTTTGAAACAGTTGAAGAACTAAAAAAACAAGGTGAATTTGATGTTTTATTTTCTAGATGTAATGGGTGGTTACAATTAGGTTTTGTTTGTTCATCAATAATTGCTGCGTTGGTTATATATTTTTTTGATATGAAAGTTTTGGCGTGGTTATCGATTGTTCCAATGTTTATGTCTGTTTGCGTTGCATGTATGTATGTAGAGCCAAGTATAGGCAGGGAAAAAAAGGAAATTACCTCTGTTAAAATGTTTATAAAGTCAATGAAAGAAATCTATACAAATAAGAAAGCTTGTTTATTTTCTTTATTAGATATTATGGAAAATGCTTTGGGTATGTCGTGTCATCGTTTTGAAGTAGCATATTTTAGCACTTTAATACCTTTGTGGGCTGTAAATTTAGCAAGATTATTAAAACAAGTTACGGGAGTTATTAGCTTTTTTGTTGTATCAAAATTAAAAAGAATAGGGGCGAGTAAATTATTATTTGGGTCCATGATAGGTAATGCATTTGTTCGTGTGTTTGGCGTTATTTTAGATAATGTTTTTACCCCATTTATTATGAGTACAGTAAATTTATTTTATGGTACAGCAGAAACTATTAGAAAAGATGTTTTGCAACATGAGTTTTCATCTAAGCAAAGAGCAACAATGGGGTCAATTGTATCGTTTTTTTCTAATATAGTTATGGCGATATTAATGTATGTTTTAGGATATGTGGCTGATGTGTACACACCGTACTGTGCCATTTGTGTTGTGGTGGTTATAAAAGTATTGTTGATTGTTGTATCTATACCAGTATTAAGAAAGTTTTTTGTGAGGATTTAATTATGAAAAATATTGTAAATAAAGCATTGGATTTTGCAAAGAAGTGTCATGGTGGAGATTGTTCTGGTCATGATTATGAGCATATTTTAAGAGTGTTGGCTAATGTTGAAAAAATGCTAAAACAAATGCCACAAGCGGATGCAACTCTTGCAAGATTAGGTGCTATTTTACATGATGTCGATGATTATAAATTAGGTAAAAATTCTCATAAAGTTGATAAATTTTTAGATGAAAATTGTTCTGATGTTGAATTAAAAGAAAAGGTTAGAAAAGTAGTTAATACCATAAGCTATTCTAAATCTGGAGATAAGCCTAATTTTGATATGATAGAGCAAAAAATTGTATCTGATGCAGATAAGCTAGATGCAATGGGTGCGATTGGTGTCTGCAGAGCTGTAATATATTCTGCGGTTACTAAAAGAGCTTTGTTTAATAATGAGCAAAAGCCAAGAGAAAAATTATCTCAAGAAGAATATATGAATAAAAATAGAGAAGAAAACCATACAATAAATCATTTTTTTGATAAATTATTGAAATTAAGAAGTGCTATGCAAACAGAAGTTGGTCGCAAAGAGGCAGAGAGAAGACATAAATTTATGATAGCATTTTTGACACAATTTTTTGATGAAGTATCGGCGGATAACAGTTGGTACGAACGATTGAAAAATTTTTAATAAATATTTGTTTAGACAAATTTTCTTGACTCTATGCTTAATATAGGATATAATTGATTTGTTTACTAGTAATTATGTCTATATATTAGGTGTATCTTTAAGGCTTTTGCTTTGGGGATAGCTTGGTTGTTGGCAAATTTGTGCTAGTGGGCCATTGATGGGAAGGTCTTATCAATGTATATTGTTAACCCATTAAATTTTTAAGCACTATGGGAAAATTTAAAAACTTCATGGCAAGTATGAAGTCTAAAATTGCTTGCGCATTAGCCAATCTTTTTCCAACGTGGGCTATCAAAAAGAAATGCCTTCTTAGCAATCCAAATGTTTCTGCTTGGGCTATCTATAACGTAGATTTAGCTTTGTATATTGTAACAAAGCTTAATCTTACTGAAAAGGAAATCGCAGAGAGGTATTGGGTTCCAACAGTAAGGATTGCTTTGTTGCAAAGACCTTATGGTAGAAAAGCTTTAGCGTCTAAAGTTGCGACTGATGCAGAGTTGGAAGTTATTTTGCTGTATGGCACTCTTGAGGAGAAAGTATCTGCAGTAAGAGCTTTTACTCCTTCGACAAAGAGAATGAGAGAATTAGTATCAAGTGTTTCTACTGACGCTGGTTTTCTGAATGCAATTGCAGGAAAAGCTCCGACGGCATTTGCGCAACTTACTGCAAAAGAGGTGTTAGGTCTTACTCCAAAACAGAAGTGTAATAAAGCACAGGATTGGAGAATAGATTTATCTCTTGAACTTATGGCTGCAGAGCCTTCTTGGTGTCCTAAATTTATGGAGCTCATAAAAGAGATACCTCCACAGCAACTCACAGGTAAGGAAAAAGCATATTTCAAGGATATCTATGTAATCGCCTCTAAGGCAAAGATATGTCTTGCAAATTTATTGGCATATATGAAGGTGTTCTTCAATGAAGAATATATTCTTAATGTTAATGCTTTTAGGTCATATCCTAGCTTTGCGCGAGAGTTTGCTGAGATATTTCCTCAGATGATGGTACATCTTAAGAAAGGTGCAATACATTACACTTCTTTGGAAATGCTTGGATGTCATATCAATGAGAATTTCTCCGAAGTGGATGAAGCGTATGCTTGGCTCGGTATCGGTCGTGAGCTTTTGGGAAAGGAAGATCTTGTCTATGAGACGCTCTTGAAGCATATCAAGGAAATTTACGATGTAAATCCAAGTATCGGAAAAGACCTTGTGGCTTTGATGACAGAAAAGGCTCGCTATCTTGATGAGATTCAAGAACTTGAAAAGGCAATGCCTAAACAGGTAGATGCTTGCAAAATTGCAGAGAGGGCATATCAGCTTATCTATGAAAAAGCAAAGAGATGCTTCGGTTATGCTGATGTAAAGGATTACATAAAATTTTATCCTTTTACAACTTGGAAAGAAGACCATGCAAAGTGGGCTATTAAGAGGTTGGTTCTTACGAATAGTTTTCCTCTGGATAGACATCATGAGCTTTCTGATGAGCTTAAAGCGTATGCTCTTGAGCAGATGGAAGTTAGCTCACAGAAAAGTGCTCTACTCAGTAATCTGGATCAGATGGTTGAATATCAGCTCTATCCAGAAGCCGAGGTTGATTTGCTCAAGGCGATACATTATCATGAAGACCTTGTAATTAAGTATGTTGATAAATATGGACTGTCAGATGAGGCGTTCATGACAATTATCAAATACAACAATTATCAGGATGAATGCAAAAGAGTGATAACCGCTTGTGCAAAGAAGTGGGGACTGACGCAGGAACGTTATGTGAAGTTGCTTCAGAGCAGATATATCGGTCTTGCTCCATTCTTGAAGCAGTATGTGGGCAAGAAGCCAGAGCTCAATTCAACAGAAGCTGATGCTTAAGACTTAGAGATGCAATTAAGGGGTGGTAAAAACCATCCCTTTTTTGTTTTTTATAGATAACCTTCTGTTTGTAATTTATATAAGCGGTGGAATGTGCCATCTTCGTTTTTTAAGAGTTCTTTTTGTGTACCTTGTTCTATAATTTTGCCATTGTCTAGTACAATTATCTTATCCATATTTTTTAAGGTTGATAGGCGGTGAGCAATAGCAATTACGGTTTTGTTTTTCATAATGTTTTTAAGAGCTTTTTCTATGGCTAATTCGGAATCGCTATCAAGAGCAGAAGTTGCTTCGTCCAGTATTAAAATTGGTGTATTTTTTAGGATAGCTTGAGCTATTGAAATACGTTGACGCTCTCCACCTGAGAGTTTTACACCTCGCTCACCAATTATACTATCATAACCGTTTGGCATTTTGATTATAGTATCGTGAATATGAGCAAGTTTGCATGCTTTTATGATGTCATCAAAGGTAGCGTTTTTATTTGCAAATTTTAGATTATCCATTATAGAGCGATTAAACAAACAAGGCTCTTGTGATATTAAAGTTAAGCTTTGGTGAAGTGAATATTGTGTTACTTTAGATATATCTTGATTTGAGATTAAGATTTTTCCTTTGTTTATGTCATATGAGCGAAGAAGTAGGTTGATAAGCGTTGATTTTCCTGAGCCAGATAAACCAACAAGACCAATTTTTTCGTTTGGTTTGATAGTAAGATTAAGTTTTTCAAATAGTGGTTTATCTTTAGTATATTGGAATGTGACATTCTTAAAATCAATAGAATTATCTTTTAGTTTAAGCTTTTTAGCATTTGGGATATCTTTTATATCCAAAGGTTGATATAAAAGTTCCAAAGCGTCATCTATGGAGGCTTTAAAGCCAATCATGTCACCAATTAATTCTGCGGTTTGTGAAAAAACTTGAGTTAACTGAAGTGAAAGGGTTGTGGCTAGAATAATCTGTTCTAGTGTCAGATTTTGATAGTAGTAAAAAGCAATTATAGTAGCTAAATTTAGTACCATAAAAAAGGTAATTAATAAGGTGTTTTGAAGATTTGATAAGCCACCAATATGCGCTTCTTTTTGTTTTGAACGTATAAAAATATTTGCTTGATGGCGAAGTTTCTTTTTTTCATGGTAAAGGGAAGCTGTTGATTTTACTAATCTGGCATTAGCAATAGAGTCAACTAATATTCCCATTGTTTTAGAACTTTCATTACTTCTTTGTTTTGTATAGGCTTTAATTTTTTTATGAACAAAATATGTGGTTAGCGTGTTTATAGAGCCTAAAATAAATAAAATAGCACACAGTAAAGGTGAAATATTATAAAAAATGAAAAATGTTACAACATAAGAGCCTAAATAGGGTAAAGCAAATGCTCTTAGATGACCAAATATCTGAAACATTGATTGAATAAGATTTCCGGTTTTTGCTAAAATTACACCACTTTGATTTAGATTAAAAAAATTTGAAGAGTGCTTGTGATTATGAGCAAAGAGAGTGTTATGTAAAGCCATTTGATAGCGAATTTTTACTCTGGCATCAATTTTTATTTGGATGTAATAAATTAAACTAATAGCGATTTGGATTAGAGTGTAAATTATAATATAGGATAAAAGAGTAGAGTTAAAAGAATTATTCAAATTATTTGCTATAAAACTTAATATTTTAGCATAATAAACATATCCATATGATGAAAGAGCTTTGGGAAACAATGCCATTGTGCAAGAAATAAAGAAAAATAATTTGCACTTTTTGATAGTGGAGATGAAAAATTTATAGATATTCATAGTTATTTATCTCCTTTTGAGCTGTTTAGGTTTAAGTAGCCATCTGCTTGGAGGGAATAGAAATGCTTAAATGCACCTTTTTTCTTTTTTAGGAGATTTTGAGGAGTGTCATCTTCTACTATTTGTCCGTTATCTAAAACAATTATTCTATCCATTGAACGAAGAGTTGATAGGCGGTGAGCTATGGCAATTACGGTTTTGTTTTGCATTAGGTTTGAAAGTGCTTGTTGAATAGCAAATTCAGCTTCACTGTCTAAGGCTGAGGTTGCTTCATCTAAAATAAGAATTGGAGTATTTTGCAAAATTGCACGAGCAATGGCAATTCTTTGACGTTCGCCACCAGAGAGGAGTATACCTCGTTCTCCTACAATGCTATCGTATCCTTTGGAAAGATTTATAATAGTATCATGAATGTAGGCAAGTTTGCACGCATTAACAATTTCATCAAATGAGGATTTTGGGTTTGCTATTTTTAGGTTTTCTAACAAACTTCGGTTAAATAAAGTCACATCTTGAGGAACATAAGAGATGTTTTTATGAAGTGAATATTCGGTTATGTCTGTAATAGATTGATTGTCTATAAGAATATTTCCACTTTGAGGAACATAAGAACGAAGAAGTAAATTTATTAAGCTGGATTTACCACTTCCAGATAGTCCAACAAGTCCTACTTTTTGATAAGGTTTTATATATAGGCTTAAATTTTTGAAAACGTTTTTTCCTTTGATGTAGGCAAATGTTATGTCTTGATATTCAATAGAAGGAGATTTTACTTTTAGTGTATAGGCATTTTCTTTGTCTTTTATTTCTATTGGTTTATATATTAAGTCTATATTTGATTTTAGTTCACCTAAATTTTCGAAAAATGTAGTTGAAAATACAGATAAGCGTGAAATATTTTGGTCTAACATATTTATTGTATTAAAAGCAAAATAAGCTAATCCTAAATTAAAATTATCATAGATTGCAAAGTAAATAATTGCAAAGTAGCAAGATGTTATAAATATACTTGATGTAAGTTCTAAAGTTAACACATTAAAAGCTCGGTTGTTTTCGCATTCATAAGTGGAGGTAAGATATTTTTTTAAGATTTTGAAAGCATTAAGTTTTTCAGAAAATATAGAACCTGTATATTTTACCAGTTTATAGTTTGTGATACTATCAGTATTGAAACCGGAATATTCTTTTTCTGCGTTTGCACGTGTTTTCCATAAATTAAAAACTGCTTTATTTAATTTTTTAGTGATAAAATAAAAAGGTATTGAAAGTATTGAAATTACAAAGGCAAGCTTGGGGCAAGTATATGTTATAATAGAGAGAGCACAGATAAAATTAATCAAGGGGCGAATAAGTTGAAAGATAAGGTTATTTACCATCCGATATAAAACAGATGATGCAGAAGTGATGGCTGTTGAAATGCGCCCTGTCATTTCATCATCAAAATAACGTATATTGTGATGATGAACATGAGTGAAAAGTTCTAAGGTTATGTTTGAATTAAATGTTGCCTCAAAAGTATCTTTTGTTATGCGAAGATAATATTGGTTGATGGCTTGGAGTATTTTTAAGATAATGTATAAAATAAACCAAAATAAAATGCTATCTATGGCAAGTGATTTGGTTTCTATGCTAAAGCAGTTGATTATTTTTGAAGTTATGTATGGATCTATTGTTAGAGCAATTGAGCCTAATATGAAAGTAAGAGCAAAGGGGATGAATAAGTGTTTTAATTTTTTTATATTAGTAAGAATAAGTTTTCTTAAATTCATAACAATAGTCCTTAAAAATATTTTATGCCCATATAAATATCATAAAATTGAATTTTAGTCAATATCAAATGTGAACGAAAAAAGATTGGTGTTGCAGTTTTTTTATTGATGGTATAGCTTTGTTTTTATGAAAAAGATAATTTGTTTTTTAGTGTTAGTTTTTATTGGGTTGGCAAGTTGGTTATTATTTGCTAATCGTTTGGATTATAACAAAATTGTTATTGTTTTACCATCTTCAAAATTAGTATCTTCTCCATTTTTTTATAAAAAAGATGGTGATTTCTTTTTGGCTAATGACCTAAAAGCTGGGTTTGAAAATTTAGGCTATGAGGTTGAGTATAGATTTAGAGAAGATTATAACGATATAAAGTTGGGTGATGCTGGTAATGTTATTTATCTAAAAGGGTATTATAATTTTGAAAAACTACCTAAAGATGATGTAAAAAGTCGTAAAAATATACTTTATATCTATTATGTTGAAGGGTTACATTTGAATATTTTAGATGAAGTTGATGTAGTTGTTAGTGGCTCAAAAAGATTAATAGATGAATCTTTAAAACCATTGAAAAAAATAGCCTATTATGTTCCTCAATTTACTAATCCAGAAAGATTTAAGCCTTATGAAAAGACCGATAAGTTTGCGCATGAGGTGTTGTTTGTTGGCTCAGATAATAGTAATAAGGGTAGAGAGTGTGTAAATTTTGCAGTTGATACTGGTGCAAATTTTGATGTTTATGGTAAGTTTTGGGATGGAAAGTTGCCAGCAGGAGTATTAAAAGGTGGTTATATTGATAATGATGAGCTTTATAAACATTATTCTAATGCAAAAATAGTATTAAATGACCATAGACGTGATATGAAATATTTTGGTTTTGTTTCTAATCGTATTTATGATGTGACGGCAAGCGGTGGTTTTATTTTGAGTGACTATATGCCTGAGATTGAAGAGGTATATGGCGATAGCATAGTAATGTATAAAAATTATGATGAGTTTAAGCAAAAAATTGATTATTATTTGTCACATGAAGATGAGCGTGTGGAACTGATTGAAAAAGCTAGAAAAATTACACTTGAAAACTTTACAAATGTTAAAGTTGCTCAGATTTTTGATAATATTTTTAAAAATATTAAGAAATAACGTTCAGAGTGCTTGATTTTATCAAAAATAAACACTAACTAAAGTATTAGTTAAATAACCATATATGATAGGAGCGATATAGATGATAGTTAAACCTTTGCGCGAAAACGTTTTGATTAAGCGTGTTGAAGAAGAAAACAAAACAGCTGGTGGTATTATTTTGCCAGATACTGTAAAAGAGAAACCAAGTGAGGGTAAAATTGTTGCTATTGGTGAAGGTCGTGTTACACCAGATGGTAGAGTTTTACCTATGAACGTAAAAGTTGGTGATGTTGTTTTGTTTAGCAAATGGACTGGAACTGAAATCAAAGTAAATGGTGAGCCTCATTTAATTATTAAAGAGGGCGATATTTTAGCAATTATTGAAAGATAAGAAAGGATAGTTTAGTTATGGGAGCTAAAGATATTAAATTCGGTACAGACGCTAGAGCAAAAATGCTCAAAGGTGTAGAAATTTTAGCAAAAACAGTAAAAGTTACATTAGGTCCTAAAGGTCGTAATGTTATGTTAGATAAGTCTTATGGTGCACCAAAAATTACTAAAGATGGTGTTAGCGTTGCAAAAGAAGTACAATTAGCTGATAAATTTGAAAATATGGGTGCGCAATTAGTTAAAGAAGTTGCTCAAAAAACAGCAGATAAAGCTGGTGATGGTACAACTACTGCTACAGTTTTAGCTGAAGCTATTATTAAAGAGGGTTGTAAAGCTGTTGCTGCGGGTATGAATCCTATGGATTTGAAACGCGGTATTGATATGGCTGTTGAAGCTGTTGTAGAAGATGTTAAATCTCGCTCAAAAGAAATTAAAACATCTGAAGAAATTGCTCAAGTTGGTACAATTTCTGCAAATGGTGATAAGAGCATTGGTGAATATCTTGCTCGTGCTATGGAAAAAGTTGGCAATGATGGTGTTATTACAGTTGAAGATGCTAAAGGTTTGGATACTGAATTAGATGTTGTAGAAGGTATGCAATTTGATAGAGGTTATTTATCTCCATATTTTGTTACTGACGCAGATAAGATGACAGCAGAATATGAAGCTCCATTTGTTTTGTTGTATGACCAAAAAATTACAAATCTTCAAGCAATTTTACCAGTGTTAGAAGCTGTTTTACAATCAGGTCGTGCACTTTTGATTGTGGCAGAAGATATTGAAGGTGAAGCTTTGGCAACATTGGTTGTTAACCGTATTAGAAGTGGTTTGAAGGTTTGTGCTGTTAAAGCTCCTGGTTTTGGTGATAGAAGAAAAGCTATTCTTCAAGATTTAGCTATTTTGACAGGTGGTCAAGTTATCTCTGAAGAATTAGGTCTAAAATTAGAAAATACAACAATTGAGATGTTGGGTACTGCTAAGAGAGTAATCATTTCTAAAGATGATACAACAATCATTGACGGAAATGGCGATAAAGAAATGATTGAAGCTCGCAAAACTCAAATCAAAAAAGAAATGGAAAAAACAACTTCTGATTATGATAGAGAAAAATTGCAAGAACGTTTGGGCAAAATGTCTGGCGGTGTTGCAGTTTTACGTGTTGGTGGTGCTAGTGAAGTTGAAGTTAAAGAAAAGAAAGACCGTATTGATGATGCTTTAAATGCAACACGTGCTGCTGTTAAAGAAGGTGTTGTTGCTGGTGGTGGTACAGCTTTGTTGTATGCAACTAAAGCATTAGAAAAAGTAAATCCAACAAATCAAGATCAAAGAGTTGGTGTTGATATTATTCGTCGTTGCTTGCAAGCTCCAATTCGTCAAATTGCAGAAAATGCTGGTGTTGATGGTGCTGTTGTTGCTGGTAAACTTTTAGAGAATACAGATTATAACTTTGGTTATAATGCTGCTACAGATGAATATACTGATATGGTTAAAGCTGGTATTATCGACCCTACTAAAGTTGTAAGAACAGCTCTTCAAGATGCAGCATCTGTTGCAAGTTTATTAATTACAACAGAAGCTATGGTTACAGAAATTCCTGAAAAGCATGATTGCAATTGTGGTGGTCATGGTGGTATGCCTGGTGGTGCAGGCGGTATGCCTGGTGGTGCAGGCGGTATGGGTTTCTAAAAACCATATAAAATTAACGTAAAAAGTAGTCAGGGAAACTTGGCTACTTTTTTGTTATAATAAACGTAATTTTAATTATTTTGAGGTATGATACAGTAAATTATAACTGCGCAGGTATTTTAATATGACTATTTTGAGACGTTTTTCTAGATATTTATTAGCATTTTTGCTATCTATAAGTGTTGTAAATTCAGCAAATGCTATGTATTTCTCTGATTTTGTGTATCAAAGTGCTAGAAGAGGCGCTTCTTCTTCTATAGTTAAATTTTTAGAACAAGGATATGATATTGATGCAGTTAATCCCAATGGAAAAACAGCTCTTTGTTTGGCTATAGATAGTAATGATTTTGCTAGTTATAATAAAATTCGTAATCTTGGTGCAGATGATGAGCCTAAATGCTTGAAAAATGTTGATAAGAAAAGAGCTAAATATTTTGCTGATAGATATGAGAAAATGTCTGCAATTGTTGAAAAAGAAGTGGTTAGTAGTGGTAAAAGTGGTATAAATTACAAAACTACAGGTTTGGTTGTTGCAGGTGCAGCTACTGCCGCTTTGTTGTTGAGTAGTGGTGGCGGTGGTGGAAGTGACCATAGTTCTATTGATAATGGTGGAAATTCAGGGGATGATAATCAAGAACCTGAAACACCACAGTGTCCTGATGGTCAAGAATTTGTAATAGATGAGTGCTTAGCTCGTTGTCCAGCTGGTACAAGAAGAAATGGTAAAGATTGTAAACCAATAGAATGTCCTGCAAATACTCACTTGGTTGGTAATTTATGTGTAGTTGATGAAGGAATGGTTATTGAAAATCATTCAGATGAGGATGTTTTGGGGGTAAAATCTATCGGAGAAAATATCTTTAATTTATATTCAAGCGTAAACTATCCTGATGAATTGTCTGATATTATAATAAAAAACACTGGCGATGGTGATGTTTATGGTATGTATGGGTATGGTAATGCACAAGTATTCAACTCATATATTTCAGACGATTATAAGGGTTTAGTTGGAAAAGGTAATATTAAAATTGAATCATCAGGTAGTGGTAATGTTTATGGTATGTATTCGCAAATTGATGATATTACTGGTTATAAAGAAGCAATAAATGCATCTGCTTGGTACGGTGGTACTGCGTATGGTAATATTGATATTAAGAGCACAGGAACGGGTGATGTATATGGTATTTATGGGGATGTAAGAGCTTACAATACAAGAGCTGACTATAGTAGTAATGCATATGGAAATATTAACTTAGAAGGTTATGGCAATATTTATGGTATTAGAGGTAGTGTTGCTGCTACAAATGCTCTATCAACATGGTATGGAGGCAATGTTAAAGCTAATATAAAAATAAATAGCCTTGGTGATGGCGATGTTTATGGTATGATGGTTAATCGCGAGGATATTCCAGGTGCTGGCGCTGGTAATAATAATTTACATAGTTGGTTTGCATTTAATTCATACTCTGTTGGTAATAACGTGGAAGGTATTATAGATATTAGAAATAAAGGTAATGGTAATGTCTATGGTATGTATGGGGGACAACAGTTATATAATGCAAAATCTTTTGGTGGGGTTGCAAAAGGTGAGATAAATGTTGTAAATTTTGGTAATGGTAATGTTTATGGTTTGTATACTCCAGAGGCTGATACACAAGGTATTGTAGAAAATATTAGTGATGAAAAGGCAACATCTTATGTAAATTTAGTTAATATGGGAGATGGGGTTACAACAGGTATCAGAGGTGGACAGCTGAACACCCTAAGAAACACTGGCGAAATTAATATTAATAATATGGGAAATGGTACAGCTATTGGTATATATGGTGCTGAAGGCGCTGAAATATATAATAATGGTCTGATAAATATTTATCGCGAGAGTTTTGAAGATGAAGTTGATGGTGTTACATATAATCCTACTTCAGAAAATGGTGGTACTGCTTATGGTATATATGCAGAAAAAGCTGCTAAAGTTGTTAATGATGAGAAAGGCGAAATTATTATAACCAATGCAGGCGCGGGTGCAGGTGTATATTTAGAAGAAGGTGCTACTTTAGAAAATAAAGGAAAAATCAGTTTTAACGGTAACGAGAATAGTATTGTTAATAATGGAGCTATAATTGATATTTATGATGAAGGTCCAAGAACAGAAAATGCTACGGTTGATTTGAAAGATTTAGGAAAAGGCTCGGTTGTTTTAGGTAAAGGTGGAGAGTTCTTTGCTAAAGAAATAATTGGCGATATGGGTGTTTCTAATGAGGTTGTTCTAGATGGCTTTGAGGATATATATGTAGAAAAAAATGCGCTAAAAGTTGAAACAACAGAAAATTTAAATCTAACTTCTAAGTCTGCAATGTTTAATACATCAACAAAGGCTAATGAAGCTGGGGGATATGATGTTGTTTTAGAGCGTAAGAATTATGCAGAAGTGGTTGAAAATAAAAGTTTAGCTAATTTATTAGAAACTAGTTATAACGAAGAAAAGGGTGAAAATATTCATAAAGAATTGAAAAAAGCAACAACTCTGTCTAATGCAAACAAAGAAGCTAATAGAATTAGTGGTAATGATTTTCTACCTCACTTTAGAAAAGAAGATAAACTTGTTTATAATCATTTAAGCAGAGAGATAAATGATAACTTGTTTGATAAAGGAGATGAAAATTACATCGCAGGATATAAATATATGAATATATCAACGGATGCTGATGGTAGTTTGGTTGGTAGTGATGGCGATGTTCATGCGGCATATGGTTTAGTTAAAAATAAAGCAGATAATGGAATTGTTTATGGTTTAGGTGCTAGTATTGCAAAATTAGATAGTGACTATGATAATGGAGCTAAACGTAATAACAATATGTTTGGTTTATGGTTGCCAGTAGGCTATGAATTTAAAAATGGTGCAAAATGGTATTCTAAATTATATGCAGGGTATGGCGATGGTTCATATGATAGAAATTCATCTTTAGGTTCTTATTCTGCTGATTTGAAAGAATATCAAATTGGTTTTAGTAATGAAGTTCGTTATGGTATGGATTTGGGAAAAGGTTTCAAATTTACGCCGATTGCAGAATTGAATTTATTAAATATTCATCAAGATGGATTTGATGAAGGTAATAAATCTGGTGCTCTTAATGTAGATAGTTATGATAGTTTGTCTTTAGAGGGAGGATTGGGGGCTTATTTATCTAGAGATGTTATATTTGATGATGATAATTCTTTAGCTGTACGTATAGGAGGGGTTTATTATGTTGAATTTTTAGATCCTGATGATGGTATGGATGTTAATGTTGCTAATCTTGGAAAATATAAGACAGATTATAAAGAAGATACAAGTAGAGCAGTTTTATCAGCTAAGTTTGATTATAGATATAAAGATTTATCTTTGTATGCTATTCTTGAGCAAGAGATTGGTAATAATGAAGCATTTACCGTAGATGTTGGCGCGCAATATAGATTTTAGGAAAAAATAATGGATAAAATTATAAATTATATAAAAAAGGGTAGAGGATTAGGTTTTATATTTTTATTAGCTGTGGCTGTATTAAAAACAATTCCAATAATGTTTGAAATGAAGAGTGTGTATGCAGACTTACAGCCAAAAATTATGTTAATTGCAGATGATTTTTTGCCAATCAAAATTGAAAAGGGGAAAGTTGTCGAACCTGTAAATGTTTATAAAAGACTATCTCTTCAATTGAGCGATAGTAATGATAAAAACTCTGTATTACCAGTGGTTTTGGATACTAGAGAAGAAACATCTGTTGTTCCTAATGAAAAAGCAGGTTTGTTTATTATGTCTGATATGATTTATTTTATAGCAGAAGGTAATATTCAAAAATATAAATTAAGAGATGGTTTGGTTGATAAAAATAAATTTGAAAAAGGTTTAGAAACAACAACGGGGTTTGTATCTTTAATTTCAGTTATATTTTTTATTTCTTTATTTTGTTTTGGTGGAATTGTAAAAGTTCTTTTTGCATCTTTTATAGGTGTTTTAGCATTAAAAATTATGAAAAAAGAAAATATTTATGGATTTAAGGCTTTGGCTCGTATGAGTTCCTTGTTAGTTGCTTTATCGATGCTTGGGGTTAATAACATATATATTGATTTTATTTTAGTGCCTATTGTTATAGTTTGGTTTTTATATAAAGAAGATTTAAGTAAATAAGTGTATTTTACGTGTGGTCAAAATATCCTTTTTACTTGAATATATTAAGCCTTGTCTTTAATGTTTATAAAAACATATGTTATTAAGGATGGGCAGATGAAGTTTTTATCTTTGTTTTTGGTTTTTGGGCTACTTTTGAATGCAAAAGATGTTAGTGCGTCTTATGTATATGGCGAGGATGATGCTCGCTTGATTAATGGTGTATTATATGACGCTGATGGTGCACCTATAACAGGTACTTATCAGGAGTTTTATAGTAATAATGTATTAAAGAGCTCAATGCCTTATGTTAATGGTAAGCGAAATGGTGTTGGAACATTGTATAGTCAGAGAGGTATTAAAACTTCTGATATGCCTTTTGTTGATGGTCTAAAAGAAGGTAATGCTCTAGTTTACTATTTCGATGGCAAATTAAAAGAAAAAATTCCTTATGTTAATGATAAAATAAATGGTTTGAAACGTTCTTACTTTACTAATGGAAATATTTCATCTTCTGTAAATTATGTTGCAGGTGTTGAAAATGGTGAAGCAAATAGCTTTTATGAAGATGGTACATTAAAAGAGAACTTCAACTATGTTAATGGTGTAAAGGAAGGTAAGTCTGTATCATATTTTTATGATGGAAGTGTTGCTGAAGTTACATATTTTGATAATGGTAAAATTGTTGATGAACAAACAATTTATTATAAAACAGGAAATGTAAAATCTTCTATTGAATATACTTTTGGTCAAAAAAATGGTGTTATGCGCAATTATTATGAAGATGGCGTTTTAGAATCTGCTATTCCTTATAAAGATGGTGTTATTTCTGGAGAAGGTCGTTTTTATAAAAACGACGGAACTTTAGATTTAACTGTTAATTATGATAATAATGTGCGTAATGGATTGGCGAAAGCATATTATCCTAATGGTAAAGTTAAGCTTTCTGCTATGTATGAAAATGATGTGAAAAATGGTTTGGAAACAGAGTATTTTGAATCAGGTGCTGTTAAAGAGGAAAAGCCTTTTGTTGATGGCGCTATAAATGGTGTAGGACGCGAGTATTATGAAAATTCTAATATTAAAGCGATAAAGAATTATGATAATGCTGTAGTTAATGGTGAAGCTAGCTTTTTTGATGAAGAAGGAGATTTGTTTGCTGTATCTATTTATAAAAATGGTAAGAAAAATGGCATTCAAAAGAATTTTGATAAAAAAGGAAAAGTTGTTTCTGAAGGAATGTATGTTGATAATATTCTAGAGGGACAGTTTAAAGAATTTTATGAAAATGGAAAAGTTAAAGCTACATATAACTATGCTAAAGGTATTTTAGAAGGTGTGTCTTTAGCTTATGATGAAGAAGGTAATTTGTCTTATGAAGTTCCTTATGTAAAAAATAGAAAAGATGGTAAGGTTAAGAGATATTATCCAACTGGTGAGATTATGGGTGAAATTTCTTATGAAAAAGGTATGAAACACGGTATGCTTGATGCTTATAATCAAGATGGTACGTTGATGGCTAAGGTTTTATTTAATAAGGACAAAGCAATAAAAGGCTATAGTCTTGACCATGGCAAAAAACCAGTGTTAATGACTGCTGAAGAGCTTAAAGTTATTAATGATACATATTAATTGGAAATGGATAAAAGAAAAGGTCGGAAATAATCCGACCTTTTCTTTGTTGTAGTTATTTATTTACGTCCTAGTGATTTTATTTCGAATCCAAGTTCTTTAGCTTTATGATAGTCAAAGTTATTACGGAAGTCTGCAATTTGTGGACGAGTCATAAGAACTTTTATTTTTTCTAATTCAAGAGATTTAAATTCTTGCCAGTCGGTTAGTACTGCAAGGATATCTGCTCCACCAATAGCTTCATAAGCTGAGTTACAATATGTGATTAAATCTCCTAAAATAGCTTTTGTGTTTGGCATTGCTTCAGGGTCGTATAGTTTAATTTTAACATCATGAGCTAGCATAATTTCGATGATTTGTAGAGCTGGTGATTCACGACAATCATCTGTTCCACCTTTAAAAGCACTTCCTAGTACAGCAATAGTTGGATTTTTTATATCTTCTACCATATCTAGAATACGTTTAGCCATATTAATTTTACGACGTTCGTTTCCTTTAATGGTTGCTTCAATTAAAGATAAGTCTATACCATTAAATTTTCCCATATATGCCATGGCATTTGTATCTTTAGGGAAGCAGAAACCGCCATATCCTGGTCCAGGAACTAAGAATTTAGCACCAATACGAGTATCTAATCCCATACCTTTTGCTACTTCATAGATATCTGCGCCAGATGTTTCGCAAAAATCAGCCATTTCATTAATATATTGTATTTTCATAGCTAGAAATGCATTTGATGCATATTTAATAGTTTCTGATGATTGGCGAGAAACATATAATATTTGTGTTTTTTCGCTGAATGGTTCGTATAATTCTGCAATTACATTGCGAGCACGTTCGGTATTTGCGCCAACGATAATTCTATCAGGATTAAAGAAATCTTGTACAGCGAATCCTTCACGTAAAAATTCAGGTAAAGATATTACATCAAAATCAGCCGTTGGGTTTGTTTTTTTGATGATATTTTCAACAGCTGTTCCTGTGTTAATTGGTACAGTTGACTTAATTGCAACAACAGTATATCCGCTTAAATGTTTAGCAAGTTCTTCTGCAGCTGCTTTAATGTATCTCATATCTGCTTCTTTAGTAATAGGATGTGGAGGTGTTCCTACTGCTAATATAACTAAATCTGCATTAGGTATACTTTCTGCAAAAGATGTTGAAAATTTTAGTTTACCATTTTGTGTTGTGCGATTAAACAAATCTTCTAAGCCATCTTCAAAAATAGTAACTTTACCTGATTTTAGTGTATTAATTTTTCTTTCATCAACATCTAAACAGATAACGTCGTTGCCAAGTTCAGCAAATCCAACACCTGTTGGAAGACCAACATATCCTGTGCCAATTACAGTTATTTTCATATCGTATCTCCAATTAATTTATATATGCGTGTATGTTAGTAGATTATAAGTTATTTGCAAGATAGATTTTACTGGTGTTTATAAAAGATTTTCTCTGATAAAGTTATTGAATTTTTGTGTTTTTATAATAATATATGAGGCAAATATTTTGATATGAGAGGTATTAATGATGAAAAAATGGTTGTTTTTTATGGTTGTAGCATTATTTAGCTTTAATGTTTATGCAAAAGAAATTAAGGCGGATAGCTTAAATTTAACTACAGAACAAAATCAAAAACTTGTTGAAATGAAAGAAAAATTAAAGGCAGAAGTTGAGCCTATTTGGGAAGAAATTGAAAGCGGTAAGAATCGTATTTTGGAAATTGAAAAAAAATATTTTGAAGAATTTTGGAATATGTTAACAGAAGAACAACGAACTGAGTTTACTAAAATTAATCAATAATAATTTTATCATAAAAAAAAGACCGTGCTTTAGGCACGGTCTTCTTTTTATAGGAGCTTGCTATTTAACTTCTTCAAAGTCAGCATCAACAACATTATCATCTTTTGGAGTTTCTGCTTCTGGAGCGCCTTGTTGTGCTCCAGCAGTTGCTGTATCTGCTCCTTGAGCTTTGTACATAGCTTCACCAAGTTTTAGTGATGCTTGCATTAAAGCGTCTGAACGTTGTTTGATAGCTTCTACATCTTCTCCGTCTATTACTTCTTTTAATGATGTAATAGCAGATTCAATTGCGTCTTTATCAGCAGAAGAAATCTTATCAGAATTTTCTTTCAAAGCTTTTTCTGTGCTGTGTACTAAGCCTTCAGCATGGTTTTTAGCTTCTACTAATTCTTTTTTCTTCTTATCAGCTTCAGCATTTGCTTCAGCATCTTTTACCATTTTTTCGATATCGGCATCTGATAAACCGCCACTTGCTTGAATGCGAATAGCTTGTTCTTTGTTTGTTGCTTTATCTTTTGCAGAAACATTAACAATACCGTTAGCATCAATATCAAATGTTACTTCAATTTGAGGCATACCGCGTGGAGCAGGTGGAATACCTACTAAGTCAAATTGACCTAACAATTTGTTATGAGCGGCAATTTCACGTTCACCTTGGAATACTCTAATTGTAACAGCGGTTTGTCCGTCTTCAGCTGTTGAGAATACTTGAGATTTACGTGTTGGAATTGTTGTATTTCTATCGATTAAACGAGTAAATACACCACCCAATGTTTCAATACCTAATGAAAGTGGAGTTACGTCTAATAGTAATACGTCTTTAACGTCACCCATTAATACACCACCTTGAATTGCTGCACCTACAGCAACAACTTCATCAGGGTTTACACCTTTGTGTGGTTCTTTTCCAAAGATTTCTTTTACTTTTTCTTGTACTTTTGGCATACGTGTCATACCACCTACAAGAATAACTTCGCTAATTTCTGCAGATGTAATGCCAGCATCAGCCATAGCTTTTTTGCAAGGTTCTACAGTTCTTTCAATCAAGTCTTCAACAATTGATTCTAATTTTGCACGAGTTAATTTGATGTTTAAGTGCTTTGGAATTGGAGAACCTGTGCTCATATCAGCTGTAATAAACGGCAAGTTGATTTCTGTTTGAGTTGTTGAAGATAATTCAATCTTTGCCTTTTCTGCAGCTTCTTTTAAGCGTTGGAGAGCTAAACGGTCAGATTTTAGGTCTATGTTGTTTTCCTTTTTGAATTCATCAGCAAGGTAATTTACTAAGCGTTGGTCAAAGTCTTCACCACCTAGGAATGTATCACCGTTTGTTGATTTAACTTCAAATACGCCATCACCGATTTCAAGAATAGAAATATCAAATGTACCACCACCCAAGTCATATACAGCAATAGTACCAGATGCTTTTTTATCCATACCATAAGCAAGAGCAGCAGCAGTTGGTTCGTTGATGATACGCAAAACTTCTAAGCCAGCAATTTTACCAGCATCTTTAGTAGCTTGACGTTGGCTATCATTAAAATATGCAGGAACAGTAATTACTGCTTTTTCAATTTTTTCGCCAACATAACATTCTGCATATTCTTTAATTTTTTGAAGAACAATAGCAGAAATTTGAGATGGAGCGTATTTTGTGCCTTTTGCTTCTACCCAAGCATCACCATTGTCTCCTTCAACAATTTTAAAAGGTGATGTTTCACGATCTTTTGTTACTTCTGGAGAATTGTAACGACGACCAATTAAACGTTTGATTGCGAAAAGAGTATTTTCTGGGTTTGTAACAGCTTGTCTTTTAGCTGCTGCACCAACTAATCTATCTGTATCAGTGAAAGCTACCATTGAAGGGGTAGTTCTTGCACCCTCAGAGTTTTCTAATACTTTAGGTTCGCCACCTTCCATAATAGCAAAACATGAGTTGGTTGTTCCCAAGTCGATACCAATTACTTTATTGCTCATATCTAATATCCTTTACGTTATGAAAATTATTTCTGTTACTTTATATAGGTAGCAGATTTTTTGTAAGCAATAGTTTTTGATAAAAAAAATGATTTTTTTTAAAATAATTTAAATATTTTTGCTGCTACAGAGGTAGGCCAGCAGGTTATCGGTAAGCTTATCGGTGGCGAAAAGGAAGAAAAGTAATTTCTTTTTGAATGTAATAAAAAAGGGAACCAGTTGGTTCCCTTTTTTAGTGTCTTTTCGACTAGTGGATAGAGTTAGATGCCTCTGTGTCGAGGTATTTTACGAACTCTTTCTGTGATTCTTTGTAGAAGCCATGTCTTTCGCAGTAGAGAACAATGATTTCTACGTTGCGCGAGTGTATCAACTCCTTCTGTACCTTGTGAGTAAAGTGCTTTTGATTGATGTAGTCTTTGAGGAAGCGATTATCCTTTTTGCGGACGGCATCTACCAGCACTTTATCTGAGAGATGACTGAACTTTGAGAGGTAACATTTGATGAGAAATGGATTTCTCAGTTCAATCAATTTCTGCTGAAGTTCGTCATTGAAAGCATATTTGTTCATTTTGATGATGTTTTCAATAACGTATTCAGGGGTTTCCTTATTCAGAATGACCATAAGGTTGTCTTCTCTAAGGCGGAAGAGAGTTGCGTAGTGTGCAATGATAGAAATGTCATAACTCTTCAAGAGCATGAGCTCATCATTAGCGTCAAGAGAATATTTTTTGAAAAATTCTCTGAGCCCTTTTACGTCGCGTTTTTTTAGTAATTCCGCGAATGATTTTTCTTTTTCATTCATAATAATTTAATATGTTTAATGTTTGAGTTGGTAATATAATATTTTTTTGACTATATGTCAAGTTTTTTTATGGTAAGAAAATTTTGCTAGTATTTGAAATAAAAAAAGAGAGCTTGAATGCTCTCTTTTTTGTAGGAAATTTATTTATGTGGAGCTTCTTCCTTAAATCCTACGATATTTGCAGGATATGCCTTTACTGAAGCTTTTACATTTTTCCATAACAAGTAGTTGTCTTCTTGTACAAAGTATACTGGTGCGTATAATACATCAGCTTTTGATTTTGTTAAAGCTTTGTATGCAGCAGCAGCTTTTACTCTAGCTGTAGAATCTAGTACACTTAAATTTAATGCACTTGAAGGGAAGTAGTTTACACCATCTGCATATGTATTATCACCGCCAAGAGAGAAAATACCAAAAAGAATTGTTTCTTGTGATGATGCAGAAACAGGGGTATTAAATTTTAATTCTGCTATATGATGAGAATGTAGAGAAGATGTAAGAGGAGCACTTGTTGTACTGTAATTTACAGAGGAGCAAGCTGTTAAACTAAGCGCCAATAAAGAAATGGCAGAAAATTTTTTTAATGAAGTCATCTATAGTCTCCCAATGTTATAAAAATATACCCAACTAATTGTAGTGGGATATATTTTTTTTTATATTAATTAGGTTATATCTTCAATAGTATATACAATGTTATATACATTTTATTCTAAAAGATAGTTTTACCTTTATCATTTAAGTAACTCATTAAACCACTTTTACATAATTTTTTATATATAGGTCGGTTTAATTTGAGTTCTTTTATTATTTTATTGGGGCTACAATCTGGACAGATATTTGATATTTTTATTTTGCCATTTTTTATAGTTTTAATAACAGCACTAGGTAATTCGGACTTGCCAATACATGATGATAAATATACGTAACATTCATCATTATCTTTTAGGTGTTTAATAGCAAGTTTTCTTGCATATAAATTTAAGGTTAAATCAGCTTTGCTAGCATCTTTAGTCCAAGGAGAACCACCTCCAATAGGGCAAGCAGTTGAATAAAAATCGCAAGCTAGTTTGCGACCGGTAATACCACAGTCTGCAATTGATGAGTGGCAAGTATATGTTCCTGTTCCATTTATGATAATATTTTGAGGTGTTTGTTCTAGTGTTTTTATTATAAAATTAGTTAAGTCTTGATATTTTAGCATTGGAACAGCAGCAATTGCTGTGATTATTTTACCATCTTCATCGATGGTTATTTGGGTTTTTATATCTAATCCAAGATTTTTATTTTTTAAAGCTTCTTCGTACAATGCATTATTTAATTTTTTTGCAAGATATAGTTCTTGATTAATTAATCCGTTGCTTTTTTTAGCATATCCAACAAAAACACCTTGGTCCCCCCAACCATTAGCATCAACACCTTGTCCTATTTCAGGAGATTGAGTGCAGATTAAATTTTTGATTTTTAGTTTATTGATATCAATTGCATTGTTTTGCCAAATTTTATTATATTCTTCATCATAGCCGATTTCTCGTAAGGCTTTTTTTATAGTTGGACGTATGGTTTTTAGGTTAACGTTGCCTGTTACTTCACCGCCTAAAATAATATCGTTATTTTTTACCATAACTTCTACGGCATAACGTACATTTTTATCTTTTTTTAGGCATTTATCTAAAAGTGCGCAAGAAATATAATCAGCAATTTTATCAGGGTGTCCTAGTGACACATATTCAGCAGTTCTATTCATAAAAGTTCTCCGTTTTAGTCCTATTTTGTGCAGGACAAGTAGGTTAAATTCACACATGAAACATTATTATTGTTTCAATAAGGATTACAATACTAATAATGGCATTTGTCAATGAGTTTTCTTAGAAATTTTTATTTTTTCTTTTTCTGGAGTTACTATACCACAAGATACTGTATATTTGAGAGCATCTTCTACACTCATATTTAATCTAATAACATCTTCTTCTGGTAACATTACAAGAAAACCAGATGTTGGGTTTGGAGTGGTTGGTACAAATACCGCAAGCATTTTATTGTGTGGTAATTTTTGTTTTAGTTCTCCCTTTGCTTCTGTGGCAAGGAAGCCGATAATCCAAATACCTTTGCGAGGGTACTCAATTAAAACAGCCTCTTTGAAAGATTGAGATTTTGGAGAGAGTACTGTTTCGAAAAGCTGTTTTAATAAAGAATATACACTAGATACAAGTGGCATTTTGGATACAATATAGTCTCCAAGACGAACGAAAAATTTTCCGATAAAACCTGTTGTAAACATTCCAATAATAATTAGCACAGCAATTAGCATTATTACGCCAAAGCCAGGTATGTAAGGTAGAAAACTATATTGTGTCATCTGGTGTGCAAATAAAGAACGACTCCATTTATCTGTCCAAATAAAAACTTCATAGGCCATATAAAATGTTATAGCAATTGGAGCGGTTACTAATATACCTGTAAAAAGATATGTTTTTAGTTTTGATATAACAAAACCAAAAAAGTTTATGGATGGCTTGTTGCGTTTTAATGAAGTTTTTTTCATTTTGCCCTCTTTATATCAGTGATAACAAATTGTAATGTTGTAGAATTGTTCCAATGATTGAAACGTAAATTGCCTACAACATCATAGCTATTATTGTATTGGTTTAAAATTTCTTTACCAATTTCTGTATCTGCAATTTTAAATGCTATAGCAGATAGTCTTTCTTTGGTTAATGAAGTTAATTCACATCGTATATGTCCTGATCCTATAATAAATGCTTTTTGGAAAAATACGTCACGAATTAATATGGTTGGTTCAGGGTTTCCTGTACCAAATGGTTTTAATCTTTCTAAATCTTCACAGAGTGTTTTGTTCGCACCAGTTAAGTTTATGGCAAAGTCTATATTTATAATAGGATTTGGTTTTGTATCTTGTAGACTTTTTGCTACATATTCTCCTGCAAATTGTTTGAATGCTGGAATTTGCTCTTCTGTAAGAGAAAATCCTGCTGCCATTATGTGTCCGCCACCTTTTGTAATGACACCATTTTCTTTAGCAGAAATTATTAGCGCTCCTAAGTCAACACCATCTATAGAGCGGGCGGAGCCTTTTACTTCATCTTCTTCAATACTCATTACAAAAGCTGGGAGATTATAGCGTTCTTTTAGCTTACCAGCGACAATACCTATAACACCTTGATGCCATCCTTTGCTATATACAAATGCCATTGGATATTGTTGGGGAGTGCCTTCTAAAATTTCTATAGATTTTTCTAATACATAACACTCAATGTCTTTTCTTTCTTGATTATAAGAATTTAATTCATCTGCTAATAGTTGTGCTTCTGTGGGATTTGTGGAACATAGTAAACGGCTACTAACGTAAGCCTTTCCTACTCTGCCACAAGCATTTATGCGTGGACCTAAAACAAATCCTAGGTGGTAAGCATCTGGTTTTTCGCTTATGCCGGCATTATCTATTAGAGTTTTTAATCCAAGATTTTGGCGAGTTGCCAATACTTTTAATCCTTGAGTTACATAAGCTCGATTGATTCCTAAAAGGGTTACAACATCACAAACAGTACCTAGCGCAACTAAGTCGAGCCATTGCATTAGGTTTGGTTCTGGTTTTTGGTCGTTATAAAATCCTTTTTCTCTTAGTATGCGATTAATGGCGACAACAGTCATAAATACAACTCCCACCGCAGCCATGTAACCTAAGTCGGGTCTATCGTCTATTTGATCTAGACGTTTAGGGTTTACAACAGCATAAACTTTAGGAAGTTTTGTTTCTGCTTCGTGGTGGTCTATAACAATAATTTCAAATTCTTCTCCAGCTTTATCTAATATGTCAAAAGCGGTTGTTCCACAATCTACAGTAATTACTAAGTTTGCTCCAAAATCTCTAAATTCATCAAAAGCGATAGTGCTAGGTCCATAGCCTTCTTCTCTTTCAGGAATGTGAACAGCTGTTTTAACTCCAAGATATGTTAAAAATAATCGCATAACTGATGTTGATGTTGCGCCATCTACGTCATAGTCGCCAATTATGGCAATTTTTTCATTGTTTATAATAGCATTTGCTATGCGTTCAGCAGCCTTATCCATATCTTTTAGGATACTTGGATTAGGCATTAGAGTTGATAATTTAGGATTGAGAAAATATGGAGCTGATTGGGGTGATATTCCTCTTAAAATTAAAAGCTTTGCCATTTGCGGAGAAATTCCTAATTGAGTGCAGAACAATTCTTCTTGTCTATCATCAATGTTAGCAAGTTTCCAAATATTACCGCCTATAGAAAGCTCTTCGTGTTGAGTGTTGTCCATATTAACTCCAATAAAACTGATATGGATTTTAAGCTATACTAAAGCTAAAAACAAGTTTATTATTTTGTTTGAGGATAATTTTATAAGTTAGTTTGAGCCCATTGAGTGGCTCTGTTTTTTCCGTCTTTAGTTAGAGTTAAGATAATGGTTTTATTGTCTATGTATATAGCATTTTTTTGAGGCCAAACTTTTGAAGTTAAAGTCAAATAGTCTAATAGTTCTGGTGTTGTGTTTATTTTGTGTTTGTTTATGAAGCTCCAATATGTGTCAAAATCGTTTTGTACGAAATTTGAAAGTTGATAGAATGTATAAGCTTTTGATGGTAAATGCCATGGGATATATGGCGCAGTTAGTGTATACGAATCGGCAGGTTCGTTTGTTGATATATAATATTTGCTTCTAAAATCTAAATTGCCACCTTGTATGAAAGTATATTGGTTATTTATATTGAATTGTGGGTTGCTTTCTATACGTGTGATAATTCTTTCCATTAATTTATTTTCAGCATTAAAACCACATAACCAAACTTTATTAGAATATGAAATTGTATTAATGTTGTATAAGATGATGCATAAAGATAAAATGTAACTGGTGTTTTTACATACTTGAGAGGAACTTTTTTGTATTATTATAAAAGAGAAAATGTAAATGTAGAGAATACCAAAAAATTCTATGCGAGGTTGATTTAGTATATAAATACTATTTTCTGCAACAAGTAAAGATATTACAGAGGCAGAAAGTAAAGCAATAAGTAGTATAATTAAAACAAAAGAATGTGTGCTTTTTTTTAGTAGTAGAGGTAAGGCGATTAAGCACAATATTAAGCTTAATATTTTGTATGTAGCATTTATGAATGATGTTGTTTTTATAAATTGTGTAAAACTTGATTTTAGGCAAAGTATAATTTTTGAAAGCAACGTATGTAGGTTTATCTGCGCTGTGTTGTATGTATTAAATTGTAGATTGTATTTTTTTAGTAAATATTGAATACATAAAGTTAATATAACAGCTAAAATAATAGATATGGCATAAGGGATATATTTTTTAATTAAATCTTTTAGTGTATAGTTATTAAAGCACAAATCGTTTATGATGAGTATAAAAAATATTGCGCATATCATATTTATTACTGGAGGGTATCCACCTAGTGATAGGGTAAAAATAGTAGTAGCGAGTATTAAATTTTTGATGGCATGAGGATGCTTGTTTAATATGTAAAAACTAATGACTACAAAAAAAGTCCAAGATAAGCAACTTAGCAAAATGAAGTTAAAATATAACCATGATATAGTGTATGGTGCTGTTGTTAGTAATAGTCCAGCTATGAGTATATTTGTGTTTGATAGTTTTTTATTTAATAAATTGGTAAAAATGATTGCAGTAGCACTATAAAAAGCAAGAGATAACAATATTGTTAAAATAGGTAAGATGTTTCCTCTAAATAAAATAGTTGGAACTATGAATTGTGAGAAGCGTCCTTCAAACAAGCCACTTAGTAATGGAGTATATTCTTTTATCCAGCCCCAATCATGATTTCCCCAGATAAAAGAAAAGATAAAAGGAAGATAGCAAATAACAGTTAAGGCATAAAGGTAGAGAGATGTTTTTGAAAAAAACATTTTATGTAAAGAAGGAACTTCTACAGATATGCGTGTATGCTTCATTTTTTATTCCAAAGTTTTATCAATGATGTAGAAAGGACGATTTTTTACCTCAACAAATATGCTGGCAATATATTCTCCGATAATGCCCATAAATAAAATCGTAATACCACTAAAGAATGTGATTACCGACATTAAAGAACTCCAACCTACAATTGTAGAGCCTTGAGTATATGCCCAAAATGTCCATATCATTAATAAGAAACTTAATAATGATATTAATACGCCACATAAGGTTATTAAATGTAGAGGTACAACGGAAAAACTAGAAATTCCTTTTAATGCAAATAATATCATCTTTTTTAATGGGTATTTAGTTATTCCTGCTTCGCGTTTTTTACGATCGTAATATACGTTGCATGATTTGAAACCAATAAGAGGAACTATTGCACGCAAAAATAAATTTCTTTCTTTAAATTCAGACATTTTTTCAACTGCGCGGTGGCTTAATAGTCTAAAATCAGCATGGTTTGATACTAGTTCGACACCTAGTAGTTTCATAATTTTATAAAACCAAAGAGCTGTTTGACGTTTGAAAACACTATCTGTATCACGTTGTTTTCTTACACCATATACAACCTCGTTACCATCATAATATGCTTTTACCATATCTTTTATTACATTAACATCGTCTTGCAAGTCTGCATCTATTGTTATGTAAATATCTGCTTTTGTGTTATAAAGCCCGGCTAATAAGGCTTCTTGATGTCCGAAATTACGTGATAAGCAAATGCCTTTTATATTAGGGTTTGTTTTATGATGTTTTTCTATTATTTCCCAAGTTTTGTCTTTGGAACCATCGTTTACAAAAACTAATGAACTATCATTAGAAATAAGTTTGTTTTCTATAAGTGATGTTCTAATTTTTTCAAGAGTTTTAATTGTTTGAGGCAATACCTCTTCTTCATTAAAACAAGGAACTACTATAGCTAATTTTACAATATTTTTCATGGTAATACTCGATAAATAGTTATATTTTATCTTTGTGTATCACAAAAATGTAAGTTTTTTATTAACAACAGTATGCAATTAGTAAAGTTGCTTTATTTTATCTTTAAATTCTTGTAATGTTTGCGGATGATATGTAATGATGATAAAATCATTTTTAATAAAAATAGAGTTTTTATGAGGCCAAGGTTGAGCTTGATGCATAAAAAACTCATATACATCTGGGGTTATATCTGATGGGAAAATGGTCATATCTTTATTTATATAGTTATATGGAGAATAGAACTCTAATAAATTTGTTCCTTGCCAGTTGGCTATATAAGGTAGAGTTAACATGAATACGTCGTTTATATCATATTTATGATTATAATAATTAGGACGTAGAGATATATCGCCTATTTGATAAAGTCGATATTTTTTATTAGGATTAAAATTAGGATGTTCTTCTATTCTTTCTACGACTCTATCGAGAATTTGCATTTCCGAATCGAAACCTTGTTTCCATATTTTTAGTGCATGATAATCGTTTAAGATATTTAAGGGGATTAATATAATCATAAAAATTAGAGCAAAACTGTGTGATAGTTTGTATTTTGAATGTAATAGCAGTCCAAGAAAAAATACATATAAAAAAGCATAACCATAAAAATCTATTCTTGATACATATTCGGTATGTGGTACTACAAGAAAAGTTGTTAATGATGTAGACCAAATGATACCAATTATTAAAACTGCAATTAGGAGTTTTTGTTTAATTGCTTTAGTTTGAGCTATAGTTGTTACTATTGCACACAAACTCATGGTGAATAAAAGTATTTTATAACCTTTTCCCATAAATGGTTGTGATATAAAAAATTGAGAAAAAGATATCTTGATGGTTGATAAAAATTTTTGAGGTAAATCTTTTAGTTGTGATAGTTCAAGATTATATACATTATTGGGCGTCAAATATAACAAAGTTATTTTATATAATATTACGGCAATAATTAGGGCAAATATAGTATATTTGTGGATTTTGAAAATATCTATTATAGATTTTTTTTCGTACAAGTATGAGATGATAATTTTACCTAATATGCAAACAGCATAGGTGTTGATAATAGGGGGGTATCCACCGAAGGTTAAGTAAAAACAAATTGTTGCAAGTAGCAAAAGTATGAATTTATTTGATGAATTATAGATTGTTGCAGATATGTATAGACCGAGTATTCCAATAAAAACCCATAATAGGCAACTGATTGTGATGAATGTAAAATATAACCAAGAAAGAGTGTATGGTTGGGTGGAGAAGAAAGTTATAAATAAGATGTAATTCAAGCGTGTTTTGGGGATATTCCAATATTTTGCTAGTAGCCATAGCCCTAACGTTAAAAATAGAAAGCCAATGAGGTTGTTTATTATGGGGAGTATTTGCCCCTCGGTTAAAAACGTATGTGGGATGAATTGTGTAAATCTACCTTCAAACAAGCCAGAATCTATGTATAATCGTTCTTTGATGAATTTTACATCATGATTTCCCCACATGAAATTAAATGTGTGATATAAAAAAGCAAGATTTACGATTATAAAGCTTATAAATATAGAGCTAATATCTGTTTTGTTGAACTTGAGTTGTGAAAATATCTTTTTCATAGAGATTACCTTGCTAACTGAATGAATTGTTGCTGGAATGATTGCTTCATCTCGTCGTTAATGATAACTAATATATGGTTGTTATTTATATATATGGCATTTTTGTGTGGCCAAGTTTTTATTTTGTTTGAAATAAAATCTTGAAAATTTTTATCTATATTATCTATTGATATTGTATTACTGTCTTTTACAAATGTTTTTGAGGTATAAAAATTGTAATATTCTTGTGCCACCCAAAAACGTGTAAATGGAGTATTTAGTGTATAGTATCCATATTTTTCATAAATGCTTGGGGTGTAATATTTTGGTCTTAGCGAAATGTCTCCTATTTGCAATAAGCTGTAGAGTTTGGTTGAAGTAAAATCTTGATGTGAAAAGATACGTGTAATAACTCTGTCTGTTAGCATATTTTCTGCTTTGAAACCTAGTGTGTTTGCTTTGCTAAAATTATAATTTGCAAGAATATTTAACCATAATAAAATAATTGAGGTTGCAAAAATAATGTTTCTATAGATAAAGTTCTTTTTGTTAATTAAATAAAATGAGATAAACAGTATAACTGTTGGTATAGAATAAAAATCTGTACGAACCATAAATCCAATAGGGTCATATTGAGAAAAATAATTATCTGCTGTTTCGTTGGTTAATAGAGCTGAAAATTTTATACATATAAGTAGAGCCAAAAGAAGGGATATATGAATGATTTTTGTCTGTAATGTTTTTGTGCTAAATATGTAATCTATTGAGAACAGTGCAAAAATTGAAAATGTGAGTATTTTGAATGTAAGTGAAAAATAAGGTTGTGGTTGTAAAAAGCTTAATATTGATATTTTTATTGTTTGTGGAATTTTATATAATAAATCACTTAATTTGATATTACTGTTATTGTATAAGTTAAGCATTAGGTTATTGTTTTGTAAATAAATGTATATGATTTTTAGGATGATGAGAGATATTGTTGCGCTTATTATGTATGGTAAAAATTTTATAATATTGGCTTTTAGTTCTTTGAGAGTATTGTTTTTTGATTGTATAAATAATAGGCATGAAATTGTTAAAAACATATTTATTGAAGCAGGATAACCACCGATAGCCAGTAATAATAGTATTAAGCTAATTGTTGTGTTTATTACTTTATTTTGTTGAGATGCTTTTTTTGCATAATAGATTGATGTTACTATTATTAAGGGCCAAATCAATTGGGTTAAGCAAATGAATTGGAAGTATAATATTTCTATAATGTATGGTAAGGTTACAGCAGAAAGGATTATTAAAGTTTGAGATAAGTTTTTTATATTAAAATTGAATACTTTTGTGGTTAATAATATTATACTAAGTGTGTATGCAATAAAACCAATGCTAATGTTTAGTATTGGTAATATATTACCACTAAAAAGTAGGTTAAGGAAAATATATTGACTAAAACGACCTTCAATTAATCCAGATTTTAGATTGTTGCTGGATATTAATGGCATCCAGTCGTGATTTCCCCAAATAAAATTAAATAATAATGGGGCAAAATTTAGGCATAAAACAAATGTAGCAATAATCCAGAGGGATATTGTTTTCTTTGGTAGTTTGAATACTTTTGTTAAACTTGACATGTTCTTTTTTTCCATATACCTTTTTTGTATCTTAATGAATAAAAGTATAAGATATAGTAAATTTTTTTTGGTGTTTTATATGAAAAAGTTAATTGTTTTTTTATTTGTAATTTTGTCTTTTGGCATAAGGGCTGAAGAGCTAAATATAATAGGTAAGGTATCGTATGATGTTAAAATAGCAAAGACAATAGAACAAAAACAAAAAGGATTGATGTTTGTTAAATATTTGCCAGAAGATAAAGGTATGCTTTTTGATGTTCGTGAAAATGAAAAAGTAAGTATGTGGATGAAAAATACATATGTTCCGTTAGATATGATTTTTTTGGATTGTGGATATAAAATTGTAGATGTTTATAAAAATGCAAAACCTCATTCTTTAGAAAGTATTGGCAGTGATAAGGATTTTTGTTTTGTGCTAGAAGTTAATGGTGGTGATTTTGATAAATATAAATTAGAGTTGGGTGACAAGTTCTTGTTGAGTGAATATTAAGGATTAATATTATTTGTATTATCTTCAACTTTTTTTATAATATCATATAAATTTATATTAAGAGCGGACGCTATTTGTTTTAATGTTGATAGCGTTGGGTGGCGCTCATGATTTTCTATATAACTTAAAGCCGCTTCTGAAATACCTGATAATTGGGATATTTTGTATCTGCTAATACAAAGTTTTTGGCGTTCTTCAACAAGAACGTCAATAACGTTATTACTAAATTCATGTGCTTCTCTTATATTCATAAATGGTATATTATTTTATATTGACAAATGTTATTACTTAACTATAGTTAAGTTTGATAATTTTGTATGTAAAATGGGGACTATGTAATGAACTGTTATTTGGATGTTTTTTACAAAAAAGTGCGTAAAATACTATTAGGTACTAGTGATGCATTGTTGTGGGATAGTCGTTTTGAATTAGATGAAGTGTTTTTTAATAGAAGAATTAAATTTCGTAATTTGCGTAGATATGAAATATCTAAAATGAAATTAAAAGATATTAAACGAGAGTGGCAAGGCGAAATGTTAAGCTTGGAGGATGTATCTCCCTTCAAATTTTTACAAGGTGATACTAAAGATTATGAAGAATATTGTAATATTCATCAAAATAAAATGAGGCATAATGTTAGTGTTGATAAATATAAAGATTTAATAAAAAACATTGAAGAAAAAGGATTTGATACTAAAAAAATTATTGTTGTTGGGTATAATGATGAAATCGTTGATGGTCAACATAGGTGTTGTTATCTTTTATATAAATTTGGTCGAGAATATGAAATAGATGTTTTGAAAGTTGATTTATGTAAACGTACCTTAGGTGGAAAGGTACTGCATTCATTGTTTCATTTGTTTAATAAAAATTTTAAGTAATAATTTAAAATAGGTAAAAAAGAAAGGGACTTAGTCCCTTTCTTTAATCTTTATGGCGGAAAGTGATGCGACCTTTGGTCAAATCATAAGGTGTCATTTCAATATCAACCTTATCACCAACCATAACACGAATACGGAATTTACGCATTTTGCCAGCGGTGTGTGCTAAAATTTCTACCCCATTTTCAAGTTTTACTCTAAACATTGCGTTTGGGAGTTTTTCTATAACATCACCAGTAAATTCCAAAAGTTCTTCTTTACTCATAAAAAATTCCTTAATATGTTTTTTTTGCTATATATACCGCAAAATATTATTTTACAAGCTTTTTTTGATGTTTTTGTCGAGGAATCGCAATTTGGAAGGTTGAACCTTGATTTTCTTTGCTGTTAACATCAATTTCGGCATTAAGTTTTAGTATTAAATCTTTTACAATCGCTAATCCTAATCCTGTACCTTTCTTGTCTGGGAAATTAGAAGTTGAGTAAAATGGTTCAAATATATGTTTTATATCTTTTTGAGGAATACCGCATCCATTGTCTTTGATTGAGATGAGTATATCTTCTTTATTTGTATTTGTTTTAATTTCTAATTCACCGCCATTTGGCATCGCATTTATTGCATTTTGCACTAGATTTAAAATAATCATCTTAAAATCTGTTTCGTTGCCATAAATTGTTTCTTTTGTATTAGAAAAGTTTTTGGTTAAAATAATACCTTTACTTTTAATCTCATAATCAAGTAAAGAGAGAATGTCTGAAATGCTCGATGTAATATAAAAAGTTGTTTCACTTTGCTCTGTATTTCTTGATATTTTTAGTAAGCGCTCAGGTACTTTTATACACTCCTTAATTTGTGATGAAATCATTTCTAGATATTGTTTTTTTTCATTTTCGGGGTCTTCGTTATTAAAATATTTTTGCAAAAGACCATCTAATATCATATTGATTGCACCAAGATTATTTTTCATTTCGTGAGCAATTGATGTTGCTAAAAATCCGAGAGAGGATATTTTTTGTTGGTGAGAATAATTTATGTTTTCACTCAAGTCACGAATAGATTCTACAATACTGTATTTACCATTTATATTTATGCGAGCAGAGTTTATTGATAAAGGTTTGTTGTTTACACTATGTATAAGTTTTAGGCTAGATGATTTAGATTTTTTTAGTTCTTTTAGTGGGCAAATGTATTGAGAATTATTGCATGGAGCAGAAGCATTATTGCAATATGAGCCATAGCATTTATCTGATTTGAAAAATACCTTTTGTCTTATTTGCTCGTTATATGTTTTATTTGATAATGTAATGTTATAATCTTCATCAATAATACGCACAGCATCAGGTATTGCATCAATTAAGTTTTGTAAATAAAGTTCTTTTTCTTTTATTTCTTTAATTTGTTCTTCTATACTATCTAACATGAAATTAATAGTGGAGCTTAGGGTATCAAATTCGTCAGTGAATTTTCCTTTTTTTAGTTTTAACCGATTGCTAAAGTCGCCATTAGCTACAGCAATTGATAAGATGGTTAGTTTATCTACAGGTGTTATTACCCAAAAACGAAGTAGTAGACCAAATACAATTAAGGAAAGAAATGTTAATAGTGCGCCTAAGCCGATTATTTTTAGTATTTCTATTAAAGTTGCATTTTTATCATTGTAGTTTTTATTTAATTCTTCATTTAGTTGACGTTCTTTACTTAATTCTTCTTGTTTTTCACTTAAACTTTTGGTGTTTGAAATGAATGCATTGGGTTCTAATTGTTCTATTTTTTTTCTTAAAATAATATTTTCATTCAAGAGGGCAATTACGTATTGGTTTCTTTTCATAATATTGTTGTAGTCGGTACGCATTTTTTCGCCAACTGTTCCATCTAAAACTAATAGAAATATACTTGCACTTAAGATAAAAAAGGCAAAAATAATGGAGAAAAATTTTTTATTTAAACTTAGAAACATTTTTAACTCCTATAAATTTATTAAATCGATGTCTTGTAAATAATGATTGAACATTTTTTCTTCGGCTAGGGTTGTTGGTGCAAATTTATTATTTTCTCTATCTAGCATTTTTTGTATGTATGTGTTTAGTTCTTTAGAAGGCATGTAGTTTGGAGATAAGCAAGATCTGGTATATTCATGACCTGGGAAAATTAGAGTGTCATCAGGTAATGCTTTTATTTTATTTAAGCTTTGTGCCATCTCAATAGGTGTTCCTTCAAATATTCCACCAATGCAAAGATTGAATAATACATCTCCTGTAAATAATGCATTATTTTTAGGTAAATAATATAAAACGTGTCCTTTTGTGTGTCCTTTAGCTTCAATTGCGTTAAAAGTAAAGTTTCCTATTTTTATGTTTTCTTTGTCTTTTGCTGGAATATCTGCTCCTGGTACTTTTGTAAATTCATTTTCAGGTGCGATTATTTTTAGATTATATTTTTCTTTTAGTGGAAGGTTTCCTTCTACATGGTCAAAGTGATGATGCGTAGTTAATATGTGTGATGGTGTAAGATTTAGTTCTTCTAATTTTTTTATTATTGGATTTGCTTCTGCTGCATCAATAATGACGGTTTGATTGTCTGATTTATCATGCAAAATATAAGCATAATTTGCCATATTTTTTTCGTTACATAATACAGGTATTATCTGAATATCCATTTTTATTCTATCCTTTTTAATTTGCCTTTGTCTAAAGAATATAAATCATAGAATGCTGTTGTGTAGTCTAGGATGCCAGCAAAGTTTGGTAAGTTTGATGAGATGGCTAGTGTATAAGCAATACTTTCTCCATAAACGAATCCTCGTCTAGCTCGTTGACCTTTTCTTGCTTCCCAGACGGTTGCATAGTTAATATGTGAATTAAATGTTAATGCAAAACTTCTCATACTTTCGATAAGACTATCAAATATTTTAAAGCGGTATCCGTCATCTTTATTTTCTAAGGGTTCTAGTCCTTCTGTTGTATACCACAGTTTTTCTTTATATAGTGAGTTTGCTACATTGGCTAGTCTAGAAAAACCCCAGTTACTTTCTATGGCTGCGGTTGCAACCAAAATAGATGGAGGAATAATATCTATTCTTGTTTTAAGATTTTTAATTTGTTGTTCTATCCGAGCGTTGTCTTTGCTTCTAGTAAAGAAATCATATTTTTTTGCTAATTCTTCTAATTTTTCTATTTCTTCAGGGGTTAAAGATTTATCTCTTTTATAGTTTCTTTCTAAGCGTAAGAGTGTACTTCTTTCATTATCAATTTCTTCATTTATTTTTAGAGCTAACGGTGTAAGAATTCTAATAAAAAGCTCATTTCTATATTTTTGAGATTCTATTTGCTGGAAATCTTTAGGGAATGTTTTAACAAAAATTGCAGGAAATTCATCTTGTTTAAGAAAGTGAAAGCGCTGATATTTATGTTGCTTATAAAAGTTTTCGAGTTCTTCTGTTGTGGCATTTTCCACATAAATATTTCCATTATAATTTTCAATACTAATTTGAGCAAAAGAGTTTGCACTAAACAAAGTGAGCAAAAGCATAAAAATATATGTAATTTTTTTTATCATATAAGTTTAACCTCTTTGATTTCTGGTAAATAGCGAACAAGATTTTTTTCAACACGCTCTTTTAGGGTACGTGTTGCATAAGGGCATCCATGGCATTTGCCTAAAAAATTTACGTATACAATACCGTCTTGATATTGTGCTAAACGTATATCGCCACCATCTTTTTGTAAAAATGGAGCTATTATCGTTTTTAATATTATCTCTATTTTTTCTGTAGTGTTTGAAATGGGAGCATTTAATTGATTAGACTTTAATGAAAAGTCATCTATTTCGGCTAAAGATATTATTTCTAAGTCAGATAAATTATCATTAGAATTACTTTTTATGTATAGAAAATCAGAGGTTAGGAGAATTGTATCTGCTAATTGTGTTGCATAAATATTTTGTAGTAATTCTGTGGATGATTGAGTTGTTTTATTTACAAAAAATGTACCTAATACAGGAAGAGGCTCTGATAAAAATAACATACATTCATTAGAGCTTATTTGCTTGCGTTCAATTAACATTTTGAGTTGTATCCTTAAAGTCTTTTATTGTATAATATATTGTTTTAATATAGTTTTGAGCTTGCGAGATGTAATATGCTAGATACAAAAGGTGATTAGCTCCGTAGATGTCTTCTAGAGATGCATTTTTTATAATTGTGGGTTGTAGGCTGATTGCTTTGTTTAAAAACATTAATGCGGTTGTTATATTTTCGTATTGATTAGTATTTACAATTACATCTTGGTAATCTTTTTGTAAGGCATTTAGTATGTAGTAAGATGTGTAGACAGTACCTTGAGCTTGGTAGAAAATATTATCTGATGAAAAATCAAAGAACTCAGAATTATGCTCTTGTATTTGTTTTTCTATAGTTTTTAGCTGTTTTTGTAATAATTTATTGATGCTGTTTAGCGATATTAGTAAATTTGAAGTATCAGTAGTAGTGTTGTCGTTGCTTGAACAAAATTCTATGATATGAGAAATTGCTTTTCGATATTGCTTAGCTGAGCCTGGAGAAAGTTTATCATTTGTTTGTGAAAACAACCATATATCTGCAGGATAATCTAATAACTCAGATGCGTTTTTAAGGTGAGAACTGTTATGCTGTTTAGCTAATTTTTTTACAATATAATTTAGGCTGTTTTTTACGCCTAGTTGAAAGTTAGGCAAGTTATCTAATACAGATGCTGGAAAAAATGCAGGAAGGCTAGGAGTCCAAGCTGTATCATCAATTTGAGATTTTAAGATATAAGTTAAGGCGTTTCCTGTATATGTGGGTGACGTTTGGTTTATTTTGATTTCATAATCTAGGGTGTTGTTTAATTTTGAACTGATTGCTGCGCCTATTCCATAGTATACTATTATAAATAATGATAAGCCTAATCCAGCAACTTTCCATTGTTGGGTTATTACTGATGTTATATTTCGAAAGTTTTTTTTGTACTTTCTTAATGTTGTTTTAAGTAAAGGCATTATTTTTTTATTAAAATATTTATATGCATTTTTACTTTGTGAGTATAGCTCTTTGATAAGTTCTTTAATCTTATTCAAGATATTGTTTATCATATATTTTTTCTCCGCATCAGCAAACTTTTTATAATAGCAGAAATGTCTATTATGCCTTTTATTTTAGCGCTAATCAAAAAAGTTGCAAGACCTATTATACCTATTATTGATAGTTTGAGGATTAAAGTTCCTATGTTTATTGTTGTTAAAAGGCTAGATATATAAATATCTGTTAGATAGATAATTACTCCCATAACAATAGTACATATAAATATGTCGAATATTTTCTTTTTTAATTCTTTTGACATATGCCAATATTGGCGTTTTTTTAGTCCGTGTATATATTGATATAAAGATACAAAAGAAGCAATGGATGTTGCAGTAGCAATACCAATATGTCCGAGAGGACCCATTAATAGTAGGTTTAATATTAAGTTTGATATAAATACAACAGCACTATATTTTACTGGTGTTTTAGTATCTCCTCTAGCAAAAAAGTTTGGCATTAGAGCTTTTACCATTACATAGCAAGGAAGTCCAACGGCATAAGCTTTTAATGCAAGGGCGGTTTTTAATGTATCAGATGAACTAAATTTTCCGTGTTCAAATAGTAATTGTACAAGCGAATCGGCGAGACAAATAAATAATACGGCAGCAGGTAATGACATAATTAAACCATAGATGATAGCTTTATTTTGCGTTTCTTTAGCCTCTTCTAATTCATTTGCTTTAAGTTTTTTTGATAAAAGTGGTAATAGCGCAACGCTGATTGCTGCTCCAATTACACCAAGTGGTAGTTGTTGTAGGCGGTTAGCATAGTAAAGCCAAGATACTGCTCCAGTGGAAACAAGTGATACGATAATTGTATCTACAACCATGTTTATTTGATAAATGCCAGCACCAACAACTCCTGGCCCTATACGTTTGAATAGGGTAATTATTTCATTATCTTTTAATAAAGAGATAAATTTAAATGTTGGTTTTATTTTAACACCATCTTTATTTAAGAAATATTTTAGCCATAATACTTCTATAATACCTGAAATTGTGATACCCCAAGCCATTCCATAAACAGGCACATCTAGAAATAAAACAGAAATAAGTCCTGTTGTAATTATGCCAAGATTTAGAATAATTGGTGTAGCAGCGGGGGCTGCGAATCTATCAAATGAGTTCAAGATACCAGCTTGAAAAGATACTATTGATATAAATAGTAGGAAAGGAAATGTAATTCGGCAAAGTTCAATAGTTAATACTACTTTTTCTGGGTCATTCATAAAACCTGGTGCTAAAACTTTTACAACCAAAGGCATACTTAATTCAAAGATAATAACAAATAGAAAAAGAAAAGCAGTTAAGAGAGAAATAGATTTTGCTGCAAATTCTACGGATTTTTCTCTACCTGCAGATACTAATTTTGATGAAAATAGAGGCACAAAAGCAGATGTAAAAGCACCTTCAGCGAATAAACTACGAAATAAATTAGGAAGTTTAAAAGATACTAAGAACGCATCAGAAACAGCTCCTGCCCCTAAAAAGTTAGCAATTATCATATCTCTGATGAACCCTGTTATACGGCTTATCATAGTAAATCCGCCAAAAGTGGCAATAGATTTTATGAATGACATAAAAAAACTCCTAAAAATGTAGTAATTTAAACGCTTTATTAGTCTTATTATAATATTTAATCTGTTAATAAAGGGCAAATAAATTTTATTTTATCATAAAAAAATTATAAATTATTTTGCAATAGATTGATTTTTGTAATGTTTTTTGAGAGGGAATATGAATAAATCGGTGATAAACGCTAAAGATAAACCAGATTTATCTATAATTGTTTCTATGTATAATGAAGAAGACAGCTTAGGTTTGTTTTTTAAAACTATCAATAAAACACTTAATAAGCTTAAAAAATATACTTATGAAATAATTTGTATAGATGATGGGTCTATTGATAAAACATTTTCTCTTTTAGAAAAATATGCAAAAAGTGATGAACGTATTAAAGTTATAAAATTTTCACGCAATTTTGGTAAAGAATATGGCGTTATGGCAGGGTTAAAGTTTTGTTCCGGACGTTGTGCGATACCTATGGATGTTGATTTGCAAGACCCTCCAGAGCTTATTTTAGATTTTGTAAAAAAGTGGGAAGATGGTTATGATATGGTTTATGGTATTCGTAGCGATAGAGGTAGCGATACATTTTTAAAACGTTGGACGGCTAAATTATTTTATAAAACTTATAATTTAATGACAAAGTCGCCAATTCCATATAATGCGGGTGATTATAGATTAATTGATAGAAAAGTTATAAATGCAATTTTGAGCCTAAAAGAGCGAAATGTGTTTATGAAGGGTATTTTTGGTTGGACTGGATTTAAGTCTGTAGGTGTAAATTATACACGCCAAAAAAGAAGTGCTGGCGTTAGTAAATGGAATTATTGGAAGTTATGGAATTTTGCTCTAGATGGAATTACTGCTTCTACTACATTTCCGCTTAGAGTTTGGACTTATTTAGGAACATTATTATCCACTGCTGGTTTGTTTTATGCTTTGTATATTATCATCAGAACAATAGTTGATGGGGTTGATGTTCCTGGTTATGCATCATTATTGGTATTTATCTTGCTACTAGGTGGAATACAAATGATTATATTGGGCATATTAGGAGAGTATATTGGTCGTATTTTTGTAGAAGTAAAAAGTCGTCCTATTTATATTGTAGAGAAGAAAGTAAATTTGGCTGATGAAGAAGTGGTTTAATAAATATTTTTCAAAAAAAATGCTTATTACTGTGGCCTTTGGTTTTTCTAGTGGCTTACCATTGGCTTTGGTTTTTGGAACATTATCTTTATGGCTAAAAGATTATAATATTGCATATAGAACAATAGGTGCTTTTGCCTTATTAAGGTTGCCTTATTCGTTTAAGTGGTTGTGGGCTCCGTTGGTTGAAGTTGTAAAATTGCCTATATTGAATAAATTGGGAAAGAGAAGAGGTTGGGCACTTTTTAGTCAAGTAGGTTTATTTGTTAGTATTTTTATTTTATCTAGATTATCTCCAAGTGAACACATTTTGTATATGGCATTGGGCGCATTATTGGTTAGCTTTTTTTCAGCAACGCAAGATATTGTTTTAGATGCATTTAGGGTGGAGTTATTTGCAGATAAAAATGAAAAAGAAGTAGATGGTGCAACAATGTATGTATTGGGGTATCGTATAGGTAATGTTATATCTAGCGCTGGTGCAATTGGTTTGGCATCTATTGTTTCTTGGAATTTGGTATATTTTATAAATGCTATGCTTTTAGTATTTGGGGTTATTGCTGTTTTAGTATCTAAAGAACCTGAAGTAAGAAAAAGAGAACGTAGAGAATTATCAAAAAATGTATTAAAGTATGCTATAATTAGTCCTTTAAGGCATTTTATGAGAAAAAAATACTGGGTTTTGGCTTTGTTAATAGTCTTTTTATATCGTTTGAGTGATGCTTATTTTGGACCAATGGCATATCCTTTTTATGCTGATTTGGGTTTCTCCAAAGTGGAGATTGCATATATTTCTAAATTATATGGAATGGGCGCCACAATTATAGGTGGACTATTAGGTGGTTTTGTTTTAAACAGAATAGGATTATTAAAAGGTTTGTTGGTATTTTCTGTTTTACAGTCCTTAACAACGGCTCTTTATGTTCCATTATATTATGTAGGGCATGATGTGGCATCGTTGATGTCGGTTGTTGCTTTAGAAAATTTAACATCAGGAATGGCTACAACAGCAATTATTGCATTTATGTCTGTTTTATGTAAACAAGGGTATACAGCAACGCAGTATGCTCTATTGTCATCTTTGTCTGGCTTTGCGAGAGATGTTTTTGGAGCAACATCTGGTAAAGTTTTGGAATTAACATCTTGGCCAGAATTTTTCTTGATAAGTGCAATATTAGGAGTTCCTGCTATAATTTTGTGTGTAGTTTTATATAAAAAACAGCCAGATTATTTATTGAAGGCTTGAGTTTTTATAAAACTTGTGTTATAATGAGGCAGTTTTTGTTTGAAAGATGCTTTAATGACAGAAGATGATGTAAAAAAAGTTGAAGCAGTTACTGAGCTTAAAGATGAGGTTTTAGGCAATTTTTCTTTTGCGCCTGTATCAAATGTAACAGATGAAGAAGTAGAACAAAAAATAAAAGAAGAAAAAAAATCTGAAAGAATGGAGAAGCTTCGTTCTTATTATGATAAGCTTGGCAAAACTAGAGATTTGATGCAACAAGAGCTAAAAAAAGTTTTGGCAGGTGAAGCAGGTGATGAAGAAATTGATAAGAAATTATATGAATTTAGTCACTCTAGCAGATTAATAGCAGACGAAATCAATAAATATGACGAAGAGCATGGGCATCCTCGTGGTCAAAATCAAGGTCCTAGATATATTGGTCAAAGTTTAATTGGTAATGATTTTGAAGGAGCAGATTTAGTTGAGGCTGATTTTTCGGCAACAAATTTACAAGATGCTAATTTTAAAAATGCAAAACTTTCAGGTGCAGACTTTAGCGGTGCAGATTTGAGTGGCGCAGATTTAAGTGGTGCAGATTTGAGCGACTGTATATTTGCTGGCGCTACATTAAAGGGTACAAATTTTACCGGCGCTAATATGGAAGGTGTAATTCTTCGAGATGCTGATTTGGAAGATGCAATTTTGATGGATATTCAAATTGATGAGCTAGGTATTGAAGAATTGCAGGCTTTAGTAGAATATTTAGCTATGTACTATCCTCATAAACTGAATTTGTTGAGAATTAATTTATCTTTATTAGATTTGCGTCGTATAAATTTGAAAAATGTAAGTCTAAAAGGTGTCGATTTTACAGGTGTTGATTTTACTGGAGTGGATATTTCTGGTTTAGATTTAAGTGAATGTATAATTACTCCATATCAAATTTCTCAAGCTTTGGGTAGAGTTCCTGATGCAGATGAATTGAAAAGAATTTTATCTCCAAAGAAAAAGAATAAGAAAGCAAAGCCTTTTTATATAGATTTTTCTGAATTTTTAAGTAATGGACATTTTACGGGGTGGATTGATTTAACCAAAGGAAGTATTAGCACAGACCAATTGGTTAAGGCTTTTCTAAAGGTTAAGGGGGCAATTTCTAAAAAACCAGTTGAAAAAGATGAAGTTATTTTTGAAAAGGCTAAAGAGTTTTATGCAGAAAGAGTTGAAAACGAGCGTAGAGCATATAAAGAAGAGCAAATAAAAAATATTGAAGAGCGAAAAAATAAAATGTTAGAAGAGCAACAACAAGGACAGCAACGTGCTAAAAAGGCTGAAAAATATGTGCCGATTAGAGTTAATATAGGACGTGAAAAAACTAATTAATTTTATTGATTTTGAAAAATAATTGAATTATGTTGTTGTTATGGTCTGTTTTAGGGTGGATTTTAATATGTTTAAAAGGTTATGTTTATTAGCAGTAGTTACATTGTTTGCAACAAATGTGTTTGCGAATGATAGTAGTATAGTTCTTCCTAATCCTATTAGGGAGTCTGATTTGATGAATACTATTGATTTAAGAGTTTCTAGTAGAAATTATTCAAATAAGGCAATAAGTGTTCAAACATTGAGTGATATTTTGTGGGCGGCGTATGGTGTTAATAAAAATGGTACTAGAACTATCGCGACTGCAAAGAATGAGCAAAATTTGAAACTATATGTATTGTATAGAGGTGTTGTTTGGTATTATGATGCATTTACAAACTCTTTAATTGAAGTTACAAAAGAAAATGTATTAGGTGATATTGCAAAACAAAATTTTGTTTATGAAGCTCCAGTTAATTTGATTTATGTTGGTAGTGATAAAGAATATTCTACTTTTCATGCAGGTAGTGCGACACAGAACGTTTATCTTTATGCAACAAAAAATGGTTTGAATACCATAGTTAGAGGCTTTATTGATAAAAAAGCTTTGAAGAAAAAGTTAAAACTAGCTAGTGATGAATTTGTGATTATTAATCAGGTTGTTGGTTATCCTAAAAATAAAATGATTAAAAGTTGGTTCTAATAGCTTTTTATAGTTTGGGTAGGACAGATGACCGAGAGGCCGAAGGTGCACGATTGGAAATCGTGTGTACCCCCAAAGGGTACCGTGGGTTCGAATCCCACTCTGTCCGCCATTAAAAACGGGGTGTGAAGCACCTCGTTTTTTTATGGCGTTGGGATTTGAGCCCACGGGATAGTGGGTTCGACTACAAGCGAAAGCCAGACGGTAGTATGGCGTTAAGCGATAAGCTTATGAGCGCCAGTGCGACAAATGAAATGCAGTCAATCCCACTCTGTCCGCCATTAAAAACGGGGTGTGAAGCACCTCGTTTTTTTATGGCGAGGGGATAATCTTTCAGCATTATCCTTTTTAGAATAAATAGAGCTATTACATATGGCAGCATCCACTGTAATTAACAATTGAGCCAATAAAACCCAATATTAGTGTGAAAGATACAATACATAGAAGTTGTTCGTATACGGAGATCTTTTTTTCTTTTTTTCTTAGAGCTTTAATCGAATTAAATATTAGCAAAGTAGAAAATATTATTATTGCAATTATAGTAATAATGTTTTTTCCATTAAAAAGAAATGCTGATGATGCCGACAGTACTAAACCTAGTAATATAGAACATAAGTGTACTGTCCAATATAATACCTTTTCAGCAATTTTTGAAAACGAATAAGATATGAGCAAAAGGCTAAAAAATAAAGGGATTATTGCGAGTATTGCGGTAATACTGTCACGGTCTATTGCGTAAAAAATAAAGTCGAGTACCAGTATCAATACTCCCATTAGTATAAAATATAAATTCATTATTGAGAATTTTGGTGATGCCATGCTAAGGAGTTGTTTGATTTTAGATATATATTTGTTCATGGTTTAGTCCTCTTATAAAATTATATTTTATAAGGTATAATGTTTATTTTAAATATTAGTTAATTTTATTGATGATGGTTTTCATTTATAGTTAAGCGCAGTAATTAACATTTGCTTTTACAAATATTACCATGGTATATAGAGCACATAGAACTTGCTCATAGGCGGAGATCTTTTTTTCTTTTTTTCTTAGAGCTTTAATCGAATCAAATAGGTAGAATTTGCCCGAAAATAAATAGAATATTGCTGTAATTATAGCAAAAATCCATTCTCCATTAAAAAGAAAAGGTGGTAAAAGAAAGACTGCTGATGCCCACAGTAATAAACCTAGTAATATAGAACATAAGTGTACTATCCAATATAAAACCTTTTCAACAGTTTTTGAAAAAGGATAAAGTATGAGCAAAAGGCAAAAAAATAAAGAGATTATTGCTATAATTAGTTCATGGGATTCTATGTAAAAAATAAATGTGAGGACAAGTAGCAATACTCCAAGTAGCGTAAAACATAAATTCATTATTGAAAATTTTTGAATAGTTTTTGATAAATTGCTGAGTGTTTCTTTGATTTTATTTATAGCGTATTTGTTCATGGTTTAGTCCTTTGGAGAAGATTGGGTTAGATTTTCGGTTGGTTTATTTAGTTGTTTTTGATGTGAGATAGTGTCTGATGTTTTTGTGTTTGGGATTGCATCTGATGTTTTGTTTGCTTTGCTCATATACGGTTCTATGGCATTATCTGATATTTTATGTGGATTAGTAGTTGCTAATCTTATGAAGCCGGCTATTAATAGTGCAGATATTGTAAAAAGTATGCCAATTAGAGTTCTATTAATTATGATTCTAAAGGTTGAAGTTATATTCTTACTTTTCTTAATTAAATTGTTTATAGACTTCATTAAAGGTATAAGAAGAAAGGTAGATACAGCCATTCCGAATGTTAAAGATATTCTGCAAGGACAAGAATGAAAAAATGTTGCAACTAGTAAGCCAAAACTTAATATAATTAATAAATTTCTAGTTATGCGATATAAAGAAAAGGTTTCGTTTATTACCGCTTTTATAGATTTAAATATACATATTGCTGAAATTACAACTATAGGAGTATGTGCTATTATTTTTGATAAATAATAAAAGGATGCAGGTTTACTAAATAATAAATCAGAGGACGAGGGTTTATATGTGAAAGATGTGATATAAAATGTTATATAATGGTATATAGTACTTGCAGTTATAATAAATATACATCCCATAAAAAATATAAAAACTATATATACTGTATAACATAATATAGTATATAAATAATGTAGAATGTTTTCTAATTTTGATGTTTTTTCGTTTGCTGTTTCGTTCACGGGTTAGTCCTTTGAAGAAGATGTATTTATATTTTCGGTTGGTTTGTAATCTCCTATTCTAGAAGGGAGAAGCCTTGTATAGTATTCCTCATCGCTTACTGTTAATAGTGGTAAATTTGAACTAATACCTTTAATTACTATGATTGAAAATATTATTATGAAAATATAGCAGATTAATTTTTTATATGTAGCTATTTGTTGCTTTACTTTTTTTACCAGTAAGTTAATAAGTATAATAAATGGAATTAGAATAGCTGTAGAAGTAAGGAATTCCAAAAATCTACCCATAAAATGTGGGTTTATAAGAATAATAAAAAAATACACGTATGTGGAAATTATAAAGATGCAGAAATAAGCTAGTTTCTGTTTATCTCTTTTTATTGCGTAAATAAATAAAGCCATGGAAAGTATAAGAACACCCCAAAAATATATTAAACCAATTGGTGGTGAGGTAAGGTAAGATATAATGATTAGAACAAAGATAATTGTACTTATAAAAAGTGAGTATAACATCCAAAGTAGAATATTTTTTAATTTTGATGTTTTTTCGTTTGCTGTTTCGTTCATAGTGTAGTTCCTCGGTAAAATTATATTTTACAAGGTATAGTGTTTATTTTAAATATTAGTTAATTTTATCGAGGAGTGTTTTTTTACATATCTTCAGGCTGTGGGGGATTGGAGATTTTTCTTTTATAAGGGATGGTTGTTTTCCATTCTTCATCAAGAGCTTGTATAGAAAAATCTTCTTCTTGTTGAGGATTATTCATAAAGATTATTTGTTCTTTGTTAGTTTTATAAAATTTTTTCTCAAAACAATCTTCTGAATAGCTATGTGACATATTGTTTGGATAGGTGCAACCGCATTTATCATCTTCTGAGCAATCGCATTTGTTTGAGTAGTCATAATGACAATTTGAGTTGAATGGTGATTTTTTCATATTGTTTCTCCTATAAAAAAAGCCAGATATTTGTTTCTGGCTTTTAATATAAGATGTTTGTTTGAATTTTTTAGATATACGAAACTTCTAATACTTCAAAAGTTTTTTTGCCACCTGGGGCCATATATTCAACTTCATCACCAACTTCTTTGCCGATTAAAGCTTTTGCAAGTGGAGATGATAATGAAATTTTATTTTCATTAATATCAGCTTCATAGTCACCAACAATTTGGTAGCTATTTTCATTATCTGTATCGACATCTACAACAGACACAGTTGCACCAAAGCGAATTACATCACCTTTGATTTCTGTTGGGTCAATAACTTGGGCGCGACTAACAACAGCTTCTAATTCTTGAATGCGACCTTCAATAAAGCCTTGTTTTTCTTTTGCCGCAGAATATTCCGCATTTTCTGATAAATCGCCGTGAGAACGAGCTTCAGCAATGGCTGCAATAATATTTGGACGGTCAATGCTTTTTAAGTTTTTTAGTTCCTGCTCCAACCTTAAAAATCCTTTTTTGGTTAGTGGAAATTTATCCATTTTACTTCTCCTAAAAATAAAGTTATCCGCAAAATTGCGGAGGGTTAAATTTATTAAAAAGTTTGAAAAAATTTGACTGTGCCTAATGGTACAGCCAACTATTATCATCTCGATGAGCAGATTAAAACATATAATAAATAATAAATCAAGTAAAATTTTAAATGGTTGTAGATGTTTAGTTTAGTTGTTTGTGGCGAATTGTTAATTAATTAAACTTTCTGCTATACATATTTTGTATGAATGTTACACTTGGTGTGTATTAATTGTTAAGGAGATTAATGATGAAGAAAAATCTTTTATTGGGCGCTTGTTTTGCAGTTGCTTTGATGGCAACTCCAGCAAAGGCTATTGACTCTACTGGTGGTTGCGGTTTGGGTTCTATGGCTTGGCGTGGTCAATCTGGTATTATTCCTCAAGTTTTGGCTATGACAACTAACAGCATGTTTTTAAATACTATTGGTGTTACATTAGGTACATCAGGTTGTGACCCTAACGGTCGTGTAACAGGCGGTACAGGTAAACTTGTATTGGCAGTTATTGAAAATAATATGGAACAATTTGCTATGGATGCTTCTCGTGGTAATGGTGAAACAATCGAAACTATTGCTGGTATTTTAGATGTAGATAGCAAAGAATTAGGTGCAAAAGCTCAACAACACTTTGCATATCTCTTTACAGATGAAAATGTTGAAGCTGTTGATTTGACTTTGAAAATTATGGAATTAGCTAACGCTTAATTTTGTTTTTTATCGGGTGTGGGAGAGCTCACACCCTTTTTTTATCTTGATGAGACTATGTGGCTACGTTTTTTATTTTTTGTTAGTTTAGTTATTTCTTTTTCGGCGAAGGCTGAAGATTGGAATGATATTGCGTGGCTAAAATTATTACATTATGAAAAAAATGGTAGCTCATACGTATCTTTAGTTGAAAATGATGAGTTTTTTATAAGTAATGGCGGAAGATATAATGCTCATAAAGAGTTTGAGCAGACTATAGAGCAGTTTAATAAAAAAGAAGATGCGAAAAAATGTGAATTTCCGGCAAGATTTATTTATCTAAAAAATAAAGGTTTGGTTGAGGGAAGTTTAGATAAATGTGATGATTATCAAAAGTTTTTGGCAGATGTTCAGCCTAAAGCGGTAACAATGCTTTTTACTAATGCATATATGAGTAATCCGTCGTCTTTGTTTGGGCATACATTGTTTAGGATTGATACAAAACGTAAAGGGACACAACTTTTAGCGCATGGGGCTAATTTTGGCGCAGATACAGGCGATGAAAGCGGTGTTTTGTATGCACTAAAAGGTTTGTGGGGTGGATATTATGGCACTTTTGGTATTAAGCCATATTATGATGTAATTAATTTGTATAACAATATAGAGAATCGAGATATTTGGGAATATGAACTTAATTTTTCTGATGACGAGCTAGAGTTGTTTGTGGCTCATATGTGGGAAATGAAAACTGCAAAAATAAGATATTATTTTGCTACCAAAAATTGCTCTTATATTCTTTTGTTGATGCTTGAGGCTATCAGACCTGAGCTTGATTTGAGTAGTGATTTCGGTTTTTATGTTGCACCTCTTGGCACATTAAAAAAAGTGGATGAGGTTGATGGTTTTATTAGCAAAGCGAATTATCGCCCAAGTCGTCAGTCTAAACTGAATTATAGAGCAGAACAAATGAACGATAATCAATATGAGGTATTTATTGATATTATAAAAAGAGATGAGTTTGATTTATCTAAGCTTAGTGATGATGAAAAATCTGATGTTTTGGAGACTGCATATCAATATGTGCAATATCGTTATGTAGAAGGAGATTTAGAGCTTAAAGATTATAGAAAAAAGAGCTTTAAGCTTTTGCAAGAAAGAAGTAAAATTGCTAATAATAAGTTGTTTTTTGAAGAATTAAAAGATGGAGAAAATCCAATAAAAGCGCATGAGCCAAACCAGTTGAGTCTGACTGTTGGCTTTAGAAATGGCGAGGCTTTTGAAGAGATAGGATTTAAGCCTTTGTATAATTCATTGATGGATAATAGCTATGGTTTATTAAAAGGGGCGGAGATTAATCTGTTTGAGGGTAAGTTAAGGCATTATGATAATGATGATAAATATGTTTTAGATGAGTTTAATTTGTTAGGAATTAGGTCTTTATCTGGGGCAAATGAGATGTTTTCGCCATTTTCTTATGATATTAAGTTTGGATATAAAGAAGTTTTTGATGCTAAAAAAGATGAGGATAGCGGAGCTTTGGTTTTAGATTTGGGAGTCGGACAGAGTTATGCCATAACAAAGAATACTTTGCTTTATGTGATGAGTGTGCCAAATGCGGTTTATGGCGGTGGATTGCGTAATAATGGGTATTTAGGTTTGGGTTTTAAGAGTGGTATTTATTATAATAACGAAAATGTGCGCTTACTTGCAGAAGCAAAGCAAAATTTTACCACAGATGATACAGCACGTGGGCAGACATATATGGTTGAAGGAGCATATGGATTGAAAAAAAATGTTATGCTTTATGGAAAATATCAGATGTTTAACTCAAGCTTTTATGATGATGAAGAGCTAATGTTTGGTTTGAAATTTAATTTTTAGAAAAAAATTTTATTTTTTATAAAAAAAAATGTTGACAAAATATATTTTTTGTATACAATGGCCAGCAGATGATGTATTTTTCTGTCTATAATTGGGTAGGTTCTCGGTAATTAGCTAAGTGAATATAGGTGTTGATTTTTGGCAAATTGCCATTGTAGTGATAACACCACCCCCACCGAAGTTGAACTTAAAACCTAATGACCATGAAGAACTACATCTCTAAAGCTATCGTTATGATGGCGAACCTGTACTCCATCGTTACATCTATCTGTGTGATTGTTAAGGCCTGCACTATGGCTTTTACAACTGACGCAGATATCAGAAATACGACTGTTTTGTTGGCAGTTGCTTTTGTTGTCTCATGTTTCGACATGAAGATATTCAAGAGCAAATGTGCAGATGAGAATGATGAGTTCGTTTTAGAACTTATCGCTTTTCTGCCACTGCTAGCACTGATTATATACATTATCATGTATGTGATCAGGGTCTATTTCTGACGTGGAGCGCAGAAAAAAAGTACCGAACCTCTAAGGTTTGGTCTTTTTTTTTGCTTTTTTTAAACTTGCATTTTAAAATTTTGCTTGTTATAAAAAATTAAGAGGCGGTTAGTGTGTGTGGGAGAACCGCCTCTTAATCTTGTTTATTGAAACTATTTCTTTTCATCAGGGTCTTTTAGTATATAACCTCTGCCCCAAACAGTTTCAATATAATTCTTGCCACCAGATGCTTTTTCTAATTTTTTGCGTAGTTTACAAATAAACACGTCAATAATTTTTAATTCTGGTTCATCAATACCGCCATATAAGTGGTTTAAGAATTGTTCTTTGTTTAATGTTGAACCTTTACGAAGTGATAACAATTCCATAATTCCATATTCTTTACCAGTTAAGTGAAGGTCTTTACCAGCAACATTAACTGTTTGAGTGTCTAAATTAACTTCTACTAAACCTGTTTGAATAATAGAATTTGAATGACCTTTTGAACGACGAACAATAGCTTGAATACGAGCAAGCAATTCGCTCTTATCAAATGGTTTTGTTAAATAGTCATCAGCACCATAGCCTAAACCTTTAACTTTTTTATCTGGTTCATATAAACCTGACAAGATGAGAACAGGAGTTGCAACTTTTGCAGTTCTTAAACTTTTTAGTACTTCATATCCGTTCATTCCTGGTAGGTTTAAATCTAGGATGATAATGTCATAGTCATAAAGCTTACCACAATCTAATCCGTCTTCTCCGTCATCGGTTGTGTCTACTACCATACCCTCTTTTTTGAGCATTGTTTCAACGCTTTGTGAAACTGCATAATCATCTTCAATAAGTAAAACTCTCATTTTTCCTCTCCGTTATGTTTATTGTTGTTGTTATAATAATACATAAATTTTATTTGTGAATCCTTGATATTAGGGTTGTTAATAATTATTAATAAATTGAAAATACCTTTACAAAATAATTATTTAGATGCATTTATAAAGGTATAAAATGTAATTTTTAGGAGAAAAAAATGATTGAATTTATGCAATTACCATTTGAAGAAAAGGTTTTGGAGCCATTTATTTCGGAAGAAACTATCAAATTTCATTATGCAAAACATCATAAAGGATATGTTGATAAGGTAAATGAGTTGATAAATGGTACGGAATTTGCTGATATGGGCTTGGAAGATATTATCTTAAAAACCTATGAAATTCCTGAGTTTAGAGTGCTTTATAACAATGCGGGACAGGTATATAATCATAATTTGTATTGGAACTCTATGGGTATTGGGGCAAAATTTGATGATAATATGAAGTTGCGAATCGAACAAGATTTCGGTTGTAAAGAAAACTTACACAAAAAACTTGTAGAAGAAACTATGAAAGTTTTTGGTAGCGGTTGGGTTTATTTGGTGGAAAATGCAGAAGGTAAGTTAGAGGTTTTTGCAAATCCTAATGGTGAAACTCCGCTAGTTAAAGGTTATAAACCAATTCTTACTATAGATGTTTGGGAGCATGCTTACTATATTGACTACCAAAATAGAAGAAAAGATTATGCAGAAGGGATGATTACTTTGTTGCAACTATAATATTTTGCTTGAAAAACAGTGTTATATGTTTTATAAAGCAATAAGTTTTTGATTAAGACAGGAGTTTATTTATGAAAAAAACAAGTATTGTCTTGTTGTGCTTGTTGCTTTTAGGATGTAGTAATGAAGTGCTATATCCGTATGGTTTAACAGAAAGCGAGTGGAATTCTTTATCTATTCGTGATCAAGCAAAATTGAGACGTGATTTTTATTTTTATGAAAAGGGTGAAACAGACTATGTTAGCAAAGATATTGAGCTAGAAGGTAAAAAAGAGCCTGTGTATCATCCAATGTATTAAAAAATAAAAATGTTTTATTTCAAACGGTTATTGTTTTTGTGGCAATAATCGTTTTTTTTATATGATATTTAGTAGATAGTTTTGTGTATATTATACTTTTGTTAATAAATACTGTTTTAGAATCGCATAAAAGCAATTGTTTTTATGGTCTTGTTAAATGAAAAAGAATTTTAATATGTGTGCGTCTATTGCGTTTGCTGTGTCTATTATGGCAGTTAGCAACGCTTTTGCTGTACCATATCGTTCAACAAGACTTTCACCGCAAAATTTTAACAAGATGTATTATTTAGCAACTCAAGGTAAAGTGGGTATTTTGCGTGAGGCGGTGGGACGCGGTTTGAATATTGATGCGGTTAATCCAAATGGTGATACAGGACTTTGTATTGCTGTTAAACGTAGAAATAAAATAGCGTATAATACTTTTAGAATGAGTGGAGCAAATCCTCGCCATCCGTGTACATATAAGATTTATAGGCAATATGAAGAATTTTTAGATAATAATAAAGTTGCTAGTACACAAATGGTTATTGGTAATGAAGAATCTTTAGGGTATTATGTAGAAAGAGATTATGGTTGGTGGCCTTGGATTATTGGTGGCGCTGTTGTTGGTGGTGGTGCTTTGGCTCTTAGTGGAGGTGGTTCGTCTGGAACACCGGTTGATCCAACAATTATACAAACCGTTCCTAATGATGGTTTAACTACACTCTTAGATAATCATACAAAAGTTATTGATGGGGAAAGTTATAGCAATATTTTGGCATTAAGCGGTTCTAATCCAGATGCATCAAAAGTGGTTGATAAAATTAAATTTTTACCAAATATTACAGATAATTATGAGTATTTGAATTCATTTATTCAAGTTGAGAATGGTGGATATTTTGAAAATGCTTTGGGTGGTAGTATTGTTTTAGGCGATAGAACTATTGGTACAAGTGCAGATGGTGCAATAGGTATTGCTGTTGAAGGCAAAGGTTCTAATGGTGTTAATGAAGGATATATTAAATTAGAAGCTTATAATGGCGCTATTGGTATGGCTGCAAGTGGTGGCGCTAGTGTATCTAATAGTCCTGAGAATAAAGTTGCTGGAGATAATTCTAATGCTGGCAAAATTGATATTATCTTTAGAGGTAACAAAGAAGGCGATACAGTAATTGGTATGTATGCTGATACAAGCGCTAAAGCGGTTAATTATGGCAGAATTACTGGTACTACTACAGATTCTACAACAAATACAAGCAAACCAGAAACAGGAATAATAGATGATATTTTAAATGTTGCAGAAGAAGAGGCTGAAGAAGAGAAAACAACTTCTTATAATTCAGGTACTATTCTTGGTATGGCTTTATTTGATTTTTATACTGGTACAGATTATAGCAACAATACAGTTTTGGCAGAAAATCGTGGAAAGATTAAGCTTACGGCTGGTTATAATAGTGCGACAGATGTTGCAGTTAGCTTGATTGGTATGGGTAGTTATATTGATGATAAATTCTTAAACGGTAATAATAATCCTGCTTTTGCAGAACATATGGAATTAAATAACATTGGCGATATTGATATAGCATATCAAGGTGCATATAAAATTGCTAATACCGCTTTGAAGTTGGGGGATGGTGGTTTAATTGGTATGCGTGCCGATGCATCTTCTACAGCAAATAATTTGGGTGATATTAATATTGATATGCAAGCAACAACTATTGCAAGTGAATTAGATGTTGCAGCTGGTATGTTATCTGTTCATGGAGCAGAACTTAATAATGCTGCTGGCGGAAAGATTAATATATTAAATGAAGCAACTGCTGGTGGCGTGTCATACGGAATGTTAGCCGCTAAAGGTGATGGTTCTCAAACAAGTATTTATAAATGGTCAACACCAAAACTTACCAATAATGGTATTATTGATATGCAAGTTAGTAACTCTTATGCAGTAGCAACATTTGCTGGTGGTGATGTTATTAATGATATTTTTGGTACTATAAACTTGGGTGTAGAAAGTGGTCAATCATATTATAAGAACAATTATGGTTTGTATGCAGAAGGTTCTAGTGTAACAGAAAAAGCGTCTTTGATTAATAAAGGTATAATCAATGTATTTTCAGAAAATTCAACAGCAATTCATAATGCCTTTTCTGGTTCTGTTGATATTGTAAATTCTGGTACAATTTATGTTTCTAACAAAGCAACTAATTCAAAGGTTGTTGGCGGTAATTTTTCTAAAGTAACAAATACTGGTAGTATATTATATAAAGTAGGTAACAGTGCATTATTTACTCCTGTTGGAAGTGGTAAAGATGATATAGATATTAATGCAGAGAATAAGCCTATTGCATCTGTTATTAGTGTTTCTTCTAATAGTAATTCTACTAAACAGACTTTTGAAAATCTAGGAGAAATAGTTGTAGGAGAAAAATGGGAAGACGGCAAAGACTATGGTGGTACATATGTAACAGCGGCTGTTGCAGTAACAAAACAAGGTTCTGCTTTTAATAGAGGAGATATTGTTTTAGATTTATATAAGGTTGATAATCAGCAATTTAATGTTGGTATGTGGATGGATAGTGCAGCAACAGCAGAAAGTTATATGGAAAATTATGGTAACATAGATGTTAAGTCTACAAATTCTATTGGTATGAGAAATGATTCAACACTAAATTCTACTGCGACTAACTATGGGGTTATTAATACTAGTGGATCTTATAGTTATGGTATGGCTGGTACAGCTATAGGCGCTATTATTGAAAACGGTACTTATGAAACAAAAAATAATGATAAGTATAAAAAATCTATAAATGTAACTGGTGATGGCGCTATTGGTATGTATTTGAGAGATGCTGTGGCAAGAAATTATGGTACAATTTATCTTAAAGGCGATAATACTACAGCATTTCAATTATCTGGGCCATATTCTAGAATAGAGGCAGTTGGAAATATTGTTCATGATAGAGATTTGTCTGGTATAACATATTATTGGACAACAAATGATGCTAGTGTAAATTTAGATGTTGTTCATAAAGAAGGGGATGCCATAGATGGTTATACGTTAGCAAAAGCAACAACAGATAATAGCGGTGGTAAGGTATATATTTCACAAGAATCAGTAGCTAATGTTAAAGGTCAAAATTCACGATTGTTAGTAGCAGACGGAGAAGGTTCTGAGGTTTATAATAAGGGAACAGTAAATCTAGATGATTCTATAGCAATTGAAGTAAAAGGTGGAGCTAAAGGTTATCATGATAGTAGATTTGCAAAAATGACTGTAGATGATGATACATCTATTGGTATGTATGCTACAGACGAAAAAAGTACAATTGAAGCAACGGCTGGCTCTACTATTGATGTGACTGCTGGACAAGGTATGAGAGCAGAAAATCTTGCAATTGTAAATAATGCAGGTGTAATTAATGTTTCTAATGGTGCTAAGGGTATTTATTTAACAGATGGTGGAGCAGTAAAATTTACGCAAGGTAAAAATAGCGGAACGATTAATGTATCTGGTAATGGTTCAGTAGGTATTGATGTAGATAACGATGCTCGTTTTGAAAATGTAGGATATATAAATGTATCAGGTAACTCTTATGGTGTGATGGCTGATGGCGTATTTAATAATGCTGAAGCAGGTAATATTACTGTAAATGATGGAGTAGGTATATATGCTGCAGGTGGAAGTGTAGTTAATGATGCTAAAATAGTAGTTAATAGTAGTGATGCATATGGTATATATAATGTTGGTGCAATTGTTGAAAATAATGGCGATATAGATGTTGTTGATGGTATAGGTGTTGATGGTAGTGTAAAAAATTATGGCTATATTACAGTTTCTACAAATGGTACAGGTGTTAATGGTAGAGTGGAAAATCATGGAGAAATTACAGCTGAATTAGATGGTATAGGGGTCTATGGTTCTGGAAGTAATTCTGGTGCAATATACTCAGATGGTTATGCTGGTGTTGTGGTTGATGGATCTTTTACAAATAATAGTTCTGGAACTATTTCTGGAGCGGGTGAACATGTTGTTTTAGTTGAAGACGGACTTTTTAGAAATAATGGCACAATGTCTGTAACTTCAGGTACTGCAGTAGAGGTTAATGGTGGTTCGTTTAGTAATGTTGGTGAGTTAAGTATAAGTACTGGAAATCCAGCAGTGAACGTTATAAAAGGTTCGATGAATAATAGTGGTACTATTACAATTGGTTCTGGTACAGGTATTCGTATTGGGAGTGGTGCAACAGGCTCTAATGGTGGATTGATTGTGTTATCTGCTTCTGGTACAGCTGTATGGGTTGAAAATGGAGGAAGTTTTACTAATAGTGGTAAAATACAGTATAATAGTAAATCTCACGGTTCTGCAGGTAATGTTTCTGGTGGGGAAATTGAAGATTTAGGCGCTGAAGAGGAAGAAGAAGGAGCACAAACAAGTAGTTTGATGTATGTAGAAAGTGGTGCTGAATTTGTTAATAAAGGAACAGTAGACCTTAATAATTTGGATGTAGATTTTAATAAATTAAGCGGTGAAGACGGTAATTTTGTTGTAGCAAAAGACGGTAGCTACGAAGCAAGTTCATTTAAAGGACAGGCTTTTGCTGATGCAGATATTGCAAAAGGTTCTTTTGATGATGTATATGTAAATAAGAACTCTTTTGTGGGTGAAGACAAGGGATTAGAAGTAGTATCTAAATCGTATATGTTTGATGCAACAAAGGTTAATACCCAAGATGGTGTGGATGTTGAATTAAATCGTAAAAAATTTGAAGATATTATTGAAGATAAAGAGGTTGCTGAGTTTTTTGAAACTAATTATGGTTTGCAAAACAACGTAAAGATGTTTGATGCTTTGAAATCAGCAACAAGTTCTAAACAGTTTGATGCAACATTATCAAGTGAAAAAGGCGATAGTTTTTATGCAAGTTTGCCTAGAGAAAATATGGCTGTTCTTCGTGGCTTGAATACTGCAGAACAAGGCAGAATATTAAATGATGGTATAAATGAGACAGTTATAGGTGCTGATTATTATAGAACAGGTAAAAATGAAAATAATGGTTTGAGTGGTTACGATAGTAATGTTTATAGTCCATACATTAGCTTTGGTAATAAATTAAATAAAAACTGGAGTATGGGAACAACTTTAAGAGCTGGATATGTTGATACATCTTTTGATGAAGCTAATTCTAGTAGAGATAATCTAGTGTTAATGGCATTTATGCCAATATTGTATCAAAATTCTAACTTTAAGTTTTTAACTACACCAAGTCTTGGTGCTGGTTATGGTAAGTATGAAAGAGGTGCTGTTTCTGGTAATTATGAAGCAGATACTTTGGATTTGTATTATGGATTATATAATCATGCTGAATATAGTGTAGATGTTAAAGTTGCAGAACTTGTTGCCGAAGCTGAACTTAATTTACAAGGTAGTTATATGAGTAAAGCAGATGAAGATGAGGGCTTTACCTTAAAGGCTAATAATACACTTTCTATGGAAGCAGGTATTGGATTTAAGTTGCGCAAAAATATAGAACTAGCTAAAAAGCGTTCATTGATGTTGGCAATTGGAACAAAATATTATCATGAATTTTTGGACCCTTATGATGATTTAGATGTTGGTGCGAAAGGTTCTGCTATAACTTTGCGTCAAAAAGGATATGATGAAGATAAGAATCGCATTAGAACATCTGCTGAAGCTATTTATAAAGATGGTGATTTTTCTGTTGCTGCTGAGATTGCACATAATGCAGAAAAAGAAAGTAGTGTTGAAGGTGGGCTAGGAGTTAGATATAGTTTCTAATTTATAGATAAAAAAGAGCTCTTTAACAGAGCTCTTTTTCAATAGGATGACCTTGGCTAAAGTTTGTTACGCAAAGATATGTTAATATCGCGAAGTTTGTTGTGGCTATAATGCTAAGCGGACAGATTTGGGTAAAGTTTATAAGAAAAACGCTGATTACTCCAAATACTGTGTAGAAAATACTACTAAATGCCGCTTTAAGAGTGTCTTTGTGTTTAGACATCTGCATAACCCTATATAGCAAAATTACAGCAATTATTAGAGATAATACTGATATTGCTAAGAGTTGATTGCTTGTGTTTGGCATAAAATATAACGCAAGCATATTTATTAGCATTAGGGCAAATATTTTTCGGTTTATTAATATCTTTTGGGTTAAAAACCAGCAGACAATAGTAAATATTGCTGTGCTTATTTTAAGTAACAAACTACCAGGTTTAACAATAATATACAATGCACAAATACAGCTTAGGATGATTGATACCATAAGCAGGCCTACTTTGAGGACTTCTATTGCTTTTGTTCTCATATAAAAATAAATTTTGTGCTAAAGTATCATATTTTTGAGGGATAGTCAATAGTTTATTTTATAAGATTTTTGATGTTTTTATATAGTTTATCTGCGCTCCAGTTAACTTGACCTTGGATTGTGGCTACTTTTTTGTGATTTTTATCCATAATAACAGTATATGGAGTTGAACCGATACCAAGACTTAAAGATAGTTTATTATCTATATCATTATAAAAAGGAATGGTTGGAGCTTTGTATTTGGTTAAAAATAGTCTTTCTTCATTTAAGTTTTTCCATTCAGAAGATGGAGATATTATCATAATTTTAATGTTATCTTTTAGAGCTTTGGAGTATAATTTTTCTAGGTCTTTTAATTCTTTTAAGCAAGGATAACAGCTTTGAGACCAAAATACCATGACAGTTAAATCAGAAGTGTTGTTTAATATGGATGAAATTTCTCCTGTTTCAGACATGATAGGTTTATCAGGCATATTGACAGGATATTCTAGTACATATAAGCCTTTAGGATGAGTGTAGGCATTGGCATTAAATGTAATTAGTGTTAATAGTGCTACTAGGCTATATAATATGCGCATATGTTTTTTCCTGTTAATAAATTAATTGTATTTTGTACTTTAAGCTCTTTTGATATATTATCAACTTAGTTTATTACAACACATAGGATAAAAAATGAAATATTTAGTTAAATTTTTAATGATTTCTTCAATATTTTTTACCATTCTATATATAAGTGCATGTGGCAGAATTTCTGCTAATGTACCAATAGAAGGAAGTGGCTATCCGCATACATATCCACGTTACTAATAACAGTGTATTTAAATAAAGGATGAAATATGGAAAATAATGAAGATGATTTTTCGGATGTAATGATTCCATATGTGGAATTTGCTGAAAATGCTAATGAACGCACACCTTGTATTTTGGTGTTGGATTGCTCTGGCTCTATGAGAGGAGAACCAATTAAGCAACTTAATACGGGTTTGCAGGCTTTAGAAAAAGAATTAAAAGAAGATATTGATGCGAGCTCTAGAGTTCAGCTATTGGTTATAAAATCATATGGCAAGGATGATGCAGATATTTCTGCCGATTGGGTTGATGCGATGAATTTTACTGCTCCTGTAATGGATGCATCAGGTCTTTCTCCTATCGGTAAAGCTATGGAACTTGCTTTGCAAAAAATTGAAGAACAGAAATGTTTGTATGATAGCTGTGGTATTACATCAAAACGTCCTTGGATTTTTTTAATTAGTGATGGAGAGCCAACAGACTATGGTTGGGAATTAGCTGCTGAAAAATGCAGAATTGCTCAACAAAATAAAAAAGTTGTAATTCATGCAGTAGGTACACAAGGTGCAAATTTAGAAAAATTAGCTAAGTTTTCTATTATGCCTCCAAAACGTTTGAGTGGTTTGAAGTTTACAGAATTTTTCTTGTGGTTGAGTCGTAGTGTTTCTTGTATTTCTCGTGCTGCTCCTAATATGCCAGATATTTTAGATGATATTGAGACTTGGCATGAAGAAAACAAGTAATAGTATTAGGATTGTAGCGACTAAAATAACAGGTGGTTTGCATGCATCTAAGCAGACACCTTGTCAAGATTTTTACCACTATGCGTGTTCTGGAAATAAGTTTGTAGCAGTTGTTTCAGACGGAGCTGGTTCTGCAAAATATGGCAAAATAGGTGCTAAAATTATTTGTGAGATGCTTGTAAATGTATTAATTAATACACCATTTAAAGATGTTGAGCAAAGCGTAAGAGAGACAATTGCTCGCGCAAGAGAAAGGCTTATTATTCATCGACTTAATAAAAGCAAGTCAGAACGAGAAATATTAAACTTTTCGGCAACAATGGTTGGTGTTATTTATCATAAAAATAAAGGAATGTTTTTTCATATAGGTGATGGCGCGGGTATAGCTCTTCATGATGATAATAAATATACTATTTCTCGTCCAGCAAATGGTAATTTTTCGTGTGAAACTTTCTTTTATACAATGCATAATTGGCAAGATAGTTTGCGTTTTACTAAAATTGATAAGTCTGATACTATATTTTTAATGACGGATGGAGTTACAAATTTTGCATTATCTGATGATATGTGTAGATTAAAGAATGGTTTTATTGAGCCAATAAATAAATACTTAAAAAATGAACCAAATAAACTAAGAGCTTTAAAAGCATTGAATAATACTTTGGATACTAAGCAAGCGAGAAAATTAAATTCTGATGACAAAACTTTTTTATGGGCTGAACTATGAGTGACGAATTAGTTGAAATAACAATGCCTGTTGAATATGGTGCTATATATGCTGATAGACATTTTGAAACTATTAGATTGGGTAAGCTATTAAATAAAGGTGGCGCTGCGGGTAAGGTTTATGAAGTTGAAGGTCAGCCTTTAAAAGTTGCAAAAATTTTTCATGAAAAACAAAAAAGTAATACTAATCGCTTAAAATTAGAAGCGATGGTTATGAATAATCCAAATATTCCTGTGGTTAGAGTTGGGAATGTTGAATATGTGCAAATTGCGTGGCCAGAGGCAATATTAGAGGATAATGAAGGGTATTGTGTTGGTTATATTATGCCTTTTATTAATACAGCGGAGGCTGTTTCTTTAGACCATTTGATGCAGAGTGCTGTTAGGGCAAAATTAAAGCTTAGTGATAAATATGAATATAGGATAATGGCTGCTTATAATGTGGCATTGATGGTGGCTTCTTTGCATAAACATGGGCATTATATTATAGACTTAAAACCATCAAATGTTTCTATTTATAAGAAGACAATGACAGTTGCAATGTTTGATTGTGACGGTTTTTCTATTCAAGGTGAACAAGCGAGATTTCCTGCAGAATTTGTGAGTGAAGAATATATTTATCCAGAAGGAATGAATGAAGCTTGCGAAGATATGGGGGAAGAGCAAGATAAATTTGCTTTGGCAGTTATTATATTTAAACTATTAAATAATGGTATTCATCCTTTTTCTGGAGTGGTAAAGAAAAATGCAGATAGTACATTATCTATTCAAGAAAGAATCGAGGGATATCATTATGCATATGGTATGTGGGGAGACAATTACCAAGCTCCGCACCCATATAGTACTCATGAATTTTTGCCTCAGAGTACATTAAAGCTATTTGATAGGGCCTTTGTTAAAGGACAAAAACGTCCTAGCGCTATAGAGTGGCAAGCAGAATTAGACTTTTTATTGAAAAATTTGAAGAGATGTAAAAAGAATCCAAACCATGTATATTTTACGAATAAAGGTTGCGGATTATGTGTATCTGAAGAAAGATTAAAAGCAAATCTAAAGGTTATTAAAGAAAAAAAGGCAGAGCCTCAGAAAATTAGAGGATTTGAACTTAAAAAATTATCTAAAGAAAGCTTGCAAGAAGATAAAATTTTGAAACAACTAAATGAAAAAAAAGCCGTTAGATTGACGTATGGATTGGTTAGTTTTTATAGTTTGTTACTAACATTTTTTCCTCGTTTGATGATGGAGTATAAAACAGAGCTAAAAGATTTGGGAATTTCTATACAGCTAATTGTGTATATCTTGTTTTTTAATTTATTACACTTTGTAGTAAAAAAATATAGAAGTTTTTTAGTAAGAAGAATAGGCGTTTTGACAATAAATGCCCTTATTACATATACTTACTGCTGTGTGATTATGGCGATTATTGTAAGTAATGGTATTGATTGGGGAAGATTGTTTAAAGCATTTTAATCTAATAGTATCTTTTGGGGAACTATAGTGCAAAAAAGTTCCTACTTTTCATTTAAAAAAAAGATGATATAAATGTGCGTATTGTTATATTTTAGATAAGGATACGCTAGTGATAAATTTAAAGAATATTGTAATTTCAGGTAAAGAAGTTTGCCCTATTATTGAAGGTGGTAAAGGTATTAATGCAACAAATGGTCGCAGTAGTGGTCATTTTGCAAAAGAGGGTTGCGTTGGTACAATATCTTTGGTTAGTCCAGATTTTTATGATGAAAATGGTAATGTTGTTATGGAACGTTCTTCAAGATTAAAAAGATTGGAGCGTCATGAAGATTTGATTAAGGCTGCTATTAAAGGTGGTATTGCTCAAGCGCAAGTTGCTCATGAAATTGCAGGAGATAATGGTCGTATTCACGTTAATGAACTTTGGGAATTATCAGATTCAGAAACTGTAATTACAGAAGTTTTGAAAGGTGCTAAAGGGCTTATTCATGGTGTTACTTGTGGTGCTGGTTTGCCTTATAAATTGGGAGAGATTGCATCTTCACAAGGTGTATACTATTATCCTATAGTATCTTCTGCTCGTGCATTGCAAATTTTGTGGAAGAGAGCATATTGTAATTATAGCGAATTTTTGGGTGGTGTTGTTTATGAAGATCCTTGGCTAGCTGGTGGTCATAATGGTTTATCCAATGCAGAAAATCCAAATGAGCCACAAGACCCATATAATAGAATTAAAGAACTTCGTGCAACAATGAATAAACTCGGGTTAGAAAATATTCCAGTAATTATTGCTGGTGGAGTTTGGTGTTTGAGCGAATGGGAAAATTATCTTGATAATCCTGAAATTGGTAAAGTTGCTTTTCAATTTGGCACTCGTCCAATGATTACTCAAGAAAGTCCTATTAGTAAAGCATGGCAAAATGTTATGTTAAATACTAAAAAAGGTGATGTTGTTTTGCAACGCTTTAGTCCTACTGGTTTTTATTCTTCTGCTATTAGAAACAAGTTTTTACAACGTTTGATTGAACGTAAAGAGGGTGAGATTGCTTATGTTGCAGAAAGTAATGAAGAGTTTGATACTCCATTGACTTTGAGTAATGTTAAGACTGTATTTATTAAATCTGCTGATTTGGCTAAAGCAAACAATCAAATTAATGCAGGATTTAGTGTTATACAAGAAACACCTGATTCTACAGTTGTATTTTTGACACCTGATGAATGGAAAGTGATGAAAGATGACAGAGCTAAGTGCATGGGTTGTTTGTCTCAATGTCAGTTTTCTTCTTGGTCAGGGGCTACTGGTACAACAGGTAAAATCTGTGACCCAAGAACATATTGTATTCATAAAACATTGGTTGATATTGGTCATAATGGTAATGTAGATGATAATTTGTTATTTGCAGGTCATCAGGTATATCGTTTTGGTACAGACCCTATGTATGCAAATGGATATGTTCCTACAACTCATGAATTAATAGAGGCTATTAAAGCTGGTAGATAAGTAATATTTGTCTTTTATTTTAGAGGTAAGTTTTAGGACTTGCCTCTTTTTTTATACCCAAAGTTGAGGTTGGAAAACAGTGTATTTAAATATAATTCTTTGTTGTTAATTTTTGTACAAAAGGAGGCAAATATGAAAATATGTAGAAATGAATTATTGCTTTTAGGTGGTATGTATCAGCTATTTGCATTTATTGTAGCAATGTTTAATAATCAAATCGCTTATGCTATGGGCGGTGTTTTATATGTGTTATTTTGGGTTGCTGTATTGGCATTATCAATGTCGTTTATTGCTTCTTGGGGATTTGTTCATAGAATGAATGAAAACTTTCCAAGATTGTCTGTATTTTTAGCATCTATTGGCTGGATACCTTATTTTTCTGTAATATATGCAATAATTTCGCTTATTGTTGATTTCTTTGTAACAGGTTCAGATAGTGTAACTGTTTTTCTTAATAACTATATGCCTGTTTATGATGTTTATATGGGCGCTATTGTTCTTTCTTTATTATATGCAGCATATAAAGTATTTTATAAAGGAGAAGATTTGGCAATGAGCTGTTATAATTATGGTAGCACTGCTAGATAAAGTACAAAAAAAGAGCTACTTTCAAAGTAGCTCTTTTTTCTTATATGTTATTATAGGTTTCTTTTATTTGGGTTATTTCAGTACAGTGTCCTTTATCGTCTATATCTGCTACAATTCCCCAAATTGTTAGGGTATTTCCGTTAGAAGGAACTAGTCTATTTTGTGTTGTTAGTTTATCAGCTAATCTTTCTACAGGGGTTTGCGGGTCAAATCCTAATATAGATTCAAAATCTCCGCACATTCCAACATCTGTGATATAGCCAGTACCTTGTGGTAATATACGAGCATCCGCTGTTGGTACATGAGTATGAGTGCCAGCAACAATACTAACCTTTCCATCAAGATAATATCCTAAAGATAATTTTTCTGAAGTTGCTTCAGCATGAATATCTACTAAAATTGCATCAACATTTTTGCCTAATGTATAATATTTTAATAACTCATCAAGAGGTTCGGTTATGCTATTGATTGGGGGCATGAAAACTCTTCCTAAAACTTGAGTTACTAGGACTTTTTTGCCTTTGACAGTAATTAATTGAGCGCCTTTACCTGGTAATGTTTCAGGATAATTTATGGGGCGAACAATTTGAGAGGAATTGTTGAGGTATGGATATATATCTCTTTGATTCCATACATGATTTCCTGTTGTGATACAATCAACGCCAGCATTTAATAGTTCTTCTGCATTAGATGGGCTTAGACCAAAGCCATGAGTTGCATTTTCGCCATTAACAATTACAACATCTGCATTATATTTGTCTTTGAGGTTGTTAATGTTTTTGGTAATAACATTTCTGCCTGCACGACCGACTAAATCACCGCAATATAGTATTTTCAAGTTCTTTTTCCTTTATAATTTAGAGGTGAACCGCCCAGACCGTACAATTATCATTCTATCCGATACCCGCAAGATAAGGTGGGTGCCATATAACAAGACCACGATCTTGACAGAGACAGCTCCCTATAAATAAGTGTTGGCCCGGAAGACATGCGGTTATGCACGCGAAGGGCAGTTCAGTTAATTAATATAGTGTATCTTATACTGATTTTAAGTTACTTGCAATAGATTTTATTACATCATTTAAAGAATTTATATTATTGCTTAATTCTTCATCTATTAAAGATAAGTCGGTACTTTGTTCAACAGGCGCTGGTTGAGGTGCTGTTTGAGCAGATTTTTTTAGTTCGCTAAGTTCGTCTGCAATAATTAGTCCAACCATAGCTAAAAGTTGATTTTCATTAATTTGACCAAGAGCAGAAGTTAAAGCTTTGGCTTTACTGTCTAATAAGTTTCCAAGTCTTAAAATATGTCCTTCTGTACCATTTTCACAAGAAATGGCATATTCACGTCGATTTATGGTAATTATTACTTGTGCCATTACTTTATTGCTCCATTTAATTTGCGAATAATCTCATTGATTGTAGTGGCTTTTTGTATCATTTGTTGTTGTGTGTGTGATAACTTATCCGCTAATTGTTGTTTTTGAACGGTAGAAAGGTTGCTTGCATCTTCTAAAATAGCAATAGATTCTTGAAGATTTGCAAGAGCAGATGCTGTTTTAGGTAAATATTTTGAGCTTTGTTCCATTTTTGACTTCCGTTTATTAAAACAATGTGTTATTAGTATTATTAGAGTCTAAAAGTGAGTTTTACAAGGGGCAAAAATACTTATGCAAAAGAATATTATAAGAATTGATGTAGTAAATGATAAATTTTTAATAAAAATGGAAGAAGAATGCTATATTCTTAATACATCTCTTGATGCAGAATATTGTCGTAAATTTGTTGAAAAAGCTAGTGTTGAGGATAGAATAGTATTGTTTTATGGTGATGATGCTATTGATATTTGTAAAAAATATGGTGCAGATGGTGTTGTGCTTGATTTAGGGGCAGAAAAGTTAAAAGAAAAAATGCAAAATGTTCGTAAACAATTGGGTAAAGGTAAATTTGTAGGATTGTTTACTCGCAGTCGCCGTCATGAAAGTATGCTTGTTTCTGAAGTTGAGCCTGATTTTGTGATATTTAAAGTGTTTAAAGATGGGTTTGAGAATATCAAAGAGTTGACAGACTGGTATGGTGAATTTTTTATACTTCAGTCAGCTGGTTGGCTTATGGAAGAAATAGATGGTAATTCGTTGAAAAATCTAAAAACTGATTTTATTATCAGATAGAATTTTGCTTTACAGGAGTAAAATTTTATGCTAGAATCTTCTTATATTTGAGGAGATGAAAAGTATGTTTGTGGCGATTGATAATATTGATATGGATGCATTAAAGGTTGAGGAATGGATTAAGACCAATCGCGACGCTAATGGTGGAGTAATTTCGCCAGAATTTGCTATGGATATTTTAACCAAGACTAATCACTTTGCGCATATTAAAAAGGTTATCAATCTTATTAAGAAAAATTGTTCTGATAAGAATGGCGAGTTGGTAGCTGATAAAGTTGCACCTTATAAAGAGTTTATTTTATCTTGTGTTGATAGGCGAGAGGTGTCGCCACAAGCTATGGCTGTTTTACAAGAGTTAGCAGAAACGGGTGGATTTAAAGACGAGTTTGATAAGACAAATGATAAGGTTAAAATTTATGAAGTAAAAGACTGCGAAAATGCTGATGTAAAAATTATTAAATCAAAAGAAGAATTTGAAGCTCTTGAAGGAGAAGATTTAAGAGTATTTTTTGATGCTGATGAAGTTAATTTGAAGGATTGTGATTTAGAGGGATTGAAAATTAAATTTAAAGAAGGGGCTGAGGTTTATTTATATAAGGCTAAACATTTCACGAAAGATTTAGATGTATCTATGTGTTCTTATGTTAATTTGTGTTGTTGTGATTTAGAGGGATTTAATTTTAAGTTTAGAGAAGGGGCTGATGTTTATTTAAGCGAAGCATATAATTTTCCGAAATGTTTAGATTTATCTATGTGTTCTAAGGTGGATTTGAGTGAGTGTAATTTGGAGGACTTGGAGCTTAAATTTAGAGAAGGGGCTGATGTTAATTTAAGCGATGTAAAGAATTTACCGAAAGAATTAGATGTATCTATGTGTTCTAAGGTTAATTTAGGTGGTTGTGATTTAGAGGGATTTAATTTTAAGTTTAGAGAAGGTGCTGATGTTAATTTATATAAGGCTAAACATTTGCCGAAAGATTTAGATGTATCTATGTGTTCTAAGGTTAATTTAGGTGGTTGTGATTTAGAGGGATTTAATTTTAAGTTTAGAGAAGGGGCTGAGGTTGGTTTATGTGAGGTAAAGTATTTGCCGAAAGAATTAGATTTATCTATGTTTTCTAAGATTGATTTGAGTTATTGTGATTTAGATGGATTGAAGTTTAAGTTTAGAGAAGGTGCAGAGGTTGATTTAAGAGGCGCGAAGAATTTACCAAAAGAATTAGATTTATCGATGTGTTCTAAGGTTGATTTGAGTAGATGTGATTTAAGCAGAGTTGAGAAGATTAAGTTTAGAGAAAGGGCAGAGGTTATTTTGCGTAATGCAATGAATTTGCCAAAAGATTTAGATTTATCTATGTGTTCTAAGGTTGATTTGAGTGAGGCTAGTTTAGAGGGAGTTGAAAAGATTAAATTTGGTGAAGGTGCAGAGGTTGATTTAAGTCATGCAAAGCATTTGCCGAAAGAATTAGATGTATCTATGTGTTCTAAGGTTGATTTGAGTTGTTGTGATTTAAATGGATTGAAAATTAAATTTAAAGAAGGGGCTGAGGTTAAGTTATATAAGGCTAAACATTTGACGAAAGAGTTAGATTTATCAATGTGTTCTGTGGTTGATTTAGGAGGATGTGATTTAAACGGAGTTGAAAAGATTAAATTT
>JAZNKG010000026.1:0-26465 GCA_045578445.1 Alphaproteobacteria bacterium
ATACTTGACATTTTGAAAGTAAGGTATATTCTGAACAAAAATAGAACAAGCTCAAAGGTTTTATGATGAAAAAAGAAAAGTTTATTCAAATTTCAAAAAAGGTTTTATTTTGGACAGCGTATACCTTACTGATGATACCAAACATTGTGATTGCTGTAAATGTGATTTTAAGTTGGTTTTATTATTTTACAGATTATCAATATTGGTTAGATAATTTTACACTACATGAATGGGAAGGATATCCTGATATTAATACTTCGTTTTTGCTAAAAGAGGCAACGTATCATTGCATATTGCTTATCTGCATGATTATCGGAAATTATTTAATTATAAAAGGTAAAAAAATGGGACTGCTTTTTCTCTGTTCATTATTTTTTGTTATATTAATTCGTTTTTTTACAGAGAATTTTTCAGGTTAAGTATTATGTATGTTTTTAATATTTAAGAGAGAATAAAATTGAAAAAAATAATTAAAATATTTGGCAAATTTTTACTTGGTTGCATTTTAAGCTTATTTCTACTTTTAGGAGTTGGCTTGTTAGTAAATTTTGCTTATGAAGATGATATAATATTATTTTTAGCATTATCTATATTTTTGATAGCTTATTGCATAGGAATTATATTGCTATTGGTTAAAAAAGCTAGTAAACATAAATATATTTTTTTCTGGACAGGACTTATAGGGATTATAGTTTCATTTATCTGCGATAGTGAATTACATCCTACAACAGAAAAAGAATTTTATGAAGAGCTTTGTGGTGATACAGGAATTTGTTATGAAAATGTTATAAGCAAAGAAGAATGTGCAAAACATGAAGGAACATGGAAAAAAGATGAAGATAAATGGTTTTGTCATCTTAAATGGTAGTTGCAGAAGAATAAAGATATTTGATAAAATAAGAATATTTCAAGCATATATAAAAAAAGAGAGTGGGACACACCTCACCACTTCGCACATCCTCGGGCGCACGTCAGTGCGAACCGGGGATCCACAAATTTAAAACAATTTTTTAACCAGAGTTGCGACTTACAAAGTCGTGGCTCTTTTTTTATATCAATTTTTTTAATGCAAGATTTACTAAAGCCAGCTGTTGGAACATCAATTAGAGAATTTTTCAGGTTAAGTATTGTGTATGTTTTTAATATTTAAGAGAGATTAAAATTGAAAGAGTTGGTAGATAAAGTTGACTATTATATAAAAAAGAAATATTCTCATTACTATAATGGTAAATAATAGGTGTGTTCGGTATGAAGTATTTGTTTTTATTGTTTTTTATATTTTCTTTTAATGTATATGCAAATGATATGGAGTGTCCATTAAAAAAGATTGAAAGTATAAATCAATTAGAGCAGAAATTAAATAACTGTAATATTGATTATGATAAAGATGAAGTACAAACATCAGTAATGCTGGAAGCTTATGATAGAGCAATAAATTGTTTGAAAGCAGTTGCGTATGAAATATTTGATAAATATTATATTCATTACAATGAAACATCAAAAAAGAACTTTGATAGTTATGTGAAAGCAACGATAGATTTTAACAATAATCTTATTCATCACAGTGATTGGGGTAGAGAACATCAATTAGCTGAAGTGTATGTTCTTCAATCTACAGGTGGAACATATTCTATGGTAAAAGATATGGTTAATAAATACATTGATGAATTGCGTTTTGAATGTAATGATATGTATGAATAAGAAAACTAACATAATTACAAAAACTATACTAAAGGGCTTCCTGCCAGATTTGAAAGGTTTATAATAAAATAATTTTTTTTATTATGGGAGAGTGTTTTTAATACTCTCCTTTTGTTAGATTTAAATATATAATGTCTTCTAAAATTTTTTCTAATATATTTCCTTCATCTATATACGGTGTAATAAGAGAAACAGAACCACAGTTTGGTTCGCAATATTTATTTGCCTGATAAAATTTTGAATAAAAACTAAAAGTATTTTTTTGTATGCCTTCTAATGATTTTATAATATTTTCTTGCTCTTCTATGGTAAAGCTCTTTTTTATTTCTTCTTTTATTTTATTTATAATACATTCTCTATACAAAGTATTTCTTTCTACAATATCTATTGTGGTCAGGTGTTCTTTTTTATGATTGTTTTCTTCAAAACAAGTTTGAAAATATTTTCGTGTCTGCTGTTTTGCTTCAATTCTATCGTTTTTTTGTGTTTTATTGATTGTTTGTAGTTCGTTTAGTGTAGCATTTATATTATATTGTCCATCAGATATACATTGAGAAGCTATTGCTAAATTTATAAATTTATTGTCCTTTTTATAATAAGTATGGGCTAAATCAATAGCTTTATCATTTACTAATATTGGACTACCCTTTTTTGTGTCTGATATTATTATTTTCTCAGCTTTTGCTTCAGGACATATAGAACAATATTTATATATTTCTGTTTGTTTTGAAATAATCTTATAAGCTTTATTTGCTATATTTTCAGAGATACTATAACAAATATCTGCTTTTGCAAATTCAGAACAAAAAATTATAATAAAACATAATAAAAAGTGTCTTTTCATGTAACCTCTCCAATGATTTATTATTGGAGAATATGTTTTGTATGGCTAAAAGTCAAGTATTTGTGCGATAAACGTACTTGACATTTTAATAAGAGTTGCGGCTGAGAAGTCGTGGCTCTTTTTTTGTAATATATTTTTTGTTGGATATCCTTCTTTTTGGAAAGATAGAAAAAAGCAAACTTGATGCATTGAATGATATTCGTAGATATAAAAATGTAGCACAAATAAAAGATAGAACTGTTACAATTCTGCCTGATAAGTTGAACACCTATATATGGAAAGAAAAAGAATAATTGCGCTAGAAGAACGACTATTCTAGGAGGGATAATGAATAAATACGTTTTGTTTATTTTATTGTTTTTTGTTATAATATAAAAAATGCTTACAAAAAAAGAGTAGAGCCTAAACCCTACTCTTTTTTTTCATTTTCAAGCCTTAAATATTATGCTTCTTCAGAAGAAGATTCTAACATTTTTGCTTCATTTTCTTGAGCTCTCATTAACTCAATTTCTTTATCGTTTTGAGCTGCCACTTTACGAAGTGAGCGAAGAACGCTACCTGTACCAGCAGGAACAAGACGACCAACAATCACGTTTTCTTTCAAACCGTGTAAGCTATCAACTTTACCTTCAACAGCTGCTTCGGTAAGAACACGAGTGGTATCTTGGAATGATGCCGCAGAAATGAATAACTTAGTCTGTAAGCTTGCCTTTGTAATACCAAGAAGAACAGGAGTAGCCTCTGCAGGTCTTAAACCTTCTTTTTCTGCTTTAGCATTTATAAGTTCAAACTCATCAGCATCCAATTGTTCACCAACTAATAATGTTGTATCATAAGGATTTGTAACTTCAACTTTTCTAAGCATTTGAGATACAATAACCTCAATGTGCTTATCGCTGATTTTAACACCTTGTGCGCGGTAAACATCTTGAACTTCTTTAACCAAGTATTCTGCCAATTTTTCTACACCCAATACACGTAAAATATCATGTGGTGCGAGTGTACCTTCAACTAGCATATCACCCTTCTTAACAGCGTCACCGTCTTGAACAACCAAACGACGACCTTTTGGAATGAGGTATTCCCATTCTTTACCATCATCTGCTTGTACAACAATACGTTGTTTAGCTTTGTAGTCTTTACCAAATTCAACAATACCATCAACATCAGAGATGATAGCAGGATCTTTTGGTTTACGAGCTTCAAACAACTCAGCAACTCTTGGAAGACCACCGGTAATATCTTTAGACTTCAAGCTTTCTTTTGGAAGTTTTGCGATAATATCACCAGGTTTAACCTCCATACCATTATCAATAGCAAGTACTGCATCAACTGGTAGGTAGTAACGAACTTCTTTACCGTTAGCAAATGTAACAGGTTTGCCCTTCTTATCTTTTAATACGATAGATGGACGTAAGTTTGCACTAGAGCTTGAACCACCTCTCCAGTCAGTAACTGTTTTAGAAACAATACCTGTTGTTTCATCTTGTACTTCTTTCACAGAAATACCAGCAATTAAGTCAACCAATTCAACAAAACCACCTTTTTCTGTGATAACTGGGGTTGTAAATGGATCCCACTCAGCAACTTTTTGACCTTTCTTAACCTTAGCGTTTGGTTTAGCCAAAATCTTAGCACCATAAGGAACGCGGTGACGAGATTTTTCACGACCATTTGCATCAGTAATCATAATCACACTGTTACGAGAAAGAATAACTGTATTACCCTCTTCTGTTTCAACAACTTTACCATCATCTAATTTCAAAATACCATCATATGGAATTTCTACATTAGATTGCTCAGCAGAAGCAGAAGCAGTACCACCGATGTGGAAGGTTCTCATGGTTAACTGTGTACCAGGCTCACCAATTGATTGAGCAGCAATTACACCCACAGCTTCACCAACATTAACAGGAGTACCACGTGCCAAGTCACGACCATAACAAGCCGCACATACACCGTGTTCAGATTCACAAGTCAATACAGAACGAATCTTAACTTGTTCAACACCTGCTTTTTGAACTGCATCAACATCGTTTTCATCAATCAATTTACCTTTAACAACGATTACTTCGCCTGTTTCTGGATTCAAGATATCTTCTTGAGCTGTACGGCCCAAAATTCTCTCACCAATAGATGCAATCACATTACCACCATCAACTACAGGGCGAACTATAATACCACGTTCTGTACCGCAGTTTGTTTCAGTAATAACCACATCTTGAGCTACGTCAACCAAACGACGAGTTAAGTAACCAGAGTTAGCAGTTTTCAACGCAGTATCTGACAAACCTTTACGAGCACCGTGGGTAGAACTAAAGTACTCAGACACTGTCAAACCTTCTTTAAAGTTTGAAATAATTGGTTGTTCAATAATATCACCATTAGGTTTAGCCATCAAACCACGCATACCAGCTAACTGTTTCATTTGCGCCTTAGAACCACGGGCACCTGAATCAGCCATCATAAATACTGCGTTCATTTGACCATTTTCAACCTTAGAAATACCTTTCATCATCTCATCAGCAATCTTATAGTCACAAGCTGCCCAAATATCGATAACCTTATTGTATTTCTCGCCTGATGTAATCAAACCGTTTTGATATTGTTGTTCAAACTCTTTAACTTGTTTAGATGTTTCTTCAATTAATTTTCTTTTAGCATCTGGAACAATTAAATCGTCTTTACCAAATGAAATACCTGCTTTACATGCGTTTTCAAAACCTAATGTCATAATTTTATCAACCATGATACAAGTTTCTTTTTGACCGCAATGACGGTATACAGTATCAATAATTTCTCCAATTTCTTTCTTTCTCAAAAGTCTGTTAACCAAAGAGATAGAAATCTTTTCATTATCTGGTAAAATATCAGAAATAATGATACGACCTGGAGTTGTTTCTAACAATCCATATACTCTCTCGCCTGCATCATTGATATAGTGCATACGGCATTTAATTCTAGCGTGTAAATCAACAGCTTTAGCATTCAATGCTAACATAACTTCATTTACATCAGCAAATACACTACCTTCACCAATCACACCATCAGCCATATAAGATAAGTAATAAATACCTAATACCATATCTTGAGATGGAACGATAATTGGTTTACCAGAAGCTGGAGCTAAAATATTGTTTGTAGACATCATCAATACACGAGCTTCTAATTGAGACTCAATTGACAATGGTACGTGAACAGCCATTTGGTCACCGTCGAAGTCGGCGTTAAACGCTGTACATACTAATGGGTGCAAGTGAATAGCTTTACCTTCAACAAGTACAGGTTCAAATGCTTGAATACCCAAACGGTGCAATGTAGGAGCACGGTTTAACAATACAGGATGTTCACGAATAACTTCTTCTAAGATATCCCATACTTCAACACGCTCTTTTTCTACCATTCTCTTAGCTGCTTTAATTGTTGTAGCCAAGCCATATAATTCTAATTTAGCATATACGAAAGGCTTAAACAATTCCAAAGCCATTTTCTTAGGCAAACCGCATTGGTGTAATTTAAGTTGTGGACCAACTGTAATAACAGAACGACCAGAGTAGTCAACACGTTTACCTAAAAGGTTTTGACGGAAACGACCTTGTTTACCTTTAAGCATATCTGATAAAGATTTCAATGGACGTTTATTTGTACCTGTAATTGCTCTTGCTCTACGACCATTATCAAACAATGCGTCAACAGATTCTTGTAACATTCTCTTTTCATTACGAATAATAATGTCTGGAGCATGTAATTCAATCAATCTCTTCAAACGATTGTTACGGTTAATTACACGACGATATAAATCGTTCAAGTCAGAAGTTGCAAAACGACCACCATCTAATGGAACTAAAGGACGTAACTCAGGTGGAATAACTGGTAATACGTCTAAAATCATCCATTCTGGTTTTGTATTAGAATCAATGAAAGACTCAATAATCTTTAATCTTTTTACAACTTTCTTTCTTTTAGCTTCAGATGCTGAATCTGACAATTCTTCACGTAAAGCTTTTTTCTCAGCTTCTAAATCAATATTAGCTAAGATTTCTTGAATAGCTTCAGCACCAATACCTGCTTTGAAAGTATCTTCGCCAAATTCATCTAATTTATCTTGATATTCGTCTTCTGTTAACAATTGATATTGTTTCAAATCAGACAAACCTGGTTCAATAACAATATAGCTTTCAAAATAAAGCACACGTTCCAATTGTTTCATTGGAATATCTGTAATCATAGAAATACGGCTTGGTAATGATTTCAAGAACCAAATATGAGCAACAGGAGCCGCCAATTCAATGTGACCCATTCTCTCACGACGTACTTTAGATAAAGTAACTTCCACACCGCACTTCTCGCAGACAATACCACGATATTTCATTCTCTTGTACTTACCGCACAAACATTCATAGTCTTTTACAGGACCAAAAATTCTTGCACAGAATAAACCATCTCTTTCTGGTTTGAATGTACGATAGTTAATGGTTTCTGGCTTTTTAACTTCACCATAAGACCAAGAACGGATTTGCTCAGGAGATGCAATGGAGATTTTGATTTCATCAAAAGACTCAGATACAGCCTGCTGACCAAAAAAATTCATAATATCATTCATATTCTAAAACTCCTTTTATCTCTTAGGCTTCATCAACGTTCAACATTTCAACGTTCAAGCACAAAGACTTAATTTCTTTAACCAAAACGTTAAATGACTCAGGAACGCCAGACTCAAAACTGTCTTCGCCACGAACAATAGACTCATAAACTTTAGTTCTACCGTTCACGTCATCGGACTTAACTGTTAACATTTCTTGTAAGGTGTATGCCGCACCATAAGCTTGAAGTGCCCACACTTCCATCTCACCGAAACGTTGACCACCAAATTGAGCCTTACCACCTAATGGCTGTTGAGTAACCAAACTGTAAGGACCAACAGAACGAGCGTGCATCTTTTCATCAACAATGTGGTGCAACTTAATCATATAGATGATACCAACAGTAACCTTACGGTCAAACTTCTCACCTGTACGACCATCATATAAATCAATTTGACCAGAAGTTGGAAGACCAGCCATCTCAAGCATACGATTGATATCATCACCATTTGCACCATCAAATACTGGAGTAGCAAATGGGATACCATCTTTAAGATTGCCAACCATCTCTAATTTTTCAGCTTCGTTCAATGTAGCAATTTCTCTATTGTATTGTTTTTCACCATAGATTTCTTTAAGTCTATCGTTCAATTCATCAATAGTCTTTTCGCCACGTTTATATTGTTCACAAAGTTCATTTAATTGCTTACCTAATTCTTTAGCCGCCCAACCTAAGTGAGTTTCAAGAATTTGACCTACGTTCATACGTGATGGCACACCAAGTGGGTTCAACACGATATCAACTGGAGTACCATCTTCTGTATATGGCATATCTTCTAATGGCAATACGCGTGAAACAGTACCTTTGTTACCGTGACGACCTGCCATCTTATCACCAGTTTGCATTTTACGTTTTGTTGCAATAAACACTTTAACTTGTTTCAATACACCTGGTAACAAATCATCACCACGTTGTACTTCATCAACTTTTTGTTCAAAGTGTTTTTGAACTTTATCCAAACGCTCATTAAATGCGTTTGTAAATTCTTCAATTTTGCTCATCAACTCTTCGTCTTTAATAACGATTTTGCTAAGTTGATATTCAGGAATATTTTTCAAAACTTCTTCAGTTAAAACAAGTTTCTTAGCAATACCCTTTGGAGCATCAACAACTGTTTGACCTAAAAGCATTTCTTTTAAGCGTGAGTTGTAGCTCTTTCTAACAATGCCCATTTCATCATCGCGGTCTTTTGCGAGTTTAGAAATTTCTGCTTGTTCAATAGCTAAAGAACGCTCATCTTTTTCAACACCTCTACGGTTAAATACTTGAACGTCAACAACCACACCTTCAACACCTGGTTGAGCTCTTAAAGATGTATCACGTACATCGCTTGCTTTTTCACCAAAGATAGCACGTAACAATTTTTCTTCAGGAGTAACAACGCTTTCGCCCTTTGGAGTAACTTTACCAACCAAAATATCGCCAGCTTTAACTTCTGCACCGATATAAATGATACCTGATTCATCCAAGTAACGAAGAGCATCTTCACCAACGTTTGGAATATCACGAGTAATTTCTTCCTGACCTAATTTTGTATCACGAGCCATAACTTCAAATTCTTCAATATGAAGTGAAGTTAAAACGTCATCACGAGAAATTCTCTCAGAAAGTAAAATAGCATCCTCATAGTTCAAACCATTCCATGGCATAAATGCAACAAGTACGTTTTTACCAAGAGCTAACTCACCCATATTTGTACAAGGACCATCAGCAATAATATCGCCAGCTTTAATAACATCACCAACTTTTACTAATGGAACTTGGTTAATACAAGTATCTTTGTTTGAACGACGGAATTTAGAAAGTCTATAGATTTCTACACCCATATCAGCAACGTTCTTATCTTGAGAACGAATAACAATACGGTTAGCATCTACAGCAACTACTTCACCATCATATTTAGCTACCAATGTAGCACCACTATCTTTAGCAACTTTTGCTTCAATACCAGTACCAACTAATGGAGCTTCAGAACGAATAAGTGGCACACCTTGACGTTGCATGTTTGAACCCATCAACGCGCGGTTCGCGTCATCGTTTTCTAAGAATGGAATTAATGCAGCCGCAACTGATACGATTTGTTTTGGAGAAACGTCAATAAAGTTAATTTCTTCAGGCTTAGCAAAAATAACTTCACCAGCTTTACGACAAGTAATTAAGTCATTTTCAAAGTGACCATCTTCTTTTACTTTTGCGTTAGCTTCAGCCATAATATATTTTGTTTCTTCATCAGCTGATAAGTATACAACATCATTTGTAACTACACCATCAACAACCTTACGATATGGACATTCAATAAAACCATATTTATTGATACGAGCATAAGTAGATAATGCGTTAATCAAACCAATGTTTGGACCTTCAGGAGTTTCAATAGGACAAATACGACCATAGTGAGTTGGGTGTACGTCACGAACTTCAAAACCTGCTCTATCACGACTTAAACCACCAGGGCCTAATGCAGATAAACGACGTTTGTGAGTTAACTCAGACAATGGGTTATCTTGGTCCATAAATTGAGAAAGTTGAGATGATGTAAAGAACTCACGAATAACTGCAGCAATTGGCTTAGCATTTACTAAGTCTTGTGGACGTACATTATTCAAAACTTCAGAGCTCATTTTTTCTCTGATAGCTCTTTCCATACGAACCAAACCCATACGGTATTGGTTTTCCATCAATTCACCAACAGAACGAACACGACGGTTACCTAAGTGGTCAATATCATCAACTTCGCCTTTACCATCACGTAATTCAACCATATGTTTTACAACACGAAGAATGTCGTCTTTACGTAAAATGTGTAATGTATCAGGAGCATCTGCAAAAGGAATATCCAAAGCAGAGTTCATCTTTACACGACCAACTGATGACAAGTCATATCTTTCTTCATCAAAGAACAAGTTCTTAAATACTGCTTCACTTGCTTCTAATGTAACTGGCTCGCCTGGGCGCATAACTTTATATATATCGCCTAAAGCTTCTTCACGATTTGTATTACGATCAATTTCTAATGTATTGCGGATATAAGGTCCAACGTTTACATTATCAATATATAACAATTCTAAAGATTTTACTTTTGCTTCTTTAATATTGTTCAATACTTCTTCATTTAATTCTGCACCAGCATCAGCAATAACTTCACCTGTCTTATTAACAACCAAAGCTTTTGCTAAATATTTACCGTACAAATAGTTATCGTTAACCAAGAAGCTCTTCAAACCTTTTTCTACAAGTTTAGTAGCTGTTCTAGGAGTAATTTTCTTGTTTGCTTCCCAAACAACTTTACCTGTTTCAGCATCAACAAGGTCAAAATCAAATTTAACACCTTTCATCTTAGAAGCATCAAATTCAATAGCCCAACCTTTTTTAACTTTTTCAACAACACTTGTTTCATAGAAATAAGCTAAAATTTCTTCTTTGCTCATACCTGTAATTTCAGCAGGATCAATTTTTTTGCCAGCTTTCTTTGCTTCAATTATTTTTTCTTCAGTTTCTTTAGAATACAAAGAATATAAGATTGTAGTAACTGGCAACTTACGACGGCGGTCAATACGTGCATATACTAAATCTTTTGCATCAAATTCAAAATCCAACCATGAACCGCGATAAGGAATAATACGTGCAGCAAAAAGTTTTTTACCATTTGCCAAAGTTTTACCTTTATCGCTATCAAAGAACACACCAGGAGATCTGTGCATTTGAGAAACAACTACACGCTCTGTACCGTTTACAACGAAAGTACCATTTTCTGTCATCAATGGAATATCGCCCATATAAACGTCTTGCTCTTTAATATCATGAATTTCTTTTGCCCCTGTATCTTCGTCAACATCATAAACTACTAAACGAAGAGTAGCTTTTACTGGAGCTGCATATGTTAAGTCACGTTTAACACACTCATCAACATCGTATTTTGGTTTTGCAAGTTCATATTTCACAAATTCCAAAACACCATTTCCAGCAAAATCACGAATAGGGAAAATAGATTTGAACACTTCTTCCAAACCAAATTCACATCTGTTGCCATACATATCAACGTTGTTGATAAAGCTATTATAAGAACTGGTTTGCACCTCAATTAAACTAGGCATATCAATAATTGCATCGATTCGCCCAAAATTCTTTCTTACACGTTTCTTGCTCGTATAAGACATTTCCATCTTTTTTAATCCTCATGGTTAGATTTCTGCGACAATACTTATGAAATTATCTTTAAAACTCCTCGTTACCGATTCGCAAAGAAAACTCAACCCCGACCGCAGAAGGTTGTACGAAAAACTTAAGTTTAAAATATGTATACGGAGTCAATTATCACCTAAAAAACAAAATTGTTTCAAAGGTTTAAATATCATCCAAATAAAAAGTAGAATAATTTTTGTAATTACAAAATGTTATATTTTTAAAGTCGGACGGATTATACTGCTTAAAAAAATATATTTCAATAAATATTTTACAAAATTAACCTGAATTTAACCATTTAAATTGCAGACACACCGAATCGAGAAATTAACACGAAATTTTACAAACTTTTTTGTAACTCTCTCATCCTTAATTCTTCCTCTAATGTTGTAATATTACACTCCGAAGAATATATCGTATTGTCCTTAAAATTTTCTTTCATTCGTCCATTCTTCAACTTTATACTCTTAGTGCTATGAAAATCTGACCCGCCAAATCTTACACTATTACACATAGATAAATCCATTCTAAATGGTGTCAATTTGCATTTATAGAATACAACATCAGCACCTTCTCTAAAACTTGCACTATCCACATTCAAAAATGAACACATATTAAACTGACACTCTCTACATTTATCTAAATCCACCTTACCAGGAACCTCCATTCCCTCTAGAGTTAAAACACATCCTTCTTTTAACCTTAATTGCTTAATTCCTTTAATCTCATTTAACATTACATCTCTGGCATTAGGAAAAATACAAATACTAGGCAGACGTCCTTGATTAATATCTATACACTCAGCATCTTCACACACTAAAACATCAGGCATATAACCTTCTACTACAGCCCAATCTAATGCATTATATGCAAGTTCTTCGTTTGTAGGCACTTTCAAAATACGAGGATATCTTGCATGATACACAGTTCCTTCATTTTTAGCCATTGTACTACAATATCTCTGATATCTTTCAAACTCATCTAAAAAATCACATTCTTTAGCAATATTTTTCATCGTTTCTATGCTAGCATCACTACATTCCCTATTTGTAACCATAGAAAATATAACATCCTTAAATGGTAGTTTTTCTTCCTTAGTTTTAAAACGATTTATCTCTTTTAGTATAAATTTGATATTAGCAAAATTATTTGTATAAGAAAGCGCTTCCTTAACAATTTCAGGACTTAAATATCCACCATTACTTTCTCTCTGATTTTTTAGCCAATTCTCTACATCTATAGCATTTTTGGGCTTATCTATTTCTATAAACATCTGCATCCTCCAAAATATATAAAAACAATATCATAAAAACCCTATCTTGTAAAGCAAAAATTAGTGCATATATCAAACCAGTTTTATAAAAAAAGGGAAGCGTTATGAATTTGCTAGGCATATTTTTATTACATCTTGGCCCATTGCTCTTATTATCAATTCCCATTATTTTGCTCGTACGAGGTATAAAAAAATCATCAATTCAACCAACTCAAAAACTTGAACCAAATATCAACGAATTAGAAGAAAAATTAAAGAATCTAATCGAAAAAAATCACATCACAAATACTATATCAAACCTCAAAGAAGACCTAAAAAATTCTTCGTCAAATACTATTGGCGGATACTTAAAAATCAACAAACAAGACCTCAAAGGTTTCCACCTTTTTCAGCTAATTTTTAGTTTAATAAAAAACAATGCCGAAGATACTAAAATCCTAAAAATTCTACGCCAATACCTACCCTCTTGCTCTAATTCTCATCTATATGCTATGCTAAATTCCTTTAAGGTCTTTTTAAATATAAGTCAAAAAGATAACACGCAAAAAATTCTCTTAAAAGACTTAAATAATAACAAAGTACGTTCAACTTTATTGTATCTAGAAAGAAAATTAAATCAAACCCTAAACGAAACAGCAAATGTACCACCAGCTATGCAACCGTTATTAATCAATCAAGCGGTTATTTATGGTTTGATATTTGCCTCATTTTCAGAATTTTATGATAAAAAAACTACCGAAAAAATTTTGCGACTCACTAGCCAAATGTCACCAGAACTATTCAAATACTGGCACCAAATACCCAAAATTATTACCTCAAATTACATAGAAAAACCCAAAAACATACCTCATACTAAACAATTAAATTAAAAAAAATCACTTTTTTTAAATTTTTTACTTGTTTTTGTCTAAAATATGTGTTACAGTACAAATCCCAAAGGTAAGACTATTATATTTTTATTAATCATAAAACCAACACAAAATGAAAAGGACGTCAGACATTCTTGTTAACTTTGAATTCGAAGTTGATGAGAAAGTGGAGTTCCACTGCAAGAAAAACGGCGACATTGTCAGCTGTGAAATTGATTTGTTCAAAATTGGAAACACCTATTTCCTTTATTTATGCAACAAAAATGCCAAAGTTCGCACATCTTCTTTAAGAGAAATCAGCAAAGAAGAATTTGAACTGAGAAAAAAGGATTTAATTTCACGCCGCCCTCAAAGACACCTCATAAATTGGAGTGACGAGGTTGGAAACATTGTCTCTGTCAAAACATTTGGCAACAGTAAGTTCGAAAGAACACTTACTTATGGCTCATGTATTTTTACAACAGAAACCCCACTAAAAGAACTCGCGGACAAAGTACGCTCAGATACTACTTTACAGGAAGAACATCGCAACTCAATTGACCATCAGGCCAAAAAGGAATATGCTCAAAAATGTGGAGCAATATCTAGTAAATACGGTGTATCGTTTGTAAATGTCCTGCGTATCGGACCTGAAATTGCTAACGTAAAACGTTTCAAAGAGGCTTATGAAAATCTCTGCGAAAATGTCACAAGTCTGCCACCACAAAGACAAAGGCAAATTTATGACGCTTTCTTCAGAGGAGACGGACGTAAAGCCCGCGAGGCAATAATGAACGAGCTCGCCATTCCATTTTTTGGTGCAGATGTAAGCGCCATGGAATTTATCGAGCTTGAAGAGATACTCAAAAAATCTCTCACTCATTTTGCCGACGATTACGAAGCATTTGCTCTTGAAAATTGCGATGATTTGAGCTATCAGCAAGCAAGCGAAATCTATGAAAAGCTTTTGCTCTCAAACCGCGCAAAAAAGAAAGAAGCATTATCTCAACTGGGTGTTGATATTGAATGTGTAAACATCAACACTTTTAACACTACAAGAATTCAGCAACGCTTAGCTGAAATCTTAGGAGTAAGAAAAAAAGAAGCTTAATATCTCATGCTTCCACTAACACAACTAACTAACCAACCAATTTTGCCCCCACTACGGGGGCTTTTTTAATATAAAAAAAAGGATAGAAGAAATTAATCTTCTATCCTACCATAAAATCCAACTAACGGACTAGAACTTCACAGCTTCCTCATCCCCTTCTTTAAGAAGATGAGCAATACCAATCTGCTCCAAAAGCGACTGATAACTTACCACATCAGTTGTAGGTTTTGTTGCGACAATATAAGTCGGACGCGAACCTCTGAACACATCACGAGCAGCGACTTTCACATCATGAGCAGTCGTCTCATAGATAGAGTTGATACGATTAGCTGTATCATACATACTACCACGACCTGTAATCTGCCATGCAACTTCAAGCGCCATATCGTCAGACTTTTCGTACTTATCCAGCTTTTCAACCATCGCCGCATTACGAGACTTTTCCATACGGGACTCATTTGCTTCTGTATCGCAAATACGATTAAGTGCCGCAATAAAAATCTCCGTCAGTTCTTTCGGCGTTGCCAAATGCGATGTAATAAATACTCGCATTGTACGAAGACCGTAGTAGCCGGCAATCTTGAGCTCAACATACACATCTTCACAACCTGCCTCAGAATAAGCTCTTTCAAGACGACGCAAGAACATACTCATCAATACATTCACGTGTGGACTGTCAGCAATACTCAAATGCTTCAAATCCCAACCAAACATCAAACGAGTAAGATTGTCATCGACATGGAGGCGACCGAAACCACCAGTATAGATATTTGGTGTATTTTCGCTCTGATGCGTACCCTCAACGATATCAACAAAAATCTCTTCACTGATATTCTTGACTGCTTCCAGTGTGCTATCACCTACCACAATCAGCACCATATTCGATGCAGTGTAATACGTAAGAGCAAAATCCATCACATCATCAAGAGTGTACGAATTTACTGCGTCCAAATACTCTTCAGTTGTTCGAACCAAATCAGCACCAAATGCTGTATGTTTGTACAACAACTTCATTCTGCGCATTGTAAGAGGTGCATTATCAATCGTCTGCCTCACAATTTCTTGCTTAGCCGAATAGAGATAATCTTCAGTTAGCTTAGCATCAAAAATAGATGCCAAATTCTTCATCATTGACTTAATGTCACCACCGCCTGTTGTATATGCAGTCATAGTACCGCCAAAGATAGGCATCACACTTTTGACCTGCATCAGAACCATCTTCTCGAACAAGTTCGCCAGACCTAGTTTAGGTTCATTTACATGACCAACCCCAACTCCCAAGCAAACTGATTTCTGTTTAGAATGTTCCACATAACAAACAGACAGCCCGTTGTTTAATTTGAACTGTTTCATAATAATGTAGATTAGTTAAACATAATAAATAAAATAAAGTAAAAGACTCATATTCCTAAACTTAAGAAGAGTCAACAAAAAAAATGTGGCACTTTCGCACCACATTCAAACAGTATACAGCCTCATCAGATTTTACATCTCAAGAGCATAAATATTATTTACCACCCAATTACCGTCTTTATTAGATAATGAATAAATAACATTACCCTTGCACAATCCAAACCAAGAAGCATTACAGTCAGACTTTGTATAAACAGAAATATCATTTGTTCCTGTTATTGGCTTAATTTTTGTAATTTCAAAAGAAATTTCTGTTGGACGGATTTCTTTTTCAACCTTACCAATTACAAAACTAGGCACAACATCGGCAACACATCCATCTAACTCTGGTGCTAATGTGCATTTTACAGTTCTTTCAATTGCACAAAAAATCATATCTTCTGCATCACATCCGCTCTTTATATCTTGAACGCTATAAGAATGTACAGAATCACTAACTTTTTCAACTGTTTTTACTTGAGAAACAGCCTCTAATTCTGGCGCAGATTTACCTTTTAATTTATAAATAGCCAAACAAGCACCGGCAAACACTAACAAAAACAACAAAACAATTACAACTCTTCTCATAAATCAAAAACTCCTAAAACAAAAAAACATTTTCCATTAACTTAACTTAAATATTTTAAAAGTATAGTAAAAACGACAAGATATCAAACAAAACAGTTGAATTTTTTTTAAGTTTATGATATACTAGTCGATATTTTAAGGGAGACGATTTTTATGGCAAATTGCAGCAACGAAAAAGGTTATACCATGCTAGAGGTTATTATGTATACTGGCCTCATCATCATCTTAACCGGTTCAATAGCCAACTTTGTAAGTAACGTTTTTTACCGCTACAAAATCGGTCGTATTAATCAACAAGTAATCGACCTTAAAAAAACTATTGTATACTACACTGCCACTTGGGAAAATTATGGCGATGTAATTGATGACACCGCAACAACAACAGAAAAACAACACATTTTATCTTTAAGCAAGATGCAAGAAGATAACGTTTTACCTATGGATTTAAAAAATGGTATTCACGCTCTAGCTGGCGGTATTGACCTTGGATGCGCTATAAATTATAAAGACGAATATGAAGCTCATTTTGCAAAGGACGATATTGTAAACAACAAATATATGTATTACGTTCAATTTAATGGTTTATCTCCCGAAGCTTGCACAGAAGTAATAACTCAAGGTCCTTTTTATAGCGATAGTTCAGACCTGGACACTCTAATTGTAAACAATGAATACATTTGGAAATATAAATATTCACACTTTGAATATGATAGTGGCCAAATTGATAGTTCAAAAGAATTTATTCTGGAATACACTGGAGAAGTAGTCCCTGGAACAACTGATAGAAAAATTATTCCATCTATTTCATTATCAATTGCAGATGCCTTAAAAGCCTGCAATCGAAAAAAAGATAATATTATAACATGGATATTTAGTTAAAACAGTTAATTAAACATTTTTTTGCTTGCAGTTATAATTTATCTTGTTATTTTAAGGAAAATTATTTTTTAATAGTGGCAAATATCGCCACAATCATAAGGAGAAAAAATCAATGGTAAGTTCTGTTATACTACCTCCGGACTATGTGCCAAACAAAAAAGAAGAATATATGAATGAAATGCAATTAGAATTCTTCCGTCAAAAGCTTGTTAGCTGGAAAAAAGAATTATTAATTCAATCTAGCGATACTTTAGATGACCTCCGTCAAGGTGGCTTAAATCAACCTGATGACATAGACCGTGCTTCATTAGAAACAGACAAATCTCTTGATTTGAGAACAAAAGACAGAGCAAGAAAGCTCATCTTAAAAATAGACCAAGCTCTAGATAGAATAGAAGATGGTTCATATGGCTATTGTGAAGATACTGGAGAAGAAATTGGTATAGACCGCCTAATGGCTCGCCCAATTGCAACTCTTTGTTTAGAAGCACAAGAACGTCATGAACGTATGGAAAAAACTTACGACGACGAGGCTTAAAAACTAAATGGAAAAAGACTATATATTAGCATCAGGCTCTCCACAAAGAAGACAACTCTTATCTCAAATTGGCTATAATCCTAAAAAAATTCAAACAGCCAATATAGACGAATCCGTCTTAAAAAATGAAGAACCTTTGCCATATATACGTCGCATTGCCAAAGCCAAAGCTCTAAACGTAGCCAAACTTTGCCCTAATGAAAATATCTTAAGCGCTGATACTGTTATTGTTGTTGGCAAAAAGATTATCCAAAAATCTCCAGATGCTCAAACTCAAGAAAAAGTTTTACGTTTATTATCTGGACACACCCATAGAGTTATAACTTCTGTTTGCTTAATTGATAAAACAGGTAAATGTCATCAAAGAACTGTAACTACAAAAATTGTGATGAAACACCTAACCGACAAAGAAATAGAAGAATATATATCATCAAATGAATGGGTTGGAGTTGCTGGCTACAAAATAGAAGGAATGTTAGCAGGCTACGTCAAAAAAATTATCGGTTCATACTCTGGTGTAATAGGTTTACCTTTGTATGAAACCAAAAACCTTTTAAACGGCATAGGCATATACTAAATATATGCCTATATTTTATATAAACCTTAATAAAAAAGGAGAAAAAAAATGATAAAAGCAGATACTATCGTATATGAAAAATCAGGAACAGATGCTTGTTTAGCTGTGCTTGATAATGGTCAATTACGTGAGTTTGAACTATTCAACGAACAAGGCGCAGTTGAAGGAAACGTATACTTAGGCAGAATAGAAAAGAAAATAGATTTATCAGATGATAAAATTGGCTTTATGGTAAACGTTGGGGATGATAAACCTGCTTTTATGCATGCACAAGAAAAAGGATTACTAGAAGTTAACATGACCGAAGGTCAATGTGTTGTCGTACAAGTTAGCAAAGAAGCTCACGCAGATAAAGGTGCTAAATTAGTCCGCGCCATTCAAATTCCTGGCAACTATTTAGTATATCGTCCATTTGGTGCTTTTGTAGATGTATCAACCAAAATCACAGATGAAAATATTGCCCAAGAATTAAAAGACGCAGTATCAAAAAATTTAAGTGCTCAACAAGAAGGTTGGGTTATCCGCACAGCTTCTGAAGAAGCAAACATCAATGACGTAATTGATGAAATGTCAGAGCTTAGAGCTATTTATGAAAACATTAGAGTAAAAGCTCGTTCAGCAACAGCTCCTGCATTATTATTTGCTAAAGAAAACCCATTATTTGATTTAATTCGTCGTTATCAAGAAAACTTAAAAACAGTAGTTGTAAACGACCATAATTTAGAAGAAAAAGTAAAATCTGTATTTGACGGTGAAGTTAAATACAATGCTGACCCAAGCGAAGAATTCGGCATTCAAGATATGTTGCAAGAGGCTATGCAAAAAACCATACATCTCCCATCAGGTGGAGAAATCCATATTGAAGAAACAGCTGCTTTTGTTGCAATAGATGTAGACACAGCTGGCGCGGTTGCACGTGGTCAAACAGATAGCTTAAACAAAGAAGCTGCTATTGAAATTGCACGTCAAATAATTTTACGCAATTTATCAGGCAAAATCATTATAGACTTTGCTGGTTCAACTGAATATCGCTTTATGCGTGATGTTATGGATGTATTAGCCGAAGAATTAACTGGTGACGCTAATCGTGCAAGAGTAATCGGCTTATCAAAAATCGGCAACGTAGAAGTATTACGTCGTCGCAAACGTCCAAGTCTATTAGAACAATTTTCCGTGCCTTGCTCTGCATGTAGCGGAACTGGACGCGTGGAGCCATAATATGGTTGAAGAAACAACAGAAACAAAAGTTGTCAAAGTCCACAAATGCCCTATTTGTAAAAAACTAACAGATAGCGCAGAATATCGCCCATTTTGCTCTAAAAGATGTGCCGATGTAGACTTAGGCAACTGGTTCACACAATCTTACGTTATAGAGGGCAAAGCCCCCATAGACGAAGAAGAAAGCGAATAAACACAATAAAAGCTCTAGCACACCACTAGAGCTTTTATTTAATAGACTTCATGACAGAGCAGTTAATAAAACTGGTAGACAAAGAGAAAAAAGCGGTTTATATCAAAACTCAAGAGATGGTTGTAAATCATATAGAGTTAGAGGAATAAATGACAAATATTAGTATTAAAAAAATTAGTTGGAAAATATTTCTTATATTTTGGAATATTTGTGCTATAATCGGTTTTGTATTAACCTCTTATTTTTTATACATCGTTTTTGATGATAAAGGATATTGTTTGAGCCAACAACATGGAGTATGGGACAACAAACAAAAAATCTGTCGTCACGACTGTATAAAATGGGACGAAGAACGTGGTTGTGTCAAAGAATATCAATTAAAAGATAATGAAAAATAAATATAAATAATAACTCCTATAGCAAAAACAAAACCGCCCAGAAGCATTTCTGAGCGGTTTTATTCTTTGATGACTTGACTAGATAGAGTACTTAGCTCTATTCCGAGCCTTGCGAGCTTTATCTGAGTACTTCTCATAGAACTCGTCGTACTTGCCGACCTCCTTAAGGTACTCTGCCACTGGCGCATACCATCCAAGGTCAAAGATAAACTCTCCATACTTACGCATATATGCAGGAGTAAGGTATTCATCTTCAAGCTTAAGAAGCTTTATGCCCTGCTCACTGTCAAAGCGATGATAGTCATCATAGCCTAAGTTGAACAGTCTACGAAGAGACGGAAGATCCCTTGTGTCGAAGAAGCTATCAATTACCTCTTTCGGGAAAATGTAGCAGTTTGAGAACAGCATATCATTGATACGTGGCTCATTGAGCTTAATGATAGCTTTCACAAAATCTTCAGACAGGTTGCACCAACCGTTAACGTCACCGTAAATAGCATGAACAATAAGTTCAACATCTTTTCTTTCCAACAGAACTCTTTCCATCGGACACATCTCAACAGAGTGATTTGGATTTAACATAACTTGCGATATTTAAATTATACATATTAACGAAACCCATTATACACAATTTCGCCATAATGTCAACATAAAAATTTTGTCAAAAATTATCCGATTTTTTTGAGATATTCTATCTGAATTTTTGCTAAATTTTTTACCGATTCAATTTCAACATATTCACCGTCAGCATGCATCCCCTCACCTGTTCCTGAATGCATAATAACAGTTGCTCCAAGTTCTGCAAATAATCTTGCATCTGTAGCCCCACCAATCTGTTGAAAATCAATCTTTTCGCCCAATATCTCTTCTGCTAATTTTTTATACTCTAAAATAGATTCATTTTTTTCACTCATCACAACAGGAGTTGAAGACGAAACAATTTTATAACTAACACCACTCATCAAAGATTTTTCTATATTTTTTTCTACCCCTTCAAGAGTAGATTTTTCTGTCAATCTAAAATCTAAAAGCGCCTCTGCATTTCCTGCAATAATATTAGAAACTTCTCCCCCGTTCATCAACGCAACATGCATAGTATCAAACCATGTGTTTTTTGGCTTTTTAGAATTAATATCATAATAAGGATAAAACTTGCGCAACTTTCTAATTGTTTCAATCAACATCTCATTAGCATCAAGCCCGTCCCAAGGAGTAGACCCATGTGCTTGTTGTCCTTTTGCCAACAATTTAACAAACACAGGATTTTTACATTTATTGATAATCTTTGTAATATCTCCACCCACATCATTATCAAGCACAACTTTAGCCATTACATTAGGATATTTTTTCATAAAAGCATGAGTACTTTCACTACCCTTTTCTTCATCAGTAGAAAGCAAAATACCAAACTTAACCTTTAACTTATTTTCCAAAACATAATGCATAGAGTTCATCGCAATACCGGCAAAAGCTTTCATATCTAAAGTACCGCGACCATACATTTTGCCGTCAACAATCTTTGGCTCATACATACTGTCATCAGCCTTAACCACATCAATATGACCAAGCACCATTACATCTTGCACATCATCATTATTATTACGAATAAAAATAACAGGACTAGCATTATCAAAACGCTCAATCAAAACATTTGCATCTGTACCATCAAAACTATTCTTTATATAATCCAAACATTCATCAACTTCTTTAGCATGTCCTGTTTCAGATTTTATCTTCACCATATCAATTATTGTTTTAATCAAATCCATCTCTTTTATCCTTTACATAAAATACCCTATCCGCACAATATACTTTTTATATAAATAAATATTTAAGAAAATACTCAAAAAAAGATTTTCTTTAAACTTTTTTTAACTGCTCATACCTAAAAATAAAATCATCAACCAACAAACGAGGAAAAAATGCGCTTTATAACCTTATTACTGACCGCTCTATTTCTACACAATTCAGCATTAGCTTCAATTATAGAATTGAATCCTGAAGAAACACGTTTTGTTGCTATGCGAGCAAATAAGGTAAACGCTCGTTCAGGTCCAAATATCCGCTATCCCATAGAATGGATATACCAACAACAAAATTATCCTGTAGAAATAATTGCTGAATATGAACAATGGCGCAAAATCAAAGACCACGAAGGAACAATTAGCTGGGTTAGAAAGAATTTACTCACAAACAACCGTTATGCTCTTGTTGTCGAAGTTGGCGAAAACAATATTTATGATAAAGACAGTCTTACATCAACAGTAATCGCCAAAGCCGAAAATGGTACAATTGCAAAAATCAAAAAATGCACTCAAACATTTTGCTACCTCGAATTTGAAAACTCAATTTCAGGTTGGATGCAAAGAAGCATTTTATACGGCATCAAAAAAGGCGAAGAAATTTAAAATCGACATCCCTAATTTCCGAATCGCAAAACCGCTTTTTTATAGACAAAACTTAACATCGAGTTAACAACTGGTTTACATCTGGTTAACAAAAAATATTTTTCGATTCGCACCGCATTTTTTTTGAATCTTTTAAAACCCTTGCTCTGACTCATTTAAAGGCATTTTTTAACCATTTCGCAACAATTATATACAAAAAAATATCTTTACAAACAAAAATACATATGCTACCCATATTATGAGGTGTACTCTATATGCCTCAAAATGTACGTATATTTAGGGTTCTAGCTAAACCCGAAAAGTCTGGGGAGACTATTATGAATAAATTTAAAAGAAGAATAATATCAGCAATAACTGCGTTTGCTTTTATATGTTCAATGGGCGTAAACACAGCTGAGGCCGCAACAAGGCTCACAACAGCTCATTTATATCATTGGGCAAGAACAGCCAATACTGTTCGTTTAACACAATTTCAGCGCTATATAAACTTACCTGATAAGAATAACAATACTGCTTTATGTTTAGCGCAACAAGCAAAAAATCGTAATGCATATAAGCTCCTCTTAGAATATGGTGCGTCAACAGATGTTGAATGTCACGATGATGATGATCCAATTTGTGCAATAATCGCTGGCGACAAAGTCAAGGTTTCCCCACTTGGCTGGGCTATATTAGGTGCTGGTGCTCTAGTTGGTGCGTACATTGCTCTTGATGATGATGGCGGTAGTGATGAGCCACAATATCAATGTCTTCCAGAAAATGGTGAATACACATCATTACAAGAATGTCAAAATGCTAATCCATATTATACGTGCGAAAAGAATGTAAACAACTGCTACAATGTTAGCGGTCCAACTCCTTGTCCATCAGGTTACAGCACAGATTACCCAGACGAAGCTAGTTGTGGACAAGCTGGTGGTTGGATTTATACAACAAATGGAAAATCTGGCGAACAAACTTGTGGTAAGTGTACCCCAAAAACTTGTAACAATTTCACCTCAACAGATTACACATCAACAGCCCGCTGTCCAACAAAAAATGGCGCTATAGCTACAGATATAGAATTTGTTAGTTATGCAGGAAATCAAGAATGTAATCGTTGTATATATGAGTGTGACGAAGATAATAATTTTTACAATCGCGAAAATACATGTATAAATAGCGCCCTCCCTGCTCCAACAAATGCATCTTCGGGTAAAGGCTGTCAACAAACTACTATCAATATACCAGAAACAGGCACAACACTTACATGTTGGGAAGAAATTCCTTGTCCAGATGGATATATGAATCAATACTACTGTACACTTTATGGTCATGGCTGTACAGAGCACCCAACCGTAAAAGGATGTTATATTCCAACATCATGCCCAACTGGTTACGAAGAAGGACGAGAAAACTGTAATGATAAACCACATCCAACTGGTTGGGAATATGAATATGCTCAATATAATGGTACAATAAAATGCGGTAAGTGTACTGCAAAAACTACTTGCGAAACTGGCGTACAACAATGTGCACCAGCTGAAACTGGCTTTACATTAGAACAAACAGAAAGTGGCTCATACATTGGCGACGATGTTTGTTACAATTGTTCATATACTTGCGATACAGATAATAATTATATCACCGAAGCTAACAAAATAGCTGGACGTGAATATACAGAATATACTTCAGCCTCAACCTCATTAAAATGCTATAAAGACGCAGGTTGTCCAACTGGCTCTTATACATCAGAAGATTTATGTTTAACTTATAATATTGGCTACCTTTGTAAAGAAAACGTTTCAGGTTCTGGTTGCTGGATAAAAGATATCCCAGCAAACTGTCCCGTTAACACCTACACATCTGTATCATCTTGCCAAACATATGACACCTTAGATGTTACATTAGGCACAGAGATAAAAGGTTACTCAGGTACAAATACTTGTCATAGTTGCGAATACAAATGTAAAACTTCTTATTATGAAGATGAATCTGATTGTACATCAGGCGGATATACTTGTACTCCAAGCACACAAAACGGTATAACTTGTTATAATAGAACAGGCTCTGGCAACTGTCCTGATGGATTTAGTGAAGCATATCCTAATGAAGCTAGTTGCGGAGACATTGGCGGTTGGGATTATGAAACTCAAACAATAGGCGATAGAATCTGTGGTAAATGTACTCCAAAAACTTGTGATACAGCTAACGGCTTTAGCACAACATATCAAAAACAAGAAGACTGCGGACAAGCCGGTGGATGGAGTTTTGAAACCGACGGAAAATCAGGTAATAACGTATGTGGTAAATGTACCCCAAATCAATGTCCTCAAAATTCATCAACCGACACATGTACAGATTATCCATACACCACACCATTTCAAGACATAGCTGGTTATACAGGTAACACACCTTGTTACTCATGTACATACTCATGTGATGAAAACTCTTATCACTACGCACAATCAAGCACTTGTGAAAACAAACACACTGGTTTTGATTGTACATCAACAACAGTAGACCCACAAACAACATGTTTTATAGTAGATGACTGTGAAACAGGCTACTTACCAAGTTGTAATAATGGCTCATTCTATACAGCTACAGCCTCTCAAACATACTCACACCCAGTTACAGGTAACACTTGTAACACTTGTGAATATGCATGTGACACAACAAAAGGCTACTCAACAATTCCTCCAACAGAAGGAACTATTGTTGAACAAACAATGCCAAATGGTGTAAAATGTTACACAGCAACATCTTGCCCAACAGATTATCCATATACAAAAGCACAATGCGAAGCAAACGGTCATGAGTGTCAAGCATCAACAGACGCTCCAAATTGCTATAAGCCAATAAGCTGTCCAACAACACCTTATCCATACGAACAAGGCAAAGCATCATGTCCTAATACAAGCGGTTGGACTTATTATTCAGAAAATCTAGGTTCTTTCATCTGCGGGTATTGTGATAAAAAAGACTGCCCAACAGGAGAAACAACAACATGTTCCCCTGCTGAAAATGGAGCAACCTTAACTCCAACTCCAACAAACAATTATGAAGGTAATGACCAATGCTACACTTGTTCATATGCTTGTGATGAAACAACCACTTACAGCAATAAATCTGTTTGTGAAAACAACGGAAACTATGTATGTTCAGAAACAAATCCAAATGGCTTAACTTGTTGGAAACGTACAGCAGACGGTGATTGTCCTGCCAACACTTCAGAAACACCATGTGAACAAGCTAAAACTGGCTATGTATTAGATGAAACATTCACAACAGTTGGAGCTAGCAAAAAATGTTACACATGTAATTATTCATGCGACACAGATAACGACTGGACAACAACCCAACCACACGCTGGTAGAGATTTTGATGACGTAACTATGCCAAATGGAGATGTATGTTACAAAGACGCAGGTTGTCCAACTGGCTCATATACATCAGAAGATCTATGTTTAACTTATAATATTGGCTACCTTTGTAAAGAAAACGTTTCAGGTTCTGGTTGCTGGATAAAAGACACTCCTGCAAACTGTCCTACTAACACCTACACATCTGTATCATCTTGCCAAACATATACAACCTTAGATGTTACATTAGGCACAGAGATAAAAGGTTACTCAGGTACAAATACTTGTCATAGTTGCGAATACAAATGTAAAACTTCTTATTATGAA
>JAZNKG010000027.1:0-8961 GCA_045578445.1 Alphaproteobacteria bacterium
CACTTATTACGTAAGGGTTGTATGCTTAGGCACAACCCTAACTTCATTTCGGTCAAGCAACTGTAACATTCGCTTTGTTTGTTTTACAACAAAGTCGCTCATTAACAGTAGCTGTAGCTCTCGCAAAAAACGTTTATCAAACGTTTTTTTTGACTGCGAGCCAGTCGCAAATTCACTTCAAGCACCGCACTTTATCCCACCCGTGGCAAAGCCTTCGGCTTTTGGTTTTAAATTGGGGGATGTGCTAAATTGCCATCATATGAGCGTCGGCACTTCTTTATGTGGGGCTTTGTCTAGCAGGTATCATGATTGTGGTTTTAAAGTTTCATGTACGCTTTTTATGTACACATCAACTTTAAAACCACTTCCAGCATACCTACTATCCAAAGCCATTGCTTGTTTATTTATAGGGAGCGTTTGTCTAGCAGGTATCATGATTGTGGTGATAGTTTGTTTAAATTAATTCGAAGATCCCTTGACTCAAATGCGATGCATTTGAGAGGGATGACGGTTTAAAAGTTTGTTTATGGGTGCTGAGACGTGGGGAAAATAAGGAGTGCTGGCGCACTGGTTTGTGGATCCCCGATGTGCTACGGCTTACGCCGTGCCTCGAGGATGACCAAAAAAAGAAGCTGATGCCGTGCCTCGAGGATGACCGAAGGAGTGGGTAACGTGCGCCCGAGGATGACCAAAAAAAAATAGGCTTACGCCATGCCTCGAGGATGACCATAGAGTGGGGCTGAGGATAAGTGAGAGGGGGACCGAGGGGCGATTATATTTCTGGGGTGTTAGGATTGGGCAATCTGGTATTTTCTTCTGCAAAAATAATTCTACCAGCGAAATTTGAGGTATCGAGATTAGCTTCTTCCATTTGTTTTTTGTTTTTGAATTTTATTATTTTAGCACTGTATAAATTTGAATGTTTTAAATCAACTTTTGAACACATTGAAAAATCCATATTTTTAGGTACACATGTACAATTTTTTAATGATACTTCGGCATTGTTTCCGAATTTTATTTCTTTAACACCAATTAGATATGCGTTGTCTAAACTTATTTTTGCGCACATTGATAGGTCAAAAACATTTGGTAAATTATAGCTATCTTCTAAATAAATTTCAGCGTCTTTTTTAAATTTTAGAGGTTGAAAATAAAAATCATATCTATCTAATCTAACAAATGGGCACATTGATACATCTAGTTTATTAGGTATATAGTTGGCATAGCCTAAATACACTGAAGTATTTTCGCCAAAATTTAGTTTATTAACATCTTTTAAATTGCAATTAGTTAATACTGCTTTTTGGCACATCGAAAAATCTAAATTTCCAGATAATTCGGTAGCATCTTCTAAATTGATACTGCTATTATTTTTAAATACGAATTCTTTTACTCGTGGATATTGCACTTCGGCACCGTCAAAATTATTTGCGTATACGAATAATCTTATATCGTTCCATCCTGTTGTTTCTTTTATTTTCCAATATGTTGATATTAGCTCGTTATGAGTTTTGATGGTAACAACGTTTTGACAGTCATTCTTTTTATAAAATTTATCTACTTTATTGTAACTCTCAAGTTCGTTTGAACAGTCGCACATATTAGCTAGATATCTTAAATCTTCTAGTGCTAAAGGGGACATTTCTCTTTCATAAACGCATGATAGCAGAAATTCTTTATAACTAGCGACTTCTTCTTTGGTTTTACAATTTTCTCTGATGTTTTTTAAAACCTTTTTTATATGAGCATAGTGATTAGTTTTTGTTAAAATTTCTTTGGCAAATGTTGGAGATATTTTTTTGTCTTTTGTTGCCTTTCGAGTTGTATTAATCCACGTTTCAATTTCAAAAACATCCATATCCGGATTATTAATCGGCACAAAGTGAGGTTTATAATTTGGGTTTTGGTCGATTATGTAGTCGGTTTTTGATGTGGATGTTTGCATTGTTATTATCTCCTAAGAGGTGCTTTTTTATAACATATCAGGGGTGACAACGTAGGTGTTGTTGCTGATATTTACTTTTTTCTTAGAAATTTTTGCGCGTTGTTGGGTGCGTTTATTAAATTTTAGGTCATATTTTTTGTGTTTATTTGAGGCTTGTTGTACAACTAAATAATCACGATATTGTTTTAAGGCGTTGCTTGAAAAGTCAAAAATTTCTGCAGTTTGAATGTCTGATACACGTTTGTTTTTGCTCCATTTGGGATATATAGGATTACCTGTGTATGCAGTATAGGTTTCGGGGGTATAATTTTTATCTAATACTGTTTTTGAATATTTTTTTCCGGTTATTTCTTCTTCGACTTTATTTCTTGGTGCATTTTGTTCGATTAATTTTTGGGCATCAACAATTCTTGGGTTGCAACATGGTATATCACTTTTCATATATTTGCTGAAATTTAGGCCTCCTATGGTATATGCGTGGTCTAGGTATTTTTGATAATTGGCGTCATTTTCTTGTAAGGTATCATAATTGTGAACACTAAAAGTGCCTTGCACCACTAGTACGTTGGTTTTATTGTAAGAGAAAGCTTTTTTATTTATCCAATTTGATTGGATTGTATTGGCGATAAAGCTCATTTCGTTATCAAAATCTTTTGGTGATGTTGAAAATGGGTCTATTTTATCTTCTCCAGTAGATTTTAGGGCGTCGGCATAAAATTTGAAGTTGATTGACATTACGTCTATAACATCATTTCTTTCTTGTTCGGTTTTGGCTTCTATGTACATTTGGCGTAATTGTAGTAGCTCGACAATGTTGGCAGAGATTTCGTTATGGCATAGGGATTTATATTGTTGGGTTAAGCTCATTGGGGTATTGGCTAGGTCAAATTTGCTATTGTCGCGGTGTTTTTGTTCGTGTGCTAAAGTTGATAATTTTTGTATGATGTTCTGGTCCATATGTTCATAGTAGTTTTGTGTAACACTTTGTTTGTTTTTCATAAAATAAGCAATTGTGGGATTATATTGTGCTAATGTATCTACTTGATAGTCTACTTCTCGCTTGGGGAATTGTATATTTTCTATAACATCAGGGTTGATTGTATCATCGTTTTTTTCGTTTGCTTGAGCGATATTGGGGTGACCTAGTGTTGTAAATGCAATAAAAATATATGCCCCAGCACGATAAGCTTTGTGCTTGATTTTGCTCCAGGTGGAATGTGAATCTCTTTTTAGTTCTTTTTTGATATTTGCCATATTGGTTCTCCAAAATATGATCTATTATATCATAAAAATATATGTAAAACAAGTAAATTTTTGGTATATTTTCGTTTGAGTTTTAGTGTGTTTTATGGTGTTATGGGATAGCTTTTGAAGGTTTTTTGATATGGCGGATTTAAAAGAAGATTTAAAAAATGAAAAAGATAGTACAAATGTGAAAACTTCTGCTCGTCTTAATGTATATGAGCTATAAAAAAATAGCTTGCATAGGGTAGATTTTTGTGATATACTCCCCTTAACTTGTGGCAACAGAAGGTGCTATTTGTTTATAATAAGGAGAAGAGTAGAATGCAAGTTATTAAAAATCTAGATGAACTTCGTAATCTAGTAGGACCTGATTTGGATGTTTTTTTTGATGCAGATAATGTAGAATTAAGCGGATATGATTTAAGTGCTCTCAGTAGTCTAAAATTTAAAGATGGGGCTAAAGTTGATTTATCTGATTCAGTATTGCCTAAAGATTTAGATGTATCTATGTGTGATGAGGTAGATTTAACTGATTGTGATTTAACAAATAATAAATTGGCATTTAAGAAGGATTCTGTGGCTATTTTAGAGGGGGCAACCTTGCCTAATACAGATGATATTGATGTTTCTAAGTGTGGACAGGTTTTTTTACGTGGCTGCGACTTAAGAAATGCTAAACTTACTTTTGCTAAAGATTCAGGTGTTGATTTAAGGGGGGCTGTGTTACCTGATACATTTGATTTATCAGCGTGTCAGGCTGTTGTAGCAAGCGGATGTAATTTAGCAAATACAAAATTGACTTTTGCAGTTGGGTCAAGGATTAATTTGAGTGAATCTGTTTTGCCTGATGATTTAGATGTTTCTATGTGTGAAACAGTTTATATGAACAAGTGTAATTTGACTAATCTAAAATCTATTTTTAGGTTAGGGTCTAAGGTATTTTTAGAAGAAGCAGTGTTGCCTAATGATTTAGATGTATCGGCTTGCCAATTAGTTAATTTAGCTAAATGTGATTTAGGAAAAGGTGTTGTTAGACTTGGTCAAGGAGCAAAAGTTAATTTTACAGATGCTAAAAATTTGCCAGCGAATTTGCATGTGACACAATGCTCAGCGATTAATTTTACTAATTGTGATATTCATAATATTTTATGTAATTTTTCAAATGAGGCTAAGGTTAATTTTACTGGAGCGACTGGTTTTAATCAATTTCTAAATGTATCTGCATGCGACGAAGTGAATTTTAAAGACTGCGATTTAAGTGGTGTTTTTATATTGACTTTGGGTAAAAATACACAATTTAATTTGAAAGATGCTATTGCTATGCCTGTTAGTATTGAGGCGCTTGATTCTGATAAAGTGGATTTGAGTGATTGTGATTTATCTAAAGTAAAAAAATTAAAATTTAAAAAAGGTGCAGAGGTAGATGTAACAAATACAAAATTGCCAGAAGTTTGGGATGTATCTATGTATGATAATGTAAGATTTGTGGGATGTAATCTTGCAGGGGTTAAAGAAATTAAATTTAAAGATAAAAAACAAAAGAGAGAATTTACACAGGCATATTCTGGATTTAGTGGTAAGGCTGTTTATTATGGAACAGGTGGAAATGCTAATAAAAAAGGTGGCAAACTGAAATATGTGGCAATTGCAGGGTTGGCGATTGGGGCAATTTCTTATTGTTCAAGTAATGATGGCAAAAATGATAGAAATGATAATGAAGAAGGTGAAAAAATTGAAGTAAGTGTAGATAGAGATAATAAAGAGGATGGTAATACAATTAATTTTGAAGAAGCAGAAAGCACGGTAGGTAAAATTAAGAGATTTAAAGAAGAAACAAGGCGTAAACGTGATAAGAAAAAAGAAGATAAAAGAGAACAGACAAGACAAGAAACTATTGATGATTTAGAGGATTTGCTTAGAGATATGGCTGAAGAAGATGCCAAAAAACAAAATGGTAATGGTCAGGGTAAGCAAAGAGGTAATAAAAAAACTTCGAAACAAGAGACTGTTAATACTTTAGAGCAAATGCTCAGAGATATGGAGCACTAAGCGATATATTCTAAGAAGAAGACTTTTGATGCACCGTATATGCGGACATCTAGTATTTGATAGTAGTTGTTTAGTTCGTTATCTATAGAAAAATTTTCTTCTCTTGCGACTTCGGCAACTATGACTGCGTGTTTTTGACACCAATTATTTTCTGCTAAGGCTTTTAGGGTTGGTAGAGTTAGGGCTTTGTTATATGGTGCATCCATAAAGATTAAGTCATATTTTTTATGCGAATAGCCTAAATTTAGTACATCTCTGGTGATGAATTCGGCATTGGTAAAAGCGCAGAGTTTAGCATTTTTTTGAGCAAGAGTTGTGTCTATATCAATGAATGTGGCAGATTTTGCGCCACGTGATAAGCCCTCTAAACCAAGAGCACCAGTGCCTGCAAATATATCTAATATGGTATATTCAGATATGGGGTCTTCGAGCATATTATATAATATGTTATATATTGCTTGTCTTGTTTTATCTGAAGTAGGGCGGATGTTATCTGTTTTTGGGGTGAAGAGATTTTTGCCCTTTTTTATACCAGAGATTATTCGCATATTTCATACACCTTGCCTAATTGTTCTTTTAATACTTTTTGAGGAACTTCTCGTACTTCGCCACGCTTTAATGAGCCTAGTTGGAATGGTCCGTATGATAAGCGGATTAAACGGTTTACGCTTAGTCCAATAGAGGCGAGTAGCTTACGTACTTCACGGTTTTTGCCCTCGTTTAGTGAGATTGTGAGCCATGAGTTAGTTTTTGTTTTTTCTTCTAGTGTGATTTTGCATGGCGCATAGGTTACACCGTCTATGGTTGTGCCGTTTTCTAGTTCTTTGATTTTTTTGGCATCAACAAAACCATGTACTCTTACTTTGTAGCGTCGGCTCCAGCCATTTTCTGGTAATTCTAATGCACGAGAAAGTGCTCCGTCGTTAGTTAATAATAGCAAGCCTTCAGAATTTAGGTCTAGTCTGCCGATTGATATTACTCTTGGCATACCTGCTGGCAGATGAGAGAATACTGTTTCTCTGTCTTTTTCGTCTTTGTGGGTGGTGATTAAGCCAGTTGGTTTGTGATATAACCAAAGACGTGTTTTTTCTTTGGCTTTTATTTTTTCACCATCAAATAAGATTTTTTCTGTGCCATCAACAAAGAATGCTGGAGATGTTACGGTTTCTCCATTTACGGTTATGCGTTCTTGTTTGATAAATTCTTCTGCTTCTCGTCTTGAGCAAACGCCAGCACGGGCAAGATATTTGGCAATTCTTTCGGTCATAATTTTATATCTTTCTTGTTTTTTAAGTCCAATGTTCTTGTTCAAGCAATATGCATGCTTTTTGTGAAACTTCTAGGTATTCGTTTACTACCGCATTTATTTCTTTTACCCTTTGGGCATCTATTCCCATAGCATCAGCAATATCTAAAATGTAATCGATTTCATCATCGCTTAAGTTTAAATCATTATTTGCGACCATGCATAGGTCTTTGATGAGCATAAGAGCTTTGCTTCTATCTTCTATCATTCGGGCTTGCTTGATGAGTGATTTTTTATCAGCGCTTTTTATCATATTGATTAGGTTTGAACCTTTTGTTTCAAACTTTAGGGCGAGCTCTTTTAGGTATACAAGCTCCTCTTTGGCAACTTGTTTATCGCATGCAACCATGCCACATATTACTTTTAAGAAGATAAAACGCTCGGTTTCATCTAAGGTGTTGATAAAATTTTTATCTGGATAAAACATTGGTGAGTGTCCTCATAAATTATACTAGATGAAATTGTATATGATAAATATTTTGCTGTAAAGAGTTTTTTGTTTATTCTTGTGGTGTGTAACTTTCTACACTCACATTGTTTGGTGAGTGGATGGTTATTATATATTTTTTGCCAACTTCTACCTCAAACCCTTTTAGTGCTAGTGAAGCATCTATTATTTGCCCAGTTGGAGCAGGGGTATTTTCGTTAACTATGCGTTGTTCATTATATTTTGCGCGTAATTGACGAGATATTCTTTCGCCTCGGTATTGGAAATATAATACGGCTAGCGTCATACATAACCATGTTATAAATACTGTGAACATAGCATCTACTACGGCAACAATGTTGGTTAATATGGCAACGCGTTCACGTTTTTTTGTGTAGTGTTTTTCAAATAGCCAAACGTATATAAGTGAACCGATGAATAGTTCAAAATAGTGCTTTGGTTCTTTTAGCATCAAAATTATATCTTCGGAATTTGGTGCTTCGCGTAATGTGATGTAGCTTAAGAGAATTCCAACCCAGATGAGGGGATTGCAGAATATTTTTATTAGAAAGTTTGGCATTGATTATGTTTCCTTTGGTTGTTTTGTGTGAAAAGTATAGGGAGGAATAGTTAAAATTAAGTTTATATGGGGCGTTTGTCTAGCAGGCATCATGATTGCAAATTTACTCCTTTATGTACGCTTTTTATGTACACCGCAGTCGTAAATTTGCTTCCAGCATACCTACTATCCAAAGCCATTGCTGATTTATTTATGGGGGGCATTTGTCTAGCAGGCATCATGATTGCAAATTTACTTCTTTATGTACGCTTTTTATGTACACCGCAGTCGTAAATTTGCTTCCAGCATACCTACTATCCAAAGCCTTTGTTGATTTGTTTATATGGGGGGATGTGCTAAAATATTCTTGCAAAATTAAAAACTTTTTGTATGATAATCTTGTTTTCGGATTATTATGTTATAAAACCACGCTATGGGGTATTAGTCGTGGTATATTATTAACCTTATTAATCCAAACAAAAGCCATGGGTAAGTTTTTTACAAACTTGGGCTTCGGTGCATTAGTCGTATGTGCCATTGCCGCGGCACCGGTTGTCTTTGTCGGAAAGGGGCTCGGTGATTTGTTGGAGAAGATGGGTTTTGACAACTCTCCTCTTGACAGACCAGACGGAGATGTTTCCGGCCCGTTTTCTAACTCGTTCTAGCAGGTGCTAGTGGATTTGAGAGAGTGGTTGCATTTTTGCCCCACTCTCTTTTTTTATATATGCTTGAAATATTCTTGTTGATTTGTAAGCTTGGTTTATATATAATCTTCCCATGTTTACTAAAAATAAAAGTAATTTTAGATGAAGAAGTTTATTGCTATATTAATCATATTTTTATCTGCCTGTTCATCGGTTAAAAAAAGATGATTTTGTAAATCCTATGCCCATTTATTTATCAATACAAAGCATCATAAAATGATTAATCAGTAAAAAAAGCAAACTAATTACTAGCAAAATATAAAGTTTATATTTTTTTGAAGATATCAAATTTTTGAAAAAATAGAATATCAAACAACATCCTATAATCCATAACAAACAAAAAATATATTTCATAAACAAAGGATTAAAAGAGGAATCTAGCAAGCTATGAATTAATAAAACTATCATCCAACCAGCAAGTAAAAATTGCATTGTAGGAATAAAAATCATACTAAACTCTTTTTTTATATTAGCTAGTAATTTATATAAGTTTTGTTTTTTCATCTTCTATTCCTTTTATAATCAAATCCTTTATTATAAATTATATTTTCCTAAAAACATATTATAAACAAATACAAAAATAAAATAGGCAAGAAAAAGCAGTCCTATTTTTTTACCTTTTATAATTAAATAATTTCCGATAATCATGCAGATAAGCAATATGCAATGATACGTTGCCTCTTTTAGCAAAAACGAAGTATTAATATCAGGATATCCTTCCCATTC
>JAZNKG010000028.1:0-79493 GCA_045578445.1 Alphaproteobacteria bacterium
TTTATTATTTGCTATTACTAAAGTGTCATTTTTAATTTTAGAATTAGAGAGCAATCCTTTTGTATTAGAATCAATATCATAAATAGAAAGAGATGCAACTAATGTAGAATTATTATCCGCTGAGTTAGTATTGCCAATATTCCCAATATCATAAGATTTATTTAAAGATTTAACAACATTTGCAACATCATTTCTTTTAAATTTTGTATCATTTTTCTTAATAGTTATATTTTCAAATGAAGAGTTATCAGACGGCGCTATATTTTCTTTTCCAATATTCAATGCAATAACCGGATTGACTTTTAAACTATTGTCGGCAGTTACAACATTTACAGTATTTTCTTTTTTGTTTTCAGCATTAGACAACTGTTTCTTTTCTTCTATGCTGTTTTTTATAATAGTATCTTCCATACTTTTTATTTTAGATAAAGCAATATTAATTGAAGATTTAATCATATCAGAAAAGGACGGTTTTTTCTTTATAACGTTTTTCACAGGTTGAGCAGTATCACTATCACTATCACTATCAGATACATCTGTCACAGGCTCATTGATAATAGTCTCCGCTACTTCAATTATTTCTGTTTTAGAGGTTTCTGTGCTAGGTTCAACAGCACTAACTTCCTTTACATTAGATATGTCTTCTTTTGCAGTATCTAAATTAGGTTCCTCTACATCAACAGTTGCTATTTTGACTGTTTCTTCTTTAACAGGCTTGTTTTGTGCTATAATATTAGATAAACCACCAAAGGAAACTTTAGAGATCAACTCTTCTTTTTTTTTATCTAAATTATCGCTATTAAATTTATTCAGAAGTCCATTTAGACCTTTATTAATATCCATGTTAATATTAAGAGCAGGGTCATCTTTCTTGATATTGTCTTCATTTGAAGCTTCATCTAAAACACTCTCTTCAGCCCCTCCAATTTCATCATCAGAAAGAGGTTCGGTATTTTCTACCTCACTATTTTCTGATTTTGAATTTGAAGGAGATGTTGGTTTAGTTATGTCAATTTCATTCACAGTATTTGGAACATTGATCATATACTCATTATAATCACGATTTTGTATATCTAAAGCCTCTCTAAATTTATCAATGCTTACAACCATATCATTGTTATACTGTTTTGCATATGTAAGCATAGTGTTTAAAGCCTCTTTTGCAATGTCGTTATTTTCTTTCATATCTGCAACTTTATTTGTATCAATCATAGATAAATAATTGTCACGGAATTTATTATGTAATTCACTAGCTTTATCTGATATACTATTAACACTACGTACGCTTTCAATTAACGATTTTTCTACCTCTTTAGATATTGGTTCTTCAGATGATTTAGAAAATTCAACTTGGTTCATATATACATCAGTTATATTTTTATAGTAAGATGAATTATTTTGTATAACATTATAAACCCATGCAATTTTATTGAAAATATCATCAAAAATGTATTTCCCATCAATAATATAATTGTCTTCAAGAGTTTTAGAAATAAATTTTAGCTTTGCATCTTCAGCCAAAAACCTATTATTCAAATTCACTAAAGCTTCAATATCTTTAGCATTTAACACCTCCGCTCTTATATCCTTTATAGCATTTTCAGTTTGCTGTAAAAGTTCTATATTATTGTTATATGTTTTAGCAATATCAGCATTTGATGAAACAGGTTTAAATCTTGCAACATCGTAATGAATACGAGATATTGAAGTTAGTGTGCTATTGATATTTTTTTCAACATTACGTATTTTGTTGTTTAATTCATCTAATTTTTTCTGTTGTTCTTGTTTTAATATATTTTTTGACATTTGTTCAACACTACTAATTCTTTCTAAAGTTTCAGTAAGATCAACAGATATAGAAGGATTATTCATTGAACCAGTCATTTTAAACTTCAAAATATCTGAAAAAGACGCATTATGGAAAATTGCATCAAATGTGGTATAAAACAGCCAATCATTCATGTTTAGATTAAATTTGGTATTAATATTTACAACAGGAGAAGAAAATTCAATATTGTCAGAAACAATTACACCTCTAGTTATATTGAATCCACCTTTAATCAAAGGAAAAGAACTAATACCAGTTTTTAGGCTATTTAAAATCTTATCTTCAAATCCATTTATTGAATCGGATTGCTCAAACTCGAATTTTATAATATCAAAATCAAAACCTTTTATTGAAGAGTTATTTAATTTAAACTCTCCTTTTGAATCGAGATTACTAAAAAATTCTTTTTTAGATTCAGCTAGAGAAGTAAAATTACCAGAAATATCTAAAACGCCATTTTTAATCATATATGTAGTTCCACCTATATCTGGCAACTTTATATTTTTAAGATTATAGTTACCGCTAATACTAGGAATTTTTTGGCTATCCAAAATAAAATCTAAATAAATTTCATTTTCTCCATATCTTGTATCAAATTTTGAAACATTAAATATTCCATTGATTAATTTCATATCTAATGATGTGTTGCTAAAGTTTTTATTATTAAACACAAGGTGTTTGATGTTAGTAGTTAAGTCAAAATCAACCTTTTCAAGACTTGAGTAGTCAATTTTATCATCTATAAATAAAGGTTTAGATATAAAGCCTTCATTATGCGATATTTCATTAGATATGATTCTATCATCAATGCTAATCCAGCGATTTAATTCTATCTTATCAACTACAAAATCACCTTTAATTTTAGGTTTGTTCTCAGTGTTATCAACACTTAAATTACCAGCTATATTATTTGCACCTAAATAAGAATTTATATTCACCAATTCAAACAAATCATTAGAGCCAGTTAGCTTACCAGATATTGTGAAAGATGTTAAAGGAATGTCAGGAGTATAACTAAAGCCATAATCAGCTAATAAATTTACAAAATTATCGCTCTTTAATTCAATATCACCGTCAACAAATACTTTATTATCATTTTTCACTTTACCTGTGTATGAAAATTCAACATCATCGAATTTTTGTACGGAACTCAAATTAAAATCATTAAAGTTACCTGCCAAAACACCTTGTGATGCAAAAATTTTTCTATTAAATAATTTTTTTGTACCTAAATCAATGCCAACAGTCGAAGCAAATAGTGGTAAATCATTTGACTTTACATTGTAAGTTAACTCTTTGAAGTTTGGTTCAGTACGAATATTTTCAGCATCTAAACTTAAATTTACATACGTTCCAGCAATATTATTTGCTGTAAGATCTGTTACTTTTAAGTTATCTAAATGACTAGAAAAAACAAGTTTTAAACCTTCTAAAGGTATTCCATTATATACAGAACTTCCTACATAAATGCTAGCATCAAGGGCTAAGTCTTTACTCCAAGGAAGCATATTCATTTGATGAGTAAATTTTTCTTTCAAAGATTTATCTTTAAAAGTACCATTAATATTTATATACTTATCAAATATAATCTTAGATAATTCTAAATCAGCTAAAGCAATATTATTTTCGTTATTTTTTGCAAATCCAATATTTCCTTTTATTGCGGTTGAATCAATTATTGTATCAGATAACGAAATTTTAATTTGCTCTAAATCACCGAATAAATCAAAATTTGTAACAACATTTTTAAATATAGTCTTTTTATTTTCTTCAGCAGCTAATTTTGTTACATCTACACCAAAAATAGAGGCGAAAACGCGAAAATCATCACTTTTTAATGCATTTTTAAATTGAAATTTTAATGTGCTTAAGTCAACAGAACCAGAGGTTTTTACCTCAGTGTTTCCAGGCATTGTGATGCCTAAACGAGAAACATTAAATAATGTATCCTTTAATTCTAGCGCTAATATTAAATTTTGAGATTCTGCCTCATTATAAAAAGCTGTATCAGCATTTATATTTAATTTAATATCATGTTTATCTAGTGATAAATTAGACATATCCTTTTTAGACTTAAAGGCATTAACATAATCAATACCTATATTTTGGAATATATTTAAATCAATTTTATTCATTTTAAATACAGCATCTACAACTCGTTGATTATCAGTATTTTGTATATCCACAGAACCTGTACCAACAGTATTGTTACCATACTTAGCTGTAAAATTTTCAAGTTTTAATGCTTCAGGGGTTTTATTGTACTTGAATGAAAAATATAAGTTTTCATTATATGTAGAACTAACAGTATTATCTCCCCATATAATATTTGCAATTTTTTCAAAATTTTTCGTTTCAAATGTTATAAGACCATCAGCTTTTTCACCTAATGTTCCCTCGATAGTAGCTTTCGTATTTGATGCGTTGTTACTAATATTAAAGTTTAATTTAATACCATTATTGTTTGTAACATTACCAGCAAATTTTATTTCATTTTTATTATAAAGTAGTTTACCATCTGCTTTATATGGTCCTTTAAGGGAAGATGCACTCACTGAAGCAGAAATATTTGGAAGCTCAAATTCTTCATTGTTCTGAGCATTAATATAACTAATTGTAGAATTATTTAATTTAACATCTTTAAAAGATACCTCTACGTTGCCAACTTTATTTTTCCCTTTGCCACCAACATTCGACCAGTTCATTTCTCCTTTTTCAGAAACACGTATATTAAATGTTGGTTTGGTCAAAATCATAGAAGTGATAATAAATTTATTATCTAATAAAGGCATAAGCTCAACATTAGCAATAATTTCATCAATTTCCACTAAAGGATTACGCTTATCTTTTCCTTTCCAAAAAGACACTTTTCCTGCAGTAAATTTAGGAGTAGGGAAGTATTCTACCCTAAGGTTACCCTCAATTGATGCATTAAGGCCTGTTATTTGGGCAAAACGCTGTGATAACAAACTCTTATGCTTGTTCCAGTCTAGCATATACACATAAGCTCCAATTCCTGAAACAGCCAATATTATAAAACAAAATAAACCAACAATAACCTTTTTTAGCACGATTTTCTCCTAAAATAAAAATAAGCTTTGCTAAATTTTTTTGTTATTGTATATTATAAAAAATTAACGAAAGGATAATATTTCAAAGTTTTTTTAAAAAAATATTTTAAAAGGAGATAGTTATGGAGATAAAAGATAAACTTTTACAAGAAGCAAATAAAGCAAAAAATAATGCATATGCCCCATATTCAAATTACAAAGTAGGAGCATCAATCTTATCAGAAAGTGGTAAAATATATAGCTCTTGTAATGTAGAAAATATATCATTTCCATGTGGAACATGCGCGGAAGCTGGTGCAATTGCATCTATGGTAGCAGGTGGAGATAAAAAAATATCATCAATTTTGATTGTAGCAGAAGCAAAAGAACTTGTATATCCTTGTGGGGCGTGTCTACAAAGAATAGCAGAATTTTCTGATGAAAATACCATAATTTATTTGGCAGATGCAAAAAAAATATGTAAACAATATTATTTAAGAGAACTTTTACCACAAGATTTTACTGCTACGGAGTTAAAGAAATGATTAAACAAACCGCACAATATATCAAAGAAAATCTCAATTTATTATCCCCTAAAATTGCTATTATACTAGGCTCAGGATTGAGTGGATTCTCAACGGTGCTTGAGAATACAACAGTAATAAATTATAGTGATATACCTAACTTTCCTCAAAGCACAGTAGCAGGGCATAAAGGACAATTAATAAAAGGATACCTCGGCAGTAAAGAGATTATTTGCTTAAATGGTCGTTTCCATTTATACGAAGGTCATGATCCACATATAATAGCAAATGTTATACATATACTAAAAGAATTAGGGATAGAGCAACTAATAGTAACAAATGCAGCAGGCTCATTAAACGCAAACTTAGCTCCAGGCTCGTTAATGTTAATAAAAGATCATATCAATTTTAGCGGTAAAAATCCTCTAGCTTGCAAAAATGATGATAATTATGGTCCTCGTTTTCCATCTATGAATAATGCATATCCACAAGAGTTGCGTGACAAACTAAAAACCATAGCAAAGAAAAATAATATAGAGCTAGACGAAGGAACATATTTTATGGTTTTAGGACCAAACTTTGAAACATCTGCAGAAGTTAAAGCGTTTGGTCTGCTTGGTGGCGATGCAGTTGGCATGTCCACAGTTCCAGAGGTAATAGTTGCATCACATTGCTCAATAAAAGTATTAGGTATTTCTGTTATAACAAACTATGCTGCAGGGCTAAAAAATAATACTCCAAGCCATCAAGAAACATTATCAGAAGCAGATAAAGCATCTAACAAGCTAACAACGTTGGTTGCAGAATATATAAAAGAGGAGGGGTAATATGATACCACAGGAAATTATTCGTAAAAAACGTAATAAAGAAGTTTTGTCGGATAAAGAAATTAACCATTTTATTAAGGGTTTAACTTCTGGGGAAATAGCAGATATTCAAGCAGCCTCATTTTCTATGGCAATATTTCTAAATGGCTTAGATAAAGATGAAACTTTATCATTAACTTTAGCTATGAGGGATTCCGGAGAAAAACTTACTTGGAAAGAAATAAAAAAGGGACCAATTGTAGATAAGCATTCAACTGGTGGAGTAGGCGATAAAGTAAGCCTTATGCTTGCATCAATGCTGGCTGCTTGCGGTGCTTATGTGCCAATGATTGCAGGAAGAGGCTTAGGGCATACAGGTGGAACATTAGATAAACTCGATTCGCTAAAAGGTTATAAAACAATAGTGGATATAGATACCTTCAAAAAAACAGTAAAGAATGTTGGTTGTGCTATCATAGGCCAAACTTCAGATTTAGCGCCTGCAGATAAAAAATTATATGCAATCAGAGATGTATGTGCAACAGTTGAATCAATTCCTTTAATTACAGCATCGATTCTCTCTAAAAAATTAGCCGCAGGTTTGCAATATTTAGTGATGGATATTAAATGTGGCAATGGTGCTTTTATGGAAAATAATTCTAGAGCAAAAGCTCTGGCTCAATCTATTGTAAATGTTGCAAATGGTGCAGGAACAAAAACCTCAGCTCTATTAACAGATATGAATAGTGTATTAGGCTTAACTGTTGGTAATGCTTTGGAAGTTGAAGAGGCTTTGCAATATCTTCAAAATAAGAACACCGATTCTCGCCTTGATAAGGTAACAAAATCACTGTGTGCAGAGATATTAATAAACAGTGGTATCGCAAGCGATGAAAAAACTGCAATAAAAATGCTAAATGAAACAATAACATCTGGTCGTGCATATGAAATTTTTGTAAAAATGGCTACCTCACTGGGTGCAGATACTAAATATATAGAAAACTATAATAAATGCCAAAAAAGAGCTAAATATATTGAGCCAATATATGCCAACAAATCAGGCTATATTTCTGCAATAGACACCAGACAAATAGGATTAGGTGTAATTATGCTTGGAGGCGGACGTACTCATCCTGCCCAAAAGATAAATTACACAACCGGTTTTACATCTTTTTGCCAAATAGGAGATAAGGTAGATAAAAAAACTCCATTATGCTATATCCATTCAGAAGATAAAGATATAATACCTTCTGTTTCAAAAGTCATAAGAGATGCAATAACTATTTCAGAAGAAAAACCAAAGAACAAGTCAGTGATAATAGGTAAAATATCATAAGTTATGATTTTTTAGGTTTTCTCGGTTGCGGTGGAACTCTAAAGTCTGCCCAAGATTTGAAGTACCTTATTTTACGTAATAATCTATAGTCAGGCATACCATCTTGAGGTAATTTCCATTTTTTCTGCAATTTTCTAACAGCTTTTGCGGTTTTTGAACCATATTTACCATCTTCTTTTAGCTTAGATTTTAAAATACGATTCGCAAAACGTTGAACTAATAAAATATCTTCATCTGTAACTTTATAATACTTTTTCTCTTTCAAAGGAGTGAAGTTACTATCAGAAGCAATATAATCAGCTAGTTTTACAATAGCCAAAGCATAATTTGTAGATCTATTCCAAATCATAATGCGTCTAAAATTGCTAAGTGTTAAATATGCTCTACCATGTCTACCATCTGGCATAATAATTGCAGCACTTGCTTTTTCTGGTAAAGTTATACGTTTACCATTAGCGGATAAAACACCAATTTTTTTCCATTCTTTAATTGTTTTATATTTTTTTGGGCCAGATAGATTATAGTCAAAGTTCCAAGGCAAAATAACCTCTTGCCCCCATGGTTCATCTGGTTTCCATCCAAGTTCAGATAAATAATTAGCAGCACTGGCTATAGCATCATCAAAACTATCCCAAATATCAGCAACGCCATCATTATCATAATCAACTGCATATGCGTTATATGTTGACGGCATAAATTGAAAATGCCCCATAGCTCCCGCCCATGAGCCCATCATTTTTTCACCGTCAAGGTTATAGGTATCCATAATCTTTAATACATTAAATAATTCACGCTTAAAAAAATCTGCTCTGCGATTTTTATAGCTTAAATTTGTTAATCCATCAATTAGATGATATTTTCCTTTATTATATCCAAAATGTGTTTCAACTGCCCAAAAAGAAATCAGATAGTTTAATGGCACACCATATTTTTCGCTAATACTCTTATATTTTGGTAGCAATTCTTTATAATGTTCTCTGGCCTTTCTAACCCTGTCTTTATTAACAAGACGATTGATATATACATCTGATGTTAAAATAAATTCAGCTTGTTTTTTGTCTTGTAAAACAACTTCTTTAATTTCGTGAAAATAATCATTTTTATAAGCTTTTTTGATAGTTTTTTTTGAAATTCCTTTATCAAGCATTTCTTCTTTTAAGTCATCAAGCCATTCGTTCCATTCAGCACGTTGTTCATCTACAGTTTTAATTTTTGCAAAAGCAAGGCTTGAGCAAAAAACAAATAAAAAGGTAAGACTTAAAAGTTTTTTAATCATATAAAACAATCCAAAAAATAAATAATTTACAACCATTATAACTTTAATATCTTTACTTTTTCCTAACAATCAACCATTTACATTAAAAAAATATATGATAAGATGAGCTAAAGGAGTAAACATGAATATAAAAGAATTTAAACAACAAATACCACCACGTCGTGCAATATTAGGCATAGACTATGGCTCAAAACGTATGGGTTTAGCAGTGTCAGATTTATCTTGCACAATAGCCAGTTCATATAAAATATTGTATAGAAAAAATATAGAAACAGACCTAATAGAGCTAAAAAAGGTTATCGCAGAAAAAGAAATTGGAGCTATAGTTATGGGTTTGCCTTTGCAGATGAATGGGCAAGAGGGGGAAATTGCTTTAGAAGTTCGTAAATTTGCTGCCATTTTAGAAGAAAGTTTTAATCTACCGATGTTGCTATGGGATGAACGTCTGTCATCTTCTGCTGTTGAAAATTTTTTAATCAAAGAAGTCGACTTATCACGTAAAAAAAGAGCAAAAGTGTTAGATGCCTCAGCCGCTTCATATATCTTGCAAGGGGTTTTAGATGCTCTAAAGTATGCATAAATTAAGTAATAAAAACAAAAAAGGAGCAATTAAGCTCCTTTTTTAATACACTTTATCACTATTAATTTCAGTACCGCCCCATTCAACAACAGTAAAGCCATTACGAATTGGTGTAGGTGCTAAAACTTGTTCTCTAACTTCAATAGGATTATCAAGCTTTTTATAAACCATCATAACCCTAATCAAAGTGTTAGGTTTAGGATTAATCTCTAAAGGCATATACTCATTTTGAACGTTGAAGCTCGCAAATTTTATAAAGTTATATGTATTATTTTCTAACCTAGGTAGCCAATAGATAATAAACTCATTAGCTTCTCGCTCGTTTAACCCAAGAATTGCAAGCTTTTCTTCTAAGAAAGTTATAGTATCACTGCCTTTTACAACAAAACCTTCATCAAGTTCAAATTTTGGAGCATTTTTACCTTCCCAATAAAGTCCATAATAAGTGCGATTATTATAAGTTAAATCTCCATTAGGTTTTGCCCTAACAACCCATTCATTTTCATATTTAGGGTAAGAATGTGATATTTTATGAGAATTACCTAGCTTAATACTAACTTCACTTTCAGCATTGGGATAAAGATAGATTAAAGGCTTGGCTACACTCATCATACTGTCTTTGCCACCATCAGGTGCTGTGTGCGTAGTTGTAGATTTTTTATATGAACTAGGAGAAAGGTTGTAAAAACATAATTCATAAGCAATTTTACGATAAACTACAAGAGATATCATAAAAAGGTAAAATGAAATTAAAGAGGCCATTATAATACGACAAAATAAAACAAATGATTTTTTTAACATCTAAAACTGCCCTTCAAAAAAATTTTTTTGGATACTTAAAATATCAATAGAAAAAAAACATAGAAACAATATAATAAAAATAAGCAATACAAATGATTTTAATATAAATCTATGTTTTATCATTAAATATGTCCAATAGCAAAACCCTGTGAGAAATAAGTATAATAACCAAAGACGTTCAAGAACAGTATAAGAGGTTGGGCCGGACCTTGATAATTTTACTGAAAAAAAAGGTAAAATAGATATCACAAACCAGAAGCCAAAAAACACAATATTTTTATTAACTTTACCGTCAAGCAATTCAATAATATCAAGAGTAAATTTACGATTATGTTTATTCTTGCTAGTTTCGTTCTTTGTTATATTGGTTTTAACCCGTGCAGATTTATTTTCTGTTTTACTGGTTTTCTTAACAACTTTCTTTTTTACATTTTTTGTAGAAGATTTAGTTGTTTTCTTAGTCTTCTTGCTTTTCTCAGAAACTTCCATATCCATAAACTCACTCCCTTAGATAAACATTATTAGCAAGCAATAGCACTATATCGTTTAAATAAAATTAACGAGAGGATTTCTCTTTTAACCCTCTCGTTAAAAAACATTTAAATTAAGTAATTTAAGCAGCTTTTATTACGTCAAACTTAACTTTATCACCACCAAGTTCATCAACTGTTGGCTCTAAAATATCGTTATTTTCAGCAATTTCCAAAGCAAGCACTTGCTCTTTAATGTAATCAGCATATTCTGAAATTGCATTTTTAACAGTAGCATTGTCAGAAGAATAAGCTAGTTTAATTCTATCAGAAATATCAAAATCTTTAGTTTTGCGAAGAGCTTGAATCATTCTTACGAAGTCCCTAGCAATACCTTCTTTTTCAAGATTTTCATCAATTTCAGTATCAAGAATAACAACAGCGGTGTTGTCAGGAAGGGCAGAACCGCTCATTCCTTCATTAATTACTAAACGTAACTCATATTCTTCCGCAAACAATGTTTGACCTGCAATAGCAAGAGTGCCATCTTCATTTTGTGACCACTCATTTGTCTTAGACTTAGCCATAATATCTTTCATATAAGCACCAAGTCTTTTACCGATAAGGGGAGTTTTGAGATACAAGAAGCGACCAGCAACATCTTTAATATCAGATTTAAGTTCAATGTTCTTAACATTAACCTCATCTTTAAGCGCTTCAACAAAATCTACCAAACTATCAGCATTATCGCCGGCAATAATCATAGATTTCAAAGGAAGTCTGTTTCTTAATCTATGTTCTTCGCGGATTGCTTTTGCAACAGAAGATATAGCTCTAACCATATCCATTTGTTGGATAAGTTTGTCATTGCTTTCTACACTATCAAGAACAGGAGTATCTGCAAGATGAACAGATTCGCTGTTTTTCAAACCTCTATATACAAATTCGCTCATAAATGGCATTAATGGAGCAGATATTTTTGCAACATTAACCAATACTGTATACAAAGTATTAAATGCACTCAAGTCTTCTCCACTCCAAAAACGAGCACGAGAACGACGAATGTACCAGTTATTCAAAATTTCTAAGAAGTCTTCAATTTCAGTACAAGCACGAGCGATTTCGTATGTCTCCATATCAGACTTAACGTTTGTAACTAAAGTTTTCAATTTTGCTAAAATGTAATTATCTAAAACATCATTAGATTTTGAAATTTCTTTAGCCTCGATACCTTCAGCATTTGCATAAAGTGTAAAGAAGTAATATGCATTCCAGAATGGAATCAAAGCTTTACGAGTAGCTTTTGCGATTTCTTTACCTTCTTTATCAACAGCTAAATTACCTCCTTTTAATACAGGAGAAGAAATTAAGAACCAGCGCAAAGCATCAGAACCGATAGTGTTTAAAATATCGTTAGGGTCTGGATAGTTCTTCAAACGTTTAGATAATTTCTGTCCGCCTTCAGCCATCAATAAACCTGTGCAAACACAGTTCTTAAATGCAGGTCTATTGTGAAGAGCTGTAGAAAGAACAGTAAGAGTATAGAACCAACCGCGTGTTTGGTCCATAGCTTCAACAATAAAGTCTGCAGGGAAGTGATTTTCAAACCACTCTTTGTTTTCAAAAGGATAATGAACTTGAGCATAAGGCATTGAACCACTTTCAAACCAACAGTCAAATACGTCACTAACTCTGCGCATCATAGTTTGACCTGTTGGGTCATCTGGGTTAGGATATACCACATCATCAATATAAGGCTTATGTAAGTCTTTTACATCAAAACCAGTCTTTTCCTTAATTTCAGCAATAGAGCCAAAAACATCGATTCGTGGGAATTTAGGATTGTCAGATTTCCAAACAGGAATTGGAGTTCCCCAAAAACGATTACGTGAAATAGACCAATCTCTTGCCCCTTCTAGCCATTTACCAAAACGACCGTCTTTAATATGTCCTGGAATCCAGTTAATTTCTTGGTTATTTTTAACCATATCATCTCTAAAGTCTGTAACTTTAACAAACCAAGAACTCATAGCTTTATACATCAATGGAGTATCTGTTCTCCAGCAGAAAGGATAAGAGTGAGTATATTGTTCTTTTTTAACTAATAAACCATTAGTTTTTAGCCATTGCATAATAGGTTCATTAGTCTCAAAAACTTGTACTCCTACATAGTCAGAAACTTCTTGAGTAAATTTTCCAGCTTCATCAACAGGGCAAACCACTGGGAAGTTTTCATCATAAGCACGACAAGCCTCAAAGTCATCTTGACCAAATCCAGGAGCTATATGAACAACACCTGTACCATCTTCTGTAGATACAAATTCTCCGCTCAAAACCTTAAATGCGCCATTTTCTTTAAGGTTAGAAAAATAATTAAACATTGGTTCATAGTTCATACCAATTAAATCTGAACCTTTAATTTTCTTAACCAAAGTAGCATTTTCTAGTTGTTTTTTATAGCTACCTAATCTTGCTTCAGCTAAAATGTATTCTTGACCATTTTCACTCATAACAACATAGTCAATGTCTTTACCAACAGCCAACATCAAGTTAGAAGGAAGTGTCCAAGGAGTTGTTGTCCAAACTAAAATCTTTTGACCATTTTCTAATTTGAATAAAACTGTAATTGCGCTATCAGTCTTATCTTGATACCCTTGGTTAACCTCAAAGTTAGATAAAGGAGTTTCTGCGGCCCAAGAATATGGTAAAACCCTATAGTCTTCATAAACTAAACCTTTGTCATATAATTGTTTGAAGTTACTTATAACGCTTTCCATAAAAGATAAGTTCATTGTTTTGTAGTCGTTATTAAAATCAACCCAACGACCAATACGTTTGAACATATCTACCCAAATATTAGAATATTTCAAAACGTCAGTACGACAGAAATTATTAAACTTTTCAACACCAAAAGTTTCAATCTGCTTGCGACCAGATACACCAAGTTGTTTTTCTGCAGACATTTCAGCTGGCAAGCCGTGACAGTCCCAACCAAGGCGACGCTCAACTTTTTTACCATTCATAGTCTGAAAACGCGCCACAGCATCTTTTACATAAGATACCATAATATGACCATAGTGAGGAGTACCGTTTGCAAATGGAGGGCCGTCATAAAAAACAAATTCCTCTGATCCATTACGATTAATAACAGATTTTTCAAATGTGTTATCTTTTTCCCAAAACTCTAAAATATCTTTTTCCATATCAGGAAAACTTATTTTTGCATTTAACTCTGGATAATATTTTTTCTTTTCTGTCATCTTAAAACTTCCTAAAACAAACAAAACTTCCACTACAATACTTATAAAAACTTACAAAATCAAGTTTATTTTAAAAAGTTTATATAAAAAATAAAAAAACATACAAAATTTTATATTTTTTTATCTGTTAATATTAACCGAATTTTTAAACATTTCATATTAAAATTTACCAAAAATAGTGGATGAAACCGTCTATTAATTTCTAAACTATGGGTAAGTGTATGAAAATGAATAAAAAAATATTATGTTTTGTTGCTATTGTTGCATCTTTTTTTGCAACAAATATTCTGGCTGCAACCGGTAAAATAAGTGTGGCGAAAGCTTTCTTTGAGCTTGCACGTCAAAATAATACACAAAAAATAGAAGGTTTACTGCATCGTGGATATTCTCTGGAAAGTCTTGACGAAAGGGGATATAATGCTGTTTGTTTGTCTGTTATTAAGCAAGATAAAATAGCATATAGAACACTTACCTCATATGGAGCAAAAGAAAAACCTAATTGCTTGAAAAAAATACCAGAAAGCGCTTACAACAGATTTTTTGGTACATATCCTAAAAAAACAGCAGTTCCAGAATATCGTCCAGATGAGCCATATAAAATAGGTGCTATGGCACTGGGTGCTGGTGCTGTTGTTGCTGCAATAGCTCTAAAGGGTAGCACAGGAGGAGGTTCTGGCGATTCAGATGATTCTAATACCCCATCTAATCCTGATAAGCCAAATGAACCAGACAAACCAGTGAATCCAGATGAGCCCGTAACACCTACTTGCCCAGAAAATAGTTCATATAATAAGGTAACAAAAAAATGTGAATGTAATCCTGGATACGCACTACATGGTAACGATGGAAAATGCTATGCCAATATACCCAATTGTGCTGATCAAAACAAAGATATCTGCAATAGATGCGAAGACCAATATTTGCTATATGAAAATCGTTGTTACTTAAATATAGAAAATTGTGATATTCAAGCAGGTCCGGTATGTAACAAATGTGATGCAGGCTATGGTACTCATAACGGAGATGGTAAAGTTTGTTACAGAGACATCGAATATTGTGATATTCAGAATAAAGACGAATGTAAGCAATGTATTAGTGGTTATGGAACACACGGAAATTCACATAAATGTTATAAAAATGTTGAACATTGTCAAAATCAGGTTCAAGAATTATGTAAACAATGTGAAACAGGGTATAATACATACGGAAATCCGTATAAATGTTACAGTAAAAACCCTTGCGGTAGTTATCCGCATACTGTTCCTCTAAATGACGGAAATGATACCTGCGTATGTGACGAAAATAGAGGATATACAGGGGAAAAAGAAAGTTGTACAAGGTCATCAAATGAAGAATATCAAGAGGGAGATGGTAGCAAAGAGTTATGGAATGATGATAACGCTCGCTACTGTAATTCACACGGTACATATAGCGTAGATAATAATGGCAATGGAATGTGTTTGTGTTATGAAGGGTATCAAAATGCAGGAGGTTTAGCTATAGGGTGTTCTGAATGTGCTGAAGGTTATTCAGATGAATTCGGAACATCGGGTTTATGCTTTAGAATAATGAAATGTGAGGACAAAGGCGAAGGTTTAGTGCAGGTAAATAATACATGCGAATGTACTGAAGGCTATTTGACATATTTTGACGATAAAGCAGATATGAAGTGCGGTTTAATTGAAGGGGAGTGTGCAACAAATCACGAAGAACATTATTGGAATACAGATACGCAAAAAGTAGACTGTAAATGTAAGCCTAATTATAATAAAGAGTGTACAGAATGTATCAAAGGCTTCCAGATGAATGAAGATGGCGACTGTGTCTATATAGAAAAAGAGTGCCCAGGTGGAGAAGGTTGGGTTGGCGAAAATTGTGATATATGCCCATCTCAATTTAAAGAAACAGTTGATGCAGACGGTACAATTCATTGTAAAGATTGTGCTGATAACTATAAAGATGGTCCAGCAGGTAAATGTTCTGCATGTAATACAGAAAATGGTTTTGCTCTGGATGATTTAACAGGCGGATGTATTAAAAATGGTTGTTCTACAGGTGAGCCAGGATATGAATATGATGACAACGGATATTGTGTCTGTGCAGAAGGATATTTCAGAAATAAAATAGGAATTTGTCAGAAAAAAGAGCCAGATTATGTTGGAACATATAAAAATGTAAATAATACAAGTATTAATATGGTAAATGATGGCATTTTACGTGATATTTATGGTATGAAACCAATAATATTTGATGAAAACGGTAAAGAATTAAAAGATGAAAATGGAAACACTGTATATTATGATAGCGTATACAATGCTCAGGCTATATCATCTTCTCAAAATGCATCAATTGAAATAAAAAATAATAATTCTGGTGAAAATAATATATATGGCATATACTCTGATTCGACAATATATAATGCTTCAGTAAATAATATGACTGATGATAATTTATCAGCAACAGCTACCATAAAAATCGAAGATAAATATTCTGATTCTACAATTTATGGTTTGTATAATTTAGGTGAAAAGACAACATATAATGCATTTAGCTATTCAGAAAATGAAAATACATATGATGAACCCAGTCAAAGTAACTCAACAGCATCAATTGTCATTAATAAAGATAAAAATTCAAGTGGTGACGTAACAGGAATATATGCCGGTGAAAATATATATAATTCAGCTGCAATTAGTAGTAATGGTACTGGCGCAAATGTTAGTAGTAAGGGTGTTCTTGATATAAAGAATGAAGGAAACGGAGATGCTACAGGTATTTATGGAACCGCAAATGATGTAAATATCGTAAATGCTATAGCATATATGGATTCAGCAGTGTCGAGTGTTCTCGCTGAAGGTAGTATAAACATAAATAGTTTTGCAAATGCTTATGGTATCAAAGCAAATAGTACAGTAATTAATAGTGAGACACAATTTAAGAAACAATATAATAAAATAGGAGACGTATTTGAATCTATAGGTAGAATTACATCTACATCAGATTCGGCTTCAGCTCAAAAAAGTGCTTATGGTATATATATTGAAAATGGCTCAGATATTAAAACAGATGTATATAACGCAATGGGATACAATGCACAAGGAATAATTACTGTAAATAGCAAACAGGGAAGTAATGCCTATGGCATATATTCAAACGCAAAAACATATCAAGAAAATACAGGTGGTAAACTTGAAGCATACTACAATAATGTGTATAATGCCTTTAGATCATCTTCAATTTATGGGGGAGAGGATATTTTTGCCAATGGCGAAATAACCTTAAATATTGACGGAAACAGTGGCAGAGGAAGGGAAGCTATAGGTATATATAGTATGAGTAACGTATTTAATTCATATGCAAATTCTGGCAGTAATGTGCAGTTAAATACAATAGGTGCGATAAACATAAATGATAGCTCTGAAACAACAGATATTGTTTTAAAAGGAATTGAAGGAAGAGGTAATCTGTTAGCAAATGCCTATGCTGAAGGTGATAATAAAAATACAAAAACAAAGGCTGTTGGAAATATAAATATAACAACAAAATCTAATAAAAATGGTCAACAAGATAAAATATATGGTATGTATAATGGAGCACCAGTTTCGCAGGTGGCATATATATATAACGCTGCAGTTATAAATGATAATAGTTCTGCAGAGGGTAAAATTAATATTACATCAGAAAAATATGCTGTAAATGAGATATATGGTATATATGCATCAAATGATGATAATCAAGCAGGAGATGGAACAGGAACAGAAAAAATAATATACAATGCATATTATTCTAATGAAGATAATACTAAATCAGGCGGAAATGTGTTAGGTGAAATAAACATCAAGAATAATAAAATGAGTAGCGGTGCTGGTGTTAAATATTACGGTATGTACATAAAAGATGGTTATGCGTATAATGCAAGTAGTACAAAAAATACAGCTAATGTAATTGGTAAAATAAATGTGGATGTGGTCGGTGGTCAAACTGGTGAAGCAGTTGGTATGTATGGTATAAATTCAACCTTAGATAATTCTGGTAATTCAGAAATACAAGTTTCTGTTCAAGCTGCTAATAATAAAGCCTACGGAATTTACGGCCAAAATTCTCAAATATACAATAATGCTCTTATCAATGTAAGTAACAAAGAGTACGACGCATATGGAATATATGCCGACAAAGGCACTGTTGTAAATGATGAAAATGGAATCATTAAAGTGAAGGGCAAGAATAATGCATATGGCATATATGCAGTTTCAGGAGAAGTCGAAGGCGAAGATGTATCTGTAATAAATAAAGGAACTATAGAAGTTAATAGTTCGTCAAATAATGTAGGTATATATGCATCAGGTCCAAAAGCAACAGTTGAGAACGCAAATACAGGAATAATAAAAATAAATGGTACAAACAACAAGATAATATGTGATAATGACCCAAATTGTGGAGAAAATGTTGCTATAAAATTAGAAAATGGAGCAACTCTTATGCAAGCAGGTACATTATCAACAGATGGAAGTTTAAATTTTGCAGATATTGGTGGTAATGTCGTTTTAAGCCAAGGTGGAAAATTTATTGCTGAAGAAAATATTTCTGGAGATTTACAAGTATCTGATAACACAGTTGCAAATACTTTTGATGATAAAACTATATTAAAAGGAGCTTTATCTGCTAAAAATATAGATGAGTTAAATGTAAATTCAAATTCATATATGTATGACGCTTCAACTGTTGAAAATGATAATAATACTTATGATGTAGTGATGAGTATGAAAGACTTATCGTCAATAACAGATGCTGATACTGCAGCATATTATCAATTAAACTACGATAATCAAAAGAATATAGAGTTATTTAATACCCTTAAAAAAGCGTCTACACAAAGCCAGTATAATCAATTAGAAGCTGATGTATCAGGAAAATCTGTAATTCCAAATATTACTCAAGAAGAATTAAAGGTGGCACGTAGTTTAGATTCTAAAATGATGTCAGAGTTATTTACAAAGAAAAATGATGATGTGCGTAAAATGGTTGGAGCGGATAATATGTATGTTGGTCGAGATGATATGGGTACATTAAGTGGATATGATATCATGTCACAAAGTATGTATGCTTTATATGACCAAAAACTAGATAATAATTATAGATTAGGTTTAGGTCTAAGTTTCACACATACTGATACAGATTATAATAATGATTCAACTCGTAAAAACTTTATGGTTCAAGGATATGTTCCGTTAACTTATACTAACACTAGAGGATTAACAGCAGTATCAATGGCAAGATTAGGCTATTCAGATGGAGATTATCGTCGTCAATCAGATGGTAGAGTTTATGAAGCAGATACAAATGCAATTACCTATGGTTTATTAAATGAATTAAGATACACAATAACCTCAAAGGGTATAAAAATAACACCATTTGTTGGTTTAAATGCTATAGGATGGTATCAAGATAAAATTAATGAAGGCAATGATGCTCTGGCATTAAATATAGATTCCTCACATATTTTCTCATTAGAAAGTGCTCTTGGCTTGTATTTTGATAAAGACATAGAATTTAGCCATGACAATAAATTGAATGTAGCACTAGGAATAGGGTATTATCATGAATTTGCAGATCCATATAAAGGATTGGAAGCAGATATCAATAATACACTAGGAGGCTACAAATTACGCCATAGCAAATTAGATAGAAGAGATAGAGGTGTTATTTCTGCAAAAGTGAACTATAACTATAAAGACTTCTCAATATATGGAGAATTGATGCAGTATCTAGAAAAAGAATATCCTATAAAAGTAGATGTAGGCTTGAAATATAATTTCTAATTTTGCATAGAATAAAGAAAATTTTAGATAAGTGCAAAAAAAAGCTTTATTTTTAAAATTTTTATGTTATAAAACAAAGCATAATCTTTCATATACTACTTGAAAGTGGGGTCAAAAGCCCCGCTTTTTTGTTACATAACATAAGGAGAAATATAGTGCAAAAACATTATCTAGCAGATATAATAGAGCCAGTTATAGATGCTTTAGGATATGATACTGTTAGGATTCTTACTATAGGCGATGCTAATCCTACTATTCAAATTATGATAGAGCATAAAGACTATGAAAAAGAATTAACAGTAGATGATTGTGCAAAAGTAAGTCGCGCGATATCTGCAGTTATGGATGAAAAAGACCCTATAGAAAATAAATATACTTTGGAGGTAAGCTCTCCAGGTCTAGATCGCCCTTTAACAAAAATAGAGCATTTTAGACGTTATATTAATTATGTAATTAAGCTAGAGACAATCAATCCTGTAGAAAAACGTAAGCGTTTTAAAGGTATAATAGCAAGTGTTACAGAGGATAATCAAGTTGTTATGCTTATGGATGATATATCGTATAATATAGAATATGATAATATCGCTAAAGCAAAAATTGTTATAACAGATGAGCTATGGGAACAATTTCTAAAAGCTCAAAAAAATAAGTCATAAACCAACCAATATTTAAGAGGATAACTATGGAAAATATTGTAAACATGCCAAGACCAGAAATTTTGATGGTAGCAGATACCGTTGCCAGAGAAAAAAATATTGATAGAGAAGATGTATTTGAAGCTATGGAACTAGCTATTCAAAAAGCAGGACGTTCAAAATATGGCTTTGAACATGATATCCGAGTTTCTATTAATCGTAAAACAGGTGCAATAACTTTAGCTCGTTATCGTGCAGTTGTTGAGGAAATTGAAAACGAAACAACAGAGTTAACATTAGATGAAGCTAAACGTATTAATCCAGAAGTTAAAGTTGGTGAATATATTATAGACCCATTACCTCCTATTGACTTTGGACGTATTGCAGCTCAAACAGCTAAACAAGTAATTACTCAAAAGGTTAGAGAAGCTGAACGCAATAAGCAATATGAAGAGTACAAGGAAAAAATCGGTACAATTATCAACGGAACAGTTAAAAGACTTGAGTTTGGTAATGTTATTGTTGATATGGGTAAAACAGAAGCAATGCTTCGTCGTGATGAAATTATTCCAAGAGAAAGTTTCAAAAACGGTGATAGAGTTCGTGCATATGTGTTAGATGTACGCCGTGAAACACGTGGTCCACAAATTTTCTTATCACGCACATGTCCAGAATTTATGGCAAAATTATTTACATCAGAAGTTCCTGAAATTTATGATGGTTTAATCGAAATTATGGGCGTTTCACGTGATCCAGGTTCAAAAGCAAAAATTGCTGTTCGCACAAAAGATTCATCTATAGATCCAGTTGGTGCTTGCGTAGGTTTAAGAGGTATTAGAGTACAAGCTGTTGTAACCGAATTACAAGGTGAAAAAATTGATATCGTTCCTTATTCTGCAGATAGAGCTCAATATATCGTTAGTGCATTAGCTCCAGCTGAAGTAAGTAAAGTGGTACTAGATGAAGAAAATAATCGCATTGAGGTTGTTGTTTCTGATGAACAATATTCATTAGCAATTGGTCGTCGTGGTCAAAATGTTAAATTAGCATCACAATTGTTAAATGCTGATATTGATATCTTAACAGAAGAACAAGAACGTGAACGTCGTGCAAATGAAAATCGTATTCGTTCAGAACGTTTTGTTTCTGCTTTGGATGTTGATGAAATGATTGCTCATGTTCTCATCTCTGAGGGTTTCTCAACTGTAGATGAAGTAGCACTAGTTGATGTAGCAGAGTTAGCATCAATCGATGGATTTGATGAAGATTTAGCTCAAGAATTACAAAATCGTGCTAATGCATTTGTTCAAAAACGTAACCAAGAATTTATTGAAAAGAGTAAGAGCCTTGGTGTTGATGAAAGTCTAAAAACAATTTCTGGATTAGACCAAGATATGATTTTAGCTCTTGCGGAACATGAAGTTAAAACTTTAGATGATTTAGCTGATTTAGCAGCTGATGAGTTGATTGAAATATTAGGAGCAGATACAATTACCGAAGTTGAAGCAAATCGTGTAATTATGGCTGCTCGTGCTCATTGGTTTGCTGACGAAGATAAATAAAAGAGGTAAAAATGTCAAAAGAGACGATTGAACGTAAATGTATTGTAGAAGGAGTTGTCAAACCTCAAAGTGAAATGTTACGCTTTGTAGAGTTAGATAATGAGCTTTTACCAGACTTTAATAAAAGACTTCCAGGTAAAGGTATGTACATTACTGCCAATCGTCTCATTTTAGAAAAAGCTATAGAAAAAAAGTTTTTTCATAAAGTAAGTAAACATAATCTAAAAATATCTGAAGATTTTATCAATATGGTTGAAAATCTAGTAAAGCAAAAAGCTTTAGATAGCATAAATATAGCTCGAAAATCAGGTATATTGTTGACAGGTTTCGAAAAAGTAAAAGAGGCAATCAAAAAAAATAATGTAGAATTTATAATTCAGGCAATTGATGCAGGTCATGATGGAAAAGAAAAGATGGCATTACTTGCTAAAAGTCTTGAAATATTTAATTTATTTAGTATAGATGAATTAGATGCGACTTTAAATAAGGATAATACGGTGCATATCGCCATACTAAAAAGTGATACGTCCCGTATGGTTTATAATAATTTAAAAAAGTATCAAAACTTTTTATCTTAAACGGAGAACATAACGCATGACAGAAGATAATGGCAATAAACTAACATTATCAGGAAAAACTACCCTCACATTGAAAAAAACAAATATGGCGCCAAAAGGAGAGGGAAAAAAGGTTGTACAAGTTGAGGTTAGAAAAAAACGCTTTGTAGCTCAACCTACTCCTGCAAAATCATCTGTTGAAATTGATGAAGCTTTAGCTCAAAAATTAGAATTATTAGCTAAAGCTAAAGAGCATGATGCAAAAAGAAAACAAGAAGAAGAAGAAAAAGCTATTATTCGCCAAAAACAAAAAGAAGAACAAGAGCTCTTAAAACAACAAGAAGCAGAGAATAAGAAAAAAGAGCAAGAAAAAGCAGAAAAAGAAGCAAATAAAAATAAACAAGTATCTGAAAATAAGATGCAAACACCTAATTTTGCAGAAACAGATAATAAAGCTTATAATAATAAGTATAAAGATAGAAAAGATGATTTTGATGATGACGATGATGATTATCAAGATAAAAAATCTAAAAAATCTTCCTCTAATGAGAATTCAAAACCATTAACAAAAGAAGAAACATTTGAGCAAGAACGTAAAAAAATTCAAAAACGCAGTTTTGAAACACCTAAACGTAATAACAAAATCAATGTCAATTCATATATGTATGGTGACGATGAAGAAGATGATGATTATGGTTATGGAGCACCAAGACGTAGATTTAAGAAAAAGCAACCTAAACCACAAGTTCAAGTCCAAGCTCCTCAAGAAAAAATTATAAAAGAAGTTATTATTCCTGAAATAATTACTGTACAAGATTTGGCAAACCGTATGGCAGAAAAAAGCTCTGATGTTATTAAAAAATTAATGTCATTGGGCGTTATGGCTACAATTAACCAAGCTATAGATGCCGACACAGCTCAAATCATCGTTGAGGAGATGGGACACAAATTTAAACGAGTTGCTGAAAGTGATGTAGAAGAAGGTTTAACCGGTCCTGAAGATACAGAAAAAGACTTATTACCTAGAGCTCCTGTTGTAACAGTTATGGGACACGTAGATCATGGTAAAACATCATTACTTGATGCTTTGCGTGAAACAAACGTCGTAGCACGTGAGGCTGGTGGTATTACCCAACACATTGGTGCTTATCAAATTACACTCCAAGATGGTCAAAAAATTACATTTATTGATACTCCAGGTCACGAAGCTTTCTCAGAAATGCGAGCTCGTGGTGCTAAGGTAACAGATATTGTTGTACTAGTAGTTGCTGCAAATGATGGTATTAAACCTCAAACAGTTGAAGCTATTCGCCATGCTCAAGCTGCAAATGTGCCAATAGTTGTAGCTATCAATAAAATTGACTTACCTGCCGCAGACCCAATGAAGGTTAAAACAGAGTTGTTGCAACATGGTATTGCTATTGAAGAAATGGGTGGTGAATGTTTGTGTGCTGAAGTTTCTGCTAAAAAACGCATAAATATTGATAAACTTGTTGAAGCAATTTTGTTGCAAGCAGAAATTTTAGACTTAAAAGCAAATCCTAACAGAACATCAGAAGGCGTTGTTATTGAAGCTAAAATGGAAAAAGGACGTGGTAACGTTGCAACAGTTCTTGTTCAAAACGGTACATTACGTGTTGGTGAAGTATGTATTGCAGGTAAAGAGTGGGGACACGTTCGTGCTATGTTTAATGAACATGGTAAAAAGGTATTCGAAGCTGGTCCAGCAACACCTGTTGAGGTATTAGGTTTACAAGGAACTCCATCTGCTGGTGATAATTTTATTATCGTAAAAGATGAAAACCAAGCCAGAGAAGTAACAAATTATCGTATTCGTAAAGAACGTGAAGCAAAAATTGTTAAAAGTGCTAAATCAGCTATGGAACAGATGCTTGATAAAATTAAATCAGGTGAATCTAAGCAATTGGCAGTTATTATTAAAGCCGACGTACAAGGATCAATTGAAGCTATTGAGGGTACAATCACAAAATTATCCAACCAAGAAGTTTCAGTGCACGTGTTACACTCAGCTGTTGGACCAATTTCAGAATCTGATGTAACCTTAGCTAAGGCTTCAAATGCATTTATCATCGGTTTTAATGTGCGTGCAATTCCTCAAGCAAGAGATATGGCTCGTCGCGATGGCATAGATATTCGTTACTACTCTATTATTTATGATGTAGCAGATGATGTAAAGAAAGGTCTAGAAGGTCTATTATCTCCAGAGTTACGTGAGAAGTTCTTAGGTTATGCCGAAATCAGAAACGTATTTAACATTACAGGTGTTGGTAAAGTTGGTGGATGTATGGTAACAGAAGGTCTTGTTAAACGTGGTTCAAAAGTGCGTTTGCTACGTGATAACGTTGTAATACATGATGGTAACCTATCTCAATTAAAACGCTTCAAAGAAGATGTAAAAGAAGTAAAAGAGGGATATGAGTGTGGTATGAGTTTTGAAAATTACAATGATATCCAAGTTGGTGATTACATTGAATGTTATGAAATAGAGACAATTGCTGCTAAATTATAAGGAGAAAACTTATGGTGTTATTTAACAGTAAAGAGCCATCTCAAAGGCAATTACGAATTGCACAAGAGATAAAAAAGATAATTGCCAGTGCTTTAGAGCGTGGAGAAGTTAGAAATCCGCTAATTTTAGATAACTTTGTTACTATTACGGACGTTGATGTTTCTCCAGACCTAAAATATTGTACAATTTATTTTATGACATTAAACGGCCAAAATTTAGGGCAAATAGAAGATGATTTGAATGCTGAAGCTTGGGGATTAAAAAAAGTCATAGCTTCAAAATTAAAACTTCGTTACACTCCAGATTTGAACTTTAGAATGGATACTTCATTTGAAGAAGTAGATAGAATAGAAAAGCTATTACGAGATCCTAAAGTTGCTAAAGATTTGGAAAGTAAAGATGAAAACTAAACTAGTACTATAAGGAGACTATATATGTTTAAAAATTTTATAAGTGAATTTAAAAAGTTTACAATGCGTGGTAATGTTATCGATATGGCTGTCGGTATCATTATTGGTGCAGCTTTTGGTAAAATTGTAGATTCTTTGGTTAAAGACGTTCTAATGCCACCAATTGGATTGTTATTAGGCAAAGTTGACTTTTCTGATTTGAAAATAGTTTTAACAGAAGGGGAAAATCCTGTATCAATCAACTATGGCTTATTTATCAATGCATTAATTAGCTTTATTATTGTTGCATTTGCTGTATTTATTTTGATTAAAGCTATAAATAAATTGCAAGAACGCATGACAAGAGAAGAAAAAGCTGAAGAAATAGCTGCTGAGCCAACAACAAAAGTTTGCCCATATTGCTGTTCAGATATTCCAGTTAAAGCAACACGTTGCCCACACTGTACATCTGAATTAAAGAAGTAATTATTTAACTAGAAATAAAAAAAGGGCTTAGATATAGGCCCTTTTTTGTTGGTACATAAAAAGATTGACTAAATACAGAAAAAATGATACAATAACATATATTTTGAGCTTTTAGGAGGCTGATATGATCAATCAAGATAGTCAAAAAAAATTAGAAGAAAAATTAGGTGGAGATACTCCTTCTGTTGTTTTATCTGATGAAGTTGTTAAAAATGTAGAAACAGCTGAAAAACGTTTTAATAAAAAGGTTGATGTAAAAACTAAATTAAAAGCTTTAAGTACAGCTATTGGTTTAAGTATAGTTCCTGTTGTAAGCAATGCAGAAATATTACACAATGAGGCAATAAGCATTAGCTCAGAACAAACATCTGAACAAGGTGTAAGAGATTATAGTTATTATGAAGAAAAAGCTCATAGCCTCGACTTGGAATATAAAAAACAATTAGAAAAATCATTAGAACTATACGACAAAATGGAAAAGGGAGAAATGGGGTATATGGAGGCTAAGTCAGCTTCAAAACATATCTTGGCATATCCAGAAGGCATATATGATTTTTATTATGCTGGTAAAAAAGCAAAAGCAGAAGATGCTGAATTAGGAGTGAAGAAAAGTAAAAATGGTTATAGAGTTGCAGGGCATCCTCAATTAACGGAAGGTAAAGATTTCAAATTTATGGGAGAAGTATCACCAGTAGAAGTTATACCTCTAACAGAAGAATATGCAAAAAGATTAGAAGTTGTTGAAAATAATTCTGTTAAACACACAACTTTGAAAGTAGAAAGAGGTGTTACAATAGGGTTATTGAAATGTATTTCAAATGATATAACTCTAACAGAAGAAGCTAAAGATAGTCTGATGCGTGAAGAAATAAAAGATTTTTTTGCAATTATTGATACAGGACGTTATGATATAGCAGAAGGCAAGTATATTACAAAGAACAGAAATAATTGGAAAAGAGATACTCTTAGAGAGTTATCTAGGATAAATCCATCATTATCTGAAGAGCTATTTAAACAATATTCAATAATAGATAGAGTCAAAACAACAAATAACAATTCTATTGAAATGTAATAGTAGATAGGAAAAGATGGCTAAGCCTTCTTTTCTTTTATCTTTCCATCTGTGTTAATTGAGACATATCCAAACTAATTTGATTTGTTTTGGTATTTTCAGTTTTAACAGAAATATTTGCTAAGTCATTAGCTAAAATTTGTTCAGAGGATAATTTTTCAGGCGTAACGACAATCTTTGATAAAGTCTCTTTTAATTCTTGTGCATTTTGAGGTGAATTTTTTATATTGTCTAAATCTTCGGTGGATGCAACAAATCTTGTTTCTCTATCACACCTGAAACCATTATACCTAATAACACTTGTTCCATCTTTATTAAAATCTTGAGAAATGTCATCAGAATAATTTATACTTCCTTCGCCATCATTTGTAGCAGAAATCAGAAGATTTCTTAAATTTAAGTCGGCATCACCTTCTCGTTTATTTATTTTATTTGCTTGAAGTTCTATATATTCTGCTTTATCAGAATCATTTTTTAGACCTAGATTGTCTAAATATTTATCAATTTTTAGCAAACTTTCATTAGTAACATAACTCCAGTCCTCAAAAATATTATTTATACGCTCATCCGAAGGATGAAAATATTTCATACACTCTTGAGGAAAATTAACTTTTTGTCCTAAAATATCAATGCCGACAATCATATTATTTTTTGTTTTTTCCCAATTTCTTGCTTGTACAATCATCTCAATTAAAGAAGAACCTTCATCAGCATGGATTATTGCCTGCTCTGTATAAGGTTCAGCTCTGTGTGTATCCCAATTTTTTGATGAACACTCAGCCACTTTTGTAAGAAATTCAGAATTATGTATATCATATCCATATTTATCAACAATATCTTTTAGACCTGCTTTATACTCTAAAATATTATCTAAAGGAACAGCTCTGTCTTCAAACATTAAAGTATCTATACCTGCTTCTTTGCAGTTGCCATATATCATAGCTAAAGCTAAATATTCACCAGCATCAGCAATTTTTTCAGTCATATCACTACGGACAGCGCCCATATATGGGGAAAACCCAGAAATAAGATTCTCTTGCTGTGTTTGATGATATCCATGTACTTCAACTTCATGAATAGAAACCATTATTTTTGCGATAGGATTATTTTTTAAATACTCTAACTTTAAAAGGTCATATGGATTTTTTTCTTGGAGTTTCTGTAATGAATCAGGATTTTCTAAAATACTATCAATATATTTTTCAAAATCTCCAGAAATTTTGTATGTAGGTAAATTATATTCTGAATCACTACAATAAGCAAAAGCATTATTACGGCTTTCAATTATAGAAGCATATTCTTCTTTTGTTGATGCTTCGTAAACATCAGTTACTAATTTATCATGTACATCAACCTCTACATCTGTATTTATATTATAAGAAATATCTCTATCAGGATTAGTTAGTTGGTCATTATCAAACTCTCCAATACTAAAACGGCGATCAGGAGTTTCATTAGTGTTCATTCTTTTTTCTGCTAAGTCTAGAACTTTCTCATTAAATACATACGTATTGTCATCATTTTCAGTTTGCGGTGCTACATAAGTCGTTTCTTGAGCAACTGGTTCTTTATTTTGTTGAGGTAATTCATTCGGTTGATTTTGAGCTAAACCAGAAACAGATGAAACTAACGAAGCAATACCAACAGCATACCCTTTAACCTTTCGCATAAAAGGACTATCTTTTGCATTAGAAGTTTTATCTATTTCCTCATTTTCGTTACTCATACCTTCCTCCAATAATACAAAAATATATCATAAAAGGGCTAATATGTCAAGAAAATCAAATAATTGAGGTCTATAAAATATGTTTTCTAGCCTTTGAAAATTCATATACCATTAAAACTATTCCTGATACAAGTAGAGGTAATAAATAATATATAATACGATAAGCAATTAATGCTCCAAAAAGTATTGCTTGGTTCTCTTGTCCAGGTAAAACATTAGAAAATACAAGTTCAAAAACACCTAATCCGCCAGGAACTTGACTGTAAACACCTAGTACTTGAGCGATAATATATGCGCCCATAAAAGTACCAAAATCAATTTCAATAAAGCAAATTAAAACGGAATAAAGCACAAGCGATGCCATCACAATGTCAATACTCCCAATAAAAATTTGCTCTAGAGCTAGTTTGAAATTTGGCATTTTAAATGCAACACCTTTTATTGTAAGAGCTTTTTTATAATAGAGGCTTCCCCATAAATAAATAGCTAATCCAATAACTGATAAAATCATAGTTATAAAAGTTGAAATTTGTGTGGAACTATTTTCGCCATAAGCATTTGCAGGAGTAAGAATATAGCCCAGAATTATTAAAAAGAAACAAGCAACAAGATAGGTAAAGCCTGAAAAAGTAACCATTTTAACGATGTCTCCAGTTTTAACCTTCCAGCCGGAATAAAATCTATATCTTACTGCTCCCCCAGAAACAATGGCATGACCAGCATTATTGCTAACTGCAAAACCAATAAAACCTGTCAAAATCCATTTCCATGCTCTAAGCCTCTTTTTTACATATTTTAGAGCTAGATAATCGTATGTAGATAGTGCTACATACCCCAAAAATGATGCAATGGTAGCATAAATTAAATTTTTTCCAGGTATATTTAAGATAGAAGCTTTAAGTTCTTCTAGAGAGTATCTAGATAATTGCCTATATAACATATAGACAGCCAATACAAAGAAAAACAGCCCTAACCAAGAAACAATTTTATTTAAAACTTCCGACGTTTTCAAATTTTTACTCCTATTTTGCGGTTATATATTTATTGTAGAAAAATAAGACCAACATTTTTATCAATATAAGCTTTTAAACTATTTCCATAGGTTTTGCGTATAAAAGATGTTTTCTCAGATGGAGAAGCTTTGTAATTTTCTGCTTCAGATTGGATTACTAATAAGTCTTCTATCTTTATACTTTTTTCAAGGATATCGCGTTTTTTTGCTGCATCTTCTATCCCCATAACAGCAGCTATGTTATATTGAATATGTGCTTTTTTAATATCTCTAGTATACATAACACCTTCAGCGTAAATATTACCTAATTTATATACAGCATCAGAATAGCCTTGATTACTAGCACTAGATAAATAAGCAATTGCTTTGTTATAATTTTTGGGAGTTGCATGACCATTAATATAAAATTCAGATACCATATACTGTGCTTCATCGTATGCATCAGAATCTGCAACTTCTTTTATGAGCTCAAATGCTTTTTTTAAGTCTTTTTGTACCCAAAAACCTACGTAGTAAGAATATCCAAGAAGATATTTTGCAATACCATTTTGTTTAGCTTTTTCTAATAATTTAAAAACTGTATCATATGTTTCATGAGTTTTATTTTTATTATCATCACCTAGATAAATAATTGCCAAATTTACAGAAGCATCATCACTACCTAGATTAGAGGCTGTTTTAAAAAATTCTATAGCTTTCGCATAATTAACTTCAGTGCCAATACCATTAAAATGTAGACTTCCAAGATTATTTAAGGCAATAGCATTACCACTATTAGCTGCTAGCTCGTAATAGTGTAAAGATTTTTTATAATCTATATTTACACCATTAACTCCATATAAAAACATATATCCTAAGTCTAATTGAGCTTCAATATCACCTTCATCAGCTTTTTTTGTTAATTCATCAACAGATATTGTCGGTAATATTTTATTGTTACTAACTTTTTTAAATATATTCAAAGACTTTTCAATCAACGTAGTAGATGATTCTGTATCGTTTTTATCAGATTCATCAAACTCCAATTCAATATCAGATGGCGAGCTATCTACCTCTAATTCTAAATCAATTTGTGCAAAAGCATTAATTGAAATAAAGGTAACTAAAATAGTAATATAAAAAAATCTCATAAATAAGTTTCCTTAATTAAAACAAACAAAAATCAACATATAACAAAAAAATATTGCTTTCAAGATAAAATATATTATAAGAATTAAAAAGTAAAATTTAAATCAAAGATATCCTAATAGCAAAATGACAAATCTAATACCAATATATACAATAAAAGAAATTAAATTAACATTTGGCACAAAGCCTTTATTTACTGATGTAAATTTAAATATTTGCAAAGGAGATAAAATTTGTCTTGTAGGAAGAAATGGTTGTGGTAAATCAACCTTATTAAAAATTATATCTGGTCAAATAGAAGCAGACTATGGAGAAGTTTTTATCCAACCTGCAACAAAAGTATCCTATATGGAACAGAATGCAGATTTTTCATCATACAAGAGTTTGCGCGATATTATTTTATCAGGTTTAAGAGATGAAGATGTAAATTCAAATTCATATAAAGCAGATATCTTAATAAATAACTTTGATATAAAAGAAGATATATCTCCATTAACCGCCTCTGGCGGTGAACTTAAAAAAGCCGCTCTTGCCAAAGCGCTAATATCAGAGCCTGATATTTTGCTTTTAGATGAGCCTACAAACCATTTAGACATCGCCACAATTGAAAAATTAGAAGAAATTATTCTAAAATTTCAAGGAGCCGTAATTGTTATTAGTCACGATAGATCATTTTTAAATCATGTTTCTAATGCTACACTATGGATAGATAGAGGGATAACACATTACAATAACAAAGGTTTTTCAACTTTTGATGAGTGGCAAGAAGAAATATTAAACCAAGAGATAATCAAAGAAAAATACTTAAATAAAAAGCTAGAAGAAGAAACAGAATGGCTTCATAAGGGAGTGACAGCAAGACGTCGTCGTAATCAAGGTAGATTACGTAGACTTCAGCAATTACGCCAAGAGAGACGTGAACAAATCAAAAAGCTTGGCTCTATTGATTTAGAAATTAAAGAAGCTGATGTTCGCTCAAAAATGGTTGTTGAGGCTAAACATATATCAAAAAGTTATGACAATCGAGATATTGTAAAAGATTTTTCATTGCGTATTCTAAAAGGAAATCGCATAGGAATAGTTGGTCCTAATGGAGCAGGCAAAACAACTCTTATAAAACTTTTAACAAAGCATTTAGAACCTGATGCAGGTTTTGTTCGAATAGGTAAAAATTTAGAAATGGCTTATTTTGACCAAAATAGAGAACAATTAAATCCTAAAAAAACATTATGGAAAACATTGTGTGGAGAAGGTGACCATATATATGTTAGAGGGCATTATCGCCACGTAGTAGCATATCTTAAAGACTTTTTATTTACACCAGATCAGGCAAAAAGTCCTGTTTCATGTTTATCAGGTGGCGAGAAAAATAGATTAATGTTAGCTCTATCTCTAGCACGAGAATCAAATTTCTTGGTTTTAGATGAACCTACAAATGACTTGGATATGGATACGTTGGATTTGTTGCAAGAAGTTTTAGATGAGTATCAAGGAACAATTTTATTGGTTAGCCATGATAGAGACTTTTTAAATAAAATAACAACATCTATGCTTTATATGTCAGGTAATGGTTCAATAATAGAACACGTTGGTAATTACGAAGAACTATATGATAAATATATCTCAAAAGAAATCAAAAAGATAACTCAAACTAAAAAAACAGTAATAGAAAATAAGGAAAAAAAATCAAATAAAACAAATCAATTAAGTTACAAAGATAAACGTTTATATGAAATATTGCCTCAAGAAATTTCCGAAATTGAATCTAAAATTTTAGAAATAGAAAATCTATTATCTGATACAGAATTGTTTTCAAAAGACACAACCAAATTCTATCAACTTAGTGAGCAACTAGAGAAGTTAAATAAAGAAAAAGATGAAAAAGAAACTAAATGGTTGGAAATTGATGAAATGATTAGTTCTTTATAAGTTGATTTTTATAAATAGAACAAATAGCAAAGCTACAGCTGCAAAAATTCCTGCAAAAACATCATCAAGCATTACCCCATACGCATTTTTGATTTTAGTGTCTGCGTATTTAACGGGACCCATTTTTAATATATCAAAAAATCTAAAAAAAGCAAAACCGCAAATATAAAATAATATACTATCTTTTCCTATTAAATAGTTTTGATCTAAAAATGCAACAATTGAAAAAGTTAAAAGTTGACCAACAGTTTCATCAATGACAACTTTTGAAGGGTCTTCATTTCCTGTTTCTTTACTAACAATATCAGTAGCTTTTACACCAACAAAAAACAAAACAATAGCTACAGATATTAATACATAGAAATTTCCATAATACATTAAAAGATACGCTAGAGGTAAAGTGCCTAAAGAACCAACAGTTCCAGGCGCAAACTTAGATAAACCACATCCCAAATAAGTAGCAACGATATTTGCAAATTTATTCTTCATAATGTATCCTTTCTATGTCAAAAACAATATTAGTATAGGAATGATAAAAATATTTACAATTACAAAACATTTTATCCACGAATAATTAACAATTATGTGCTACAAGTAACATATGGAGATTTGATATGTCAAAAAAAATATTTTATATACTTGCTATTTTTTTGTTGCTTATGATAACAACTGTTTCTTTTTTTATACTGAAAAAACAGCATATTAGTTATGATATAAAATCTAGTGTATCAACTAAAGATATTTGCTCATCTCAAAAAGCAATAGTTGATATAACCTATATTACCGATTCTCAATATGTTCCACCAACAATGGTGTCAATGTACTCAGCAATAGTCAATAAATGCCCAACAAGTACATATAATTTTCATATAATAGCAGAAAATATAACAGATTTGGATGTAGAAAGAATAATCAAATTAAAAGAGTTATCGCCAGATACAATAAATATAAAAATTATTCCAAGATATGAACCAGATTTGCCTTTCGAAAATATGCAAAGATTTTTACAATATAAAGTTGGAATGCATAAAATATATCTTTCAGAAATTTTATCAGATTTAGATAGGGTTATATATATGGATGGAGACACCATTATTCAAAAAGATTTAAGAGATTTATATAATTTTGATATAAAAGATGTATATGCCACAGTAGCAAAAGATGGAATTTACTATCGTTTTCCTAAAGAAATGCAAGAAATGGGATTTGATAAGCGAGGATTTTACTTTAATTCAGGAGTAATGCTTCACAATTTAAAAAAACAAAGAGATGATAAAATTGTAGACAAATTAGTTACATACATAAAAACACACAAAGATTTTTATGGCGACCAAGATGTATTAAATGTCGTAATGGGAGATAAACTAAATTTAATGTCTTATCGCTACAATTGTATAAGTACTTTTTTTGAAGCAGATAATTTAGATTTTTTAAGTGAATATTTTGCTGAAGAGTTACCTAAAAATACCATTAATATCTATAAAAAAGCTAGCATAATACATTACGCTGGCGATAAACCATGGCAAGAAGATTATAGGCCATTGTATTTAAAAGAATTATGGTACGATTATCTGAAAAAAACAGAGGCAATGCTATGAAAAACAAATTAATTTATATTGTAATAATACTACTTATATCTGTTTTTTTAATATTATTGTTGTCCAAAAATAGGGTAAATTTAGCATATATGGTGGATTCAAAATACTTACCATATGCAATGGTTTCATTAACTTCTGCTATTACAAACAAAAAGGGCAATACTCAATATAATGTGTATTTTATCGCAAAAGATTTTACTAAAGATGATATAGAAAAATTAAAAAAAATGGAGCAAAATGGTGTAAAAATTGTAATATATTCAACAGAAGAAAAAAATTTAGATTATCCTCGTTTAGGTCGTTTTTCATCATTTAAGATAAGCCTTCAAAAAATATTTTTAGCAGAATATCTTTTAGAGTTAAAAAAAGTACTATATCTAGACGCAGATACATTAGTTCAGCAAGACTTGAGTGAACTATACAATACAGATATTTCTAAAGAGTATGTCGGAGCGGTAAAAGACGGATTGATGTATCAACACCCAGAGCATATAGAAGAAATTGGATTAAAAGAACGTAACTTTTATTTTAATAGTGGTATAATGTTACTAAATTTAGAAAAAATACGTAAAGAAAATATTATAAGAAAAGCGATAATATACTTTAACACTCATAATGAAATTTTTGGTGACCAAGACGTATTAAACGTAGTATTTGGTAAAAAGATTAAACCAATATCCTATAGATATAATTGTAATAGTACATTCTTTGAAGAAAAAGATGCTAATTTTTTGAGCTCCTTTTGGGGTGAACATATTTCAGAAAGCGATAAAGAAGTTTATGATAATGCTACAATTTTGCATTTTGCAGGCCATAAACCTTGGACAGAGTGGTATAATAACCAATATTTGAAGAATTTATGGCATAAGTATGCTCAAGAGGCAAAAATAAAGTATCAAATAACCTATTAAAGCACTTGCACAAATTATAAATAACATATAATATCCTCAAAAAATAACAATAGGATAAAAATATGGTAAAAGTAGTTTCCTTTGGATGTAGAATAAATAGCTATGAAAGTGAGATTTTTAAAGAAAAACTCAAAAATTACGATAACCTAATTGTCGTAAATACTTGTGCTGTAACCAAGGAAGCTGAGCGTCAATGTTGTCAAACAATCCGTAAATTAAGAAAAGAAAATCCTAATGCTAAAATTGTTGTTACAGGATGTGCAGCTCAAGTAAGCACTCAAAGATTTAACGATATGCCTGAGGTTGATTTAGTTCTCGGCAATAAAGAAAAAACAGAAATAGAAAAATATTTAATATCAAAAGATAAAACAATAGTCGGAGATATTTTCTCTTTCTCAGGATATGATGCCTATATGATAACGGGCTTTGAAGGCAGAGAACGAGCATTCGTAGAAATTCAGCAAGGGTGTAACCATAGATGTACATACTGTATAATACCATATGCTAGAGGAGCCAACCGTTCTGTAAAAGAAGAAAAAATCATTGAGCAAATCAAAGTATTACTGTCAGAAGGTTTTAAGGAAATATGCCTAACAGGTATAGACGCTTGTTCTTATGAACCTAGCTTTAGTGGTTTAGTTGAAAATATTTTAAAAACATTTCCAGAACTACCATCACTGCAATTTGGTTCTCTAGACCCTGCCGCTATAGATGATAAGTTTATCAACCTAGTTAAAAATTACAAAAATATACATCCTCATTTTCATTTTTCTATTCAATCAGGAGATAATTTAATCTTAAAAAGAATGGGAAGAAGACATAGCAGAGAAACAGTAATTAATCTTTGCAGAGCAATAAGAGATGTTCGTCCAGAGGCAACGTTTGGTTCAGATTTTATTTGTGGTTTTCCTACAGAAACAGATGAAAACTTTAATAATACACTTAAATTAGTAGAAGAAGCAGGAATTGATAAACTACACGTATTTCCGTATTCTGTTCGACCGGGAACGCCAGCCGCAAGAATGCCACAAGTTCCGGTAAACATAAGAAGAAAAAGAGCTGAACAGTTAAGAAATTTAAGAAAGGAATAATAAAAAATGGTCAATTTTTTTCAAAAATTAGGACTTGGACTAAAAAAGACATCACAAAACATTAGCCAAGGTATAAGTGATATTTTTACCAAAGAAAACCTTTCAACAGATACAATAACAGATTTGGAAGACTTATTTTATACTTCAGATGTAGGTGTAAAAGCAACAACAGAGATTATTAGCAAATTTTCTCAAAAAAAGTTTGATAAAGGTGCAAATATAAATAAAATAAAAGAAGAGCTTTGTACTGATATAGAAACTATATTAAAGCCATGTGAACAAGAATTAGTAATAGATAAAACAAAAAAGCCATATATTATTTTAATGGTTGGTGTAAATGGCGCAGGAAAAACCACAAGTATTGGCAAACTAGGTAAAAAGTTCTCTAATCAAGGGTATAAGGTATCGTTTATTGCTGCAGATACATTTAGAGCAGCTGCTGTTGAACAATTATCAGTATGGGGAGCGCGTAATAATGTTAGAGTTTTTTCAGGTGCGCAAGGATGTGACAGCGCAGGACTTTGCTATGATGGTATAAAAGAAGCACAAAAACAAGGTGATGATATCGTATTTATAGATACAGCTGGTCGCCTTCAAAATAAAAAGGGACTAATGGAAGAACTACAAAAAATAGTCAGAGTAATAAAAAAGATATCTCCAGATGCTCCTCACAAAACAATTATAACCATTGATGCAACAACAGGACAAAATGGGCTAGATCAAGTTAAAACATTTAAAGAATTAGTTGATGTAAACGGTATTATAGTAACCAAGTTAGACGGAACTTCTAAAGGTGGTATTTTGGTAGCAATTGCATCAGAAACAAATACTCCGATACACTATATTGGTGTAGGCGAACAAATAGAAGATATGGATATTTTTAATGCCAGAGATTTTGCAAGAGGTTTATTAGATATATGATGGATTTAAGTTTTAATTTTGAAGAAGAAACAGAGCCTAAACAAAACATATCAATAGAGGCAAAAGCTAAAACTGTATCAGAAATATCCAATGATATAAAACGTTTTGTTGAAACAAATTTCAATAAAGTCGTTGTAAAAGGTGAAATATTTGGAGCAAAAAGAGCAGATTCTGGGCACTGGTATTTAGCATTAAAAGATACAAATGCAGTGTTGTCTGCAGTATGTTGGCGAGGAGTAGCTTCTAATTTAAAGGTAAAAATAGAGGATGGATTAGAAGTTATTGCTACAGGTAAAATTACAACATTTGCCGGTAAATCATCATATCAATTGGTAATAGAAAGCCTAGAACCAGCAGGCGAGGGTGCTTTATTAAAACTTTTAGAAGAACGTAAACAACAATTCATAAAAGAGGGATTATTTGATGCTTCACATAAAAAGCCAATTCCTTTTTTGCCAGAAACAATAGGTGTAGTATCTAGTGCATCAGGAGCAGTAATTAGAGATATTATTCATCGTATAAGAGATAGATTTCCAAGTCATGTTCTTTTATGGCCAACGCCTGTCCAAGGCGAAGGAGCTGCAGAAAAAATTGCCCTAGCTATCAGAGGCTTTAATAATTTAGATAAAAAAGATACAGTAAAGCGCCCAGACGTTATAATCGTTGCACGCGGTGGTGGAAGTTTAGAAGACTTATGGCCATTTAATGAAGAAGTTGTAATAAGAGCCGTATATGATTCTGAAATACCAGTTATTTCTGCTGTTGGACACGAAACAGATACAATGCTTATAGATTATGTATCAGACAAACGAGCACCAACTCCAACAGGTGCAGCAGAATTTGCAGTGCCGGTAAGAGATGAATTGATATCAAACTTAAACATTTTAGATAATCGTATGCGTAATTCGATTCGCCGTTGTTTAGACGAATATAAAAATCGCATAGAAGGATTAAGCAGAGGTATTCCAAATCTACAACAAATATTAAATGAAAGCATACAAAAATTAGATTATCGTGTTGAAAGATTACAAATCGCTATCAAAAATCTTTTATCTAACAAACTAAACTCATTAAACTTAACAGAAGTAAAACCTTTTTATATCAATGCACTAATCGAGAAATATACAGAAAAGCTAAAAAGTTTATCATCTCAGCTAGAAAGTGTTTCTGTCAATTCTGTTTTAAAGAGAGGTTTTGCATGGGTAAAAGGCGAAAATAATCAAACTATCTATAATTTATCAGATGCACAAAAGCAGTCATCATTGACTATACGTTTTGCAGATGGAGAACTTAATACATCAACAAGTACAACCCAACCGTCAACACCTACTCCAAAAGCAAAAAAAGTAAAAAAAGAAGAAACAAAACAAACTTCGTTATTCGATTTTTAATAACTACTAGTATACACTCAATCCAAAATTGAGGGGTAAAGCCATGTTTGATATGCAAATTATAGGACTATCATTTATACAAGGTCTAACAGAATTTTTGCCGGTAAGTTCTTCTGGGCACTTAATTTTATTTGCAAAATATGCAGGATTTGGTGACCAAGGTCAAGAAATAGACATAGCCTTACACATTGGTTCACTTATAGCAGTTGTTTTGTATTTCTGGCATACAATAAAGTTAATGTTAGTTGAGTTATGGCAAAATAAATTCAAACCTGTATTAGATAACTATGGTGTGCGTTTGGCATATTATTTGTTATTTGCTACACTTCCAGCAGTTGTAATTGGAGGCTTACTCACATATTTTGGTATGGAATGGACTAGAAACACCAAACTAATCGGATGGCTTTTAATAGTATATTCTATTTTGTTATGGTATGCCGATACATATTTTAAGACAGAAAAAACATTAAAAGAAATGAGGTTAAAAGATGCTTTAATGATTGGTTTTGCACAATGTTTAGCTTTTTTGCCGGGAACAAGTCGTTCAGGTGTAACAATAACAGTAGGTAGATTTTTAGGGTATAACCGCAGTGAAGTTGCAAAATTTTCAATGTTATTATCTGTACCCTCAATTTTAGCTGCAGGAGTGCTTGCTACATATAGTTTATACCAAGAAAATGCATTATCTCAAATGATTAATGCATTTGAAGCCATAGGATGGTCATTTGTATTTTCATTTTTAGCCATATTGTTTATGATGAAATGGCTACGCCATGCAACATTTTTGCCTTTTGTTATATATAGAATAATTTTAGGCATAACTCTGCTTTTAGACGCATATACAATCATATAAAAACATTGACTAATCTAAAAAATAATATTAATAAGGACCTCATGCTCTGGTGGTGGAATTGGTAGACACGTAAGTTTCAGGTACTTATGGGAGTTATCCCGTGAAGGTTCAAGTCCTTTTCAGAGCACCAATCAAAATTCCCGAAATTATGGGGATTTTTTTATTGCAAAAATTAAAAAATATGATAAGTAATCAATCTACAAATTAATTAGTATGTATAATTTAAAATTTTATAATTATGGAAACAAAAACTAACAAAATTGACATTACGCAAGTTGGTGTCGGAATGTTTTGGTATGAAGATGATACCTTCTCGTTTGACAGGACAACAGATAAGAAAATTAAAGCCATTGTTGAGCTGGTTGAAAATAATGTTATCTACGGAGATTTGACTGCATCAGAGTTGTTTGATATTCCTGAAAAAGAGCTGACATGGTATGGAGCTAAAAGATTTTATAAAGAGTTTTCTTATTCCTGTAGAAAAAACGAGAATATTGTTTGGTACGACATTGACCAACTTAAAAGTGTTTACGGCAATTACAATGCTATAAAAAAGGCATTTAAGAAATTGCATAAACCATTTAGAGAGAAAATGTATTGGTCCTCTACCGAGAGAGGCTCTACGTATGCGTGCTACTTGAGTTTTAGTAGTGGGCGTAGGAAAGACAACGTTAAGTACATTTTTCTTTCCGTTCGTCCAGTTCTAGCTTTAAAGGTTAAGTAGCTAAAAAACAGTTCAGATTTCAGATCTGAGCTGTTTTTTTGTTTAATATCACCATATATCTGCAAGTTAATATTTTTCATTAATTGCGGTGGTATTTATAACAATAGAGTTCAACAATTCGTCAACTTTGGTGCACCAATCATATATATCCTTGCATTTGCAAGGATTTTTTTGTTGCAAAAATTAAAAAATATGATAAGTAATCAATCTACAAATTAATTAGTATGTATAACTTTAAATATATTATAATTATGGAAACAAAAGAACAAAAATTAGCTCAAGTTGATGAGTTAGTTAAAAGTTTGGGATTAACTAGAAAAGAAGCAGTTGATTACTTAGATAAATTATCTTCTGCTGAAAAAAAGGAAAATTCTCAAATTAGAGAAGAGCGTAGGCTTAAAGCGGAGAAAGAGCTTGAAGAAATGAAAAAGATGTATTCATTTTATGACAAGCTACATACGATAATGCTAAGATTTTGTGGCGTTTTATTTTTTTGCATGATAATTTTAGCAATCTTATTTTCTGTTATGTTCTATTTCAATATATTGAGTGAAAAATTCATTCTTGATTTTTCTGCTATATATGGTGCTCTTTTCACAATAAGTGCTGTTGTTTTGATTTTTGTGGTTGGTCTTAAAGGAAAGTATGACTTGAGTCCAGGCGATCCTACTCCGTCCTATATGCGCAAATAATTACCCACAGTATGAAATTATTTCAGTATAATTATGAGAACAAAGCAACATCTCATCACAGAAGTTAACAACCTTATCATAAAGTTAGGGTTGTCACATCAAGATCTTATTGATTCGTGGGATTTATCTGATAGCCAAATTGATATTTCACAAGTCAAGGTCGGAATGATTTGGTATGAAGACGATACCTTTTCATCTGAAAAGATTGCAGGCAAAAAAATCAAGGCTATTGTCGAACTGGTACATAGAGGTGTCATATACGGGGATTTGACCGCTTCAGACATTCTTGATGTTAAAGAGCAGCAATTAACTTGGTACAATGCTCAAAACTATGTTAACGGTATTCCATATCGCCTTAGGTCAAAAGAATGGATTACTTGGCAAGATGAGTATAGAATTGGCTTAGTTTACTCAAAGTATGAGAGTGTAAAAAACACCTTTAATCTAATTGGTAAGCCTTGTCGCCATGGTTTACAGTGGTCTTCTACAAAGCTGAATGCTAATCAAGGTTGGTCAAAAGATTTTGATAATGGAAATGGTTATATACATGGTACGTATATGCATGCATCAGTTCGCCCAATTATCGCTCGTAGAGTAAAATAAAGATTTTTAAATAGCCCTGAGTTTATACTCCGGGCTGTTTTTATTTAATCGTCATAATATTTTGCTATGCACACTTCATTTTCCAATCTTGTGGTATCTCATCAAATAAAGTATAGATATCCATTCCTAATTTTTCATCATAATGATTTTTCAATGAAAGCATATCATTATATGCATTTATCGGTATAGGATGTCCATGCCGTTTTGTATATTCTTCATTACGTTGTTCAATTGTAACAAAACCAAAAGCATTTGCAATACTATCAGATACTTGAATCAATTTATCGACTTCCATTAATGTGGTATTGTCCATATAGTTTTTTATAAAATCATAATCATCTTTTTTACCGAAAAAGAAATGCTTAACACACTCATAATCATAAACTTTATTCCAGGGAAACATATGTGTAAGAGAAATTCTTGCAACGTCTTCATCAATGTTTAAGAATCTTCTATATCCGATTAAACCATGAAAAGTTTTTTCATAATCTTCATGTAATCTTCCTACATCATGCAATAGTCCTAAAATGAAAGCTCTATCTGGTTCTATGATATTTAATCTTTCTGCCAATTTTTTAGCCATATATGCAGAACCATAGATATGATTATGAAACATAAACCAAGTTTTAGGATTTCTGCCTTTACTTATGTCATAAGCTTTAATTTCTTCAATATATTTTTCTGCATCTTTTATAGTAAGCATAAATAACTCTCTTTAACCTTAAACAATAAAAGGAGTATATATAATTTAACTGAAAAAAAGGTTAATTTAAAAAAATAAAAGTCGCTACACGAGCGACTTTTACATAGTTATTTAAGATTAGCGCTTAAAATCATAATCAGCTTTAATCTTAAGTATCCAAGACTTGATGATAGTGTCCATTCTGCTACCTTCTGAATAATCAGCCGGAGCAATATTGTCAACTCTGTCATCATTCAACAATTTTGTTGCGTGAGTACTACCGGCCTTGGTGTGAGGGCGATAAACCGCAATAGCACTACCGCCAAAAGAACGAAGCGTAGCCATACAAGGTACATCAGTCAAACCATCCCCGATATACATCATATTTGTAAATGGAATGGTATTTTCATCATCTGGTGTACGTTCATTAACAGCTACATCCATCTCATCAAGACAACCTTTGTGTATTCTGAAAAGGTGTTGAGTTTTTACAGTGTAGTTTACACTCTGTGCCGGCCATTCAGCTACACCATTTTCATCAAAAGCAAAGGAACAAGCATAAACCTTTGTAAACTCATCTGCGATAGATGTGCCGGCAACGATTTCTTTCAGTCCTGAAGAAATAAGATAATGCTGAACTTCAACACCAATTTCACAAGCCCAATCGTTTATTCTTGAAAACCACTCTTCAACTCCCTTAAAAAGTTTTATGTCCTCACCAAACTCAGCAAGGGTTTCTTTTGTGAGAGGAATTTTTTTAGCCTTAGCTTCCTGAAGCATTGTCTTCATATAGGCTAAGTTCTTGTCAGCGCAATGCTCTTTAGCAAAATTGTCAGATTTCTCCCAAAAGCTCTTAGGTGTAGTTTTGAGAGCTCTCATAAAGCCATACTCCTGCATATTACCTGGGGCAAGAGTACCATCAAAGTCGTAGCAAATAGCTACAATAGGATGTTTTTTATCCATAGGCATAAAAATATATATTTATTTAAATAATTTACTACAAAATAAGAAATTTTGTCTATATTCTATAAGCCTAATAAATTTAAAGTCAAATAAAAAAATAAATATAGGAGTCGCATCAATAAGGGCATACCAGAAAAACAGAAGCTTCAAATACACAAAAACTGCGCAAATAATCAAAAGTGATAATCTTAAAAAATACTCTATGTATCTTTAATTTTAATGCAACGATAAACATTAACATTTACATTTAAAAATATAATGATAAATTCATAACCAATCAGTTATCATTATGTTAAATTAAGTTTATAGTATATGAATTATTTAGCAATTTTAATTATCGCACTAATTTTCTCCTGCGGATATTTTATAATTTGGGCAGAGGAAAAGTTTATAGGTATAAAATCTATATTCTCCAAAAATATTCGCACACGTTGCTCTAAAAGGCGTTTTTTTAATAAAAGAAAACAGTCTAAGAATGAGTAAAAGTCGCCTTAATAGGCGATTTTTTTATACACAAACAAAAAATATCTTGACATTTATATTTTATAAATTAATATACAAAGTGCTCGGGTATTCGAGGGCAATGGATACGAGCAAAATAGACTTGGCCAGTCATCAGTAGTAATAAGGGGGAAACCTCTATTGATGTTGTGGCCTTTCGAAAGAGAGGTTTTTTTATGTTTAAATATCAACATGGTTTTTGCATTATTCGCTGTCAACCTTTTCACATCGGACACGATAGACTAATAACAAAAATGATGAAAGAATGTGAACACGGAACAGTAATTATAGGTTCAGCACAAGAAAGCGGTACAGAAAAAAATCCACTTCCATATTTTGTTCGTAAAAAAATGATACAAAATGTATGGAAAAAACATGAAGCATATAATCGTCTAAGAATTGTAGGCATAAAAGATGTATCAAATGCTCTATGGAGTGAATACGTATTAAATACTATAGCAAAAGAATTACCAGATAAACCAATTCCTGATGTAATGTATGTTGGAAATCTTAGTGAATATACAATTTTTTCAAAAGATATTCCAAATGTAGAGATATGCTCTAGAACAACACAAGATTTTCCATTTTTATCAGGCAATATGGTAAGAGATATGATAGCTCTCAAGGATGAGAGATATAAAGAGTTCATCCACGAAGAAAACTTTGATTTAATAAATAAAAGTTTTTACGAGGACGAAATTGTATAGAAGAAACTGCGGTTAGTTTCTTCATTGATTTGGGTCTTGTGGGGACAGTCGAGACAAATCAAATAGTTAACCTACTGTCAAGGAGTAAAAGAAATGACTGAAGTTAGTCAAAATATTCGTTATGTTGGAACATCTGTATATGGCGTAAGAATGCCAATTATCATGGAAGGTGCAGATATTGCTAATATAATATCTGATACTATCATTAACGCATCTCAATCAAAATATCAACCCCTTACACTTAACAATAAAGATATCGTAGCTATTACAGAGTCTTTTTTAGCTAGAGCTCAAGGCAATTATATTAATTTAAGCGATATATCAGAAGACGTATCTAAAAAATTTCCAACAGGGGATGTCGCAGTAATTTTCCCAATACTTTCACGCAATAGATTTGCTAAAATATTAGAAGGTATAGCAAAGGGGGTAAAAGGCAAAGTTTATGTATGCTTATCATATCCATCAGATGAAGTTGGAAACGCTATAATGGATGAAGATGAATTATTTAATTCAGATATAAATCCATACACTGATATTATCACCAAACAAATGTTTAGAGAAAAATTTGGTATTTTCCACCATCCAATTACAGGTTCTGACCATATTCAAATGTACGAAGATCTTTCTCCAAATATTGAAGTAGTATTATTAAATAATCCCAAAGACGTGTTAAAATTTACAAATCAAGTAATTGTTGCAAGTATTCATGTACGCAAACGTCATAAACAAATTTTAACCAAAGAAGGTGCAATAGCTTACACATTAGATGAAATTTGCAACACTCCAAGTGCTACAAGAGGCTGGAGCGAATATGGTGTACTAGGTTCAAACTATTCAGATGAAGACAGATTAAAGTTATTCCCAAGAAATTCAATGGAATTTTGCCAAACTTTACATGAAATTTTCAAAGAAAAAACAGGTAAACATATCGAAGTAATGATTTATGGCGATGGTGGATTTAAGTGTCCAAAAACTAAAATTTGGGAATTTGCAGACCCTGTAGTATCTCCAGGATATACCAAAGGCCTAGAAGGAATGCCAAATGAAATAAAAATCAAAGCTGTAGCAGATAACAATAAAACAAACGCAGAAGAAGCAATCAAAAAGGCTATTAATGATAAAAATAAAGGCGATGGATTTTATTCAATAGGCACAACCCCTCGCCAAATTACAGACTTATTAGGCTCTCTATGTGACTTAACCACAGGTTCTGGCGAAAAAGGAACTCCAGTTGTTTTGGTAAAAGGCTATTTTGATAACTACTTAACACCAAATCCTGAAGAATAAGAAAGGATATAAGATGAGTTTAGATATCAAAAAAAGATACAATAAAATCCTTTATACCTTAAAACACAAAAAAGCTTTTCTTAAGGTAGAAAAAGAACTAAGAGGAAAAAATACATTAAGAGGATATTTTCATGATATTGATAAACCTTTTATGTATATGGCTTTGTGGTTAAAAGTTGAAGATGTATCAAAAATACATCGTCAAAACAGTTATCATCATCTAGAAAGTAATCTTGATAAAACTAAAGATGATTTGATAGATATGATTATAGACTGGGAGTGTGCTCGTTTAACCAAACCAGATAAACCTCTTAATGCTTATCAGACATTGATGAAATATTATCCTGAATATCAAAAGGAGTTTATTCCACTAATCCAAGAGCTATTACCAGAGCAAATAAAAGAGGCAAATTTAACACCCAGACAATATAAAGCTAAAATCAGCTCTTCTCAAAATACTGTTCGTAAATCGGTAATAATTTCTAAGTCAAATTGCATAATAAATCAATCAGCTAAAGAGAGGTAATATCATGCAGACATTAGAGATTTGGGCAACAGTCCTCGGATTGTTGCAAGGGATATTTGTGCTCTTAAACAAACGCAGTAATTGGTTGTTTTATATAGCACAAATATCCTGTTTAATTGGTTTTTCATATTACAATAAATTGTATGGAGATGTGTTAAATAACAGTATTTACTTCTTTTTAGGAATATATGGCTGGATTTTATGGAAGGATGAAAACAAGACCCTAATCACACAATGCTCAAATAAAGAACGTTTGTTGTATGTTTTAATCACCATACTTTCTACGGTATCGTTATTCCTATTTTTAACTAATACAGAAGATCCACTGCCATTAATGGATGCATTTACAACGTCGTCATCATTTGTTGCCACATACTATATGGTTAAACGAAAGCTAGATAGTTGGGTTATATGGTTAATAAATGATATTTGCTATGTTGTGCAATATAGTCAATTGCAACATCAAGCATACTACCTAATGTCATTAAATATCATCTGGACGATTATGGCGATTATTTCATTCTTTAATTGGCGAAAAATTATGAAAGGATATTCAAAATGAAAAAAATATACTTTGCCGGTAAATTTAATAAAATAAAGAAACAAAATATCACTTTAGAGCAATCACTAATAAATGATTATCGTTCACAATTACTAGGCAGTTCTAAACTACTAACTTATTATCAAGATAATCTTGTTGTAAATAAAAAGTATCAATATTCAGGGCCATTTTACTGCGAACAAGCATCAAATGGAAATTATACCTCAACAGATTGTACAGAAGTATTAAATGCTGAATGTAATTTTATTGATAACAGTGATATATTTGTTGCAGTTTTAGGTGAAAGTTTTTCTGTTGGAACAATTGTAGAATTAGGTTGGGCTATAGAAAAACAAAAACAGATAGTTCTCTTATATCAGGAAGAGAAATCGAATTATAGCATAAAATCAGAATATTGGTTTGCAATTGCAGATGCTATAAAAAGAAGCCCAAACCTAATAATTAAAAAATATAAATCAAATACAGAACTTAAGACATTAATTAATCAAACATTGGAGGAGATATTGTAACATGAAGTACAAAGAATTTGAATTAATATTATCATCATTTAAGTGTAATAAAAACTGTCCATATTGCACCGCAAAAATAACAAAATGGCCGTCTGTAGACGATAAAGTTGATGAATTAGAAAGTCATTTAAAGTATTTACAAGAAAAAGACATAAGTTTTAGATATTTTATTTTTTGCGGTAATGGTGAGCCATCACTACATAGCGTTGATACTATCAAAAAAGTAGTAAATGCAACACGAAAAGTAAATATATTTGATGAAAAACGCTTTCAGTCATCTGGCAATATATTCTTTGAAAAAGAAAAACTGAATTTAATAAAAAATGATTTCACTATAGAAATTACAAGAGTTGATTTTGATAGTAAAAAAGATATGCAAATCCTAGGCTATGATAAGGATTATATTAATTTTGATTTATTTAATAGTGCAAATGTAAGACTAAATTATGTATTGATGAAAAACAAAAGTTTTGACGAATATCTAATAGAGATAAAGCGGTATATTGATACATATCCTAATATCAAAACAGTAAGTCTTAAGACTTTGAATTTAAATACATTAAATGGTAAAATTGATAATCCATATTCTCAATGGATATTAAATAATGCATTAACCAAAGATGACGCAAAAGACGTAATTGATTTTATGAGCAAACATGCTGAAGTAATTCGCCAAGACAATCAATTTTTTGATAGAATAGAGTGGAATTATAAAGGTGTTCCTGTAACTTTTTACATCAAAAAACTATCTTATGGTATATCAAATATAGTATGTTATGGTGGAGAACTGGTTGATTATCACCTGAACAAATTAGATATTTAACTCTTAATTTAAAACAAAAGTCGCCATTCCTGACGACTTTTGAACTCTAGCTGGAGTGAGCTTGCGGTTTTCGAGTAATTTATTATTTGTTTTTTTAATCATGGGTTTGTTGTAGTTTGCAAGCTTCTAAATATTCATTAGGTCCTTCAATCTTAGTATCAAATCTTTCAATAAATTTCCAATTACCGTTATCTAATGTAAAATGGAAACATTCACAAGGTTTAATTTCTCCAATTTCTTCTCCGCATGCCCAACACAATGCTCTTGTTACGCCACCATGTGAGGCTATAGCAATATTGGAGTGAGCATCATTTATTAAAATATCATCCAAACAAGATTTTATACGATTAAAATTATCTATAATTCTTTTTTGTTTTTCATCATTATTAGAATACCAAAAGCCAAAAGCAGATTCAATTAGTCTATCATCAATAATAATATCAATATTAGGATTATTAACAGCAATTTTTGCAGTATCAGTTGCTCGCTTAAGAGGACTGGCGTATACAACCTCAATGTCTTTATCTGCTAAAAACTCCTTTAATTTGTTCGCCTGAGCAAGACCAGCTTTATTTAATGTAGATTCAACATCTATACCGTTTCGTTGTCCATGCCTAAAAAAATAAAAATTCTTTTTCATGATTTTCCTATAAAGTTGACTATTCATGTAAGAATTATACATGGTGTTTTTATTTTTTTCAATAATTAAAAATATAGAAGTGAGTTCGAAGATGCTGTAAAACAAGCCTTCAAAATATATTCATCTTCGAACCAGCTTAAGTGCTTGTAAAATAACAAAAAAGTCGCCATTCCTGACGACTTTTGAACTCTGGCTGGAGATGACGTGCGGTTTTCGGGTGTCTTATATCTTTTTTAATATTTTGTAGTTATATTAAATGAAAGATTTTAAGGAGCTAAAGATGAAAAAATGGGAAGTCGCATTAAATAAATTTGTAAACAGATATCTAAATGAGCCATGGTTTGAAGGGGCTTTATTATGCGGCTCTTATTCAACGGGAAATCAAAACAAATTTTCAGATATTGATGTGGTGATAGTTGCATCTGATAATATTGGTTGGCGTGAAAAATCAAATTGTTATGTTGATGGTTTTTTAGTAGAATATACAATCAATCCGATTTATAAATTGCAGGAATATATGGATAGAGGATTAAAAAATCATCATCTGATAGACCAAAATATGTTTGCATACGGAGTTGTATTGCACGATAAAAATGGGATGATGAAAAAATTACGCCAGAGAAGTATTCGAGATTTAAATAAGAAACTTAAACCGTTTTCAAAATATTCTAACGATTTTAAAAAGTATGGTTTGTGGTGCAGATATGATGATATGTTATCTCTAAAACATGATGGACATCATATTGATTTGTTATATTGGACGTTAGTCGATAAATTAATAGATGCTTATTATGATTTTAAATGCTTACCTCATGTATCACATGCTAAAATACAAAAAATTTTAACAAATGAAAAGTTTGCCGATAGATATCATGCCATACAGTTGCCAGATAAAAAATTTACAGAATTATTGATGTCATGTTTTAATGCTAAGCAAAAAGATAAAATAGAAGCTATTGACAAGTTCTATCATCATGTGATTAACGCTGGCGGTGGTTTTGATATCGGCAAGTTTCGAGGACGTGAAAAGATAGATAATAAATAATTCTAGGTGGTTAAAATATTTAAGCAAGCCAATTTAAATGATTATAATATATTAGTTTTTCAATAAAAAAGACCATTAAAAATTGGTAAATATTTTTTGTTAAGTCAAACCTATGCAAAAATTTGCATAGGTTCTTTTTATGCTCAAAAGAAGCTAAAATTAGCTAAGTTATTGAAAAATATAGAATCAAGTTCGAAGATGCTATAAAACAAGCCTTCAAAATATATTCATCTTCGAGCTAGTTTAAGTACTTGATTTATAAAGAAAAAAGGGACGATTTCTCGTCCTTTATACAATGTGGCTGGAGATGATTTGCAATCATCGAGCTAAAATAAAAGCTCTCAATTTCTTGAGAGCTGTATAATAAATTACTTATCTATCTTCTTCTAGTTCTTCTGGTCCATATACATTTACTTTAAGTTTTCCGTATATTCCTAAAATGCTAAACCATTCATAATCTGCATATTCAGCATTTTTTAATATGCCATCTTTAATTGCTTTGTTTAAAGAAGCATCACCGATTGCAAAACTTAAAATATAATAAGCAACATGAGTTGTTGTTGCTTGCCCATAGGTTTTGATAACTTTTTGTTTATCATACTCTAGAGATAAAGGGGCTTTTATTTCTGTATAAAAAGCACCAGTTGATGGTACAAAAGGGGCATTAGGAGCAGAAACACAGCCCTGTAAAAGAAGCATCACAAGTAATGTTGTAAATACTTTTTTCACTATTAATCTCCATATACATAAACTGTTGTTTTAGTAAATAAACCAAAGAATACATTTTTAAATTCATAATCTGTGTGTTTAATAACTTTAATATTTCCATCTTTTGCAGCAGCTTGAACGCTAGTATCACCAAAGGCAAATAAACCTAGAAAACTATGCGCAGAAGATTGTCCAATTTTTCGACCTAAATCTGTATTATTATATTCAAGAGATAAAGGAGCTTTAGTTTCACTATAAAGAGCACCTGTAGAAGGCATAAAAGGAGCTGTTGTACAGCCAGTTAATGCTAGTATTACAATAGCAATAGATAAATATTTTTTCATACTTAAACGTCCTTTCTATATTTTGTGTCTTGATTGGAAAATTATTATAACTTTCTAAATAAATCCTAACAGTGTATATCTATTTATGCAAATATTAATTTTTCTTATTCACTATTCACATAGCTATGTTATAAGTTCAACCTATGCAAATTTTTGCATAGGTTCATTTTCAGCTCAAAAAGGCTAAAAATCCTTAAGTTATTGAAAAATATAGAAGTGAGTTCGAAGATGCTATAAAACAAGCCTTCAAAATATATTCATCTTCGAACTAGCTTAAGTGCTTGTAAAATAACAAAAAAGTCGCCGCCTCGAGCGACTTTTGAACTCTGAATGAAGTAAAATTGCAACTTTCAAGATGAATAAATTGCTTTTATAAAAAAATAGTGTTATAATATGAAATAGAGATATTTTTTTACGGAAAGGATTTGAAGATGATTAAAAATGAAAGTTTGACAAATGGATTAAATCAAGATTATGCGCATAAAGTTATTGCAACAGATGTCAAAAGAGTAATTATTCCATTGCCAAAAGGAATAACTGGTAATGATGTGGAATATACTAGCTGGGATGGTTCTTCTGCAAGTGGAAATGGATTTCTTTTTCAAAATGCAACAGATAAACGAGAAGAATTCATTGCGGCAGATGGAGGAATTTTTATTGGTCATGAAGGAGAATGTCCTGAAGGACCAAACGGAACAATGATTATGCGTTCAGAGGCGGTAGCTAGATATTTAAAATCTCATCCAGATGCATTATATCCTGAAAATATGGCTGAAACAGTAAAATATATGCAAACGAAAATTTTTAAACATGCAGCTAATGACGTGACAAAATGGGATGAGAAAGCTGTACCTGATATTTGGTCATCAGACATAGGATGGTTAAAGAAAAATTTTAATGAAAGTGATATTTATGATTCAAATGGAGAAGTTCGTTTTGTTATTTCCGCAGCTAAAAAAACGGAAATAGAATCAGATGCTATTTATTTAGGACCTAATAGCGAAGTTGAAGGAATAGGAGAAACCGGAGATAGAGGATCTTGGGTGGTAAGGAAGCCTGATGGGGTTATGGATCTTTGTGATGAAGAAGTTTTTAATAATACTTATAAAAACTCAGGTCCTAGAGGAGAAGCTAAAATTATTGAAACTTCTAGAGGTTTTGATGTTGTATATCCTAAAGGCTCTATGAGATATATGTCACCTGAACAATTGAGTGCTCCAACCACAACTAGCGTAAATGATAGGATTCAAAAATATAAAGAGAGAATATCTCAATTGGAAACGCCAATATACAGAGTAATCGGAAATGCTATATGTGATTATATTGCACAAAATCCTACAAATACTACAAGAATGGAATTAGAAATAAATGGCTTGATAGCTACAGACAGAAATCCTCTGTCAGTAGATAGTGATAATCCTAAATCAAAAAAATTAAGAGAACTGCTTTCTGAAAAAATAATAGGAAGTAAGGGAGAGGTAATTAATCCTCAAGCACTAGTTAATTCAAATTTTTTGAAGGATTATAAAGGATATGGTATCGATTTAACAAAAACAGAAACGATCCAAAAAATTTCAAAACCAGTAAATAATACACAAAATAATACTAATACTGGCGAAAGATTGTAATCATTTTAATACATATAGCTTATTTATAACCTACTGTCTATAATCCCAGTAGGTTATTTTTTTACTAAATCCAACCTTTCACATAGCTATGTTATAAGTTCAACCTTTGCCAAATTAGCAGAGGTTCTTTTTTCTGCTCAAAAATGCTAAAATTAGCTAAGCTATTGAAAAATATAGAAAGCCAGTTCGAAGATGCTGCAAAACAAGCCTTCAAAATATATTCATCTTCGAACCAGATTAAGCACTTGTAAAATAACAAACTTCTCTTAGCTTTGCGAGGGTTTACCCAAAGCAAAGGTTAGTTGTTCGCGTAAGTAGGAAGATAAAATCTTCCGTAGCGACGCAAAAAAGTCGCCATTTCTGACGACTTTTGAACTCTGGCTGCTTCACCTGGATTCGAACCAAGATTAACGGAGTCAGAGTCCGCTGTCCTACCATTAGACGATGAAGCAACATATAATGTGCAATATTCTTAGTCTTCTTTATTTTAAGTGTCAATAATTTTTCTTTATCTTTTCTAAAAAGCAATTGCAAAAAATAAAAACAACATTTATCTTATATCCAGTATTAAAATATTAAGAGGGATAGGTTATGTCTGCAGCAATAAATACATCAATGCTCAAAAAAATTAAAGAGTTTATCGTAGGTCGCAAAAGTGATGATATCTCACCACAAGAAGCAGAAAAGATACAAAAAGCAGCATATGCCCTTTCAAAAACAGAAGCAAAAAAGAAATATTCCCCAGTATACCTAAGCTTTTTACCAGGGCTAGATAGTGAAGAAAAACAAGTTTTTGAAGCAACTGTATACTATCTTGTAAAAATAGCCTCTAATAAAGCAAAATATAGACAAGAGATTTTAGATGTTTTGAATGAAAAAATCTCTCAAACAGGCTATAATCCAGAATTTCGCGAGTATATCAAACAACAGTTGCAAAATATTTCACTAAAAAACAATTAAAAATACACATACTACTTGACTGTAAAATAAAAAGTATTATAAATATCACTTGCTAGGCTCAAAAAATGCTTAGTAAGAAGTGAAACTATTTTATTTTAATAATAAGGAGACAAAATGACAACAGGAACTGTTAAGTGGTTTAACTCCCGTAAAGGCTATGGTTTTATCCAACCAGAAAATGGTGGAAAAGACGTGTTTGTGCATATTACTAAACTTGAAGAAAAAGGTTTAAGAAAATTGTACGAGGGACAAAAAGTTAGTTATGAAATTTATGATGACAGAGGGCGAACTGCTGCTGGAGCTATAGAAATTTTATAATTTAATTAGCGGACTATATATGGACTATTTTAATGGACTATCTATAAGTCGCTCCTGTCTATCGGGCGACTTTTTTTTATGTAAAATATTTAGTTTTTCCTATTTACTTCTAATAAAAAATCTGTTATGCCATAAAATCGAATTAGAAATTTTTTTTATTATATTAGGAAGACTGATGTTTCAAAAGTTAAAAGCAAAAATTTTAAGTATGAACCTTGTTGTTAATTACAAAAAGATTTTACCATATGTAAAACCATATTGGGGTAGAGCACTAACTGCTGTTTTAATAACTATACCAATTGGTTCTATGGATGCAGTAATTGCATGGGCTTTAAAGCCTTATATGGACGTGGTTATGGTAGAAAAGAGTACAGGAGGTTCGTCAACTTTACTCATTCCAATTTTAATAATTGTATTTAGCTCATTACAAAGTATTTTAACTTATAGCGCAACCTATTTAAATACTTGGGTGGGGCAGAAAATATCTATGGATGTTAAAAAAACATTGTTTGGCAAATTAATGCGCTATAATGCAGCATTTTTTGATAAAAATACATCAGGAGATATTATCTTCCGTTTTAATAACGACGTCGATTCTGCTTGTAGTGGATTGCTAAATAATATGAAGTTATTTACAACTCGTTTATTCTCATCACTATCATTAATTGCAGTATTATTTTACAACTCATGGCAATTAGCTATTGTTGCTACAGCAATTTTATTAGGTGCACTATATCCTCTAACAAGAGTACGCAAAAGAATAAAAGGATTGATGGATAAGTCAGTATTTTCTGGTTCTGCTGTTATGACTCATTTTAATGAAACATACAGTGGTAATCGTATCATATCATCATATAATTTGTATGATTACCAAAACAAACGTTTTTGCAACACATTAGATAGTGTTTTCAAAATTGGTATGAAAATGGTACAACGCACAGGTATGATGTCTCCATTAATGCACTTCATCGTATCGTTTGGTATTGCTGCAGTAATTTGGCTTGGTTCATATTTGATTGTCACAGAACAACTAACAGCAGGTAGTTTCGTGTCATTTATTGCAGCTCTTGTTATGCTATATACTCCAATAAAAAGTATAGGTAATAACTTTAATAGTGTTCAAATGGCATTAATGGCTATGGAGCGTGTGTTTACCGCTTTAGAGAGAGTGCCAGATATTAAGAATTGTGATAATCCTAAAATGTTAGAAAAACCTACAAAAGGTATAGAATATAAAGACGTAAGTTTTTCTTATGTAAAAGGAAAACAAGTTCTAAATAATGTAAATTTAAAAATAAATATTGGTGAAACTATTGCTTTTGTTGGTAATTCAGGCGGTGGTAAAACAACATTGGTAAATCTATTACCACGTTTTTACGACGTTACCAAAGGTCAGGTATTGATAGATGGAACAGACGTAAAAGCGCTTGATATCGATTCTCTAAGAGATAATATAGCTATTGTGTTCCAAGATAATTTCTTGTTTGGAGGCACAATAAGAGATAATATTATTCTAGGCAAAGAAGATGCTACAGAAGAAGAAATTAATCAGGCAATAAAGAGCGCTTGTTTAGAAGAATTTATTTCAACTCTAGATAAAGGACTTGATACCCAAATTGGTGAAAGAGGTGTTCTTTTATCTGGTGGTCAAAAGCAACGTATTGCGATTGCTCGTGCATTTATCAAAAATGCTCCAATTGTTATCTTAGATGAAGCAACATCTGCTCTAGATAATAAATCAGAAGCAATCGTTCAACAAGCGATAGAAAACCTCATGGAAGATAGAACAGTTTTTGTTATAGCTCACCGTTTGTCAACTGTTCGCAATGCTAATAAAATTGTCGTAGTAAATTACGGTAAAATTGTAGAAGTTGGTACACATAAAGAGCTAATAGAAAAAGAAAATGGAGTTTATGCTTCCCTATATAAAACTCAATTAGTTTAATGAAAAGCCCCGCAAAGGGGCTTTTTTTATGTGTTGACATAGCTTGATTTTTATGATATTCTTTGCGAGTATTGTAGGAGAAAGTTTGATGAAAAGTGTGTTAAATTTAGTATCTAAAAAAGTAGCGACCACCCCGAAAGTGGCGGTTTTCTACACACACACACACACACACACACACTAACTAACCCTGCTGAGAAATTTTTTAATCAAGCCTTAAAGGCTGTAAATGCCTTTGAGGTTTTTTGTTTTTAAATAAAAGGAGAAAGAAATGAAAGAAACAAGAAACACAAAAGAGATAGGTAGTATTATAAGACACTCAATGTATTATGATGTTAAATCGCATTTTGTTGAAATTGTTGATAAAGAGACAAGTGTTACAAAAGTAGGAGAATTAATTGATAAAAAGAGAAAGAAAGGTTTAACCCCAAAAGACGCAATGGAAATTCTTGGTATGACTAACCATTATATTCATATTAAATCTGTTATAGCAGAGATAAATAAACTACCTGAAGAAGAGCGTTTTGCATATAAAGATTTTGTGATAGGCGCTGTTGAAGGAAGAAAGCAAACAGATGATGTTTATAAAGATTTACTATGGCTGGCAGACAATGGTCATTATTATGGTGAATTTTTTATGGCTAGTAGACAAGATAAATTTTATGAAAATACATTAGTTGGTTCTCCTAGATATAGGGAATTATGTTTTTACTCAGTTGATGAAATGGAAAAAGTTAGGGGTAAAGAAATTAATGCACGTCTTGATGTAGATGAGGTTGGTATAGATTTTTTTGCAGGTTCATCTTTAAATAAGCATTTCAAAAAAATCAGTTTTAGAGATGGAGCAAAAGTATATTTGCATAAGGCAGGGGGGAGTGTACCTAAGATATTAGATGTGTCAATGTGCTCTGAAGTCGGCTTAAGTTGGTGTAGTTTCTCAGAGTTTAATGCACTTAATATTAAAAAAGATGCTAAGGTGACGTTATATCAAGCATATAAATTCCCAAAAAATTTAGATCTTTCTGTTTATTCTGACATATGTTTGCGTGAATGTGATTTAAGTGGAGTTGAAAAGATTAAATTTAAAAACAGAGAACAGGAAAAAGAAGTTTTTGAAGATAATAGAAATTTTGAAGGTAAAATAATTTATGCTGATGAACTTCAAAATCCTAAGCCTCAAGTTGTTAGAGGTAGCGATATCGATAGGTAATCATTATCTAACTTTTAATAAAAAGCCTCTCAATTGAGAGGCTTTTTACTATTCTGCATAAGGGTTATCTGTTTTTCTAACTGTAATTCTCAAAGGTACACCTTTCAAATTAAACGTTTCACGTAACTGATTAGTTAAATACCTTAAATAAGAATCAGGCAACCCTTCAGGATTACTAGAGAATATATAAAATGAAGGTGGTCTGGTTTTTGCTTGAGTAATATATTTTAATTTAATTCTACGCTTGTTTTTACCTAGAGGCGCAGGGTTCATCTCTTGAACATCTTTAAACCATTGATTTAGTGGAGATGTAGGAATACGCATATTCCATCTTTCATAAACTTTAATTACAGCGCTCAAAAGCTTATCCAAACCTTGCTTCTTAATAGCTGATATAGTAACCGTAGGTACTCCATCAGCTTGAGTTAAAGCAGTCTCTAATTTATAATTTAATGTTTCTAGAGCTTCTTTTTTATTTGCAATATCCCATTTGTTAACTGCAATAACCAGAGCTCTTCCTTCTTCTAAAACTTTTCTCGCAATAGTTAAATCTTGTTTATCTAAAACGGCATCGGCATCTAAAACTAAAATCACTACTTGAGCCATATTAGCAGCATATAAAGTGCTTTCAACCGACATTTTTTCAATAGCACCACTAACGCGAGCTTGTTTGCGAAGACCTGCAGTATCAACAAGATTAATTTTCCAGCCTTTCCAATTCCACTCCGTGGTAATTGCATCACGTGTAAGACCTGCTTCAGGTCCTGTTAACATTCTTTCATCGTTTAATAGAGCATTGACAAGGGTAGATTTACCAACATTAGGTCTTCCCACAATAGCAATTTGAATAGGACGTTTTTTTAGCTCGTCAATACTTTCTTCTTCGTTGTCATTATCATCGTTTTCAGTTTTATTCTCTTTTGTTTTTAATTTTTCTTCCAACTCTTTTAATTCTAAATATAATTCATCAAAGCCAATGCTATGTTCGGCAGAAAAAATAAGAGGAGCACCCAACCCAAGTTTATACGCTTCATAAATACTTTGTTCTTGAGCTTTTCCTTCACATTTATTAGCAAGTAATAAAACTGGCTTTTTACTCTTTCTAACCAAATCTGCAAAATGCTCATCATAAGCTTGCATTCCAGCTCTAGCATCAAACAAAAACAACACAACATCTGCATCATCAATAGCACGTTGTGTTTGTTGCCACATACGTTCTTCCATCTTTCCTGCAGTAGCTTCTTCATATCCTGCAGTATCAATAATTGTAAGCTTTAAGTCTTTATATTTTGTTGTGATTTCTTTTCTATCACGAGTAACCCCTGGTAAATCATGAACAAGAGCAAGCTTCTTACCAGCAAGCCTATTAAACAAAGTAGATTTACCAACGTTAGGTCTTCCAACAATAGCAACTTTCAAAGCCATTTTTTATTCCTTAAAAATCCAAAATAAAACAATTGGCTCTGCATATAGCACAGATATATAAATTTTTCAAGCCATAAAATTTAAGAAGATTTACGAGATTTTTTTATCTGAATATTACTTGAACACAATAACATCGGCATTATCAGTAACTGCAATAACTTTTTCATTTACTGCAATAAGGCCATTACTAATATCAACGCCTAAATCTGTTTTAGCTCTTAGATGACCTTTTTGTGCATCAAATTTTAATACTTTTCCATTAGAGAACGCTAATAAAATTTGTCCGTTTAGCATTAATGGTGAAGAGGCATAAACTTCTCCCTCATCATAATCTTCAGCATCTAAATAATTTTTCACATCAACAGACCATGTAATATCGCCACTATATTTTTCTATAGCATACAAAACATTTTTGTTTGATATAACAAATAAATAGTCACCAGCTAACAACATATTTTGCATAGTTCCTATTTCTTTTTCCCACAATTTATCGCCAGTTCTCATATCTAATGATGTCAATGAATTACTATTGCTTATGGCATATATAATTCCTTCTTGAATAATTGGATAAGAGCCAATGGTATTGATTTCAGTCGTTGAACTTACTTGTTCATTAGATACAAGCATAGATGTCCACAAAGGAGTGCCAACAGCTGCATTTAATACAACAATTTCACCATTAGAAAAACCTGCTACAACAACATTGTCTTCAGCATCATATGCAGGTACTGCTCCACCAGCAATTACAGTATCTTCATGAGCAACATTAAATTTCCAAATTTCCTTACCAGTAGTTTTATCTAAAGCATATAATGAATTATCTACAGTTTGGACTAACAGCATTTTATCTGTAACAGCAGGTGCGATTCGTATAGGAGATTCTAAAGATATTCTCCATTTAGGTTGTCCATTTTCTGCATTCATAGCAAAAACACCACCAAATCCAGTCGTTGCAAATAAGGTAGTTCCATCAATAGCTAGACCTGAAGCTCTGCTTTTGGCATCTTTAAATGTATTGCTTTTTGCAGATAGTGTATTCTTCCACAAATATGTACCATCAATTAAACTAAAAGCAGATACAACACCTTTGCTATCCATAACAAAAATTCTGTTGTTACTAACTACAGGAGAAGGCAATAGTATATCTCTTCTATTGATACCTTTACCAAAGTTTTCTCCCCATTGTTCTTTTAATTCAAATCCAGCTCTTAAATTTCCAATTATATGACGAGGATTAACCCCTGCTTGAGTCCAAGAATTATTTGTGTAGGCTACAGGGATGCTAGCAATTTTATTTTGAGAAACACTTAGTTGTTGTTCAAAATCATTTAAAATTGAAAGCCTTTCCCCAACAGGAAGTTTCTTATCTTGTGCACATGATGATAATACACATACCACAAAACATAAGCAAAGTCCTTTACTTAGACAACGCATATCTCACCTCATAATATAATTAAAACTAATTTTCTTCGTTAAGAAAAGCTAACATATCATTAATTCTATTTTTCAAATCTGCAGAAACATTACCATTCATTAGTAATTCTTGATAAATTGATTTTGCTTTCTCAATATCTTTATTATGAATTGCAGACATAGCTAATAACTCTTTTGCTACTAAAGACCATGCCCCATTTTTTGCTACAATAGGAGATAATAGAGAGTTAATTTCCTCAAATGTCGCTGTGTCAACTTTATAAGTTGCAACCTTAACTGCAGCAATTTCTCTAACTTTCTCAGAAATTGTTGTGTCGTTTACTATTTTTCCTAGTACATCAAGAGCTTTGGCAACCTCATTGTTATCTAAAAGAATATTGGCAATTTGAAGATAAGCAATATCTTTGTATAATCCATTTTCAGTAGCTACAATATTTTCTAATTCACTAATATTGTTATTATAATCTTCAGCTGGAGCTAGAGCTTTAACATATTGTACATTTGATTGTTCAGACTTATGTAGGCGCCATAACGCAATTTTTTCATATCCAACAGTTATTGATAATGCTAAAATTAAAAAAGCAAGAATATATGCGCCGTATTTATTCATTAATTCTTTGAAGCGTTCATTTCTTACATCTTCATCAACTTCATCAAAAAAAGCTTTCTCAGCATCTAAATTAAAATATTGATTATTTGTAGATGTTTTAGTGTTTTTGTTTTCCGATTCGCGTTTAATATTCTTAGCCATTGTACTCTAATCCTTCTCTATAAAAGTTTAGCCAAATTTATCATATACAAGCAACTATGCAATTAAAATGTAAATTTAATTACCAATTAATTTTCTTATAACGAAATCTTTTAACCATAACAAATCATTGACAGGGAGTTTAACTCCAAAGTTAATTGCTTTGTTATCCGCAATAATTGCTATATTATAACGGTCCATAGTTGTATCATATCCAAGTTCTACACTCTCAATATCTTTGCTGAAAATAGCATCAACCTTAAGAGGAGAGTCAAATAACATTTTAGATATAACGATTCTATCTTCATATATATCAAGTTTGTATGACCTAAACAATTTAGCAATAAAGTACATTGCTAAAAGCAATAATACACCTCCACAAGCTAAATATTGTACAGGTAAAATTCTCCCTGATAGTGTCATATAAACACCTGCAGAAGTTAACACGATTGATATAATAACAGAAAGAGATAAATATATTTTATTAATGAAATCCCAGTATATTCCAGTTTGTTTAACTATAGTAGAACGTCCAGTCTCTTCAATATCAAGCGAATTAGGGGCTGGAAATTTACCTCCAACAATATAAGGAAGTTTATTTTCTACAGCAAGTTCTTTGATAGATTTATTTAAGTCATTATAATCTCTTTGTACTAATCCTCTATCGCCAATACTAAGAGCAGGAAGTTTAAACATTTTTGCATAAGCTTCCCAAATTTTTCTAATATCTGTATTAATAGTCGAAATATAAAGAGGAATTATTTTATTGGTGTCATAATGAAATAAATCTATCACATATCTGTTTTTATTAACCAAACCAACTTGAGTAAATAACACTCGTAGTCTAACACCCACATAGTTTTCAAGTGGTTCGCTAAATTTTTGTTTTATTCCAAGTGCAGGTCTATATGTAATATGAAAAACACGTCCATCAAATATATACTTTTTGTATCTAATAAAAGATATTGTTGATATCGTAATCAAAATAAATCCTATAACCATAACAATTATAGAAAAAATTTCATGTAAAAATAAAGATGAGGTTGCAGTATTTTCAACAGTTAAAAAGCTTAGTAGCTCAAAGCTTCCTAAACAAAGCAACATGATACCTAAAATCCATCCTGCAACAACATGAAAAATAGAGGTTCTATCGCAAGCTTTTACAGCTTTTTCCGGCAATCCTTTAAAGCTAAACTTAAAGTTTGTACTAAAATGATCTGGAATACGAACTAACATTAAAATCTCCAATAAATATACTAAACTCATATATATTATATACCAATAAAAATAATATTCATCATTTTTTTAACTTTCATCGCAAAAATGTTTAAAACTTTACTTGTAAATAAGATATTTTCTGTTAAAGATATAAAAAAGAAAGGATAATAATGAGTAATTCTATTTGTAATATTTGCGGTGGATGTTTTTATAGAAACCTAAGCCAAGAAGTATATCAAAAAAATAAAGAAGATGATTTTATCAAAACAATTTCATTGATTAAAAATGCTAATCCAATTATCGAAACACCTATATTTATTGAAGATGGTTGTAGACGTCGTGCTGATATGGAATTTGTATTTGATAAAAAGAAACAAATACTCGGGTTTAATGAGGCTAAAACACATAATGTTATAAATGTTATTAATTGTCCTATGCTCACCCCTAGATTAAACGATATTTTACCTAAATTATATGAATTTTTAAAAGAATTCTGTTCTATAACTTTTAATATCAAAAACAAAAAAAAGAAGTTGGAAACAAAAACTATACAAAATGGTGGCATTCAGATGTTAGAAGCTGATAACGGATTTGATTTTATGTTAAAGTTAAACGATGAACCTTGTTTAGAACATAGAATGCTCGTGGCAGATTTTGTAAATTCGCAAGAAAATATATTAAGAATATCATGGCAGATTAGAAATTTAGAACCAGAAACTATTATCGAAAAGGTAACACCAGAAATTTATATTTCAGATTATACTATTCCCCTTCCACAAAACGTATTTCTTCAAGCATCTAAAAACGCTGAAATCAAAATGATTGAAAAAGTTTTAGATTATATGGGAAACACCACAGGCAAAATTGCTGATTTGTTTTGCGGGCTAGGAACATTCACATATCCTTTAGCAAAGAATAAAAATAACACTATTTTATCTGTGGATTCGTCATCATTATCAACAGAAGGTCTTAAGAGAGCTATAAACAAAAATCAAATTCAAAATGTTGAAGTTATAAATAAGAACTTATTCAAATATCCTCTAGATGCATCAGAACTAAAAAATGTAAAAACATTAGTTATAGACCCGCCAAGAGCAGGAGCACATGAGCAATGTATTGAAATATCTAAAATACAACCTAGTGATAAACCAGAAAAAATAGTTTTTGTTTCATGTAATCCAAAAACTTTTGTTTATGATGCTCAGATTTTAATAGATTCTGGATATTCTTTTGATAAAGTGACACTAGTTGATCAGTTTGTTTATTCTAAACATCAAGAGCTCATAGCTCTATTTACATACAATCGTTAAACCGCTAAAAGGAGTATAAATATGATTGATAATATTCGAATGAAAAATATGGCAAATGCTATTCGTTTTCTTTCTGCAGATGCAATAAATAAGTCAAATTCAGGACATCCAGGTATGCCTTTAGGAATGGCCGATGTGGCAACAGTTTTATTTGCAGAATATATCAAATTAAATCCTAAAGCTCCTAAGTGGTTTGATAGAGATAGATTTGTTTTATCAGCAGGACATGGTTCAATGTTGATGTATTCTCTTCTATATTTAACAGGTTATGAAGATATAACAATTGAAGACATAAAAAACTTCCGTCAATTTGGTGCAAAAACTGCAGGTCACCCAGAGTATGGACATTTAGATGGAATAGATATGACAACAGGACCACTAGGACAAGGCATTTCATCAGCAGTAGGTATGGCATTGGCTGAAAGAATGTTAAATGCAAAGTATGGTAATCAACTATGTAATCACTATACTTATGTAATAGCTGGTGATGGTTGTTTAATGGAAGGTATATCAGAAGAATCAGCTTCTTTAGCAGGTCATTTGAAACTAAATAAATTAATTGTATTTTGGGATAATAACAATATAACCATTGATGGAACGGTTGATAAAGCAAGCTCAACCAATCAGTTGATGCGTTTTGAAGCTATGGGGTGGAATACACTAAGCATTAATGGACATGATTATGATGAGATTAGAAAAGCGATAGAAACTGCTCAAAAATCTGATAAGCCAACTCTAATATCTTGCAAAACAACAATTGGTTTGGGTTCTCCAAATAAATGCGGCACATCAAAATGTCACGGTTCTCCACTAGGCGAAGAAGAAACAAAGTTAATGCGCCAAAATCTTAATTGGAACTATGAGCCATTTGAATTGCCAAATGAAATCTTATCAGATTGGCGTAACACTCAAGTTCGTAACCAATCATTATATAACCAGTGGGTAGAAAATGCTTCAAAATCATCGCAAGAGTTTAGGGATGTCATCGCAAATAAATTACCACATGGTTGGGATAATGAATTAAATTTATTAAAAGAAACCGCAATAGCAGAAAAAACAAAAGTAGCTACACGTAAAGCATCAGAAATGTGCTTAAAAGCGATTGTTCCAAATGTACCAGAAATAGTTGGCGGTTCTGCAGATTTAGCAGCTTCAAACCTAACATTTGTTGAAGGTTTAAAAACAATAACCAAAGATGACTACAATGGTAATAATATCATGTATGGTATACGTGAACACGCAATGGGCGCAATAATGAATGGTTTGGCTCTTCATGGTGGTGCAATCCCTTATGGAGGAACATTCTTTGTTTTTTCTGATTATTTAAGACCATCTATGCGTCTAGCTGCTCTTATGGGATTAAGAGTTATATATGTTTTAACACACGATTCTATCGGTGTTGGCGAAGATGGACCAACTCATCAACCGATAGAGCATTTAGCATCATATAGAGCTATGCCAAATATACTAACATTTAGACCATGCGATGTTGTGGAAACAGCAGAGAGTTGGCAAATTGCATTAACAGAAAATAAGCGTCCAAGTTTGTTGGCATTATCTCGCCAAAACCTACCAATGCTAAGAACATCAGCAAAAGACAACTTAACCTTAAAAGGTGCTTATGTAATATCTCCTGCAAAAAATAAACGTCAAGCAACTATCATTGCAACTGGTTCAGAAGTATCTGCAGCAGTTGAAGCTCAGGCAATTTTACAAAATAAAGGCATAGATGTTGCTGTTGTGTCTATGCCGTGTATGGAATTGTTTGAAGAGCAAAGCGAAAACTATCAATTAGAGGTTTTAGGTTCTGCTCCAGTAATTAGCGTTGAAGCAGGCTCAACATTCGGCTGGAATAGATATGCTCAAAAAACTATAGGAATAGATAGCTATGGTGCATCAGCTCCTGGTAATAAACTTTTTGAATATTTTGGCTTAACTGCTGAAAATATTGCAAAAGAAATAGAGGAACTACTAGTTGAAAAATAAAAATATAAAATATCTTATATTTTTTCTTATTATAATAGGGATAAGCATTGGTTACTATACAAGATCATATTGTAGAAAGTGTATAGTAATCAATGCTGATCGAGATATTTTTTATAAACATTTATCAATAGGGCTTGAAGAAAAATTAAAAAAACTAGGTTACAATTTTGACTGTCCAAATATATTTCCTAAAACAAAAATAGATTTTTTATATACCAACATAAATAGCTATTATCAAAAAGAATATAAAAAAAGAGAAATAGATACTAATATTGCATTAGTTGGCGATTGTTTTGGTGCATTCGATATAGAACTACTAAAAAAATATGATTACTTGTTAATTGTTTCAGAAAATAGATTTGGATATACAGCTATGTTCAATTTTAAGGCTATTCATTTTCCAATAAGTATAAATCCAAATATAAAAAAGTGTCACAATCTAAATGTAGGTGTAGATATTTTAGATACTGCAAAACAATTAGATGAGATTATTCAAAGGGCAAGAAAAATATGAAAAAGATACTTATATGTTTGTTCATATTTTTAATAAGCATAATTTTGGGTGGTGTTATATATCAAAATACCGCAACAAAGTTTTATTCTATATCCTCAAAGCAAGAGCTCAGTTTTTCAAAGCCCATGCAACAAAAATCGTTAAGAATTAAGAGTTGCGCAGAAGAAGAAACTAATATAGGCGAGGTATTTTTAGGAAAATTTTTACAAAGTGCATTAGAATTAAAATATAATGATGTATCTATTGATTATAGATTAAAAATGTATCCTGAAAATGAAAATAGCCAAATAAATATATATTTAAGAGGTTATTTTAAGTTTCTTCCCCCATTTCCAGATAATAAGCATCTAAATATTGCATATATAATATATCCAGTTTTTTATACAAATTATGATTATAATATGATAAAAAATAGAGATAAAATAACAATGAATAAGCTAAAATATGGTAATATCGCTATAGATGAATTACAATTTTATGATGCATTAGCAGTAGCATCGAAAATATATACCCAAAAACTAAAAGAAAAAGGATTTAAGGCATATTATGTTCCTCAATTTACAAATACTGATGTCTTTTATAGAAATCCACAAGAAGAACTAAAAAGCGAAGTTTTATTTGTTGGAACAAAGCGTCAATATGGTTCTGCAGATATAGTTCTTAAATATAACCTTCCAATAACGGTATATGGACCAGGATGGGGTAATTTATCTACAAGAGAATATATAGATAATAAAGAACTTCATAAATATTATAGTTCTGCCAAAATAGTATTAAATGACCATAGAGAGGATATGCGAACGAATGGATTTATAAATAACAGAGTTTATGATGTAACAGCAACAGGGACATTGTTAATATCAGATTATATGCCAGAAATAGAAGAAATATATGGGGATAGTGTTCCGATGTATAAATCAGAAGAAGAGCTTATAGAACTAATAAAATACTACCTATCACATGACAAAGAGCGAATAGAAAAAGCTCAAAAGGCTCAACAAATTACATTAGAAAACTTTACGCAAAAAAATGTAGGAGAAGCTCTACATAAAATAATTGAAAAAGAGAGAAAGTAAGCAGATTTCATAAAATAAAAAAAGGGGGAGTTAAATCCTCCTTTTTTATCTGTAAACTTAAGATTTTTGTTGTCTATCCATAATATACTTTTTCTTAATATTATCAGATAGCTGTTTACCTTTTTCAGGAGTAACTGTTTCTGATACAACACCGCTTCGCATAGCTTCGCCGATTTTATCAGCCACATATACCCCGGAAACAGATTTCTTCTTCACCCTAATTCTTTCAGCACTTTGTTTTGCTCTATCTTCTTTTTCAGATGATTTTGAGTCTTTTGTTTGCTCTTTAGGTAACTTATCATTTTTATTAAGCCCAAATTCACACTGACATTCTCTTAAGAAATTATTTAAATACTCTTTATCAGTATTGTATACACCAAAAGCATCGCAACATTGGCGGCAATCCGCAGTATATTTCATGCAATCATAATGATTAATGCTACCATCTTCATTTGATATTCTTATAATGTGTAATGAACCTAAATCAAATTTAACACTTGTATGAGTCCAATTACTTGGACATCTTTCATAAACACCATATGGCTCAAACTTTAAATCATCCCAAGTTATAAATTCTTTTGTTTCATTTGGTTTATTTTTGCTATAATCTCTTTCATCAATAAGATCTATATATTCTTCATACGGCTTACTTATATAGCCATTAAACCAAGGATTATCAATATCATTAGGAAACTTAGATGCTAAGTTTAACATTTTAATTAACTTTTGGTCTGTCGTAGCTCCAGCAATACCACATATACCTTTATTGCTTAAATCAAGAGGAGCATTCTCATAATCTCTTAAAATTATTCCATATTTGTAACCAAAACTTTCCTGTCCTTCTGCAGAGAATTCTAAAACAGAGGCGCTAAGGTAATTGTCTAACGTCAAGAAAGCACGCTTTGAAAAAGAAGGATACTCGTCATATGGCTCAAACTCTAAATCCTCAAATGTAATAGCTTTTTTTTCACTATTATTATCCATATCGTCATCATCGTCACGATCATAATCATCATCTTCTTCTTGATAACGTTCAGTATCATAGTCTACTAATTGTTCAGAGGCATTATCTTTTAGCGTTTCGGGTTGTAATTTACCATTCTCATCAAGTTTTTGAGATTTTTTTAATAATTCATTTAATTCTTGAGTGTCTTTTGCGTTGAGCGTTTGTTCTCTAGAGCATAAATCTGTATCCAAAGGTACTCCATGTTCGTTTAGTAAAGATATTTTATATTCGACACCAAATTTTTGAGAAAATTGTTCATTCAATTTTATAATAGATGCCCGTATCCCATTGCTAAAATGTACAATGCCTCTTTTCCCTAATCTACTGTTTTTATTAAATTCTATATCATCAAATGTAATAGCTTTGTTATTATTTTCAACAACATAGTCATCAAGAGGATCAAATATATCATCTTCGGTAATTTGTGATGCTATATTTAATATTTTAATTAACTCATCCTTTGATTTTGCGTCAATATTATTAGTTCGCTCGCATATTGATGGTAAACTAAAATCTATATATTCGTCATCTTTTGAAAGACTAATAACATATCTTATATTATCTTCACCATCTTTATGGTCCTCAAAAATATTTGCACAAAGTCCATTGTCCAAAAATAAATCAGCATGTCTTGAGTTGGGATAAGCTTTGCTAGGTCTAAATTCTATATCCTCAAATGTAATAGCTTTGTCATTGTTATTATCCATATTGTTTCTCCCAAAAAATAAATAACCATTGCATATAATTGTACGTTTTTTTGCAATGAATTTTCATTTTCGTATGTTATTGATTCTAAACAAAAAGATTTTTATTGACTTATATTGCAAAAAAACGTAGGTTTAATTTGCAATATAGATTGTATCCATCTATCCCGCTCATTCTATTGTTTTAGTGGATTTTAATTTTTTCAAGATATCTATTTTTATAGCTTGGAATGTTCCTATCCTATAGATACATAAAAAATATATACTTCAAAAAAGTTTTATTTGTTTATAAGTTAGCAATAGCTTTTGCTAAAGAAATTTTGATACGTATACTAAAAGCATAATATATAATAACATTTTTTAGGGGATTTTGGGGATATGGATATTTGTCAAAGCATTAACGATTTGGCTTACATGTCTGGCATTGAGCTACACGCAACAATAGATGAAAAAGTAGGACTGCTCAAAGCCATGAATATTTTGGATGAGAGTTTTGATTATCGCACGCAAGATGGGCAAAAATATTGGGAGAATATTAGAACTGTTGAAGGCTTAATAGAAAAGAAAAAAAATGATAGATTTATCAATATTGTCAGAACTGTTCCAATATTAAGAGAGAATAAGGTAGAAACAATAGAAATTTCTTTACCAGATGGGGTAAAAAAATTAAAATGGGATTTCTATGAAGATGAAGACCCAAGAAAATATTATAAAGGTGAAATTGCTCTAGAAGAATCAGACCGTTTCTATAGTGGAGAAGTTTCTGTTGATGAACTAGAAAAAATTGAATATAGCGGTGACGAAGTAACAAGAACCATAAATGGTACAACATATAGAAAATATCGTTTTAAGTTTCCATTCCATGTACGCATGGGATATCACAGTGTAGAATTTTCATATATCAATAAAGATGGAATAGAAACAGCACAAAAAACAAGATTAATTGCAGCTCCAGAAAAATGTTATGACAGACTAGGTATAAAAGAAGGCAAAAAAACTTGGGGTGTTCCAGTTCAATTATATGAACAAGTTAGTGAAAATAATTTAGGTATAGGTAACTATAGCGATTTAGCACAATTGGGCTATATTTTAGGCAAAAATGGTGCAGGAATTTTAGGGGTAAACCCTGTGCACGCAAATCGTAGTGACCAGCCAGAAAATGCATCGCCATATTCTCCAGACAGTCGTATGTTTTTCAACTACATATACCTTGATGTAACAGCTGTTGAAGAATTTAAACGCAGTAAAGAAATACAAGACTACTACAATAACAATCCTGAGTTTCAGAAAAAACTAGAGAGAAATCGTCGTTGTGCATATGTTGACTATACTACAACACAAGAGTTGGTAGATGACATTATGCACAAATGCTATGAAGAGTTTAAAAAGCGCGATAATAAAGAAGACTATAACCGCTACAGAGTATATTGCGATAGTCAAGATGGTATATTAGAAATGTATGCTACATTTAGAGCGTTAAATGATTATTTTTCAAAGCAAAAACCGATGCCATTAAACTGGAAATATTGGCCAAAAGAATATAAAAATCCAAAATCTCCAGAGTTTTTACGTTTTGTTGAAGAACATAAAGATGAAATAGAGTTCTATAAATATACTCAATGGCAATGCACCAAACAATTATCTACAGTAAAAGATAGTTGTCTAAACTCAGGTATGAAAATAGGACTTTATATGGATATGGCTGTAGGCGCATCTCCTAAAGGTTTCGAAGCTTGGTATTACTCAGATTTATTTATCAAAGGTTCAGCTGGTGCAATGCCTGATGATTTATCTCCAGCTGGTCAAGTATGGAACGTATTAGGTTTTAATCCAAGTCGTTTGCAAGAAGAGGGGTACGAGCCATATCGTAAAATACTAGAAGCTAATATGAAGTATGCTGGATGTATCCGTATAGACCACGTATTACAACTTAATCGTCTATATTTTCATTTAGACAATGGCGAAAAAGGTAACTATGTATATTATAATACAGAAGAGTTATTAGCAATAGTTGCACTAGAAAGTCATAGAAATAAGACAATGATAATTGGCGAGGATATTGGTAATACAACAGATCACTTCCGTCGCCAAATGGAAGAATACGGTATCTTATCATATAAGGTGTTACCATTTGAAAGAGAGAGCGATTGCTATCGTTCAATGAGGCGCCCAGAACATTATCCAGAATTATCAGTTTGCGCTACATCTACACATGATACACCAACACTAGTGAACCAATGGAATGTAAAGGATATATGGCAAAAGGCAGCACTTCGCTTTTATAATAAAGAAACAATAGATGGAATGCTTGAGCAATATGCTTCACAACGTGAGGCTCTAAACTGGATGTTAGAGCATTATGGCTGTTGGAAAGAAGTTGGCGGAAAAATGTGTGCAGACCCAAGAAGGGAAGCAAATAATGTTCCTGCTAAATATGAACAAGCTGTTGCGGCTTGGTTGGCTCGTTCAAAATCAGCTATTATGTTGATGCCATTTTCTGATATATTAGGAGTTAGCGAAGTTGGTAATATTCCAGGAACATTAGATATTGATGTAACACATTCTGGTAAACGTGGCTTAATGGAAGTTAGTGGTAACAATGGAAGATTTTATCCTAACTGGCGTAAAAAATTACATATTCCATTAGAGCATATTGAAGATGTTGACACATTTAAAGACATCGCTGATATCTTAAATTATTATCGTGGTGACGGTAATGATGGAAGAGGGCGCTATTATCAATTTGAACGTTCAGGTAGCAATAAAGAATCAACTGTTGATTTTGAAAAAGCAAAACGCTTGTACAATATTATCAGATATAAAGAAGAATACCAATTATCATCTACAATAAAACGCCGCTATGGTGAAAAGTTTTTTGCAAGATGGAAACGTCGTAGTGATGATGTGCTCTTAAGATATGATGAATTCCTCAAAGATTGGAATGAGCATCGTCAAGAAGAGCCAAGCAATGACGAACAGCAAATACAAGAACAGATGATAAAAGATTGGTTTAATAAAGATAGATAAAATATAAAGGCGTACTACAAAAGTACGCTTTTATTTTATGTGATATACAAAAAAAGAACCTCCATAACGAGGTTCTTAAAATATTATTCTTTGAAAAATTTATTCGTCTTAGGAAAACCAAAGGGAACAAGCCTACCAACTTGAGCTCTATGTCCAAGCCAAGTGAGAAGTTCTTTTTCATTAGCAACACCACCAGAGCGATTATAACAAAAACCTTCTTCAGCTTTGAAAATCTGAATATCAGACATTCTGCATCCTTGATATTTTTGTAATGTTACACCGCGTCCTCTTGCCATTGTTGGAATTTCTTCTAATTTAAATACAAGAAGCTTACGATTCTCACCAACAATGGCCACCATATCGCCTGTAATTTTTTTACAAAATGCAGCCACTTCTCCATCAGCAAGATTTAATATCTTACGACCATTACGAGTTTGTGCCAACATATGGCTTTCATCAATAACAAAACCGTGTCCATAGTCTGAAGATACAACATATTTTGCGCCTTTTTCAAACACAAACATAGCGCATACATTATCATTAACCCCAAGGTCAGTCATCAATCTTACTGGTTGACCAAATCCTCTACCTGAAGGAATTTCATTTGCTCCGATATTAAAGAATTTACCAGAAGTATCAAATAGAACTATTTTATCTGTAGTATAGGCATGAATAGCGCATTGTAATCCGTCATCTTCCTTAAACTTAAATTCTTCGGTTAAAGGAATATAACCTTTCATACTTCTAATCCAACCTTTTTGAGAAAGAATAATAGTAATAGGTTCTTTTTCAACCATAGCTTCAATTGGTACATCAATATCTTCAGGCATATCCGCAAATTGTGTGCGTCTACGACCAAGAACAGTTTTCTTACCAAACTTCTCTTTCATAGCATTGATTTCTTCGCCTAAACGAGTGTAGCGCAACTCTTCACTGCCAAGCAAAGCTTCTAAGCCATTTTTCTGCTCAACCAATTCATCATATTCAGCTCTAATTTCTTCTTCTTCTAGTTTACGAAGATTGCGCAACTTCATATTTAAAATAGCTTCTGCTTGATTATCAGTTAAACCAAACTTAGCCATCAAAACAGCCTTAGCATCATCTTCTTCACGAATAATGCGAATAACTTCATCAAGATTGAGATAAGCTACCAAATAGCCAGTAAGAATTTCAAGTCTTGCTAAGATTCTATCTAATCTATATTGCGCTCTTCTAATAAGCACTTTATGACGATGATTTAGATACTCTTTCAAAACCTCTTTCAAGCTCATTACCTTAGGCACACCATCAGAAGAAAGAACATTCATGTTCATTGCAAATCTTGTTTCTAGTTCAGTCTGTTTAAACAAGTGTTCCATTAACAAGTTAGCATCTACAGAGCGATTCTTTGGTTCTAAAACAATACGAACATCTTGAGCAGATTCATCTCTAACATCTGCAAGCAAAGGAAGTTTTTTATCTTCTAAAAGTTGAGCAATTTTTTCAATCAATTTAGACTTAATAACTTGATACGGTATTTCTGTAACAATAATTTGATATTGTCCTTTACCTAAATCTTCTTTTTCCCATTTTGCTCTAATTCTAAAATAACCTTTACCATGAGTATAAGCATCAACAATAGCTTTTTGGTCAGCAATAATCAAACCACCGGTAGGAAAGTCTGGACCTTTAACATATTTAACAAGTTGCGCAATATCACATTCAGGATTTTTAATAAGATATAACAATGCATCAGCAACTTCTCCCAAATTGTGAGGAGGGATATTCGTTGCCATACCTACAGCAATACCAGTAGAACCATTACATAATAGGTTAGGAACAGCTGCTGGCATAACCATTGGTTCTTGTTCTTCTCCATCATATGTATCCATAAAATCAACGCAATTTTCGTTTAAGCCTTCCATCAAGGCAAGAGCAAATTCTGTTAATCTAGCCTCAGTATAACGCATTGCAGCAGCGCCGTCACCGTCAATATTACCAAAGTTTCCTTGTCCATCAACAAGAGGATATCTCACAGAAAAATCTTGAGCCAAACGTACCATAGCGCCATAAACTGCACTATCACCATGAGGGTGATATTTACCGATAACATCACCAACAACTCTAGCGCATTTCTTAAATCCAGATTTTGGATCTAGTTTTAATTGCCTCATCGCATACATCAAACGACGATGAACAGGTTTTAATCCATCTCTAACATCAGGTAAAGAGCGAGCAACAATTGTAGACATCGCATAAGATAGATAACGTTTGCTTAATTCTTCTTTTAACTTAACGTTCTGAATTCTTTCATCAATAATTTCTTCTTCCATTTTACCCTCAAGTCAACTCTATAGGTTCGTTATCTCTTTTTCTTCTCCAACACTGTCCGCAAAATATTGCCATATACTAGCTCTACTTTTAGGCCAAATTAAGTTATGAAACTTAAAAAAATGCTCTTTTAAGAAAAACTCAGTCATTTTTAACACATTAAATATTTCTGTATAAGACGGATTAGTATTGTTATCCACAACAAAATGCGGATATAAAAATAATCTATCTCTATATGGCTCTCCAATTTCTCTGCAAACAGCTTTTCCTGTTTTTGGAGAAACATAAACTAATCCCTCAGTCTGTCCTGTAACAGCGCAACAGTCAAGTGATAGTCCGATTCCTAGGTATTCTAATGCATAAAATTCAAAATATGCATAATGTATAAGCATATCTTTAAGGCTAGTTGCTCTAAAAAATTTAGAAGCTACATCATACAGTTGATATGTCTCATCATTTTCATTTAAGACCCTAATCATCATCGGCAAAACAGCTGTCATAACTTCGAGTTTTTTAACATCGCTCATCATTATAACTGCATTAGGTTCAATCAGCTCTAAACGAAAAAGTCGTCGCATATTTTCTTCAAGTCGAGCACTCGCTTCAAAAAACAGTTTATTTCCAGCTTGGAAAAGACCTCTATTTTTTTTGCTCGAACCATCAGAAACAAAACCGACGACTTTACCTTTGTTTTTAGTTAAAAGAGTAACAATCAGCGACTTCTCGCCGTATTTTTTTGCGCTTAATACATATCCTTCATCTTTTATAATCATCAGAACTAGGATTAAAAAATATCTAAACTCTTTCTAACTTCATCAAACTTTTTCAATACCTCTAAAACACCTTTCATGTCTTTAAGAGCAATTGTGTTTGGTCCATCAGAAAGTGCTTTATCAGGATTTTCGTGTGTTTCGATAAATACAGCGCCAACACCAACAGCAACAGCAGAACGTGCTAAAACAGGAGCAAACTCACGTTGTCCACCAGAGCTACCACCCATACCACCAGGTTGTTGAACAGAGTGTGTCGCATCAAAGATAATAGGGCAACCAGTATCTCTTGCCATGCGAGGTAAACCTCTCATATCTGTAACTAGTGTATTATATCCGAAACTTGTTCCACGTTCTGTTATGCAAACATTGTGGTTGCCAGATTCATCACATTTTACAACCAAGTTTTTTGCATCCCATGGAGCTAAGAATTGACCTTTTTTAATATTAACAACTTTTCCAGTTTTAGCTGCAGCTACAACTAAATCTGTTTGACGACATAAAAATGCAGGAATTTGTAACATATCAACGTGTTTAGCAACAAGTTCGCATTGTTCTTTTTCATGTACATCAGTTACAATAGGAAGATTGTTATAAAGCTTTTTAATTTCATCAAAAGTACGCATGCCCTCTTCAATGCCAACACCACGAGCGCCATTAATAGATGTGCGATTCGCTTTATCAAAAGATGCTTTAAAAATATATGGTATATTTAACTCTTTTGTAATCTCAACCATTGCACCTGCGATGTCAATAGCATGTTGTCTGCTTTCTATTTGGCAAGGACCACACAAAAGACCAAAAGGTAAGTTGTTAGAAAGTTTAACACCATTAACATCAATAATTCTCTGTTCCATAGTCATCTCCTTAAATATTATGATAAGAGCCGTATATCAAAAAACTCTTATTCAGTCAATAGAATATTTTTTTATCCCTCTATACAAACTATATAAACAAACTTTTAAACCGCCATGCCCTCATCCTAGCACCTATAAACAAACTTTAAACTGTCAACATTGTCCCAGTACCAATAAACAAACTTTTAAACCGTCATCCCTCCATTCAGTGTAACTGAATGGTCAAGGGATCTTCGAATTTCCTCTACGGTCATCCTCGGGCTCAGCATAGCTCTCCCTCTACGGTCATCCTCGGGCGCACGTCAGTGCGAACCGGGGATCCACCATTCGCAATACAGTATAAACATACAAATTAATTTAAATCATATTATTCAACGCAAAAAAAATATCCATAATAATTAGCAAAAAATTAATCTTTTTACCTTAATATACAACCCAAGGTTCGGTTCCACAAGGCTATAATCCTTCGCTGAAACGGAACCGAATATTACTAAAGTTATAGTCTATTACCTTTTGCATAATTGCAAAAATTTAGATTTTAATGTAAAGTAAAACCGTTAAAGTTAATATTTTTTAGGAGAACTAAAATGAGATTTAATGAACAAGGTCGTTCTATGATTGAGATGCTCGGCGTGCTAGCAATCGTTGGTGTGTTATCAGTTGGTGGTATCGCAGGTTACTCAAAAGCTATGAACAAATTCAAAACAAACAAACTTATTGAACAAGTTAATATGATTTCTACAAACATTAGAACATTATATTCTTCTCAAAAGTCTTATGAAGGTTTAGTAAACGGTGCTGCTATTCGTACTGGTGTTTTACCAAACGAAATGTATGATAACACAGCATCTGTAGACGCTGATGCTTCAGACGCTGAGATTACAAACGCATTTGCTGGTAATACATTAATTAAATCAGCTGACGTTAAAAGCACAGATGACAATGGTGCATTCATTATCGCTATGGATAAAATTCCAGAAGCTGCTTGCGTATCAATCGCAACAACAGAATGGGGTGGCGATGCTGGTGGTGGTTTACTAGCTATGACTATTGTTGGTGATACTGCAGATTCTGCCGGAACAGCTGCAGCTAACATAGAAGCAGCATCAGCAAGTGGTACAAATGTTTATACAATTGAAGGTGGTGACTTACCTATTGCTGTTGTTGACGCTGCTAATGCTTGCGATGGTGCTGAAAACGCAATCGCTTGGAAATATATGTAATTTCACAAAACATATAGTCTAAAACTTGTAAAAAAGAGTGGCTCCCTGCCACTCTTTTTTGTTTTCCTCTTTATAATATAAACAATATAAACCGTCCTCCCATCCTAGCCTCTATAAACTTTAAACCGTCATCCCTCATCCTAGCGCCTATAAACAAACTTTAAACTGTCAACATCGTCCCAGTACCAATAAACAAACTTTTAAACCGTCAACATCGTCCCAGTACCAATAAACAAACTTTTAAACCGTCATCCCTCCATTCGGTGTAACCGAATGGTCAAGGGATCTTCGAATTTCCTCTACGGTCATCCTCGGCTCAGTATAGCTCTCCCTCTCGGTCACCATTAACACAGCTCACTCCTCTCGGTCATCCTCGGGCGCACGCCAGTGCGAACCGGGGATCCACCAATCGTAAGACTGCACATCATTTAAACCGTCATGCCTCTCAAATGCATCGCATTTGAGTCAAGGCATCTTCGAATTTCCCTTCAAACAATTTTCTTGCAATAACTTTTTTATCTGCTACAGTAAAATCAACATTTATCATGCAACATCATGTGAGACAAAATGCTAAACAATAAGCCTACTTGTTATCTTATATGTGGTTTCTTAGGTGCAGGAAAAACTACATATTCAAAAAAATTAGCCTCAACTACAAATGCCATCCATTTAAATGCAGATGAATGGTGTATGAAACTATTTGCAAAAGATGAATATGAAAAAAATTGGGAAGCATGCTTCTTAAAAACAATGGAACATTTATGGGCTAGGGCAAAAGAATATGCTCAACAGCAAAAATCCGTTATCTTTGATATCGGATTTTGGAATAAACCAAGTCGCACAGAGGCAAAAGAAAAAGCCTCTCAGATAGGATTTTTACCCGTTATACACTATGTTTATGCTCCAGATAATATATTAAAAGAAAGAATATCCAAACGCCAAGGAGCAATTGCAGAACACAACCTAAAACATTTTGATGAAATTAAACAACTGTTTGAAGAACCTGATGAAACAGAAAATTATATCAAAATTGATAACTATTAAACAGCAGTTTTAATCCAAACTCTTCTTTCTTCTCTGTCATCTAACATAATTGGCATATCTTCTCTTCCGCCAAATTCATGCATAACCTTGAGTATAGTCCTGTATGAAGCTATATTTAACGCATTACAAGTAACTAAAACTTCATCAAGACCTAAAACTTCTTTCGCATATTTACAACATAGTTTTAAGCCTGAACTTGCAAATCCTTTTCTTCGTGCAGATGGAATAATGTAACACGCAATATTACCGCCAAGTTTTTTCAACTCATCTGTCAGACTATGACGAATATCAAATGCACCAACAAATTTATCGTCATTAATTAACCAAAGCCTTGACTGTCTAACATATCCTTCTTTTAGGCCAATACCAAGACGGTCATTTTCTGTATTAATCATAAAGTCATGAAAGTTTGCGAATTTTAAACCACATTTTATGCCATTGGTATCGTAAGGGGTAGGGTACTTCTTAAATTCCTCCACACCTTCTAGAAAAGACAACCAATATTTTTCTTCCGGCAAAATTAACTTCAACATTATGATAACCTTTACATTTATACTAAACCAATAAAATCATATCTCCTAAAAAACAAATATGCAATAAAAAAGAGCCTCTCACTAGGAGAGGCTTCTTGAGTGGTGGGTTGGGAGGGACTCGAACCCCCGACCAGACCGTTATGAGCGGCCGGCTCTAACCAACTGAGCTACCAACCCGACGAAGTACTTTTTATGCCATATGTTTGCTCTAGTCAAGAAGAATTTTTATAATATTGCAAAAAATGTGCGTATTTTTTTTAATTGCCTTTTTATTTTATCACATTACTATACAATATCGTCTTCAAACAATTAAAGAAAGGATTGTTTATGAATACTCATATTTGTTCTAAAGAGCATCTAGAACTGCTCAAAAGTTTTCAAAAGGATGAAATAACAGCATCCAGATTATACTTTGTTTTGGCAGATAAAATAAAAGATGAAAAAAATAAAGAAATTATGCAAAAAATGGCGCAAGAAGAAAATGCACATTCTTTAATATGGAAACAATATACTAATTTAGATATAAAACCTAATTTGTTTAAGGTATTTTTTTACAGTATAGTCAATTATTTGCTAGGATATACCTTTGTTATTAAACTACTGGAAGCAAACGAATATGACGGTATCAGTTCAATGGAAAGTTTAAAGGAATATTTTCCAGAAATAGAACATATTATTGCTCAAGAAAAAGCTCATGAAAAAGCTCTTATTAATATGCTTGATGAGGATAGATTAAATTATACTGGAGCTATGGTGCTAGGTTTAAATGATGCTCTTGTTGAGTTAACAGGAGCAATAGCAGGGCTAACATTTGTTTTAATGAATACAAAACTTATAGCAATGTCAGGAGTGATAACAGGTATTGCCGCAACCCTTTCTATGGCATCCTCAAATTATTTGGCTGAGCGTGCTAATGGTAATTCTAATGCTATAAAAGCTAGTGTTTATACAGGTATTGCATACCTTATAACAGTGGTATTTTTGACATTACCATATTTAGTTTTACCAAATAATATGTACGTAATAGCACTTTTATCAATGATAGCAATTGTTGTTACATTGATTTATTTGTTTAGTTTTTATATTTCAACTGTTAAATCAGAGAAGGTTATGCCAAGATTCTTAGAAATGGCCGGAATTAGCTTATCAGTTGCTTTAATTTCATTTTTAATAGGGCTATTGGCAAAATTTTGCTTTGGAATAGAAGTAGGGTAGTGATATAAAATATTTATACTTAATTTTATTATCTACAAAAAAAGCACCCTCTTAAGAGAGTGCTTTTTATATTTGGTATAATGCGAATAAGATTATTCAACAATCTTAGAAACCACACCAGCACCAACAGTTCTACCACCTTCACGGATAGCGAAACGTAAACCTTCGTCCATAGCGA
>JAZNKG010000029.1:0-55880 GCA_045578445.1 Alphaproteobacteria bacterium
CAATTTGGTAGCTTTGTCGTTAAATTATTGTAATTCAATGTGTTACATAAATTATTATTCTTTTGGAGTTCGCATCCACTTTGGTGACCTTGAGTAGATTTGAACTGGTGACAACAAGGTAAAAATATATATCTATTACTATGTTATGTAAATGGTCGGGACGAGAGGAACGCTAAGCAAAATATACCGTTGCTCCGGTATATTTTGTCTGAAAGTTCTTTGTAACATCTTATTAAGCGAGATATGACCCTAGTCATATCGGTGCGCAATTAGATGCCAAAGGGGATAATCCTCTCCAAATAGAAAAGCCACCAAAAAGGTGGCTATTGTATTTGGTCGGGACGAGAGGATTCGAACCTCCGACTTCATGCACCCCATGCATGCGCTCTACCAGGCTGAACTACGTCCCGACATCTATTTAGCTATATAACCTTGTCTATCAAAAAGCAAGCATATTTTATATTGATTTTTTTATTACAACAAAAAAGGTCGCTTAAACGCGACCTATAAACCTTACATCTAAAATGCAATTATGCTGAAACTTTACCAGCAACAACTTTTTTAATTTTTTTAGCTTCTTCAGAAAGTTTGCTATCTGGAGTATTCATCAAATAAGCATCAAGACCACCTTTATGTTCAATAGAACGAAGAGTCTTTGTGCAGATTCTCAATTTATATACTTTACCCAAAGCTTCACTCAAAAGAGAAACTACTTGTAAGTTAGGCAAAAAGCGACGACGAGTTCTATTGTTAGCGTGGCTAACATTGTTACCACTCATAACGCCAGTGCCTGAAATTTCACATTTCTTAGCCATTTTCTTATCCTTTACTCAAAAAACTTTTGCTCATACATACAAACATAATCCTAATAAGTCAAGCAAAATCTTCTAAAAAACTTTAAAAAAAACTAGATTTTTTACGATTTTCGTAATATAAAACATAATTCTTAAAACAAATGCGTACCCGTAGCTCAACTGGATAGAGTTTTGGCCTCCGACGCCAAAGGTTGCGAGTTCGAACCTCGCCGGGTGCACCACCCTACATATCATCTTCCTTAGAAACTCTACAGTTTTGATGCCATTCTATAAAACTATTTAACAGCTCTTTATCAGTAAATTGACATTTTATAATTTCTTTTTGCCCTTTAATAAAAGCTTTTACAAACTCTGCAAATTGCTTTGGTGTTTCAGACGCTAAACGCATTACATTTGGAGTTAGCGACAATTTATCTTTTGTTTGTTTTAAAGAGTTTCTAACAGAACCGCGCAATACATTATTAGCAAATCTTTGCAATTTTATTGCCCCTTTGCTCATATTTTTTACTTTTTCAAACCCTAAAAAATCATGCTCTCCAATATCATTAGGATCTACATCTTTATAGCCATAATATTTAACCCCAAATTCTTCTCTAAGCAATTCTTGCTTTCTCTTAGGATTACCTTCAACCCCTGCTTTATCAATCTTAGCACACATAAATACTCTTGTGTTTTTTCTTGCAGGAAACATTATTAAACCAAAATCTGAGTGATTCATCTGAAAATACTCTTTTAAAGGTGATTGATATTGCGCATGATCATCTTGAGCTGATTCAATACAAACAAAATTAGACTTTGCAATAGAAACAGGACATTCAGGCGAATAGTTTACAGAAAATATGCGCTTAAATATCAAATCTTTTTCTAATTTATTAAATCCCTTTTCGCTCAAATCGTTATCAAGCATTTCTTCCATACTCAAATTTACATAACCACCATGACAATGTGATACTGTTGTAAATGTACGCATATAATATCGCATAGATTTCAAATCAGTTCCACCTGCGTCAACCTTAGGTTTTATAACTAAATCATAAATATCTTTAATATAACGTGGATTCAAATTTTCTTCTTTTGCAATTTCAGACATATCTCTTAGGTCTGATTCTGCATATTCTGAACTGTCCCAAGCTTTGTAATAAAATAAATCTCTAGCAAGTTTGGGTCTATGGTACTTTCCTATATCACATATAGCCACACAAACCCTTACCTTTTTTCCATCAAAATCTTTTTGTTGTTTTATAAAATTATCAACTTTTTTAAGAAAACCATTATATTCCTTAAAATGTTTTCCTCTTCCACCGTTTCCGGCCAAGCATAAAACAACCACATCATCTGGCTCTATAGGTTTTGCCACAGCAATTCCATAAGGGTTTTCATCGCTTTTTTCAACACGTTCAGCCAAAAAAGCAAAACTTTTACCTTTACGTTCTTTTTCTAACTTATCGTAATATTCTTCTATATTCAAAAAAGTTCTCCTAAATAAAATTAAGAGAACCTTATATTATTTTGACAAATTTGTCAACAAAATGTTTTATGACTATATTCTTTCTTCAATCAACGATACTGTTTTTTGAAAAACTTCCTCTATTCCTAAATCAGAAGTATCTAAAATTATTGCATCATCAGCAGGTTTCATTGGAGCATCTTTTCGATTCGCATCACGTTCATCTCTGATTTTCACATCTTTTAAAACATCTTCATAATTCGCTTCCATACCTTTTGCAATAAACTCATCATATCTTCTTTTTGCTCTAACTTCAGGTGTTGCTGTTACAAAAAATTTAATATCTGCATTTGGGCAAATAACTGTACCTGTATCTCTACCATCGTAAACCACACCTTTTGCAGGATTTCCATCCGCATATGTTGGATTCTTTGCAAAATTACGTTGCATATCTAAGAGTCTTGAGCGAACACCACCATAACTAGAAACAATAGATGCAGCCATTCCTCCTTGTGCAGAGCGAAAATCTTTATTTTTAGATAAAGCAATCATTGTCGAAAAAGTAAGTTCTTCAGCTTCTTTTTCCGCAGCTTCAACATTCGCTAAATCTATATTTTTCAATAACATCTGCAAACCAACTGCACGATAAACCATACCTGTATCAAAATAAGCCAAGCAATATTTATCTGCAAGTTTTTGAGAAAGTGTACCTTTACCAGCAGCAGCTGGACCATCTATTGTAATAATCATTTGTCCCTCAACATATAAAAACAAAATATTATCTATTCTTTAACATATATTCGCTAATATGGTAGCATTAAAACAACTTTATGCAAAGAATAAACAATGGCAAAAAACTTTAGATTATATGTTACAGACAAACTAGAAACTAACAAAACAATTATCTTAGAAGAAGAACAAACACATTACCTAAAAAATGTTGTAAAATATACCATTGGCGACAATCTACTGTGTTTTGATAATCAATCAGGAGAATATTTATGCAACATTACTGAACTAGGTAAGAAAAAAACAACTCTTTTAGTAAAAGAAAAAACTAAAGATTTATATATTTGCCCAGATATATGGTTGCTATTTGCCCCTCTAAAAAAGGATAAAACAGATTTTGTAATAGAAAAAGCAACTGAACTTGGCTGTCGTAAAATAATACCAACATTAACAAAATATACAATAACATCTAATGTTAAAACTTCTCGCTACATATCCCAAAGCATAGAAGCCTCTGAACAATGTCGCAGAACAGATTTACCTGAAATTTCAGAAGCAATTGAGCTAAAAAAACTCTTACAAAATTGGGATAAAGAAAGAACATTGTTTTTTATGGATGAAACACTTCAAAGCAAAAACTTCTTAACCGCACTAAAAGAAAGCAAAAATCCAAAATCAGCCATATTAATTGGTCCTGAAGGAGGTTTTTCCGAAGAAGAACTAGCTCTTTTAAGAAGTTTAGATTTTTGTATAGGAGCAACACTAGGACCAAGAATATTACGCGCCGAAACAGCTGCAACATCAGCACTTTCTTGTTGGCAATTAATTTCTGGAGATTGGAGCAAATAAATGAAAATATTAATCGCAGATGACCACGAGCTATTTCTAAAAGGTTTAGAGTTTATCTTAAGAGATAATATCCCAAACCTTGAACTTACCACCGCTAGGGATTATAACGAAATCTTCTCAATCATCAAGCAAGATAGCTCTTTTGACCTTGTAATCACAGACCTTGCTATGCCTGGAGCAAACTGGTTAAATGCAATAAAACAAATTCATACCTCTTTACCAGAAACCCCTATCATTATTATTTCTGCTGTTTTTGATAAAGAAATTCTACAACAAACACTAGATATCGGTGTTGCAGGATATATTCCTAAAACATCTCCCAACAATTTAATTATAAGCGCAATAAACTTGGTTATAGCAGGCGGAGTATATATCCCTCACGAACTATTATATTCTACAAAACCGACCTCAAATACAGAAGAAAAACAACAAGAATACTATTCTCCATTAAAAACATTAAAAAAATTAGCAGAAAAAACACCAGATTCTCCTCAAAAAGGCTTAACAGAAAGACAAATTGAAATTGTAAAATGTATTGCAGAAGGTCTATCAAATAAACAAATAGCCCATAAACTTAACCTAAAAGAAGGAACAGTAAAAGTACATATTACAGTAATTCTAAAAATATTAAATGTAAAAAACCGTACATCTGCTATAATAGAAGCAGCAAAACGAGGTTACATATCAGATAAATCTTCAGAAAATGAATAAAAAAGAGGTTCCAATGATTAAAACCATAAAAAAAATTCCAGCATATCTAACAAAAATATATTCTAACTTATATTTTAACAAACATTTATATAATTTTCTAGATAATGCATTAGTTCAAAACATTTTAACATTTGGATACCATAATACCTTAACAGATGAGCTAAAAAAAGAAATATCTCCTCACTCAAACATCTTACAGTTAGGAATAACTTTTGGTTCTCAAATAGATAAAACATATTCTGCGCTAGGAATGTTAGGTTCATATACAATAGTAGATATTCTTCCTAACGTAATTGAAAATTGCAAAGAAAGACATTTAGAGCAAAGAATAAATTTTGTAGAAGCAAATGCCAAAACAAATACTAAAGAAAAATACGATATTATTATTTGCTATATGCTATTACACGAACTTCCACCTATAACACGTGAAAAAGTATTAGAAAATATTATGAATTCACTAAAATCTGGTGGAAAAGCAATCTTTATAGATTATAACCTACCAAATCACTACAATCCTCTAAAATACTTCATAAGAGCTTATAATCGCTTGTACCAACCATTTGCTGAAGCACTATGGAAAAATAATATAAAGGACATAACTCCAAACGCAGAAACTTGTAGTTGGTCAAAACAAACCTATTTTGGTGGAATTTATCAAAAAGTCGTAGCTACAAAATTAAAATAATAAAAAACCTCTCATCTGAGAGGCTTTTTATTAATGAGTAGATTATACTTACATTTCCATATCATCTTTTTTAATAACTTTTGCCATTTTTTTCTTTACTTTATTGATAATACCTCTGCGTTCTTTATTACTTTTTGCTTCTAACATATCCATTTTCCACTCATTTTTATGTTTATTTGTAAAATGTTTTTCTGCTTTTCTATATGATTTTATAAAATCTTTAACATCATTAGATAATTCATCAATATCGTAATCTCCATTCAAATAGGCTGATTTAGCATTCTTTTCTAAGAGCATTTTTGCAATTTCTAAATTCCCCTCATCGAAAGCATGATCTAATGGAAGGCAATCTTCACCACTGTAAAGATTAACATTAGCACCACCATCTAATAAAATTTCAACAAGCTTTTCTTTTCCATTACAAATTGCATAATATAAAGGATAATTACCTTTTTCGTCTGCTAAATTAACACAATATTCATCCTTAGAGTACATTCTAGTATAATACGGTAATTCATTTTGATGACACTCAGCAATCATAAGCTCTCTTTTATAGGGTCTTGCAATATCTTCTATATCTGCTCCGTGTTCTATAAGTAAGAGACGCGCTTCTCTATCTTGTGCACACATCAACGCCGATACACCATAATCATCTCTATAAGTTGCATCTGCTCCATTTTCCAAAAGCAATTTTATCATTTTTAGACGTAGTTCATCAGCAACAATATAAGGATATTCACCATTATCTTCTCCTGTTTCTTCGTCATAAAAATAATTTGGATTATTTCTTTCTATATGACGGTCACATATTTGCATCAACGGATTACCTGATGAACCATTACCATTCACATCTGCTCCTGCATCAATTAGAGCCTTCATTTCACTAAGAATTTCTTCATCACTAACTTTATCACTAAGATAACTTATTGTACACATAGAACATAATCCAGATGTTAATTCATCTTTTGATATTTCACATTCCCGTTCTTTAAAATATTGTGCAACTTTTCTTAAATCTCTACTTGCGCACAAACTCCATAATGAATAACCATTGATTTTTTCATTTATATTCAAGCCTAAGTCTATAAGCGTTTCAATTTTTAAAAGCTTCTCATCTTCAGTTAGGTCGCCTCTTTTATCAATTATATCTATAAAAGCTTTTTTCAATACATCATTTTTTTCCATTTCCTTCTCCTTACTTAAAAACAAAAAGCCTCAAAGGTATTCATTACCTTTAAGGCTTGATTAAAAAATTTCTCAGCAGGGTTAGTTTGTGTGTGTGTGTGTGTGTGTGTGTGTGTAGAAAACCGCCACTTTCAAGGTGTTTGCTACTTTTTTAGATACTAAATTTGACACACTTTTCATCATATTTCTCCTACAATACTCGCACAGAATATCATAAAATTCAAACTGTGTCAACACATAAAAAAACCGGCCACTAAAATCTGTAGTGGCCGTAAAAGTTTAGAAATAACGAGTTGCTACGATTTTGCAACATTAATTTTCTTAAACTTTTGCTTTTCCGTTTGAGACTTTGGAATAGATACAATCAATTGACCATTATTATAAATAGCATTTGTAGCATCATAATCCAAATCCCAAGGAAGTTGTATGGTACGTTTAAACATACCATACGAGATTTCAGAAAAATAATTATCTTTGGTATTTTCGCTCATTTCGTTCTTTTTCTCACCGCTAATGCTTAAAAATCCATCTGAAGAAACTTTCAAATCAATATCTTTTTCATTGATACCTGGAATTTCTGCAGTAATTTTTACAGCATCTTTATTTTCAGTAACCTGAATTTTAGGTGCTAAATCCGAAAATTCTGAATTTGAATTATCCATAAAATTCCAAAAATAATTCATTAGGCTTCTGAAATCTGTTGGACTGTGAGAAACTGACAAATCTTGGTTATTTTGACTTGTATTTGCAACAGCATTTCTCATCTTTTATCTCCAAAAAATTAATTCTCTTCTACATCAACTATATCAATTTCATCAACTTCATCAGAAAGTTTTGACCCACAACAACAACCAGAACTTGATTTTGCAGTATTTGGGTTTTCTTTAGAATAAGCCTTAGATTTTTCATTAGAAAATTTAGATTGAGAATTTTTCATATTTACCTCCAATTTGCATTAAAATCATAAATATTTTAGACGATGATAAAATTTGCTTATAAATTTTACACCCTAAAAAATAATTCAAAATTTTATGATTTTAACCTAAACAAAAGGGCAGTTTTTACTGCCCTTTATATCTAAAATTCAACGGTAATATTTCTACCCATTTTTAAGAACTTCTCTGTTCGCTGAGATTTAAGTTCTTCATAAGAAAGTACCTTAAGCTCTTCAATTTGCTTAATTAACACCTCTTTTACGCTATTAAATGTCTGCTCTCTATCTCTATGAGCACCACCAAGAGGCTCTTTAATAATCTCATCAATAATACCTAAAGCTTTAAGATCTTGTGCCGTTAAATGTAAAGCTTCTGTTGCTTCTTTTGTTTTATCACCAGAACGCCACAAAATAGAAGAACAACCTTCAGGAGAAATTACAGAATATATAGAATGTTCTAACATCAAAACTCTATTTGCTGTAGCAATAGCAATAGCACCACCAGAGCCACCTTCTCCAATAATCAACGATATAATTGGAGTTTTTACTTGCAAACATTTTTCAATAGAAGAAGCAATAGCCTCCGCCTGTCCTCTAGCCTCAGCATCAATACCAGGATGCGCACCAGCTGTATCAACAAAACTAATAATAGGAAGATGAAATTTATTTGCTAAATCCATCATTCTTTGCGCTTTGCGATATCCTTCAGGTCTTGCCATACCAAAATTATATTTAATTCTTGTCTCTAAGTCATTACCTTTTTCTTGACCAATAACAATAACAGAATGACCGCCCAACTTACCTAAACCGCAAACCATCGCCTCATCATCAGCAAAACATCTATCGCCTGCTAACAATGTAAAATCTTCAATTAAAGCTTTTATATAGTCCAAACAATGTGGACGAAGAGCATGACGCGCAATTTGAGCTTTTTGCCATGCAGATAAATTCATATATGTTCGATTTATATGTTGACTTAATTTACGTTCTAAACGTCTTGTTTCACGAGTAATATCCATATCCTCATCTTTGGCAAGAAGTTTTAAGTGCTCAATCTTTTCTTCAATTTCTAAAATATCTTTTTCAAAATCGAGCGCAACAGCCGTAGAGTCGTTCATTTTTTATCCTTTTTAAAATTAAACATCACCACCTCTATAACATAAAATAAAAAAATTTCACTATATTTTTTAGATATATGCATTTAAACCACCTCAAAATCCCTTTTTTATGCACAAAAGTATAGGAAAAGAAAACATTTTTTATTTGCAAAATAAAGGGTTTGTCTTAAAATACAAAAAATTACATAAAGGAGCAAAATCTTGTTAAATATTTCTTTTTTTATAACCATTTTTTCTAGCATTGTTTGGGTTTTCTTTTGCTCAAGCAAAATAAACTCTAATGTGTTTTCTCAACCAAATAGTATTGATGCATTATATCAAAGTATCGCCATATATACCCTTCCTTTACTCACAATATGGGGAATCTTTGCTTTAATCAAGTTGTTCTACAATCAAAAACAACTATCAGAACAATTTTATGTTATACTAAAAACATTAAAGAACACATCAGAAAACACAACATCTTCAAAAGAAATATCAAACGAGGTGGCTTTACAAGAGTTTTCTATACTTCTTTCTGATACAAATGAAATTTTATCAGACATAATCAAACGTAGCAATTCTGTTTCTACATCTCAACTCGAGCACCTATGGAATAGAACATCTGAGGGCGAACGCTGGTTATTAGCTAAAACGTTTATCGAAATAAATAATTTCCAAACTGATTTCATCAAAAGCTTAAGTCAAAAAGCTCAAAAAAACAATTTGCTAAAAGGAAGCATTTTAGAGTTTGGACAACGTTATAAAGATTTACATAGCCTTATCAATGTCTTTGATAAACAAAAACTATTTTATAATATGATAGAGTATGGTCCTTTAGGCAAAGTATATAATCTTCTTACTCCAGTAATAGATTCTTTATACAATCAAAAAGCAGAAACACCTAAAGCTATATCAACTGAAAAACCTATTATACAAAAAACAATTATAGAAGAACAAACTGCTTTTCCATCATTTTTAACCCAAAATGATGAAGAAAAAACTCAAGAAATAACACAAACAACAGAAGATATTGAGAAAAAACAAATTATATCAGATGGTTTACAAGCTATTAAAGATGAACTAGTGCAAACAAAAGACGAAAAAGAATTTACACCAGCTCCATCTATAATAAGCTTTAGCCACACACAGGCTGCTTTGAGAAATATAAAACAACAAAACACGCCTAAAACTCCCGAAGCACCAAAAGTTCAGGCTAAGTCTAATATTATTTCTTTAGAAGAATTAGAAAAAGAAATAAACTCATCTCCAGAAAATAATTATGATGAATTAGCATATCCTTTTGGAGCATGGAAAAATGAGGAATAAATTATTTAAATTTGTTACATTTCTCATACTAAATATATTTATACTGCCAAATATAGCTTCTGCTAATAAAATATTTATTAGTAATTATATTTCTATTAGCAATGCACCCAAATATGATAATTCTTTTAAAAACTTTGAATATATAAATCCTAATGCTCCTAAAAAAGGCTCTATAACATTACCTGCATATGGTACTTTTGATAATTTTAATCCATATATATTTAAAGGTACAGCCTCAACTGAAGTTGCAGAATTAACTTTAGATAGTCTTGGCTTCACTCCTGCTGACGATGTTGAAACAGCTTATCCTCTAATTGCAGAAAAATTTGAACAACCTGCAGATAAAAGCTTTATAGGCTTTTTCATAAATCCCAAAGCCAAATTTCATGATGATACCCCTATTACAGCCGATGACGTAATATTTAGTTTTAACGCTCTAATAACTAAAGGCGCACCTATTTATAAATTTTATTTCTCTGATATAGATAGAGTAGAAAAAATATCTTCTCGTCATGTGCGCTTTTACTTTAAACCTAATACAAAAAACAGAGAACTCCCTTTAATAATAACTTCATTAAAAATATTTTCTGCAAAAGATTTTGAAAACAAAGAATTTGATAAACCTTCTCTTACCCCTCCTTTAGGAAATGGACCTTATATGGTTAAAAACTTTGAAGCAGGTCAATATATCACTTTCAAATTAAATCCAAACTATTGGGCAAAAGACCTGCCTTCTCGTAAAGGTTTTTTCAATTTTGATGAGATAAAATACGACTATTATCAAGATACAACTGTAACACTTCAAGCCTTATTCTCTGGCAATATTGATATGCGCTATGAATATATAGCAAAATCTTGGAAAACTGGTTATGACAATGAGCTTATAAAAAAAGAAAAAATAAAAAAACAAGCAATTAAACATAACAAACCTGCAACCATACAATTTTTCGCCTTTAATACAAGAAAACAAAAATTTAATCATCCCAAAGTTCGTCAAGCCATTGGACTAGCATTCAATTTTCCTTGGGCAAACAAAAATCTATTTTATAACGAATACAAACGATTATACAGCTATTTTGCTAACACTCGTTTTGCCGCTACGCACATACCTTATGGCATAGAAAAAGAAGTACTGCAAAATCTAGAAAATCCTTTGCCAGAAGATATATTTACAAAACCTGTAGAAGAATTATTCAGAAACGACCAACTATCTGATAGAGAAAACCTAAAACAGGCAACCTCGCTCCTTAAAGAAGCTGGATATGATTTTATAAACGAAAAAATGTGTAACCTAAAAACAGGTGAGCCTCTTGAATTTGAAATAGTTATAAACTCCGCCAATGGCAATGCATTTACAAGGGTATTACTTCCTTTTATAGAAAACTTAAGAAAAATCGGTATAACTGCAAAAACTCGCATATTAGAAACAAATACATATAAAAACAAATTAGATAAATTTGATTTTGATATCATTGTTGGTGGCTATAGAGGACTACACCTTCCTGGAAATGAACAAAAAGACCTTTGGGGAAGCCAGTCTGCTACAATAGAAAGTAGTAATAATATTATTGGAGTAGCTAATCCAGTAGTTGATGAAATAATACAAAAAATCATAGAAACAGAAGATAATTTACTCTATTCAGCATATGTAAAAGCATTAGACCGAGTTTTATTATTTAATCATTATGTAATATTTAACTGGTATTCAGATGCAGATAGAATTGCTTATTGGGATAAATTCGCCTATCCAGAGAACAATCTAGATACAGGGGTAAACATTCATACATGGTGGATAAAGGATTAAAAAAATGAGAAATTATATAATTAAAAGACTTCTATTAATTCCACTAACACTATTTGGTATACTTTTGCTAAACTTTGCTATCATACAATTAGCTCCAGGCGGTCCTGTAGAATATATGCTTGCACAATACAAAGGTATAAATACTTCTGCAACAGGAAACATCAATTCAGGCATACCAAATATGAATGAACAAAAATATCAAGGCTCAAAAGGAGTTCCTGATGATTTGGTAAAGGAATTAGAAAAACAATTTGGATTTGATAAACCTATCCATGAACGTTTTATAAAAATGATAAAAGATTATAGTGTATTTGACTTTGGAAAAAGCTATTATAAAGATAAAACAGTATTAGAACTAATCAAAGAACGACTACCTGTATCAATTTCACTAGGCTTATGGTCAACTTTAATAATCTACTTAATAGCAATCCCCTTAGGCATAAAAAAGGCAAAGTTAGATGGAGAAAAATTTGACATAGTAACATCAGCTATAATCTTCACAGGTTCAGCTATTCCTGTATTTTTATTTGCAGTACTACTTATTGTTTTATTTGCTGGAGGTACATATTTTCAAATATTCCCATTAAAAGGCTTAACCTCAGACAACTGGGGAAATTTATCTTTTTTACAAAAAATAGCCGATTATTTTTGGCATATAACTCTTCCAACTATTTGTATTGTAATAGGTGGTATAGCATCTCTGACCATGCTTACAAAAAACTCTTTTATGGATGAACTAAGTAAGCAATATGTCCTAACAGCACGAGCTAAAGGTATATCAGAAAAACAGATTCTTTACCACCACGTATTCAGAAACGCCATGCTAATTATCATTGCAGGCATTCCTGCTCTTTTAATAAAAATACTATTTACAGGTTCTTTATTAATAGAAATAATATTCAGCCTAAATGGACTAGGTTTATTAGGATACGAAGCAATTATGACCAGAGATTATCCCGTTATCTTCGGTACATTATATATTTTCGCTTTATTAGGTCTTATTTTAAAGTTAATCAGTGACTTAACTTATTCCATTGTAGACCCAAGAATCAACTTTGATAAGATATAAAATATCAAATAAAAAAAGCGATAACATTTTACTGCTATCGCTTTCTCCCTCAAACAAAACTTTTATTAGATTTCGCCTACATACATTCCCATGCTAACAGCAGCTTTTACATAAACGCTATCTTTATTAAGCAATGTTGTACCTTCTGCTACAACTGTTTCTAATGGATATGTTTCTAGGCTATCTCCATTTAATCCAACCATAACATCTGTATGACCTTCATTTAATAATTCAACAGCTTTAGCACCAAAAGCACAAGCCAACGCTCTATCAAATGCTGTAGGATCACCAGCACGTTGAACGTGACCTAATTTTGTAACACGTGTTTGGAATTCTGAATATTTTGCATTAATAGCAGAACTTAAATAATCACCAATACCACCATTAATTTTTTCACCAATTAAGTTTTTAGCACCAGAAACCATTTCGCCACTTTCTGTATGAACACCTTCAGAAACAACAATAACAGCATGATTTCTACCACTAGCTTTAACTTCTTTTAATTTAGCAATAATACCGTCAACAGTATAAGGAATTTCTGGCACCAAACAAACATCAGCAAAACCGGCAACAGCTGAATGCATAGCCAAGTGACCAGCATCACGTCCCATAACTTCTAGAATCAATGCTCTTTGATGTGAACGAGCTGTTTTCCATAAAGCATCAACAGCTTCAACACAAACTTGACAAGCAGAATTAAAACCAACTGAATATTGTGTTAATGGAGTGTCGTTATCAATAGTCTTTGGAATACCAACCATTTTAACACCAGCATTGCGACAATAATTGCTAACAATATTCATACTGCCATCACCGCCAACAACAACAACAGCATCTAAACCTAATTCTGCAACACCTTTACCAAATCTCTTTGACACTTCTGCCTGAGATTCCATTTTAACACCTTTATTTAAAGAACCAAGGTACGAACCAGCAAGTCTTGGCCATGGAGTATCAGAAAAGTTTCTTGGAGTTAACAATTCATAAGAAAGAGGGGTTTCTGTAACACCATCTGTGCCGTTATGAATACCATAAACTTCCCAATCTAATTTTGCAGCAGAATTAACAACAGATAAAACAACTGCATTCAATCCTGCACAATCACCTCCGCTTGTTAAAATACCGATTTTTTTAATTTTAGTCATACCTTATGTTCCTATTCATTAAATAAAATTATATAGATTTATGATTTGATAGCTGATATTTTTTATATTAACTAGTATAAAATCATTTTTTTTCACTATTTTTTTATTTTGCTATTAAAAAAACTTGATTTTTTATCAAAAATGTAGTATAATGCGCTCAAACAATAAGAATCGCAAAATAAATGCGACATAACATTTAAAATGGAGCGATGGTACTATGGTTAATATAAATTCTTTCAATAAACTTCAAGTTCAACTATGTGAGTTAAAACTTGAAGAAAGAAGGGTTAAATCAGATATCACTAAACTCGTAAAAAACAAACAAATGGTGGACTTCTATAAAGCTCAACAATTGAATAGTCAAAAAACAAGTTTAAACAACAAGATTCAAAAACTTGAAACACTGATAAACCCAAACATTATTGCGTAAATATACATACGCATTTACAAACATTAATATTTAGGTAAAAGCATGAAAAACAGCAAATATATTTTTGGTCTCACACTTATATTTGCTGTTTTTATTTTGTCTTCTGCAATATACACTCTTTTCTTCTATAAAACAGATTATTTGAAAATATTTGTAGTCTACTACAAACCTGCCCCACTAATAAAATCAGAAATATTTGAACCCATTCAAGGAGGACGCGCTATAGCACACACGCCATCAAGAAATGGAACATTTACGCAAGATGAAATAAATTGGCTCAATAATAATATGATTGGAGACAATACTGGAGACAACATCTCTGAGCTTAACCGTTATTTTGCAGAAAATTCTGCCCTTTATTGGATTTGGAAAAACACAAACACACCTTATGTTGGCATGTTCCAATATAGAAGATTATTATCTATAAATAGCAACCATCATTATCCAATCTTAGAATTTCCTTCTATGAGATTTATACATCTAGGAATAAATCACTTATATGGATTCTCTAAAGAATTTTTAAGAACATTAGAACTAGAAAAGAAATTTATACTCCCTTGGTTTGCCACACATGATGTACTTATTTCTGAACCAATAAAATTAAATGCTTATGAACAATACCAAAAAGAACACGATATAAAAGATTTACACAAAGCATTAAACATTCTAAAACAAAAATACCCTCATATGTATGATTTTGCCATAGAAAATCTAAACAGCGAAGAAGGTATTTATCCTTCAAACTTAATTATAACAAGAAGAGAAATATTTAATAATTATGCTGAATGGCTTTTCAGTATAATGCTTCCTTTGTATGAAGAAATGAAAGAGGAATTGCAACACAGAAATACAGAACAAAAACTTGCTTTTGCTTACCTTTCAGAACGACTTTTTACTATATATTTTCGTTATCATCAAAAACATAATGGACTAAGAATCAAAGAATTTCCTCATGCACTTGCATCTAATTTCTTTACTCCTCCTCAAGGTAATCCTTACATAAAAATAAAAACAGACAACTGGGAAGACATTTTCCTATCTTTTGATAATCAAAGATTATGTGGTTTTAACAATCCAGACTATCACTGTGGAAAATACGAAATTATTCCTCCAGAAAAAATAAAAGTAATTTGGGATAGTGGTAAAAAATCAACCCTACAGCTTTTGACTCCTAACACTTTCAAATTTGAAAATTAACTAAAATATTTTATCTACCAAATTAACAAAAATTAAATAGTTACTATATTATACTCCACACATCATTTTGGTATTAATTTTTTATATGGAATAACATGCACGCTATTCATCCACTTATCATTGACCTTACATTAATTATGATTTATGCTGGAATAACCACACTTCTGTGTAAGAAATTTAAACAACCTATAGTTTTAGGCTATGTTTTAGCTGGTATATTAGCTGGACCGTATTTTAATTTTTTACCAACAGTAACAGACAAAGAAGACTTAACCTTGTGGGCAGATATTGGTGTTATCTTTCTTTTATTTGGCTTAGGCTTAGAATTCAGCTTCAAAAAAATGGTAAATGTTGGAAAATCAGCCCTAATCACATCAAGCCTAAACATTATCATAATGCTATTTCTTGGCTATAACACAGGTCTTTTACTAGGTTGGTCAACAATGGATAGCTTTTTCTTAGGCTCAATGATATCAATGTCCTCAACAACCATTATCATTAAAGCTTTCAATGACTTAAACATAAAAAAACAACGTTTTACAGACCTCGTATTTGGAGTATTAATTGTAGAAGATTTAGTTGGTATTTTGTTACTAGTACTACTCCCCACAGTTGCGCTAGGAAATAATATTGACGGAATGGGGTTGGTTTTAAGTACCTCAAAATTAATATTTTTCTTAATCCTATGCTTTGTCACAGGAATTTATCTTGTTCCAACATTACTAGATAAAATACACAACCTTATTAGCGATGAAATGTTACTACTCATAACCATAAGTTTGTGCTTTGGCATGGTCTTATTAGCAACAATTTCAGGCTTCTCATCTGCCCTAGGAGCTTTTATAATGGGCTCTATATTATCTGAAACAGAAATAATTGACCGCATAGAAAAAAACTTACAACCACTAAAAGACCTCTTTGGTGCTGTATTTTTTGTTTCCGTTGGTATGATGGTTAATCCTGAAATGTTTATTACCTATGCAAAACCCATATTCGTAATAACTATCCTTGTTATTACAGGAAAAGTAGTTTGTTCTTGTTTTGGATTTATTGCCTCAGGACAGACATTAAAAACATCTATACAAGGAGGTTTTTCTCTTGCACAAGTGGGTGAATTTGCATTCATTATTGCGTCACTTGGTATGGGATTAAAAGTCTTAAGTGAAAAAGTATACCCTATTATCGTTGCTGTATCTGTAATTACAACATTTCTAACCCCTTTAATGATAAAATCATCTGATATCGCATACAAAAAAATTACAAAACTTTTACCAGAAAAATGGGCAAATTATATAAATAAAAACTCTACCCTGTCTCAACCAACACATAGTGAAGAAAGATTATGGAGTGCTCTATTTAAAAATTATGCTATTCGCCTATCTATCTTCTCAATAATATTATATAGCATTATAGTTATCGCAACAATATTGCGTCCATATTTAAGAGAATTAGTTCCATACAGAATTCCTGCAAATATCCTTATGACATTTTTCACATTTTTAGTAATGGCTCCATTTTTAAAAGCCCTACTCGGTTGGAATATTATTACTACAAACTTTTTCAAAAACAAACTTAACTGGTTCTTTAGCAAAAAGGAATCTGATGAAATAGAACTAGCTCAAAAATGTGCCAAAGAAGCTTTAGAAGAGCAAAAAGAAGATTGCCAAAACCTAGATGACAAAGCCGTTCGTTTAAGAAACTTTTTCTCAGAACAAAATCAAATTTCAAGAATATATTATAAATTATGGATGGCAAAACGTAGTAACCGTTTACCTCTAATAATTTTAACAAGTTTACGAATTTTGGTTGCCTCTTTCTTTATAGTTACAGTTGTTCACAAATTTTTAAGCGAAAACCCAAAATTAACTTTTGCTCTTTTATTAATGACGATATTCTTCGTATCACGTTCTCGTTGGTTATTAGACCAATACTTAAAAATAGAAGAACAATTCTTAAAAAATCTAAAAGGCAGAAAAGAACAGCAAAAAAGCTGAGGAATAATCTAATTTTCAGACCATATTTTATAATAGACACTCTTCCATCCCTTTGAATGAGATGCATCTTCAACTATCTCAATATCTATACTATTTCCTTCAAAAAATTCATAAATCAAACTTGGAGGAATAACTCTATCATTGTTTCCAACAAAATGCTTTTGAGGTATTTTAAAATATTCATTTTTATAATCAGCTAAATTTATAGATTCGTTCAAACTGGGCAAATTATGATATCTAGTCCATGACAGATGGTCTAAATTTCCAGCAATAGTAATAATTTTTCTTATTTTTAAATCTTTCTTTATAGAGGCAACAAGACCAGCTACTTGCGCGCCACCAGAAAAACCAATTAACACAACATCTCTCTTCCCAACAATTTGTTTAATAGCTTGATGCAAAGATGATATAACTTCAGGTGCAAAACGAGCTGTTGTCCAATGTCTTACAGAGCAAACATCACTCATAATATATTGACAAGGACGCGCCAAATAAACAACATTTGAGCTTTTATCTCCAAATGCCAATTCTCTAATCATACGACCTTTAGGAGTGGGGTCTTTTGTTGGTCTACCATAAGCATCAAAAGAAGCCCCATCCCCTTCTATGTATATCTTAATTGGTTCATTATTGTTACTAATTTTTTGCCAACTCGCTAATGTAAAAATATCTGTATTAATTTCTTTATACATAAAATCCTTTGGTATAGAAATACTGCTACACCCTGCAAGAAAAACAAAAAATAATACAATTAATCTAAACATCTAAATTATTTTGTAGTCCCTAAATTTTTCAAATTTTGAATAATTGTTTGAGCTGTAGACTGAGATTCTGCACTAATACCAGCAGATTCTAAAGCTAATTTCTTCAAACATACTTCAACTAGCTCATCAGCTGTTGCGGAAACACCTTGTGTAAATAAAGTACCTGCCTGTAATCTGCTATTTGCTTCAGCAACCATACACGCACGCATTCTTGTTTTAACAGGAGCATTTGCATCCACTGTTGTGTATTTAGATAAATCTGCACTACAACCAGCTAATAATAAAAACGCAACTGAAAATAAAATCTTTTTCATAATATTTCTCCATCTAATTATTAACACATACAAAGTCTAAAACCATATAAAAAAGCTGTCAAACAATACATATTTTTTACATACAAAAAAGCCCCTATTAAAGGGGCGCAGATTACTTATTATCCAGATTATAGTACAACCTATTAATCAAAGAAACAGCTCTCGTCTTCCACTTATTACCCAAAACATGGTCATTAATAAGCTGTTCAAACTTTGCTATTTCCTGACGGTCGTTGCAAACGCAACTGTTTGCGAACAAACCCCAGTTGGCTATGCTGGCATTATTAAGAAGATAGAAGAACTGTTCTGCAGAAAACTCAAACACAAAGCTACCATCCATAACCTTAAAAGCATCTTTGTCGCTATCTTCTTTGCAAAACAGATAGTAAGCATCCTTGCTATCACGTCCGAACATGCACTGCAAGTCGTACCATGTACCATCATCAAAGAACTTAAATCTCGTAAGAGACTCAGCCAAAACTCTCTTAGTTGTTACAACTTCCTCTTTCGGAAAGTGTTTATGTTCTGTTTTCGCCTCACCAATTGCCAAAGCTTTGAGCTTAAGAGGTAAATAAGGCTTAGAAAGCTGAACCATACGAAAACCACTGTTCTGCAGTTCTCTTTTTATTTCTTCACTATTACTCATAAAAATATAATTTAAATGTTACTAATAATAAAATTGAGAATGACTCTATATTATTCTCATTAAAAAAAATCAAGTAAAAAATTATATAAGACATTATGCATATATTAAGATTTACAAACTATAATCCTCGCATGATGATAGAAAAATTAAAAGAACTAGATAAAGAATTTTATTCATACGGTAACCCAAACCGTAGTGAAACTTTTGAATACACAAATCATCAAACATCTTTGATACTATCTGCTCCGCATTCAACAAAAAGCTTTGCTAATAAAAAAGAAAAACTAGCAGACCTTCATACTGGAGCGATAGTCAAATATCTTGGGGAAATAGAAAATATATCCACTATTGTTAGAGTAAAATATACTCCCTATAAAGATATGATATCTGACTATATTGTAAAAAACAATCTAGAAGAACATTATTTTTTAGATATACATGGTTTTTCCAAAGCAATCAGATATGACATTTGTTTTGGTATAGCAGATTCTGCTCCTGTGGATTCTCCTTTTTTACAAAACCTACTTAGCATTGCTCATAAATATAACCTAAAAACCATAGTAAACCACCCAAATTATAGTGGTACACATGGTTTAACTGGAAGATATCAAAAAACATTCAATAAAGCAAATGTAATACAAATAGAACTATCTAAAAAGCTTCGAGATTTTTATGAAAACCCAGATATTGTAAAAAACATTACAATTCCCATGTTAAGAGAATTTATAAACTGTTTTAAATAAGATTCTATGCATAAAAACCTTTGCCTGTTTCATAATTTAGCATTAGTACCTGCCCATTTTTAATTTTTTCTTTTATCAAATGAGGTGCCACTTGTAAAATAAGGTTTCTCATAACTGAACCATGAGCCACAACCAACAAAGTTTCAACATTCTTATGCCCATCTAAATAAGATGAGATTGCTTTACTAAAGCGATTTCTAGCTTGTTCTTTGCTTTCTCCTTTAGGATGCGATATACAATTATATTTTTGGTCAAAAGAATCATGAAGTTTTCTTAATTCGACACCGTTATGCATTATATATTCGCCACACACGTGAGGAGGATTAAACACCATTTTCTTTACTTCATCAATATGTACACCTTCGCAAATACCAAAGTTTATTTCTTTTAGGTCTTCTTCATATTCAATTGGCGCTTCTAGATAATGATTAATAAAACCAGCCGTATTTACAGCTCTTTTATATGGTGAACATAAAATCACATCAGGACAAACGCCCATTTCAAATAATTTTTTACCAGTTTCATCCGCTTGTTTTTTGCCATTTTCGGTTAATTCTGTTTCAATCTGTCCTGCAAGTTTGCATTCAACATTAAGAAAAGTTTCTCCATGACGCACAAAATACACCTTAACCATAACAAAACCTCACTATAGTAAAACTTTATACAACAAGTTTTACGCTAAACATACTACAAAATCAATACTAAAGTGCTACCAGTTACCAAAATCGCTATCTCTTCCCATTTTTATACTATTTGCTTGTCTTTGCATTTCTTGCCTTTCTCTCAAGCACATCTTTAAATCCTCGTATTTTTCTGGATCTTTCTTCAATTCATTCATAGACAGGTTAAGTTCTCTAGCCATTTGAATAGAATGACGCTTCAAAACCACATCTAAATTAGGATTATATTCTTCAATTGTTTTTGGCTCATCATCACCCTTACCAACAAAAGCTACCTTTCGTCTCATATAGTCATCAAATGATTTTTTATACATATCATGAAAATCCGTAAAAGGAGCATCATTTAACACACAAGAAATAAATTTATCACTAACTACACTAGAGCATCCGCCCAAAGCATTCACTGCTCCATCTACATTACCTTCTCTCAATTTACGAGACACAGCAACCAAAGCACAGCCTTCTTGCTCTAATTCGGCTTCCAAAGAAAAAGAATGTCCTTTGTTACCACTATCTCCTCTAATTCCAGCCTCTCTTGCAACATCAGCAACCACCCCTGTTGTTTCATTTTCATGAGAAAGAACATATCTAAAATCCATTTTTTCCATTGCCATTTTAACAACAGCATTACGCAACAATTTGTTCAATATAACAAATCTATCTTCTTCAAAAATCCCTCTCATAAAAGCTCTTTTATCTTCCGATTCCTCATACATTTTTATTAATTTTTCGTCATTACCTAACACGTTTCTCACGTTATAATCAGGAACAACTCCGCTCATATATTCATCATATTTATATTTATCATACTCACTTAGAGATAAAATTTCTTCTATTTCTTCGTCTGTATAATTATCCGTTTTATAAGTTGCACAGTTTTCCCCTATTTCATACAATTTGCTATTATCTGCACTTGGCTTAACAATATATGTATTATCAGGCAAAACTAAGCCGGTATCAGGATTTGGAAAAAACCAAGTATCAGCTGTAGAAATTTCTTGAGGATTACCATTTTTACTAACAACATCATTATATGGAGCTAAAACAACAATAGGTGCATCATCCCAATTACCGCCCATATGACTAGAAACAACCTGATTTAAAGTCACATGCACTGAAGCTCTGGGAAGCTCATTATCTGTTGCCATTGCTGTTGTTTCAATATATAAATTACCATCTTCATTACGTTTTGGCTCATATCTTGTAGTATGCACGCAAAGCCAATGCCTCATCTTAGACATATATGTACTATCACTTTCTCTACCACCTGATATTGTTTCACGAAGACTATTTATTCTTTCTTTCAAATTACTCATTATTTCTACTCCAACCCTAAGTTACATTACTTATAACAACATATTATAATACTACACGATTCTACATCTAAAGTCAATAAAAACGCAAAATCATAAAGATTCTACATCTTTTATTTGTTTTACTTTTTCCTTACCGCTAACATCTTTTTTTACACTCCAATCTACATCTGATATTGCTAAAGAAAAAGGTGTTACTTCTTTTTTTATATTCTCATACCCATAAGCTTTTAATATTAACTCTATAAGTTTTCTACGCTGAACCAATGGTGGGTGAGGGTCTTCTTCTCGATGATTAACTAAATCTTTTTCTTCAAATTGTTTATATTTTTCTATAGTTGGCTCAAGACAATAACCAGCTCCAATACACAAAGCCGTACCAATAGCATCACAAAAGCTTTCTTCTTCCCAAGAATTTGTTGTATAGCCAACACTATTAGGGTGAGTTTTAAGTCCTTGATTTACACTTTTTATAGCGTGTCCTAACTCATGTCCTACAGTTTTTGCTAAACTATCTTCATTAAACAGTTGTGGATGTTCTTTATGCCAATAAAAAACCCCTGCACAAAAATCTAAATAAATCTCCTTCGTTAAAGGATTATATCCTACAAAACCTGCATCATCTGAAATATCTTTACTTATACCTATTGTAAGCTTTTTATCTTTCAAAAAATCTTTCAAATATGAAGAGGCTTGATTGTTCCCGTTTTTAAATTTATCTACTATTTTGTGGATTAAATTCTGCGCAACTTTTTGTTGTTCAGAATTTTTATCAAAATATTTATCTCCCTTAAATAAATCAATTTCTACTCCTTGAAGAGTCGCAACTGTTATTGGATTTTTTTTATGATGAGAATACGCCTTCTTAGAAAAAATTGTTCCCAAAGCTTTTATTAAACGCTGATTTACAATAGGAATATCCCCAAAACATTTATCCCAAAGTTCTGATATTTCTTGATGATGATTCCTGTTTAACTTATTAAAACTCTTTTCTTCCATATCATCCCCCTATAACCATACTATAACAGAAAAATACTATCAATACAACAAAAAAAGCACCCTAAGGGTGCTTTTAAGAAAGATGGTGCGCTAGGCCGGAATCGAACCGGCACGGGATTGCTCCCAACAGATTTTAAGTCTGCAGCGTCTACCTGTTCCGCCACAAGCGCAAAAATCATCAACGAACATTCTTATACAAACAAAAAATTATAATTGCAACATAAAACTTGTATTTTTTTTATTTTTATCTAAAATTTTTTTCGTACCGACACACAGCGTGTGTCAAAAATCAACCTATATATGCGTCAGAAACAGCGTTTCGGCATACTTTTTATGAAAGAAAATATAAATGAAACCTTCATTGAATGGGAAAATAAAACTCCCTAAAGGCAAGCTTAGTGAAATTCCTTTTCGCAAACTTGTTCCAAATATTGTTACCATGTTAGCTCTTTGCTCAGGTCTCACATCGATTCGTTATGCTGTACAAGATGACTGGCACAGAGCTGTACTATTTATTTTTTTAGCAGGATTACTTGATGGCTTAGACGGAAGAATTGCTCGTTTATTAAAAGCATCTTCTAAATTTGGCGCAGAACTCGATTCGCTATGTGATTTTGTAAGTTTTGGTATCGCTCCAGCTATTTTAATGTTTCAATGGTGCTTATTCGATTTACCCAAAATAGGCTGGTTTTTCTGCTTACTCTATTCTATGGGCATGGCTATGCGCTTAGCTAGATTTAATGCGATGTTAGAAGATGAAACAGTTCCTCCCTACTGGGCAAATTATTTTACAGGCGTTCCAGCTCCAGCAGCTGCAGCCCTTGCACTTATGCCTATATTAATAACTTTTGACTTTGTAGGCGCACAAGATTTTCTTCGCTCACATCTATTTTGTAGTGTTTGGATGTGTATAGTTTCATATTTAGAGACGAGTCGCATACCAACATTATCACTAAAAAAGACCAAAATAAAAACAACCATGGTTATCCCTCTTTTGATTGTTGTTGCTTTAACTGCAAACTTTTTATTCACTCAAACATGGTTGGCTCTTGGTGTTTTAACGGCAATATATGCCTTGTTTATTCCTTATGGTGTTATATCTTTTATGAAAGAGAAAAGGGCATATCTAGAACAAATAGAAACAGCAAAAGAATAAAAATCAGGAGGCAACAGCCTCCTTTTTTATGAAAAAACTCTTGATTTTTTAAATAAAACTATATAAAACAACCTACGAACAACACCCCTGGAGGTTGTTCACTAACTTAAATTTTAAAGGATAAAAAAATGACAGATATTACATTTAATGCAAATTTGCGTGAAAAAGCAGGTAAGGGGGCAGCTCGTGCATGTCGTAAAGAAGGCCGCATTCCTGCAGTTATTTATGGTGGAAAAAAAGATGCTGTAAACATCAGCCTTCATCCTGTAGAATTAGAAAAAGCTTTGGATATTGCTGATTTTTACAAATCAACAATAACAATTTCTTTAGATGGTAAAACAGAAAAGGTTGTATGCAAAGACGTACAATTCCACCCAGTTTCTGATAAACCAATTCACGTAGACTTCTTACGTAAATAATTTAAAGGAATAAAAATGTATTTAGTGGTTGGTCTCGGAAATCCTGGAGAGGAATATGCAAAAACCCGCCACAACATTGGTTTTATGGCGGCTGATGAAATATTCAGTCGCTATAATTTTGCTCCATTTAAGTCAAAATTTGAAGGTTTAATATCTGAAGGCACTATAGATGGAGAAAAGGTTTTATTATTAAAACCCCAAACGTATATGAATTTATCAGGAAACTCCGTAGGCAAAGTTGCAAAATTTTACAAAATACCACCTCAAAATATCGTTGTAATACATGATGATAAAGACCTTGCTTTAGGAAAACTAAAAGCCAAACTTGGTGGTTCTGCAGGTGGACATAACGGCTTAAAAAATATCGATTCTCAAATAGGACAAGATTACAATAGGATACGCATTGGTGTAGGCTCTCCCAAAGAACATAACACAGATACTATAAATTTTGTATTATCCAGATTTTCAAAACAAGAACTTGATATTTTATCAAAAAATTTAGATTTTATTGCCTCATCTATTGGAGAGTTAATAAAAAAAGGTATAGCCCACTACTCCAACATTGTAGGAATGAATAACACAAAATAAAAAGCAAGGATTTCATATAGAAACCTTGCTTTAAATTTAACAGATTAATCTCTAAACAGCTTTACACCGTCGAGATCTGCTCCGACTATCTGGGAACCACAACTTTCTCTCAGATACAATTTAAGAATCTGACCAACCACAGGTATTACCCCGCCAATCTTTTCCTTGGTAAGACTAAGACCCATACCGCATTTGCATGTAGGATCAAAGCCTTCCACCTGAAAAAAGCTTCCACAGTCAATTACTTTGTCGATTTTTATCTCATGCATAATAATTGAAAATTTTACATATGTATAAACAACTGTCTATTAAAGTAACATGTAAAAAAACAAAATCAAGAGTTTTTTCTATTGCAAAACAATCTCTTTTAAATTATAACCGCAAATATTGTAACAAATAAACACTAAGGAGCAAACAAATGGGATTTAATTGTGGAATAGTAGGCTTACCAAACGTTGGAAAATCCACACTTTTTAATGCATTAACTCAAACAATAGCCGCCCAAGCAGCAAATTTTCCTTTTTGCACAATTGAACCAAACACAGGACGTGTTGCAGTGCCAGATAATCGCCTACAAGAGCTGGCAAAAATTGTTAATCCCAAAAACATTGTTCCTACACAATTAGAGTTTGTGGATATTGCTGGTCTTGTTAAAGGAGCATCTAAAGGCGAAGGTCTTGGTAATCAGTTTTTAGCCAATATTAGAGAAACAGATGCTATAATTCATGTTTTGCGTTGCTTTGAAGATGGAAACATTACACACGTAGAGGGTTCTGTAGACCCAATAAGAGATGCTGAAATTGTTGAAACAGAATTAATGATTGCAGACCTTGAATCTTTAGAAAAACGTTTTGAACAAACAAAAAAGAAAGCTCAAACTGGCGGAGATAAAGAAGCAGCTTTAAGAGCAAGAGTTATGGAACCAATCATAAACGCACTCAAAGAGGGAAAACCAGCCAGAACAGCTGCTCCAGACACAGCTGATAAAGATGCATACAAACAATATCAAATGATGCAACTTTTAACATCAAAACCTGTTTTATACGTATGTAATGTTGATGAAGATAGCGCCTCAACAGGTAATGAATTTTCCCAAAAAGTATTTGAAAAAGCTCAAAAAGAAAATGCAAAAGCTGTTATTATTTCAGCTGCCATCGAATCAGAAGTTGCTCAACTAGATAGCGAAGAAGAAAAACAAGAATTTCTATCAGCTCTTGGATTAGAAGAAACAGGCTTAACTAAAATCATAAAAGCTGGATATTCTTTACTTGGCTTAGAAACATATTTTACAGCTGGACCTAAAGAGGTTAGAGCATGGACTTTTATCAAAGGTTCAAAAGCTCCTCAATGCGCAGGAATAATCCACTCTGATTTTGAGAGAGGATTTATTAGAGCAGAAACAATTGCCTACGATGATTATATAAAATTTGGCGGGGAACAAGGATGTAAAGAAGCAGGCAAAATGCGTTCCGAAGGCAAAGAATATATTGTAAAAGATGGCGATTTATTAAATTTCTTATTTAATGTATAAAAAAGGCGCTATTTAAAGCGCCTTTTTCTTTTAATTAGCTATTTTGCTCCAAAAATTCTACAGCTTCCATTGCTGCCATAGCTCCACTTCCAGCTGAAATAACTGCTTGCTTATATTTAGGCTCTTTCACATCACCTGCAGCAAAAACGCCTTCAACATCTGTAACAGAACTATTTTCATGAGTTACAATATAACCTTTACTATCTAAAACAAGATTCCCCTTAAATATGTCGGTATTAGGTTTATGTCCTACTGCCACAAAAACACCATCTAAAGGAATTTCTTTAATAGCATCTGTTTCAACGTTTCTAATTTTTAAGCCTGTAACCTTTTTAGGTTCATCAACACCTAAAACTTCTTCAACAACGCTATTCCATTCAACAACTATTTTATTGTTATTAAGAACTCTATCTTGCAATATCTTATCTGCTCTCAACTGATTTCTTCTATGAACCAAAACAACTTTATCAGCTAATGTTGCAAGATATAAAGCCTCTGCCACCGCAGAGTTTCCTCCACCAATAACAGCAACTGTTCTACCACGATAGAAAAAGCCATCACATGTTGCACAAGCAGATACACCATATCCCAAATATTTCTTTTCAGATTCTAAATTTAACCATCTTGCAGATGAACCTGTTGCAACAATAATAGCTCTTGCTTGATAAGAATGTCCATTTTCTGAGCTACAAATAAAAGGTCTATTAGAAAAATCAACCTCTACAATATAGTCATTTACAAATTGCACTCCTAGTTTTAATGCTTGTTGCTTCATTTTATCCATTAGCTCATATCCGCTAATATCTTCAAATCCAGGAAAATTTTCGATACTTGCCGTCATTGTTAATTGACCGCCTTCTTGATTTCCAGAAACAATCATAACTTTTATACCAGCTCTTGCTGCGTATATACCTGCTGTATATCCTGCAGGACCAGAACCTAAAATTAACAAATCAACAATATGCTGTGCCATAATATTCTCCTAGTTTAATAGTCTTAGAGTATTTTCTCTCAGTTTTTTTATACGTATTACCTTTTCTTTTTCGCCTAATAATTCATAAATAGCAAGCAATTGACTACAGATATTCAACGTATCTTGATATTTTTCATAAAAATTGCTTTCTTGACTTACCACTTTATTTAAAGCTTTTTCTAAAAAATACGCTTTAACAGTAGGATCATCAGCATTTTGAGCCAAAAGCATATAAGCAAAAAATTTATCTTCTTTTTGATGATTTTCTGCCCATGTTTCTTCAACTTTTATCAATGATTCTTCATCATTAAGATAATAATAAATATCTTTTAAAGCCAATAACACTCGATTCTTTTCATCATTACCATTAGCATATGCTAATGATTGACTATAATAATCTAAAGCTAAAAAATATCTACTATTATCGTGAGTTTTTATAGCATCTTTATAATAAATATCTCCAATTTTAACATTAATCCCAAAAAGAACCGACCTCACATTTTGTGAATATTTCTCATTTTGCTGTAAAAACTTCATGAAATAACGCAAAACACCAATATATTGTATAATCTTAGCTTCATCTGTTAAGAATTTTTCTCGCTCCTGAACTGTTTTATATAATTGTAAAAAATTATTTTCAGAACCACTTATTTTATCAACAATATTATCCTGCATCACAAAGCTCCAAACTACAAAACTCCTCCTGTACTTAAACAATAATCTTCATTATTTAGAGCATATTTTTTATGAATAGGACACTGAGAACACAAACATCCTCGATTCTCATGAATACAGTCGCTTTTTTCAAAAGCACAAAACATAACTTCAAAATGTTTTTGTTCTGCAATATTATTTATTTTTTCAAACATTTCTTTTTCATTTCTCAAATGACACGTCTTTGTATATGACGGACATTGCAAACATAAACAATTGCTAACATTTTCAAGAGTTTTTTCTACTTTCATTTCCTCCTCCTACTAAAAATTACATACAATAAAATAGGAGGCAAATAAGCAAAAACAATTATACTTTTCCTATAATTAAGTTTTATAACCTATATTATAATAAATTTACCTTCTGTTATTTGTGGTAAGAAATAATTACTCATTTTAGGTATATACGATATTTTATCTACTCTTGCAAACAATGGACCAGAATAACAAGCGTTTATCATATTATTAACCTTATCATCTTCTCCATTCATAAAAATTTCAACACTTCCGTCGTCTTCATTTCTAACCCAACCAGAAATTCCACCTACTTCTCTTGCTTTAGAAACAGCCCATCGACGAAAGCCTATACCCTGTACTCTTCCTTCTATTTTTAAATAAACCTCTTTCATAAAAAAGTCCTTATTTAGATTTTTTTCCAGAAAGTAAATTAAAAATCCCCTCTGTAGTACTTTTTACCAAATCTGCACTATCATCTAAAACTTTACCAACATTAGTAGTTGTTGCTTGCACAGCATTTTCTGGCTTTGGAAATCTAGTTTCATAACCAGTACCTTCTAAAGCTGAATAACAAGGTGTTCCATCACTTTCCAACAACATTTGAGCCCCTAAATAAACAGGACCTGCGGTTGTTACACCTACTAGTGTTTTTATAGCATTTGCACTATCTATTCCAATTTTAGGATTATTTATTGTACCTGTTAGCTTAACCAAAGAAGATAACGCTTTTGCAATATTTGTATCAGTGATTTTTCCTGCAAACGGTTTTATGCTCAAACTAATTTTATCGTTTTTCAAATTAATATTACCATTTGCAACAATAGTAAATTTGTCTGCATTTAATACTATACCATTAGGAAATTCCGCCTTACCATTTTTAAAATCCGCACGAACTACCGCACACTTTAATGCTAAATCATCATTACCTTTTGTAATATTTAATGTATTCAATAACTGTGAAATTATATTTCCAGTCATTTTTCCTATACTACCAATATGCATTACAGATTCGCCCACAATTGTAACTACTCTACCATCAAGAGAATCAACTAATTGAGCATATGTATCTCCATGACCACTTAAATCAATATAAACGTCTGTACCACTTGTTTTCTGAAAATTAAAATTAGAACTATTTACGCCTAATCCATTTAACAAATCAACCATATTTATCTTATCTATATTGGTTTTTATTTTTAGACTTTTATCCATAGCACTTATTGTAATATCAGATTTAACCTTACCATTACAAATAGTTCCATCTAAAATTTCAAAACTTGCAACCCCTTTATTTACTCGAACAACAGATTTCAAATTTTGTGCTAATATCGCATTATTATTCACCACATTATCAATGTTAATATCTACTTTTGCACCTATTGTATTCAATAAAGCATATGGCACTACATCATTTGCCACCAATGTCGTAGCTTTTGCCTCTTTTATAAGGTCAAATTTTATTGCTACTTTATCTTTTTTCATAAAAGGCGATATATCAATTTTATCCGTATATAAAGCAACTACAACATTAGGAACAGTCCCTGATAATTCAACACTAGCAGTTCCTTTTATTACATTAGAGGCAATAGAAAACTCTCTTATATCTGCATCAATCTTATTCAAATTACCTTTCAAAGAAAGATTTACAGATTCATTGTATCCACTATTTTTACCAATAAAATTTTTAGCCTTTACATCTGCAACAAAAGAAATATTTCCCAAAACATCATATAATTTAGCATCAATATTTGCACTTATACCTAAAACATCTAAATTTGCTTTTACAGGATAACCTTTTGATGAATCTAATAATTTTAAAACTCCAACAACACCTTTACCTGCATATAGACCATCATTTACATTAAAATCAAAATCTATACCATCATCATCATTTTTAGCCAAATCTAAATTTGAAACATCATAACTCATTAATTTTGAATTTTTATCAACATAATTAAGCTTAACATTACTTAATTCAACTTTCCTAATATCTAATGATTTCAAAACATCCAAGGAAGAATTATTATTTAATTCTTCAGCATTTGCTTCTTTTATTAAAGAAAAATCAAACGAAACAGCCTTTGTCTTTTTTTCTGCATTATCAAAAGTCCAATTATTTACTCCATCAGCTTTTTCTTCTAGGTTAATAACCGCATTTTTAACAACAAAAGCATCTATAACTATATTTTTATGAAACAAAGGAATAATAGCCAATTTAATTTCCATCACATCAACTGTAACCATATCCTTATTTTTTGCCCAATCTGCATTAGCAAAAACAACTTTTTCAACAGCTAAAGTAGGACTTAAAGATGGTACAACCTTGATATTACCTAAAGAAATATCCCGCCCTGTAGAACTCTTTACGGCATCTACAATTTGACCTTTATAAGAATTAAAATCTAATTGTGATAAAGCAAGATATCCACCAACCAAAAAAACTACAACCAAACTCACAACAGAAATTATAGCAATTCTCAAAAGTTTTAACATCAATATTACTCCTTAAAATATAATCCCAAAGCAGATAAACTATCCTTAAAATAATCAGGCAAAGGTGCTCTTATAACCTTTTTCTTACTATATATTGCAGATAAATCTATTTCATATGCATGTAAATGTAATTTATCTTTAAACAAATTATTTCTTTCTCTCTCATTACCAAAATATTTATTATCTCCTAAAATTGGAGCATTTTTATATTCTAAATGCACACGTATTTGATGTGTTCTACCAGTAATAGGACTTGCTGCAATTAGAGAATACCTCTCACCGACATTATCTAAAACTTTATATTCTGTTATAGCAGGTTTCCCCCCTTCAAACACCTGGACACGTCCATCTAATTTATCCATTGGAGCTTTAATTTCGCCTTCTTCAGGATAAATAATGCCTCTTGCAAGAGCTAAATATGTTTTTTTCAATGTATGCTCTCTAAAGGCCTTTGTCAACATATCAGCAGTTTTACGATTCCTTGCTAAAACCAAAACTCCACTTGTATCTTTATCAATACGATGTACAAGTTTTGGTTTTTCTTCGTTACCAAACTTCAAGGCATCAAGCAAACCATCTAAATGCCGTACAGTATTTGTTCCTCCTTGTACAGCCAATCCAGAAGGTTTGTTTAACACTAATATTTTATCGTCCTTATATATAACCATATCTTCAACATATTTAATATCTTTTGTAGATATAGTCTTATTATCCACCTCTTTTTTTTCATTATCTAAAGGAGGAACTCTTATTTCTTGCCCCACACAAACTCTAGTGCTAGTATCTGCTTTTTGACCATCAACTTTAATTTGTTTTGTACGCAAAAGTTTTTGCAAACGTCCCAAACTTAAACCTGGATAATATTTCAAAAACCAACGATTTAAGCGTATACCATCATCAGCTTCTTTTACTTTTATAATCTGAACACCAGACATATAAAACCTCATCAATATTAAATTCTCAAAAAATCATACTAAAATAAAACAAAAATACAAGTTTAATTTAACACTCAAAATATATGTTTTAATAATTATTTTACAAAATTTAGATATTATCCAGAGTATATTTCACCAACTTTATGACTAATATTATGGATAAGAAAATAAAAAATTCTCTAAAATTATACCTCCACTCTTGGAAGCATTCTTTTGATTTTAATTCAAAAGAAACAGCTGGAGAATACAAAAATTTCATACTAATAAATATTTTAATCTGCTTGTTACTATTTGTAAGTTTCTTTCCAATATCTACATCACAATCATTTTCAGTCCATTCCCGTATAATAACATTTGAAAATAGTTTTGGAATAGCTCTATTCTGGTGTTATATGAGCATTGCTTTCATTCCTCTTTGCGGTTTGTTTGCTCGTCGATTACACACCTCAAATATAGATATTACTATAAGAAACATACTAAAGATATTTAACTCAAATAAAATTGCTATAATTCTATACGCACTAGTTCCTTTATCATACTTTATAAGCTTATTTCCAGCCAAACTTCATTATTTTCTTACTCTTCATGGCTTAATGGATACAATACCTATTATTTTTCAATGTTTTTTTTATTTTCCATATCTTTTAAATTTAGTATTCCCTATATATACAGCATTTATCCCACTATCATTATTTTGTTGGTATTTATTCAATACAAAAAAACTAAAAAACCTATTTGTAGAAAAAACTAAACAAAAGCATTCTCGCAAAAAAACTATAACTTTTTTAGCTTTATTTCTTCTAAGTATACCATTACTTATTAAATCATTTAATAATGACGCTTACATTTTAATTCTTTTTGCAAATTGTATGTTTATTATAATAAAATACTACATGTACACACATTTCATTTGTATCTTAGCAATATTTTTATTTTCTACTCCAATTAAAATTACTATTTTACTTACATTGGTTTTGGCCATTTCTTACAAAAAAATAAAATCTTATCTATCTTTATACATTCCTATGATTCTTGTTTGTATTATTTTACCTCTAAACATCTGCGCAACAGAAAATGGGTTTTTGGGAATTGTAAAAAATATTTTAGCCTCAACAAAATATGTTGAACAAAAGATTGATTCCTTTGGTGATAAAAATATTAACTCTTTATCTATTCCCTTATTACAAAACATGCTAAAAGAATCACCAACTGAAAACTCTATAATATCAGCACATAATCTATATCAAGGATTAAGCATATTAGCAAATGGTGCAACTGGCAATACTTTAGAACGTCTTAAACAACTTTTAGGCAGTCAAAATTTAGATGAAATTAACACACAAACTAACAACATTTTAACAAATCATTCCTCTGCACTAAAATTCAAAAACAAATTAACTATCACAAATAAAAAACATTTAAATCAACAAATAAAAAAACTTCTAAAAAATTATAATATAAAAACCAACTCTTCAAACAATAATTGCGAGATAGAATACTCATCAACACTATCTTTTGCATCTCTTTGGAAAGATAAGTTTAGTAAAAACACTAAAGCTCATCCTTTTTACACCCCAAAAGGTATAGTACAAACCCAAATGATGTATGATACAAGAGATGTAGACATTGCCCAAGGTCCAAATTTTATAGTATTAGCTTTACCATATAAAAGTGGAGATATCTTTTACATAATCTTACCTGACGCCCACTCATCTCCTGATGACTCTCCATTTTACCAAACCTCAACAAATGAAACAAAAGAACAAACTATAACTCTTGATATGGTTATAGAAAATTTAACCCCAACAACCTTAAGCAATTTAAAGTTTGAAAAACATAATATGGATATAATGATACCTGTTTTTGAATTTTCTGAAAATATTGACCTAAAAAATATATTAACATCTTTAGGTTTAGAAAATTTATTCAAACGGGGAGAATCAGAACTCAACAATATTTTATCAGATTCTTTTAAAACCCATCTTTGCGATAAAGACCTTATTCATCTTAGTGATTTTAAGCAACAAAATAGCATTAAAGTAGATCAAAATGGCACTACAGCAATTTCCATACAAACCTTTACGTTAAATTACGCAACAGGTGTTTCTTTACCAAAACAATTCATAGTAGATAGACCTTTCATTTTTATGATAAACAATGGGGCTTTTATTGGAATAGTCAATGACCCAACAAAAAAAGACGATTCTGTTTTCTAGAATCGTCCTTTTCTCTTTTGAGGTTTGCCTATAGTTCTTGGTACATACCATCGTTTTTTTTGCTGATGCTTAGAACTATCTTCTAATTTAAAATCATCAATAAATTCATTTTTCTTAAATTCTAAAATTACATCTTCTAAACTTACAGCATCAATAGATGTTTCATAAACATCTATACCGTATTTTTCCCTCAATACATCAGTAAGATTTTCTTCTTTTCTATTAGCCTCATCCTCTAACAAAGCTAATAAAGCAAGTAAAGCTACTCTTTTTCTTTTATCCATACATAAGAATTTTAAAATTATACTTCTAACTTTATGCAAACTATTACAGTTAAGCCTTTATTGTCAACTATTTTCTTTGTTTTCATTTCTCTGTTTTTGTTTTTCTTTTCGCAATTTATCAAAATAATCGATTCTCTTTTTTATTTCTCTTTCAAAACCTCTATCTACAGGATTATAAAAACGTCTTCTCCCCATTTCTTCAGGAAAATAATTTTGCCCAGAAAATCCATCTTCTAAATCTTGGTCATAAATATACCCATCGCTATAACCTAAATTTTTCATCATTTTTGTTGGAGCATTCAAAATATGCTTAGGTGGCATTAAAGAACCTGTTTTTCTAGCCGTTTCCAATGCTTTTCCCATAGCCTTATATACGGCTGCAGATTTAGGAGCTGTTGCCAAATATGCTGTCAACTGCATAACTGCTAATTCTCCTTCAGGTGTTCCTAAACGTTCATATGTTTCTGCACAAGCCATAGCTTGCACAACCGCATTAGGGTCAGCCAAAGAAACATCTTCAATAGAGAATTGTATTAACCGTCTTAAAATATAACGAGGATCTTCACCAGAAACAATCATCCTTGCCACCCAATAAAGAGCAGCATCCACATCAGACCCTCTTAGAGATTTATGAACTGCTGATATCAAATTATAATGACCATCTCGCCCTTTATCATAAACAGGAGCTCTTGAGCGAATAATCTTCATTAATTTATCTTTATCAAACACCTCATTAGGTTTTGCATAAGCCCACACACTTTCAGCTAAATTCAAGATGTAACGACCGTCACCATCTGCAACTTCTTTCATAAACTCTCTAGCTTCTTCGTCTATAGGTAGCTTTTGTCCTTCTTCCTTTTCTGCTCTTTGCAACAATTCTTCAAAATTATCAGATGTTAGCCTATTTAAAACAAACACCTGACATCTAGATAACAAAGCTGCATTTAATTCAAATGAAGGATTTTCTGTTGTTGCACCTACCAAAACAACTGTACCATCTTCAACATATGGTAAAAAACCATCTTGCTGAGATTTATTAAATCTATGTATCTCATCCACAAACAAAAGAGTACCTTTTCCCTGAGTAACTCTCCTATCTTTCGCATATTGAAAAACTCGTTTTAAATCTGCCACACCAGAAAATACTGCAGAAATTTGCTCAAAATATAAATTTGTATGCTCTGCAATTAATCTTGCGATAGTCGTTTTACCACACCCAGGAGGACCCCACAAAATAAAAGAAGAAACTCGACCAGTATGAAGCATTCTCCCTAAAGGAGAGTCTTCACCTAATATCTGCTCTTGTCCCACAACGTCTTCTAGTTTATGTGGACGCAATCTGTCAGCTAAAGGTCTTTTAATTCTACTCGAAAATAATGTTTCTTCCATTTTATTAACTCAAAAAATCAATTTTATTTCCTAATAACACAAAAAATCTAAAGCTACAACTAGATTTTTTATCAAATATGATATAGTTCTTGACTCTAAGCAATAAAGTTATACTATTCTAACAAATTTACACAACAAAATATGGGAAAAAACTATGAGTTTTAAAGATTTGGGACTTACAGAAAAAACAATTCAAGCAATAAATGACCTTGGTTATGAAAAACCAACAACTGTTCAAAAAGACGTTATTCCATCTATTTTAGAAGGAAAAGACGTTTTCACGATAGCACCTTCTGCTTGCGGAAAGACTTGCTCATATATTTTTCCACTTATAGACATCATATCTCATAGAGAAGGTCATAATATCTTAATTATAACTCCAGGCTCAAAAGAGTCTGTAAATATTTCTGATAAATTCTCTATTTTTAACAAATATCACGAAATAAATGATGAAACAATAGAAGCTCAAGAAAGTGAGGCAAACGTGATTATTGCTTCACCAGATTTGCTTTTAGATAATATAAAAGAAGAAAGAATAGATGTTTCTAACATAAACATTCTTGTTGTTGACGATATAAACTTAATCAAAAAAAATCATCAACTCAAAAAATTAAACGAAATTTTAGATATGCTTCCAGCAAATAAGCAAAATATCATATTTACAAATCGTCGCTCAAAAGAAACTCAAGATACATTAGATAAAATATTAAAAACTCCAAGCGAGATAAAAGTAGATAAAACAAAAGAAAGCGAAGTAAAAGAAGTAAAAGAAAACAAACCAACTATGCCTAAAAACACTAAAAAGAACAAATATTCAAACAAGGCTGATAATTTAGATAAAAAAGCAGTAGAGCTTTCTAGAAAATACAAAGTATTTGGTAAAAAAACACCAGCATTTTTGCTAGAAAGCAATAAATTAGCTGAAGGAGAAGATTAAAAAAGCTAAAAAATACTTGCGCTAATTTTTTCAAAGATTTATACAAAATAAAAATATTAACCTAATAAAACCATGGAGATATAAATGGCAGGACATTCACAGTTTAAGAATATTATGTATCGTAAAGGCGCTCAAGACGCAAAAAAGGCTAGAGTATTTGCAAAATTAGCACGTGAAATTACCGTAGCAGCAAAAACAGGTTTACCTGAACCAGATAAAAACCCTCGTTTAAGACTTGCAATACAAGCTGCACGTGCAGAAAGTATGCCAAAAGATAATATTGAACGCGCTATTGCCAAAGCTACTCAAGTTGCTGGCGGTGCTGATTTTACAACTATGCGCTATGAAGGATTTTCTGCAAGCAAGGTTGCTGTTATCGTAGAAGCCTTAACTGATAATAAAAATCGTACAGCAAGTAACGTAAGAGCAATCTTTGGTAAACGTGGCGGTGCTATGGGTGAAACAGGTTCTGTAACATTTAACTTTGAACGTATCGGATATATAGAATATCCTTTAGCAGTTGCTGACGGAGATACAATGTTTGAAGAAGCTTTAGAAGCTGGCGCTAATGAAGTTATTTCTGAAGAAGAAATTCATGCAATTGAAACACTTCCTGATGATTTATCATCTGTTACAGATGCATTAGAAAAGAAATTTGGCACACCATCTGCCTCTCGCTTAGACTGGAAAGCTACAGTAAAAACAGAAATAACAGATTTAGAAACTGCAAAGAAATTCTTAGAGTTTATTGATGCCCTTGAAGAAGACGAAGACGTTCAACACGTTTATCATAATGCAGAAATATCTGAAGACGTTATGTCTCAATTAGAGGCTGAATAATGCGCATATTAGGCCTAGACCCAAGTATATCATCAACAGGTTGGGGCATAATAGATGTTGAAGGAAACCGTCTGTCTTACGTGGCAGACGGTTTTATTCCAACCTCAAACAAATTACCGCTATCCGAACGCTTACATATTATACATAATGAACTACAAAAAGTAATAGAAGAATACAAACCGGATGAAGCATCTATTGAAGTTACTTTTTTAAACGCAAACCCGGAAACCTCTCTTAAATTAAGCATGGCAAGAGGTGTCGTATTTTTAATGCCTTCGCTTTATAATATTCCTTTATATGAATATGAACCAAACAAGGTCAAAAAAGCCCTAACTGGAGTAGGTAGAGCCGATAAAACCCAAGTAGAAACAATGGTAAAAATACTACTTCCAGGAGCAAAACCAAAAAATAACGACTCCTCAGATGCTCTTGCAATTGCTATCACTCACGCAAACTTAAGAAATTCAATAATTTCTAAAATTGCTTAAAAAAGGAGGCTTAACGCCTCCTCTACTACATTTCCAGTCCATCAGATATATTAGAATTCCACTCCATTTCATACTGATAACCAGGATTATCATTTTCTCTTTCTGCAATTCTTTGTTGCTCTTTCTTATAATAATGACTTCTACTTTTAGCCATAGATTTATCTTTTTCAGAAACCCCATCTGCTATATTTACTTTATCAAAAAAATCAACTGCTTTTCCAAGCATTTCAGAATAAATTTGCTCATCCGCCATGTCAACTGTTTGCCTTACTAGTTTATTACATTTTCCTGCCATTTCAGGATGGTGTTGCACGATTTCAGCAAAAGCATCTATTATCTGAGAGGATGATGTATCTTTACCCTCATCTTCTATTTTATTTAGCATTTTTTCTGTATAATTAACAAAGCGTTCTGCAACTTTTTTATCATCCAAACAAATTGCTACATTACTAAAGGCAACATCTGGATACTGCGTATGAAAAGCTAAATCATCAATATTATCTAATATTTCTAAAGCTTCTCGTGGTGAAAAACGCCCATTATCAACAGCAACCGCATATGCAGCACATAAACATCCTGCAAACATCTCTTTCTGCTCTTTTGTACCATTTTCTAAAATAGAACTATCTTTCATAAGATTATTTACTAGTTTATAAACTTCTTTTCCATCTGCTTTTTCACTTAAGTCAGCTAATTTGTCAGCCAATAAAGCTTGTGCTTCATAATTTATAAAACCCTTATCAGTCCTCGCATTGTAACTATTAATAGCATCGTTCATATCTTTCATATTATCAATACCATCAATATACTTAATATCTTTATTTTGTTTTTTATCTTCTGCCTGTTTTTTTAGTTTTTCCAAATCTTCTAAAACATCTTCGCCATTGCCAAGAACACTTGCCAAACCAATACCAACATTGACAATTTTATCAACTTCTATATCGTTCAAATTACGTTCAGCCAATTTCGCAATCAAATCATCAAAAGCACTCATTTTAGTTCTCCTAAAAAATTACTACATAACATAATATTATATTTGTTGAGTATAGTCAACACATATTTTTGTAAATAAATTATACTACCCATAAACAAAACACTCTAAGGGTAAACATTGCAAAATAGACTCTTAACCATAGGAAATAACATAAAAACTAACCGCAAAAAGCAAAATTTAACACAAATAGAGCTTGCTGTTGCAGTTGGAATAGATAGAGCTTATCTATCAGAAATAGAGAATGGTAAAACCAACATTTCTATAAATATATTGTTTGCAATATCCGACGCCTTAGAAATTGACATTAACGAACTTTTCACAACAAATAAGGAGGCTTAACGCCTCCTTTATTTTACATATCTGCAATAACTTCCATGCTAATAATTTCATCTGGCTGATAAACCATACCATTATAGCCACCGCCTTTTTTAATATTATCAACAAATTCCATACCGCTAACTACCTTACCCCAAACGGTATATTGACCATCCAAGTGTGGGGCATTGTCAAAACAAATAAAGAACTGGCTATCAGCAGAATCAGGATCCATAGCTCTAGCCATAGAAACAACACCTCTTGTATGAGGAACAGTATTAAACTCAGCTTTCAAATTTTTACCACTACCACCGGTACCATTACCTAATGGACAACCAGTCTGTGCCATAAATCCATCTATAACTCTGTGGAATTTCAAACCATTATAAAATCCTTCACGAACCAACTCTTTTATTCTAGCCACGTGGTTTGGCGCAACATCTGGGAACATTTCAATAACAACTTCCCCATCTTTTAACTTCAAAACCAATGCGTTTTCAACATCTGCAACATTATATGAATGTTTCATTTTCTTTCCTCTCGTTTCACTTACTTCAAGTTTTTTAGTTTCTTCTACACTAATACTCTTTGTATCAGCTTTATCCAAAGCCTTTGTTTCGCTCTTTGCTAAAACATCTACCATAATTAACCCCTTAAAAATTAAAACCAAAGTTAAAACTAAAAATATATTTAGGAATTTATTTTTCATAATTCAACACCCAATCAATACGTTCTTCCGCTGTTAATCCTGTAGGATAATATTTATCAATTTCCTCTAGCTTGTTTTTTAAACCTTTACCATTAGCAATTTGAATAGCCAATCCAGGACGAGCATTAATCTCTAACATCATAGGTCCTCTATTTTTATCCAAAACAATATCGGCACCCAAATATCCAAGACCTGTCATATCATAGGCTTTTGCACCTATTAATAAATGCTCTCTCCAAAAAGGAACTTTCAAATCCATCAAATTAGCACCAGTATCAGGATGTATTAAAACTTGTTTATTATGCATAACAGCATTTAAAGTTTGACCAGTTTTAACATCTAAACCAACACCAACAGCACCTTGATGCAAATTGGCCCTTCCGCCAGATTCTTTTGTTGCCAAACGCATCATAACCATTGCAGGATATCCTTTATAAACAATTACTCTAACGTCTGGCACACCATGATAACTAAAATTTTTAAACACATCACTAAAATTAACCGCTTCTTCAATTAAGGCAACATCATATTTTCCACCCAAACTAAACAAACCGCTAAGAGTATTTGAAATATGTTGATACACTTCCTTAAATGTCAAAACAGCTCCTGATGCTGCATAAAACTTTTCACCATCATAAGATTTTATTACCAAAACCCCTTTACCACCACTACCATGTGCTGGTTTTATAACAAAAGTATCATAACCTCTTACAATATCTAATAAATCTTTTACTTGATACTGATATTCAATAATACCTATCATACGAGGAGTATTGATATTAATACTATTCGCTAATTTTTTTGTTTTAACTTTATCATCTACAAGAGTATATAAAGAACGTTTATTGTACTTAGCAATAACCGAGTAATTACGGTCATTCATTCCTAAGACACCGCTTTTTCGTAATTCCTTTGCTCTCTTAAACCAACCAAACATATTATTTTCCTTTAATAAGTGGTGCAAAGCGTTTTAATTCTGTTAAACGATATCCTGTATATGTGCCGAGCAACATCACAACAAACATTATAACAATATTCAACTCATTAAAAGCAAACATAACATGACGAACATATTCATTACTAATCACAAAATAAGTAACAATTGCAGTCAATAAAGTATTAAATATCTCTTTTATAGTATTCATCGCTCCATCTTCTTCCCAAGTAATAGATGCTCTTTCAATAATCCAAGCAGTAATAATAATTGGGAAAAATATAGCAGAACTAACTATCTCATAATCCATTCGATAACCAACAATTGTTAGTATTTGAATAAGCAAAATCACAAAAATCACCACAAAAGAAATTCTTGGAACAAGCAACAGATTTAGTTTAGCAACCATTGCTCTCATAATCAAACCCAACAGAATCATTACAGAAAAACAAACTAAACCAGAAACAAAACCTGTTTTTACTAAAGACATCGCTAACAACATTGGTGTAAACGTACCCATAGTAGAAACACCGATAATATTACGCATAATAACAACCATCAAAATCGCTATTGGAAAAATCATTAACCACTTTAAGGTGTTTTGCTCTAGTATTGGTAATGTGTATATAGAATATTTGTATTTTGCAATCTTTCCACTATTCTTTGTTCTATGTTCAGCCATTTTTATCGGAGTAGCAACAGATTTTAATACAGAAAATCTAACTTTAGACTCTTCTCCACCTCTAACATCAAGCAAAGAAACACCGCCTCTTTGGAATACAACCCAATTATCTGGTAATCCAATATTTGCTGTATTTAAATCATATAAAGTCCATTTATCATCATAAAAAGCTTCAAGCATAATATCTAACTTTTCTGTTTTTTTACCTTCTTCAAGCTTTAAAGCTCTAACAATGCGGGACGGAATTTTCTTAAAAGCCAAAATTTGAATAATTTTCTCAGCAAATTCTTTTGAAGAATAATTAAAAGGTAAAATCAAACTCATAGAAGGATTTGCCATTTCTTGATTAACAGTCTTAATCACTCTTTGTACTTTATTACCGTTTTGAATATCCGAAAGCTCCCAAACTTTTCTCATTTGAATAGCCTCTTCATCGCTCATTAGAGGTCTTGTTATTTTTGCAGGTTTATCTTGCCCTAGCTCATTATCTTCTGAACTATCATAGATATTCAAACGATAGTACAACGTTTGTTTTCCGCTTTTATTCTTACCATTAAAAATAACTTTTTTATTTTCTTTATCTTGGATTATTTCATAATTTTTAGCTAAAATTTCCTCACTTAAAATATCAAAACCACCATGCCTATCATCAGGAACAGATAACGTTACTTTTACATCTTCATTATTTGTATCAAAAGATATTTTAGCTTCAACAACCCAAATATCTGTCAAAATTTTAGGAGAAAATGTAAACCCCCAATATTTCATTTTATAATGAATGTTATAACAAGCATATACTATTGATAACAAAAGAAAAAAACTTAAAACTTTTCTTACACTAAAAATCTTTGACACCCAATTTTTCATTATTAAAGTCCTTATTAGTTCAATGTATGAGATGTTGATGTATCAACAATAAAACGCCCTGTTAAAATATTTCTTCCAATCAATCCTTGGTAATCAAATCCTTGTCTATCAGCAATAGAAAATGTTGCACTAAACACTTCATTTCCCATTTTTACATCCATTTTAACAGCCTTACGACTTTCATCAACACCAATACGTCTTACCCTAAATGTTCTTTCTATTTTTTTCTCAAATGCGTGTTCTTCACCAGTTTTGCGATTTTTAAGTTTAAAAGAAACCCATTTCTCGCCATCTCTCTCAAAGTACACAACATCAGCACAATCCAACGAAGATGTTGTAGCTCCAGTATCTATTCTTGCATAAAAAGGAGATTTCATAGGTAAAAAATAAATTGGCTCAACCTCTCCTATAATTGGCAAATGGGCTTTTTCTACAACAACTTCTTGTGTAGTATTAACATTATGCACCACCGCAGGCACAAAAACTTGCTTAGATTGACAAGCACTAACCACAAACAACAAAACAAATAACAGTAATTTTCGCATTTTTCATTAAAACCTCTAAAATATATTTCCAACGAATATTACCGCCTTTTTATGTAATAAACATCAAAAAAACAATTAATACACAAAGAAAAATGCATTTTTTGTATGTTAAGAAATATACACTGTATTTAAACAATGTATTTAAAAAGCCTCGCTAATTGTTTAGTGAGGCTTGCGAAATTTTATATCATTATGTTACTAAAAAAATACTGTTGCTCTTACACCTGTTGCAAAACCATAATCAGATTTTTGATTAAGCGCTGGATTAATGTATAACTGTACATCTGGAGTTATAGTTAACATATCACCTATCCCCCATGCCCAATAGGCTTCTATTACTTGCTCTGCTTTATGATTTAATTTTTCTCCAACAGCTTTTTCATCAAGTTTATTATAAGCATAAGCTAAGCCTATTTGGTCTAAACTGTTACGCCCCAAAGGATTATTATACACACCACCCAACACCCAAGATTGTCTTATCTCTGCAATACTTCCACTCGTTTCATTTATTCTTGCAAAAAAAGACCACTTTTCACCAATATTTTGTGACAAATTCAAAGACCATCCATTTGTTGTTTCTTGCTGCTCTTTTACCCATGGTTGGTTGTATACCAAAAGAGAAACTTCCATTTCTCCTAATCCTTTTATAGTTGGAGTATAAGCCATATATCCAAACGTTGTATAATGATTTTCACTCAAATTATTAACTCTAATACTTTGCGCATCAATGTTTGTTCCATCTTGACCACCAAAAGCAAAACTCCACTCATTATTTGGATTAATTTGCACATACGCACCAAGCCCAGCTTGAGTATATGTTTCAGATGCATTTTGTGCAAACGATTCATTGATAAAATTTACTTGCTGGTTTGCATCATAATCAGTGCCATCAAAATTATAAATAGGAAATTGACCAAGTGCTAATGTTAGCCAATTCCACTTTCCTCCAAACTGATATGTATAATAAAACTCATTAAATTCATTTTCATTATCTGGATAATCGTTTATAGGTGTTACAAAACCAGAATTATTAGCTAAATCGCTCGCATTATGATTACCATATCGTATAACAGTATAAGCAAAGTTTAACACTCCTGTACCTTTTGCATTATCAGACAACGTCCACGCAAACGAGGGATAAATATATGCTTGCACGGCATTGTTTTTACCATTAGGACTTGTTCTTTGCCCTAAACCAGATATATCTACACTATAATCAAAACCATATTTTTTATTTAAATTATTTTTAAAATCTTGATATGAATCACTCAAATCTTTTGCATAAGAATTAGAAAAACAAAAAACTCCACAAGTTATTAATAACGCTGTATTTAAATTTATCATAATTTTAATCCTTTGGTTTTATTAAACACCTTTTGGATATAACCATTAAATTATCTAAAAAAAGGGGGGTAAACAAAAAAACTCTTGAAGACTAAAGCAAACCCATATAAAATCTCTGCATAATAACAAAAGGATTGTACAATGATTGCAAAACTAAAAGGAATTATAGATAACATCGGAGAAGATTGCTCTATCATAGATGTTAACGGTGTTGGATATCTAGTCTACATGTCTTCTCGCTCTCTTTCTAAACTAAAACAAGGAGAATACGCTTCTTTGCTAATAGAAACTGTAATCAAAGAAGATAGTATAACTCTTTTCGGCTTCCAAAATGCGTGGGAAAAAGAGTGGTTTAACACCCTCACAAAGATACAGGGTGTTGGCGGAAAAGTTTGTTTGAGTATTTTAAGCGTTCTATCTCCCGCTCAATTATCTCAAGCAGTATCAGCTCAAGATAAAAGTTCATTTTTGCGGGCAAACGGGGTTGGACCTAAATTAGCAGCAAGATTAGTAACAGAACTAAAAGATAAAATAGTAACAATACCTGTTGAATATATGTCTGGCGCAGAATTATCTGATATTGATGAAAAACCATCACAACCAAACAAAGAAATAAAAGAAACACTAATAGATAATGATGATGAAATATATCAAAAAACAGAGGATGTAACATCTGCTTTAACCAACTTAGGTTATCAAAGAACTGATGCATATCGCATAGCATCAGAAATTTGCTTAAAAAATCCAACAGCAGATTTAAGCACACTAATCAGATTATCTCTTAAAGAATTTAATCAATAGGAGGAAAAATGGAAAATAAAGAAAGAATAGTTAGCTCTCAAATACTATCAACAGATGAAAACAACTCTCCTATTGCAATAAACTTAAGACCATCAAGTCTTGATGAATTTGTTGGACAAGATAAGGTGTGTCAAAACCTAAAAGTATTCATAGAATCTGCAAAAAGTAGAGGGGAAGTTTTAGACCACGTTTTACTATATGGCCCTCCTGGACTAGGTAAAACAACACTATCTAATATTATATCAAAAGAGCTTGGGGTTGGATTTAAAGCAACCTCAGCACCAATGATCACAAAATCTGGCGATTTAGCTGCAATATTAACAAACCTTGAAGCAAAAGATGTTTTGTTTATAGATGAAATCCACCGCTTGAATCCAGCTATTGAAGAGGTTCTGTATTCAGCTATGGAAGATTTTCAATTAGATATAATTATAGGCGAAGGCCCTTCTGCTCGCTCTGTAAAAATAGATTTACAACCATTTACTCTTGTTGGAGCAACAACTCGTTCGGGTCTTGTATCGACTCCCCTAAGAGAACGCTTTGGTATTCCTTTGCGTATGGATTTTTATAACCACGAAGACTTACAAAAAATAGTTTTACGCGGCGCCAATCTATTAAATATGCCTATATCTAAAGATGGTGCAATGGAAATTGCCAAACGCTCTCGAGGAACTCCTCGTATCGCCGGCAGATTATTAAAACGTGTACGCGATTTTGGTGCTGTTGCAGGAAACGTTCAAATCGATTCGTCTATTGCAGACAAAGCCTTAAGTCTATTAGATGTTGACCCTTATGGTCTAGATGAATTTGACCGTCGTTACCTAAATTGTATTGCAAAAAATTATGGTGGCGGTCCTGTTGGTGCTGATACATTAGCAGCAGCTCTTTCTGAAGAACGTGATACTATAGAAGAGGTAATAGAACCTTATTTACTTAAATTAGGCTTTTTACAAAGAACCCCAAGAGGTCGCGTACTATCTGAACAAGGTTGCAAATACCTTGGAATTAGTAAATTCAAAAATGATAATCAATTTAGTTTTATGGAAGATTTAGGATTTTAAGCTATGACATATGAAACAGGCACAATTACTGGTAAATTATTTGAAGATAAAACATTTTCTTTTCCTATTCGCGTTTATTATGAAGATACAGATGCTGGAGGAATTGTTTATTATGCAAATTACCTAAAATTTGCAGAACGAGCTAGAACAGAATATCTTCGTCACATAGGCTTTAGTCAAGATGAACTGTTAAAAAATCAAGGTGTAGGTTTTGTTGTAAGAGAATGTCATGTTCGCTATAAAACACCAGCCAAATTAGACGATGCTTTAAATATAACCTGTAAAGTTACAGAAATGAAAGGTGCGTCGCTAAAAATGGAACAAAAACTATATCGAGGCGAAACAATATTAGCAGAAGTTGAAGTATCTTTAGTATTTTTAAGCATACAAACAATGCGCCCAACAAAAATACCACAAGAAATAACTTCTATATTCTAGTTATTCTTCTTTATGTAAATAAATTGATATACTAATAGACGCAACTACAATAGTTGGTGCCCAAACAGCAAACCATATTGGTATATAAGCATTTATACCAAAAGCAGAAATAACTTGTGATATAAAATAAACCGAAAAACCTGTCGCAATACCAAAAACAATCATCATTAAAACACCACCTTGTCTTTGATTTGGTTTTAGTGAGAATATTCCTGCAACCAAAACCATTGCCATAAGCATAAATGGAAGTGCTATCAAGCTAATATACCGCATCAAATATCTCTGAACAGAAAAGCCGGAAGCTTGATAAAAATCAATTGTATCAGGCAAATTCCAAAAAGAAATAGCCTCAGGGTCAACAAAGTTATCTTTTATACGTTGCAAACTCATCTTTGTTGGGTATTTCATATTATTAATAATTTCAGCTTTTTGCCCAGATTTATAAATTCTTACATCCCTTAAATCGAGTTCATCTTCGCCTAAAGTTGCAACAAATGCCTCTATTCTTTTCAAAACGTTCATCTTATCATCAACTTCAATAATACTAACATCATGCAACCATAGAACATCATCTTTTAAATTAATTGTTCCTGTATTTATAACAGACACAATATCAGGTTTTAAGCTCTCCCTAATCCATAGCCCTTTATTAGAAAACAAAAATGCATCAGGATTATTTGTTTTAAGCCTATAAGACATTGTTTCACGTAACTCATACATTCTAGAAGAAAAAGGATTAACAACCATAATCCAAAACATGCCTATACCAAAAACAGCTAATAAAACAGGTGTTAATACTCCCCAAATAGAAACACCTGCTGCCCTTATAATAACAAATTCATTCATTTTGCTCAAACGCCAAAACGTAATCATTGTTGAAATCATAACAACAAAAGGAATAATCTTATCAACTGTTTCAGGAAGTTTCGCTATAACATATTGTATTAAAAACCAAACACTAACATCGTATCTACCAGACGTCTTGCGCAAAATCTCTATCATATCAAACATCATGATAATAGCACAAATAACCATCAACACACTTAAAAAGCTTAAAACAGTCTGTTTTATTAAATAAGAGCCTAAAATTGAATTTGGTTTCATCATCGTTCAATAACCCTAAAAAATGTCCGTTGATAAATATCTCTCAACACTATCTGGCAAAATAACAACTAATCTTTTATTTGTAAAGCTTTCTCTTTGAGCTATCTTAATAGCACCACAAATTGCAGCTCCGCCTGATATACCAACACTCAAACCGTCTGTTTTAGCTACCATTTTTGCCATATCAATAGCTTCATCATCTGTAATGCGAACAATTTCATCAACTAAAGCGTCTTTATAAAAAGGAGAAACAAAACCTGCGCCAATACCTTGTATTTTATGACACCCTTTATTTTCTCCACTTAAAACAGCACTACCATCTGGCTCAACAGCTACTACATATAAATCTTGATTACATGTTTTTAAAACAGAAGACACACCTGTAATTGTTCCGCTTGTACCAACTCCAGCCACAAAAACATCAAAATTACCACCCGTATCTTCCATAATCTCCATAGCTGTACCCAATTTATGAGCGCTAACATTAGCATCATTTTCAAATTGTTTTAATAAAACAACATTTGGATTTCTTTCTTTTAATAATTCAGCTTTTGCAATAGCTCCAGCCATACCATCTTCAGCAGGAGTTAAGATAACTTCTGCGCCAAAATGTTTGATTAAACCAATTCTCTCCTTAGACATATTTTCAGGCATAACGATAATAAGTTGATATCCTTTAGAAGCGCAAATACCTGCTAATCCAATTCCTGTATTACCAGATGTTGCTTCAACAAAAATAGTATCTTTAGAAACACCATTTTTTTCAGCTTTTTCAATTAAAGCTAAAGCCACTCTATCTTTAACAGAAAACAAAGGATTATACATTTCGCATTTAGCCAAAATTTCTGCATTAAGTTTTAGCTTAGTTGTTAAATTACCAAGCCTAACTAATGGTGTATGACCAACCAATTCTGCAACAGAATTATAAATATTTTCCATTTACTTATCTTCCAAAATTTTTTCTACAGCTTCATCTAATCCTATTAATGCTCTTTTTTCAGAGCGTGCTGCCAAAATAATAGCTTTTATTTGTGTTACGACTTCATCTATATCATCATTTACAACAACATAGTCATAAAACTCACATTCTTTAATTCTCTTTTCAGCCATACTCATTCTGCGTTCAATAACTTCCATACTATCTGTAGCTCTATTAACTAAGCGCTCTCTTAAAATTCTAACAGATGGAGGAATAAAAGAAATAGCTTTAACTCTATCACCAGCCAATTGACGCAACTGTTGAACCCCCGGATAATCTAAATCCAAAATAACATCTTTTCCTTCACACAACAATTTATCAACTTTTCCTTTAGGTGTTCCATATTTAGGTCCAAAATCAGAGTCAACATATTCATACAACGCACCATCTTTTATTAGTTTATTAAATTCATCAACGCTAACAAAGTAATAGTCTCTACCATCAACCTCACCTTCTCGCTTATTACGAGTTGTAACAGAAACAGATAACTCAATATCATCAACTTCCTCTAAAACACGTCTAATAACAGAACTTTTTCCACCGCCACTAGGAGCTGAAAAAATAAACATAGTACCTTGTCTTTTAATATTTACACTTCCCATTTTACACCTCAAAACTATTCTTCTTTACAAAATCTTATTTTAATATATAACAAAAAACATATAAATAAAGTTTTATTTTAAGGATTATACCATGATTATCAAAAATATCTTAATCACAGGGGCTTCATCTGGCATTGGCGAGGCTTTAGCATTATATTATGCCAAACAACCACAAACAGAAAACATTTTCATCTGCGGAAGAAATGAAGAAAGATTATTAAAGGTAAAACAAGCATGCGAAAAAAATTCAAAAGCAAAAATACATGCAAAAATACTAGACGTCTCAAACAAAGATGATGTCGAAAAATGGATAAATGAAGCAGAAAATACAGCGTATTTAAATCTTGTTTTTGCTAATGCAGGTGTTGCTACAACCCAAGAAATACCAGCAAACATATTTAATACTTTCAACATAAATGTTATGGGAGTAATAAATACAATAACACCAACTGTTGAAATTTATAAAAAACGCCAAGATAAAAATAAAATAATAGCTATAACCTCATCAATTGCTGGATATCACGGTTTACCTTCTTGCCCATCATATAGCGCATCAAAAGCTTGTATAAAAGCATATGGAGAAGCCTTAAGATTACAATTACTAGAGCACAATATTCAAGTAAACACAATCTGCCCTGGATTTATCCGTTCTCGTATAACAGATAAAAACACTTGCCCAATGCCATTTTTTATGGAAGCAGAACCAGCTGCAGAGCTCATTGCAAAGCGTATTCAAAAAAACGTTGGATTAATAGTTTTTCCATGGCCAATGCGTCTTGCTGTTTGGGCATTAAGCATATTACCAAATTGCATTAGCGATTTTATATACAAAAGATTGCCTCATAAAGTATAAAAAAACATATATAAAACACTATTTTAGCACACTTTTTTCTTGACTTTTAAAACATAACAGTCTAAAAGTCCAATAATTCTTTATGTGGCACAACATAAAGGGTTGTTTTTAACTTGTGCAAGTCCGCCTCAAAATGAGGGTCTGGCATTTTTTGAAATATAAATATAATGGCAAATACTGCAGAAATTAAATTTCCTGAAATGACTGAAAATTTTGAAGACCTTTTAAACGAACAATTCGGTGAAAAAGGTATCGTTGGCGCAGTTATGAAAGGAACTGTTATTCGTGTAACTGATGACTTCGCAACAGTTGATGTTGGCTTAAAATCAGAAGGTCGTATTCCACTTCGTGAATTCGGCAAAAACAACGAATTAAAAATTGGTGATGTTGTAGAAGTATTAGTTGATAGATACGAAGACAAAGACGGCAACATCGTATTATCACGTGAAAAAGCACGTCGTGAAGAAATCTGGCAAGATCTAGAGAAGATGATGAACAACTCAGAAAGAGTTAATGGTGTTATCTTCGGCCGTGTTAAAGGTGGCTTTACTGTTGACCTTAACGGCGCAATTGCTTTCTTACCAGGTTCACAAATTGATATCCGCCCAATTAAAGATATCTCTCCATTAATGGGCATTTCACAACCATTCCAAATCTTAAAAATGGATAAGGTTCGTGGTAATATCGTTGTATCTCGCCGCGTAGTTTTAGAAGAAACACGTGCATCAGCTCGTGCAGAATTAATAGACACAATCAAAGAAGGTGCTGTTCTTGAAGGTATCGTTAAGAACCTTACAGAATATGGTGCATTCATTGACTTAGGTGGTGTAGACGGTTTATTACACGTTACAGATATCTCTTGGAAGAGAATTAACCATCCAGCAGAAGTATTGTCTTTAGGTCAAACAATCAAAGTTCAAGTTATCAAATTCAACGAAGATACACAACGTATCTCTTTGGGTATGAAACAACTTGAAAGTGACCCATGGCAAGCAGTTGCTGATAAATACCAAGTTGGTGAAATTTACACTGGTAAAGTAACAAACATTACTGATTACGGTGCATTCATCGAATTAGAAGATGGTATTGAAGGTCTTGTTCACGTTTCAGAAATGAGCTGGACACGTAAAAATGTACACCCAGGAAAAATCGTTTCTACTTCTCAAGAAGTTGAAGTTAAAGTATTGGAAGTTGATGCAGACAAACGTCGTATTAGCTTAGGCATTAAACAATGCACACCAAATCCATGGGCAGCATACATTGAAGAACATCCAATGGGTTCTGTAATTGAAGGCAAAATCAAAAACATTACAGAATTTGGTTTATTCATCGGTTTATCTGATGAAATCGATGGTATGATTCACTTGTCTGACATCTCTTGGGAAAAACCAGGCGAAGAAGCTGTAAAAGATTACACTAAAGGTCAAACAATTGAAGCAAAAATCATTGATGTTGATGTAGAAAAAGAACGCATCAGTCTTGGTATCAAACAAATGTCTGAAAACAATGTAGCTATGACATTAGAATCTCTTAAAAAGGGTGACGTTGTTAAAGCTGTAGTTACAGGCGCTGATGAAAAAGGCGTACAAGTAACAGTACAAGGCATTGCTGCAACAATTAAAAAGACTGAATTATCTAAAGAAAACAACGATCCATTAAGCTACAATGAAGGCGATGTTTTAGAAGCTAAATTAACTTCTGTAGATCGCAAAAACGCAAAATTAGGCGTTTCTGTAAAAGCTTTTGAAATCGAAGAAGAGAAGAAAACATTAGAAGAATATTCTGGTGCAAACAACTCTGGTTCTTCTTTGGGTGATGCTTTAGGCGAAGCTTTGAAAAACAAAGAATAGTCTAAACTAGTTCAAACAAAAAACTCCTTAGGCTAATTGGTCTAAGGAGTTTTTTATTATGTTTAAACGCTGTATTTAAAACTTATTAATCATCATTTCCCATTTGTTGAATTTCTATATCTTCCTCAATCATCACAGGCTGAGCCATAGAAGAAGAATCAACCGGAGCAACTTCAACACCAGGGTCTTGTGGTAAAGGTTGCATATCATCATTATTATTAGGACTGGAAACAATAGATGAGCTATATGTTTCTATAATCACAACTCCGTCATCATTTGCATTATTCATCATAGAGTTTGTTTTTTGAGAATGATTATTACCACCTGCAATTGCTTGCCCAATCATCAAAGCCAAAGCACAAACAGACAAACATCCCATAAAAAATTTATTCATATTTTCCTCCAAAATTAAATCAAGACATACCGAATATATTTATCAATATCTTGCTTTCAAGAGGCTACTCAAATAAAAAAGCGGAGAAATTTCTTCCTCCGCTAATTCCTAAAAATAAAAAGATATACCTCCTTGGAAGATTGCTCCCCATTTGTTTCTGCCGCCTCCATCAATTGGAATTGATTGATAGCGACCTTCTCCAAATAAAGAAATTCTATCTCCAAGGAATACATTTCCTCTTACTCCAGCACCTATGTAGTACTTACCATGGTACCTATGGCAACCATAGCCATACCCCCAACAAGGGTCATAACAGTAACCATGGTACATATCCTCCTGAAGAGCGTATCCGGTATTAAGCATTACTGCTAAATATCCATAATACCCTGCCAAGAACTTCATACCTACATTTATTCCTGCCGTCATGGTGGACAAGGTATTATTTTCATCTTGCTTCATAGAAAGATAACTTCCTTCTACTTCACTAAAAACATATCCTGCATCCATACCCAAACGGAGAGAAAATACCGGAGAGGTACTATCTTTTATAAGCGATACGCCACCACCAAAACTGGTATAAAGTGACATATCCTGAGCGCTTGCTCTCATTCCTGTGCAGATCATTGCTATCGCAACAATACATGCTATTCCTAACTTCTTAGCCATAAAAATATTACTTTATCACACATAGTATATCATATTTTTTGCATTAACTCAACAAAAAAACGACAAAAACCGATTCTCAACAAAAAACCTCTTGATTTAATGTAAAAAACATGCTATTATAAAACTTGCTAAAGTATCATTCTGTCACTGTAAGTTTTATATTTATTATTCTTAAAGTGCTACTGAGTAGAGGCTTTAGCTTTTATTTTGCATTTTTTTATTAATAACCAGGGGAAAGGCTTATATAAACAATAGATTAATTTCTGTTGTAGTCAGGTCCCCACATAGCCCCCCGTTTTCATTATGAAGAACCTGGCAACAAAATCCCTCGTGGTCGCATGCATCGCAATCATTGCAACAGCATGTGCAGGAGAAACCTTGGTAGTAAATTCTCCAGAACAGGTTGACATTCAGAACAACCTCGCCCTTTCAAATGGCGAAATCTCTAAGAGAGATTCTGACAACAGTGCAATCCAGCTACAGGTGAGCCTCTCACAGGACACAGTCCTCGTTGAGGATTTCTCCGAGCTTACTATATCTGAGGAATTCTTGTTCTCAGATACACAGGAAGCCAGCGTAGAAACGTCGAACGACGGCCTCTACGTTGTGGAGAAAGTCTCTTATAGGGACTACTCCCTTGAGGAATACTCTGCCAACAGGAGAAAAGTAACACTCAATTTCCGCGTAGATTACACCTACGACGGAGAAAAGAGAGACACAGTTCTGTCTCCTTGGTACTTCCAGGAGACTAAACTTACAGTTTCTCCGCAGGAGCCTGCTCCTGAAGTGGTGACCTACGTCCCTCGCGAGGAGGTCACTTTCCTTGAAGGAAAGGTAAAAGTAAAATTCTTAGTTGACCGTTACGTCAATGAGGAGATAGACACAACCTATTTTGCATCAGCATATGTTGCTGAAGTAGGTTCACTCTACAGCATGGAAGTCCATGCCATCAACAACAACTACTATCGTGAAGATAGTGTCGTTGAAGGTGAAACCTCAGACCGCAAGGTCAAAGATTTTACTTTGACCACCTCAACCAAGGTGTACAAGTATGAAACTTTCTTTACCACCGCAGCTGGTGGCAAAGTTTCTCCACAGAACGAAGTTCGCTTCGATCTCGTAGAGAGAGTCGTTTTCCAAAACGACGAGTATTCCTATACTTGGACATTTAAGGGAGGCAACGCAGTCAAAAGAGCTGAAATTGTCGACAACGGCAAGGACGGAAAGATGATTGAGGGTACTTATTCACCTTATATTGGCTCATTCGAGCTTGAGGTGGAGAGCACACTCTTCAGTGCTCAGGTAGACGAACTGTCTAACGCACCAACTTTCCACAGCTCAATGGCTGTGAACGACATCTACCAGCGCGAAAGCGTAGATTAATTATCTCTTAGAGTAGAGTAGCACTTATAGCAGTCCCCTTGGGACTGCTTTTTTTATGCAAAAAATAAATATTTCTCTCATTTAAAACAAAAAAGACAGCCAGAGCTGACAAAAGGTTTTTTTACACCTCTTATCAAACTCTCGCTGTCCTCATTTAGTTTCCTCGCTACCTTACTTTGTACGGAAGTGGAGAAGAACTGCTACGCCAACGCTAGCGCCAACTGTGACATTCTTCCAATCCTGGGTAGAATTGTGTGGAAGTGTTGTTCCGGTGTGTCCCCACACATTTGCCTTAACGACAAAGTGCTCTGCGAACACGAAGCCGGATTCTAACATAACACCTCCACAAGGAGCATACGTTTCTGTTGAAGATCCTTCAACATCGCTTCTTGTGAAGCAGAAACGTCCCATCACTGTTGGTGATATGTAGGAGTTCTTGTTTCGGTTGAACCAAAACTTATGTCCTACTCTAGCACCAAAGTATGGAGCTTCGTAATGCACACCTTCTGCAGCACCTACAGTACCCTCAAGGTAAGGATTTAGGAACGCAAACCCTGCATCCACGCCAAAGACGAAACCTCGTCTGCCATGGATATCAATGTTGATACCCGCCATCGGCATAATAAAGTTCGTCTTCGTCATGTAGCTAGCACCACCAGACAAGCCAATCTGGAAGTGGGCTAGATTACGATGAAGAAGATCCTTCGCCTTGTAATCTACCGCAGAAACACTTCCATCGACGACATTTTTCATGTCTTCAAAGCTCAGTTCAGAAGTGTTCTTCTGCTCCCACTTGGTACGTTTTTCAACCACCTGTACCTCTCCATTATGGAGATAGTATTTATGGTTTATAACGAAGAACTCCTTCTTACCTGTTGCGCGATATCGGTGCGCGTCAACTAGAGTATCAACTGCGCCCTTTGTCAGCTGTTCAGTTGCATAATCCATAGTCACATGGGACCCGCGGAATAAAACAACTTTCTGACCTGTTGGGCTTGTATACTCTACTTTTTCTGCTCTTTTCTGAGCAAATGCTGAAGCGCATGCGACAGTCAGCATTACCATCATAGCGATGGATTTCATCTTAATTGATGCTTTCATTGGTTATAAATTAAATTAAATTAAATTAAACTTCAATTCAACGAAAGATATGAAAATCTCACTAAGATGTTATACCGACTCCCACAAGGAAACCAACTTCACAATAACATCCATAAAAATTCCAACAACACAAAATCATACCTTTACAAGAGCCAGTATACCATTTTTATTTTTATTTTT
>JAZNKG010000030.1:0-1595 GCA_045578445.1 Alphaproteobacteria bacterium
TTCAAGCTCGGACATAAACTTAATAGCAGTCGGCTTACTGCAATACATTGAATCCATAATCTCCTGAATAGAGAAAATGATGTATGCACGATTTTCCTCATCAAACCAACTGTTCATTATGGAAAGACCAACCCGGTCAAACAAAAGCCCATAAAGCATTTTTGCTCCATAAGACACATCTTTAAAATATGGTGATGTAATAATCTTCTTTGGTATGCGATAGAATGTAAAATCTTCTGCTTCGCTACCGTAAAAATATTCAAATTGTAATTTCATTTTTGTACCTCCTAATGTTTGAGTTTTTGCATAGAAAAAAGGCAGTTGTTTCGCTTAACAACTACCTTTTTGAACTTGCAAATATTAAGTTTTTTAAGAATAAATAGTTACCATTTTTCCTATACTCAAACATTTTGGTACGGTGGACCGGACGGAGAACTTGCCGCTTCTATGCGTTATCTCTCCCAGAGATACAGTATGCCCTTTGATGATGTAACAGGTTTGCTTACAGACATTGGTCTATCATTTACTATTTTGCCCCTTGTTAGATGAATTGGATATGTTGACACAAATACTTATATAAGTTACAATAGTATATAATAAATATACGGAGGATATAAAATGGAGTTTTATGAACTAATGCTAAATCTGTGCATAGGTATATTAGGTGGGATTTTTTCTAGTCTTATTGTTTCTCGTATTTTTTTAATACAATCGCTGTATTCAGAGCAAATATATAGAATTCAGGAACATTTTGAATATATATACAATTTAGATGGACAACTTCTCTATTATTTGTATAGGTCAGAAAGTGATGTGACGTTAAATGGTGTCGAGATTAGTACACTCAACGAGTATCTGTTACAAAACATTAAAAAAACATCCAAAAACGAATGTGATAAATTTCGCTATATGATTTTTGACGACCTAGAAACAGACCTGTATAAAATAGCAGAAGATTTGAACGATTTAATGGAGAGACTAGATTTATTTAATGATATAAATCGTGATGCTGTTTCGTCCGTACATGATGAAATAATTGATTTGCAAAAAAGATTTAGGTTATATAAAAGCAACAATAAGAAATATTTAAAAAAACAAATTATACATGACAATATTTTAAGATTACTTTTTTTAATAACGTTAGTACTAATTTCAACAACAATATTAGCATACTTTATTTAATATAAATGAAATGCATCTTAACATTATGGCTATAGTAGCATTAACTACTATAGCCTTTTTCTTTATACTATCTTAAAATCTAAAATCTCTGTTCTGTATGTATCTAACTTGCCTGTTGACTTGTAAACCACCTTGAAATTAAAAGGTACATCCTTAAGCCTAACTACAACAGTATGACCTTCATAAACTGTAATTGTTTGCGTAACTTCTCTTAATAATTTTTCAAAATCTTCACCCTGTAAAGTCAGCACCCTATCAATTTCAGCGATGATATTGTTCATTCTGTCTTGTTGCTTTTGTTTAGTATTTTCTAACTCTTTTAACTTATCTATTTCTTCATATAACTTGCTAATATCATCATCAATCTCTTTTTGCTTTATCTTAAAATCTGATTGTGTGATTTCATCAGCCAA
>JAZNKG010000031.1:0-58300 GCA_045578445.1 Alphaproteobacteria bacterium
TAAACCAACTGCTATAACTGGAGTATTTTCAGGCGGACAACAATGCCACTCATGTTCATATACATGTAATACTTCATTAGGATATTATGATACCGAGGCTATTTGCGAAAACAACAACACTGGCTATGAATGTACAAGCACTACTATATCAAATCCATATGGTAATAATTTTACCTGCTGGTATAAAACATCAACTGCAACAAATTGTCCTATTGGCGAATATACAACTTGTCCAACAGACTTAACTAATGCAATAATCCTTGACTCACAAACAGCTACAGGAAATTATTCTGGAGATATGGCTTGCTATACATGTAACTATAAATGCAATACCTCAAGAGGATTATACGAAACAACAGCCTCATGTCCAGACACAAACCAAACTGGTATTATAGTTACAGACGATACAGATATATTCTACGGCTTTAATACAGGAATAGACGATAATCTTGGTCGTTCATGTCACAGCTGTACATATTCTTGTGATACTTCAGCCGGCTATTCCGCAAATAAACCTGAAACTGGCGGATATGAAACTATATCATTAAACAAAACCTACGAAGACCAAGAAGATTTAACTTGTTACATATCTGTACCTTGTGGAGAAGGTGAATATGACAGTTACGAAGAATGTCTTGCAGACGGTTACCTCCAATGTGCTTCTACAGCAGTATTAACAGATGGATGTTGGCGTCCTGCTCTTTGTCCAGAAGGATACACTAAAAATCTAGCATCTAGTGATTGCGCATCAGGTACTGTTTATGATGCATTTACTGCTAGCTCGTTATTAACATGCGGTCGCTGTGTTGAAGGATCTTGTAACACAGGCTTCACCAAAGGACTTGATGCAAGCGGTGTAGCTGCTTGTGGTACATTGGGTTCTCAAGGTTGGACGGTTGTCTTAGATACAACACTTCCATATGTTGGGGATGAACCATGCGGAAAATGTGTTGAAAAAATCTGTCCAGCTGGCTCTGTTGTTGGTAATACCTGTCCATCAGTTGGCGGATTAGAATTAACAAGTACTGGCACTAACGACGCTTCTGGAGACAATTATTGTTACAAATGTAGCTATACTTGTTACGAGGAAACTGGCTATTATGAAGACCAAGATATGTGCGACGGTAATGAAAATACTACATGTAAAGCAACTACTATAAGCACTCCATTTGGCGACGCTATAACTTGTTATATAAATGATGTTGTAAGTCACACCGCATCTAAAGTTAACACAACAGATTTAAGTTATTCAAACGTAGACGGCGGTACTGTAGGTTTTTCTGAATACACTGTACCTGTTGTCAATCAGGCTAAAATAACTGCAGATAAAGCAAACTCCTTTACAGGAATGATAGGAGGCGATAAAGATATCATTAACGATACCACAGGTAGCATCACTATCACTAACTCATCTTCTTCACGAGGAATGTACTCATATGGTAGCGGAAATATCATAAATAAAGGCTCAATTTCTATAACTCAAGGTATAACTAATACTGCTCAAGGTATTGTACGTGACGGAAGCGGAGATATCATCAATTCTGGAACAATCAGTGTTACAAGCAGTGATACTACATATGGAATAAATGATACTTCAGATGATATAAACTATATTCATAATACAAATTCTATAACAGCAGGTAGTACTGCAGGTACTGCTTATGGTATTTCGGGAAAGAACTCTTATATCAGAAACAGTGGTACAATAACCGCCACTGCCGCAAACATTGCTTATGGTATACATATTAATACTGGACAAGTAGAAAACTTTGGTACTATTACAGTCGATGGCGCCAACGGTAGTTATGGTATATATGCAACAGGAGAAAATAATACCATTATCAACAAAGGTACAGTCCGCGTATATGACAATGGTACCGCTTACGGTGTTTACTTTAATACCTCATCACCAACTAACGTTGTTGCCAACTATGGTACAATTCATGTAGTTGGTGCAGGAGATCCTTATACATATAAAGAAGGAGATAAATTAACTAATGGTATCTACCTAAATGGGGCAACACTTGCTAACCTTGGTGATGTTGTCTTTGAGGGAGAAACTGCAGACCTAGATGCTCTTGGTGGTGTTGTAACCCTAGAAAATGGTGGTACATATGAAGTTAAATCCCTTAAAGGTAATCTAACTGCCGGCACCTCACTTGTAATGGGCGCAAACTTAGATACATATGTGGCAGAAGATAGCCTCAAGGTAGAAGATACCGATGAATTAAACCTAACTTCTGGCTCGGCAATGTTTGAAGCTTCAATTGAAGAAAACACTACCACAGGCAATAAAAACGTAGTAATGACACGTACTTCATTTGATAAGTTTGCACCAAACTCTTCTATTGCGAACTATCTAGAAGAAAACTACACTGCTGGAAAATTAGTTGATACATTTGATACAATCAAATCTAATACATCGGATACAGCAACATCTGAAGCTATTGGTAAAGACTTAGGATTAAGCATAATGCCAAACTTTGCCGATGAAAACTTCACCGTATTAAAGAGCCTAAATCGTAACATCTCAGAAACGATTTTAACTCCAACCGATGAAGTAAACCGTGTAACCGCTGGCTTTGATAATATCAATATCGAAACCAAAGACAAAGGCTTATTATCTGGCTCTGATTTATCATCAAATACAATGTACACATTTGGTGACAAACGTTTAGATAATAAAAACCGTTTAGGTTTAGGTTTAAGCTTAACCAAAATCTCATCAGATTACGAAAAAGGTGGAAATCGTGATTTAGAAATTGTAAGCATATTTATGCCATACGTACATAAATTCACCGAAAAACTCCGTTTATCTAGTATTTTGAGTTTTGGTATGGGCTTTGGCGAATATGATAGAGGCTCTGATGAATATGAATCTGATATCAATGACATCTTCTATGGCTTAACCAATGAACTCCGCTACTCTATGGACTTAAATGGCTTTGCCGAATTAGAACCAGCCTTAATGTTAAATGCAATTGGCTACACAGAAGATGGCTTTGATGAAGGTAATGGCACAAAAGCTCTAGAAAGCAAAAAGACACACAATCTTTCTGTTGAAGCAGGTGTTGGATTATTCCTCAAAAAAGAATTCAACACACCACAACATGGTAGATTTACAATGCGTGTCGGCGGTGCATATTATCGCGAGTTAGCATCTCCATACGATGATATCAAAGCTCGCCATAAACATGGTACAGGCGCATGGTATAGAATTAATGACTACGCAGACCTTTATGACGAAGATAGAGCATTGCTAGAAGCAACACTCAACTACGATTATAAAGCATTAGGTCTATACCTCAAATATAATCGCATGTTCCAAAGAAACGACCCTCAGTTGTTCGACTTAGGTGTAAAATATAACTTCTAACAAACAAAAAGCTCCGTCCCCACGGAGCTTTTTTTATTTATAATAACACATATCAACTGTTAAACCGTCATCCCTCGTTTTGCGATAAGCAAAACGTCACGGGATCTTCGAATTAATTTAAACACCCTCACACAACAATCTATACACAAAAATAAGGATACATATTACCCCACCAACTCCCCTACTTGTAGGGGAGTGACAATATCGAAGATTCTTTGACGTTCAGACTTCCGCTGAACGTAGAATGACAATTTTAAATTTATCTCCCCACACCTATAAACAACCTTTAAACCGTACCCATCGTCACAGTACCCATAAACAACCTTTAAACCGTCATCCCTCTCAAATGCATTGCATTTGAGTCAAGGGATCTTCCGATTTAGTTCACTTTCGCCATGCGGTAAATGAGGAAAATTGTTTAAAACCAAAAGCGAAGCTTTGCTATGGGTGGGATAAATTGCCATGCTATGAGTGACGCCACGAGCGACGTGTACAAAAAAGGGTACACGAGCGAGTGCCGACGCTCATATGATGGTGATTTAGCACATCCCCACTACATACGAGAAGGAGCGGAGAAACCTAATAACAAAGTAGCCTCCTCCAACACCTTTAATGTAATAGAAATCAATGCCACTAATGAGCGTAATACATCCATATTTTCTTCTGCTAAAATCTTCTTATCATGATAAAAAGCATTAAAATTGTTAGAAATTTCATAAATGTATGAACAAATCATAGAAGGCGCATCTTTCTTTACTGCATCTGATATGATATGATTAAAACGAGAAACAGATAGAGCAAGCTCACGCTCTGAATTAACAGTAAATGCTTTGAAAGGAGATGCCTTTGCTTCACTCATAATATCGCCATAGCGCTCTTTGATTTTTGCTAAAATAGATTTAATACGCACCATAGTGTATAAAATATATGGACCAGTATTACCCTCAAAAGAGGCAAATTTATCTATATCAAAAATATAGTTACTCTCACAAGGGTTCATCAAATCGCCATATTTGATAGCTGCCAAACCGATTGTCGCACGAAGATTTTTCAACTCGTCATCACTCATAGTTTCGCTATCTTTAATTTGAACTTTATCTTCTACAATATCCAAAAGTTCAGATAATTTCATTACACCACCGCTACGAGTTTTGAAAGGTTTTCCATCTTTACCATTAACTGTACCAAACCCCACAAAAGAAAGCTCTGTATTTGGCTTAACCACACCAGTTTTTTTCGCACAACGAAATACTCTTTCAAAGTGAAGACCTTGACGCTTATCAACCACATAAACAACCCTATCAGGATTATAATCTTGTTCACGTTGTACAAGAGTTGCCAAATCTGTAGTTTCATAAATAGCGCTACCGTCTGATTTTAAGATAATGCAAGGAGGAATTGGCGAATTATCTGTATCTTCTTTAACATCAACCACCAATGCGCCATCACTAATATAAGCAAAACCTTTTTCCTTCATCATATCAACCATAGCAGGAATATAACTATCAGAATCACTTTCGCCTAGCCATACATCAAAATCAACATCCAAACGAGAATAATTGCGCTTTAAGTCTGCCAAAGAAATAGCCATAATATGTTTCCATAATGCTCTATATCCTGCTCTACCTTCTTGTAATTCTTTTGTAGCATTGCGAGCTTTTAATAAATATTCTTCATCTTCTTTAGATTTTGCAGAAGCAAAAGGATAAATTTCTTCCAAATCTTTTAAGCTAAAAGGAGCTTCTTTAGGATATTCGCCTTCATAACTCTCATCAAAATAGCAAAGTTCAGGTTTACGACATGAAAGCTCATGAATAATCAAACCCATTTGTAAGCCCCAGTCACCTAGGTGAGCATCACCAATAACTTTGTTACCGACAAATTTGTTCATACGCTTTAATGCTTCACCAATCACAGCAGAACGCAAATGTCCTACGTGAAGAGGTTTTGCCACATTAGGACCACCATAGTCAATTACAACTGTTTTAGGGTTTTCTACTTTAGAAAAACCACAGTTTTCACTTTTGCTCATCTCATAAAGATAAGCGCTCAAAAACTCATCTTTAACTTTAATATTAATAAACCCAGGATTAACTACATTAACATCAGCAATAATATCATTTTCAGCAATATTAGCCACCACATCATTAGCAATCATAAAAGGCGCTTTATGATATAATTTTGCCCCGCTCATAGAACCATTACACTGAAACTGACATAAATCTGGACGGTTAGAAACAACCACGCGTCCTAATTCCTTATCAAAACCAGATTTTTCAAATGCACTCATAAAAATTTCGTTCAAATTTTCTATAACAGTTTTCAATGTAGTTCTCCTAAAATCAAAAATTTGGCTAAGATTAACAAACTAAAACTAAGCTGTCAAGATTGATTAACAACAAAAAACCGCCCCTCTCGGAGCGGTTATAAAGTTAAAATACAAATACTACAAACTAGGTTCTGCTTGCAATACTGTTGAAGTTGTTTTTTCTTTTACAACCATATTCTTTGGCATTTCATCAAAATTACCATCTTTTGTTAATATAACTCCGCCTTTTGGTGCTCTTGCAAGAGTAGGTCGTCCTGAAGATGTTTGATAAATATCCCCCTCCTTAAGTATAATAAACTTTTGAATTTTATCTTTTGGCACTTTTACCTCAAGTTTACCTGGTGTCATTTTACCAACATTTTCACCATATCTCTCTTTTAGATCTGTTTGAGTGCAAACCTCAGCTTCTATACCATTCTTCTTCATATCTTTTACAAATTGATTAATATGAAGAGAGGTTTTAAGAGCTATTTTATGGCTACTCAAATATGCTTCTACTAATTCTTTATTTTCAGGTGTATTTTTCAAAACTATACCACCCTTACCTTTTAGTATAGAGAAAGGAACAACAATCTCCTCATCGCCTTTATCATACATAGACATAGAACTATCTTCTAGTTTTTTCATTCTATCATCAAAAGAAAGTACACCCTTTTCTTTTCCTTCTTCTGCTAATTTTTCTTGATATTTTCTAAATTCTATCTCCTTTTGTATGAGTATCTCCTCGCGTTTTATCTCATTGAGACACCCTTGCAACAATTTAGCATCATAACTACCATCTGCTAATATTTTTGCCACCTCATTTGTATCAAAACCGTATTCTAAAACCTTTTTGATAGTTTTTCTAATATTTCTTGCTACAGTATAATTAGGTGATGGAAATTCTTCTGTATCATAATCTCTATTTATAACTCTAGAATCTAATACTTTTCCTGTTGACAAACCATAATAATGCATCATCTCTTTCAAAGGAAATTGCTTTATATCAGCGCCAGCTTTTACCAAAGCATCCAAAACTTCGGGAGATGTGGCATACCCCAATAAATCATTAAAATCTTTTTTAGGCATACCATACTTAGATGCTAATTCAATAATTTCAACCAAACAAGGATGTTCTACCTTTTCATATGAACGACCTTTATAATAACTTGCTATTTTCTCAATTCTATTTTTACTATCAATACTTTCCCCCATACCTCTAAAAAAACCTAATAACCATTTATCACTATGAGTAGGATGCATTGACTTTGGAGTTGGCTTATAACCCGCTTTTAAATAGTCTTCATATATTTTAGGATCAAGAGAGCACTGTCCACTCTCAAAACGATTTAAATCTTTTTTTGCTTTTTTTGCTTTCTCTTCTTCTTCTTCCCATTTTCTTCTCTGCTCGGCATGTCTCTGCAAAATTTCTGCAACTTTTTCTTTTGCTTTTTCCTCTTCTTTTCTTTTATTTTCTTCTTCTATAGCCTTTGCTTCATCAATAGATTTTATAATATCAATAATATCACTCATATTTCTTCTCCTAAAAAATATCATATAACATTATTATAATATAAAAACACATCTCTGTCAATAACAAAAAACCGCCCCTAAGGAGCGGTCTTGATATTACTGTAACAAGGGCGACCAAGCTGGATCTGAACCATCTCCAGGAGTAATTACCATACGTTCATTCTGCCCTGTTATATCAACTGAATAAAGTTGAACTGGCGCATCTGTTCTTGCTGTTCCTCTGTTTTGACGTTGGAACATTAACACACGACCATTTGGCGACCAAGTCGGACCTTCAACAATAAAACCAGTTGCTAAAGTACGTTCGCCTGTTCCGTCAGGATACATAACACCAATATAAAAATCATTACCTTGCATACGAGTAAATGCAATATAATCGCCACGAGGAGACCACACAGGAGTAGCATAACGACTTCCTTGCCTAAAACTAATGCGTTGAACATCACTACCATCTCTATTCATCACATAAAGTTGTTGGTTACCACCTCTATCCGAATTAAACACGATTTTTTGACCGTCAGGCGAGTAATTTGGCGAAGTATCAATACTTGGTCCAGAAGTTAATTTTTTGCTCTGACGAGTCTCTAAATCCATTTCATAGATATCTGTAACACCATTCTTAGCATAGCTTAATAAAATATGTTTGCTATCAGGTGCAAAAGAAGGCGCAAAAGTCATACCAGGGAAATTACCCAAAAGCTCAGTTCTCTGGCTCTTTAAGTCATACATATAAACTCTAGGTTTATTATTTACATAAGACAAATAAGCAATATATCTCATATCAGGAGAAAAACGAGGAGTAAGCACCAAATTTGCCCCACTAGTTAAAAACTGATGTCCATCACCATCTTGGTCCATCAAAGCTAAACGTTTAACTTTTTTACTAGAAGGACCTGATTCAGAAATATAAGCAATAACTGTATTAAAATATCCCTTATCACCAGTTAAGCGCTCATAAATAGCATCAGCCATAGAGTGAGCCATTCTACGCCAAGACTTTTTATCTGCGGTATAAACTTCATGCAAAAGCTCTTTTTGGCTAATCACATCCCATAATTTGAAAGTAAGCTCTAACTCATTACCTTTTTCTTCTAAAATAGCCGATTGCACCACAACTTGCGCATTAATAACTCTCCAATCACCAAAAATAGGCATATCATCCATATTCTTAAAATCTTGAATATAGCTACGTTCATTAATAATTCTAAACAAACCACTACGCTCTAAATCTGCAAGCACAACATCACGTACTTTATTAGCATAAGAAAATCCTAAAAAAGCTCCAACCCCGCTATTATCAGACATAATTTTAGGAAAAGCTACTGGAATTGGCGCTTGAGTTGCCCCACTAATGCTAACATTTAATTGAGCAGATGCCTGCCCTACAAAAAACAAAAGTCCAACTATTAAAGAAAATAAAAACTTCTTCATCTAAAAACCTTTCAATTGGGAAATATTTTAAGTTGTACCAATCATATAACAGGCTTTTAAATTGTAAATATAAAAATAAGGTCTATACACGAAAACAAAACACGTCTTTTTTATTTACTCTTTTCCACCAAACAAACTGGCTATTTTTTTAATTCCCATACCAGGAGAATACTCCTCAAAAACAAACTTTCTATAATCTTTTTTAATATAAGATTTTCGCATCTGTTCTTCATCTTTAAATTTAATCTTGCGAATATTAGGAACATCACTAATTTTTTCATTACCTTTATCATCCCCAAAAACAACCTCTCCGCAATTAGAAACATCTAACACACCATCACAAACAACATTATTTGAAATAAAGACCTTTGCTCCGTCTCTAAACTTCAAGTTCTTAACTTTACTTAAATTGCAACCGAAAATTTTTACTTCACTAAATAAAGAAAAATCAAAATCATCGGGAACATTACCTCTTATGGCAATGCGTCCACCTTCTTTAAACTTCATTTCTTGCAATCCATCAAAACTGCAATAAAGTAAACCCAAAGATATTGTATCACAACCGGAAAAATCTAAAACACCGGATACTTTAGCCTCAGAAAAGTTCACATGTTCTATATTTTCAAAAAACATTTTTACATCTTTATCAAGCTTGGCATAATCAAAACTAATTCTCCAATTATTCTTAAATTTATATTCTTTAAAAAAGTTTTTTATATTATTAAATTTAAGAATACCGACATTTTCTGTTTTTAATTCTTCAACATCTTTCAAATCACAACCGGAAAAATTAGCTTCACTACACATAGAAACATCTATTACACCGTGTAAATTTTCCGCGTGATAATTATCAAAAGACAAACCCGCCCTTACACTGACAGTAGATCTATAAACACCAAATTCAACCTTATCATTTTCTCCAAAAATAAGTCTGTCTACATTTGCCAAATCAGTACCATACCCCAAACGAATACAATGACTTTCTTCACCATCATTTCTGCTGGAAAAATCGCATATTTTTGGTAATTTTGTACTTTCCCCTATTGTCATAGCATAAATCATTCCATATTTAACACATTCAAAAACAGCTTTTTTATACATGGATAAATCACGATCATATGTATCATTAGATTTAACAACTATTACTGTTTTATCACAATCATCTTTTTCATAAAACTTCGGCAGTTTACTATTTACCTCATCAAATTCTTTTCTCAAACCACCAGCATCAGCCATTTCTTGTAATATCTCTAATGCTTGTGGCGACATTTCTCGTCCATCAACTGACGATAAAATAAAATCTTTATAGGCTAAAACTTTATCAGTAGCTAATTCGCCATTTTCATCAGAACAAGCTTTCGTAATATTTTTCAAAACTTTTTTAATGTGCGCAAAGTGATTAGTTTTACCTAAAATCTCCATAGCAAATTCAGGCGAAATTACTCCACCATTAGCGTCGCGATTGGTCTTAATCCACTCCTCAACCTTTAAAGCGTCCATATCAATATTATCAATTTCTACAAACATATATTATCCTCCATATATGCAATATTTTAACACAAAATATAACATATGTAAAGAAAATTAGTTCGTAAAAAAGCAAATTAACGATTTAGCACATCCCCCATAAACAAATAAGCCACGGGTGGGATAAAGTGCGGTGCTAGAAGTTAATTTGCGACCGCGGTGTACAAAAAAAGGTACATAAGGGAGCAAATTAACGATTATGACCGTGCTTTAGCACATCCCCCTTATTTAAAAGGATGTTGACCACCCCATAGAGCGAATTAACCTCCTGCTCTGTCAACTCTGCCCTGGTAAAAATATTATCAATATTCATGATAAGAGAACGAACATGCTCTTCATCTTTTAGGCGAGGAGATTTTTTTATCTCGGTATTAAGCATATCTAAAAAACGCAAAACTTTTTCTTTGGAGGCGATGTTACCGCCGTTTGTAACCATACGCGAAGGCTCTACTGATATAGTTGTTTTGTAATATTCATAACCGACGATAAGCACCGCTTGAGCGAGGTTAAGCGATGCATGCTCGGGATTAAGCGGTATTTCAATAATTTTATTAGCAAGCGCAATATCTTCATTTTCTAAACCTGTACGCTCGCAACCAAACATAAAACCGACTTTTCTATCTTGAGGCAAAGTTCTTGCCATTTCTTCTGCTGTTAGCACTTCTTTTACCTGATGACGAGGACGAGCGGTTGCTGCATATACAATTTCCAAATCGGCTATTGCAGATTTTGTATCTTCATAAACTTTAGCATTAAGCAAAACCTCTTCTGAGTTAGAAGAAGCTCTGAGAGCAATTTGCTCAGTATGAGATTGCTTTGGCGCTACCAAACGAAGCTCTGAAATTGCACAATTTTTCATAGCTCTTGCTACCATACCAATATTTTCTGCCAACTGAGGCTTTACTAAAATAACAACTGGCTTCATCATTTATCCTTATTTTAATTTTCTTGCCATAGCCTTAAAATCTACACCAATAGAGCGCTCAAATTTTCTAATCATATTATTAGCATTAAAAGATGGCAATTTGAAACTATTTTTTACTTGATTAACTTTTTCTCTCAAGCCAAGTGATGGCAAAGACATGGTTTCCGTACTAGAAGTATCCTGCTCAGAAACATTATTATCTTCAACATTGTTATTATCATCACTAAAACTATTTGCAACTTTATCCAACAAAGAAGGTTTTTTTTCTTCTTGTTCATTTAACTCTTTAATACGTTCTTTAGTTTGTTCAATAATAAACTCTGTTTCTCCAGAATACTTTACATCGGTAGCATGATAACCTCGACGCTGATATTTATCATATACTTCATCAACTTGTTCTTTTGTATTTGCCTCAACCCAAGGGTTTGCACTAAGTTGCGCAAATGAAGTCGATGCACAAAAAACAACCCCGCAAAAAGCAATAATCATCAAACCAAATTTTTGCAAAAACTTTCTCCATAAATATTTTTTAAATCATACAAAAATAATACACCCCAATATATTAAAATTTAATTTAAAAACAAAAAAAAGAGCCCCAAACGAGGGGCTCTTAATTCTAGTTACGATATGAAACGATATCTTTTTCTGTATCAAAGCAAACAAACTCAGGAGCTACAGGAAGAAGCTTGTCTTTAATAAGCACTCCTTGTTCATCAACTTGTCTGATGTATGAACAAATATCACCTTTACCAACAGTTTCCCAATCTGTATACTCTGAAGAACTGAATTTAATAGTAATCTTTTTACCATTTTCTAGTTCAAATACTTGTCTATCTAGCCTATGAACGAAAACTTCCCGTCTACTTTTAACTTGAATACCACATTCACCACAGATAAAATAAGTATTTACAACTTTCAAGGGTATCAACTCATATCCGTCAGGTACAACAACACCATTCGCCACGGCTGGTTTCTGAGGTTCAGAGGCTACAATTTGTTCTGCATCCTCTAAAGTAATTACCTTAGTATTTCTCACACAATAGTGTACCAAGCCTGAAATTACTAGCAAAACCGCTATACCTATTACCAACCATAGCTTCACAATTTTTTTATAATCTTCATCATTCACAAAACGAGAAACAATCTCATTTCTAAATGTAAAAAGAAGAATTGACAATATGATTATCCAAAACATATCTTGTTCATTTTAGATGTGAAACATAAGCCCCCTCTTGTTGGGGGCTTTTGCTTAATATGAATGGTAATTGCGATGATAAGGCTGTCCGAACGCACTGTAGCAAACATTCTCAGGTGGAACAGGCAAATACTCCTCAAAAGTAAGTTGTCCTTTGCGGTTGAACTTTTGAACGTGACTACAAGTATCGCCAACAGCAAGAAGTTGCCAATCAATTTCTGATACCGCGCACACGTAAAAAGAAAATTTTCTACCGTTATCAAAAGTAAAAACAATATTGTAAACGGTATCAATATCTTCTACGCTATCGTAGTAAACACCTCTAGCTCTGTAACCTATCTCAACTATCTTCACAGGTGAAACAACATACTTCCCGAAAAGAGTTTTCTTTGTTATCTCTTCGTTCATTCCTTCCACAAAAGTTTTTACAGAAGACGAAACGTTCCCTGCTGTATCTTTTAACACAGGAGTAACCTTAACGAAGATGTTTTTCAAAAAAGAAACCACCTCTTCTCTAAAAGTAATAAGCAGTATCACTCCTATTATTGCAAAAAATGTCAACATATCATTCTTAGATTTAAATTGTTAACGCCTATAATACGGTTTGCATGACCACATACGATAACACACATTCTCCGGAGGAACAGGTAGATAGTTATCAGAAACAAGAAGACCATTACTATTGAACTCTTGAACACGGCTACAGACTTTATCTCTGCCTATATACTGCCATAAATTACGACGTCCTGAAACAGTCCTCGCAATAGTTCGTCCATTGTCAAAAGTAAACATCTCTATTCTTGAACAATCATTCGAATAATAATCATTCCAAACAACCTTAACCGGAGTTATGACATAAGGGCCTATAACAATCGAACCATCTTCTTTAATTTCCTTTACCGCTTTGAAACCGCGGAAAAAAGAAACGATGTCCTTCCCAAACGTGATAACAAGTATCACAACTATTACTATCCAAAAAATCTGCATAACTTTCCTACATTTAAATAATTAATTTTTATAGTACGGTTTGCAAGACCATCTTCGATAGCATAGATGTTCAGGTTGAATAGGATAGTATCGTTCAGAAACAAGAAGACCTTTACTATTAAATTTTTGGACGCAACTACATACACTGCCTTCATCTATATAGTACCATCGATTACATGTATACCAAACATTGAAAACTTTTTTAGTAATAATTCGTCCATTTTCAAAAGTAAAAGTAAACATCCGTGTCAAGTTCCAATCATCACGATCGTCCTTGAATTTGTCAACAATCTTAACCGAAGTAATGACATAAGGGCCTACAACAATCGAACCATCTTCTTTAATTTCCTTTTCCGCATTAAAACCGCGAAAACAAGAAACTATCTTATCTCTGAATGCAATGATAAGCATCACAACCAGCACTATCAAAAAAATCTTCATAACAATAAAAGATTAGATATTACTGATTATTGTTGCCACCATTGATACCATTAAGTCCGATAATAGGAGCAATTGTACCACCTGACTTTCCACCCTTTCCACCATTAAGTCCGATGAATGGGAAAATAGAAGCACCACCGTTAGCACCTTCCATCATAGTCAAAGTCTCTGGCAAAGAAATATTTCCGTTCCACTTCTGCAGTGCTTTTGCAAGCTCATACTGAGCAACAAACGGATTATCCTTCAAAGCCTCAGCTCTAATCTGGATTTCAATACCCTGAGCCTCAATCTCGGCAGCCATTCTTTCATACGTCTGAATAGCCTCCTGCTTAACACGCTCAGTAGCCTGTTTTGCCATTTCCGCCTTATACTGCTCCAAAGTTACGCCCTGTTTTGCCTGAATAGTCTGCTCAAGAAGAGCTTCAAACTCAGGAGATGCACTATAGTTCAGTATCCTAAACGATGAGATAGATACAAGATTTTCTGCCATCAATTGGTCATTAACAATATACTCAACAGCAGTTGTAATCATGTTTCTCTCATTGCCGGCAATAGACCAGAAATCCGCCATTGAAGAAAGCGACAGCATCGTTGTTTGCACCAAATCACGAACAACCTTCTGTTCATATTCTGTATAATTGACATACTTGTCATACATCACATGAATTCGGTCTTCATTCATTTCGCACAGCACAGCACAATTCCAAGATACACGTTGCATATCCTTGGTTCTCGCGTCTATGTTATATGCATACCTCTGGGGTTCTACATCTACCACAAACACTTCGTTACCCATATCCTTTGAGTACGGAATAAACCATACAAGGCCTGGAGCATAAGTGGTGTCTTTAATCTTACCCCACTCAGTTTTCACAGCACGCTGTCTAGGATTAACCTTCACAAAAGAATCCAGAGCAACATTGTAGGCAAAATAGCCTAATACAGAAAGTCCTACTAGGACAAGAACAAATTTTTTCATGTTCATTTTAATTTTTTAATTGTTTGACTTTAGTGTATATATATAGAAGCCTAAAGTTACATCATCACATATAGTCGAGAATCAGCGACTTTGTAAATAATAGACTGAAAAATAAGTAAGTGGACAAAATATATCATGCAAAAATTAAAAATCAAGCATTTTTTGTCATAATATATTTAAAAACAAAAAAGCTCCCAAATCGGGAGCTTAATTTAACCTTTGTAATACAAGTTATCTTCTTAACAAAGATCGATGAGAGCAAGAACAATAACAATAATCAGACCCACTACTAAAATTAAACAAACGATTGCAAGTATCAATGTAATTGCCTTAGATATTGGCGATACAGTCGCATTACAACATGATTCTTCATCTACTTCCTCAATCGTTTCATCTATAACATTACTATCCGTAACGATTGTTTCAGCAGAAAGCTCTTTTACCTCAACATCAGATTTTGCTTCTGATTTTATTGATGCAACAGTCTCTGTTTTTTCTGGTGAGGAATTTTTATTATTACCGATTTTTGCATCAAGCCATATACAACATATCAAAAACAAAAATAAAACAATACCTAGCCAAATTTTATCTTTACCAGACACATTCTTAAGCTTTTCTATACCCTCAAATACTTCTTTTTTAAAAGCAATAAGAAGTACCAAAATAATAATACACCAAAACATAACTATTTAATTTAGATTTAACACAAAAATTCAAATTTTCCCACACTATATCACTACTTTTTGTAAAACGCAAGTATTTTTGTTTATTTTTTGTCACATCACATTTTTTAAACAAAAAAAGCCCCCAAACTGGGAGCTTAAACTACTACAAATAATAAAGATTGTCTTTTTCATCATCATAACATACAAACTGTGGCGCTACGGGAAAATAAAAATCCTCAAGTAGTACTCCCAATTTATCTGTTTTCTTCACATATGAGCAAACATCTCCAGCTTTTATAACGTCCCATTTGCTAAATTCAGGACTATTAACCGAAAATGCAAGTTTACGCCCATTGTCCAAAATGACTACCCTCTTATCATAATGATGAAAAGGATCCATTGTCTTTGTCTGTTTATTGCAACAGCTACATACAAAATAAGCTTTCACAACTTTCTGAGATGATATATCATACCCATCAGGTAGAACAATCTCTGCATCAGAAACAAGCTTTGCTTCAGGCACATCATCATAATGAACTAGGCAATATCCAATTCCGATACAAGCCCACACAAATGTACCTAAGAGAACACCGCCTCTTTTGCCATCACTCTGTTTCATAAACAGACCTACTTCTTTTTTATAAATAAGAAAAAAAAGAGCTCCGGCTACCGCCAAAAATAACATTACGTACATAAAAACAATTTTTTTAATTTGTTTGACTTTAAGGTTATATATTGAGAGCCTAAAGTTACATCATCACATATAGTCGAGAATCAGCAATTCAGTAATAATAGACCAAAAAAGATAGTTAGTAGACAAAACTTATCACGTAAAAATAAAAAATCAAGTATTTTTTTTAAATCAAATTTTAAAAACAAAAAAGCCCCCAAGTAGGGGGCAAGTTTTAACTAACATAACAAGAGTTATTGAAATCCTTGCAATAACGTACTTCATCAGGTGCTTTTGGTAAATAAAACTCTTCAACAATTTGATTGTCTTTAGAATATTTTACAATACGGCTACACACGTCACCTTTTTTCAAAGAACGCCATGCATTGGCATCTAAAGCGCACAATCCAAAGACCATAATCTTTTTTCCGTCATTAAAAGTTATAGCTAACTCCGTACCATAACAATCATTTCCAGTAGTTTCATCTCTCTTAATAGTTTCTACTATCATTGGAGAAATCTGACAATTTCGCAACTTTGGATTTTCTACACCTTTCTCGAAAAAAGAAATACAGTTTTCGATAAAGTTTTTAAGTTCTTCTTTAAAGACAATAGCAAGAACTGTTAAAATAACTATAAAGAACATATCTTCAACATTTTTGATTTGTAAAACTTAAGAAACAGAATTACTCCGCAACACAGAAACTGCTATCATTACCACAAAACCTCAAAGCTTGAGGATTTCTAGGAATGTATTTGGTCCATACTACATTTCTACTCTGTAATTCAACTCGTGTACACACATCTCCTTTTTTCACTTTTAGCCAAGCCCCATCATAAGGAGTTGCCCACGCAGAGTGTAATATATCTATACAGATATTTTCCCCGCCTTCAAAAGTAACAACAAGTCGATCATAAGGACCAGTCTTGTGAGGAACGTTATAAGTTACAACCGAAGCGACTGTTACAGGATATTTATGTATATCCCAAGTTTTTCCTTCATCAGATTCTTGTTTCTTTTCCATCAATGAAAACACAACTTTTTCAAAAATACTCTTAAGTTCTTTTCTATAAGCAATAGCTAGAACTACTAAAATAATACACCAAAACATAACGATTTAATTTAGATTTAACACAAAAATTCAAATTTGTCCGCACTATAACACTACTTATTACAAAACGCAAGTCTTTTTTGTTTATTTTTTGTCACGCAGTACTTTAAAAACAAAAAAAGCGAGTTGATACAAAAACCAACCCGCCTAAATTTTCATTATTCTAAAGTAAACCTATCAAATAAGTTACTCCAAATATTAAAAGCCCTAAAATTACTGTTACAATAGCAAGCCTAATCAATAACCACTTATAATATGCTTCCACACTATCACACTTTTTAACACCATAAGCTAAATATATAGCAAAAGGAACTAAACATATAGCATGTAAAACTAAGGGGAGAAACTTACCAAGTAACAAATTAATAACAAAAAAAAGTGCAAAGCACCCTAGCAACTCAAGAACAATTATAAATGCTCTCAACAAACTAGTTTTGTTAAAGTATTTAACAACCGCGACTATTGCTACAATAAGCAAAACAACAGCCATTAACCTGTAATACATAATAATTATATTTAAATTAAACACAAAAATCACACTTTGCCCACACCATAACATTGCTTTTTGTAAAACGCAAGAGATTTTTGTTTATTTTTTGTCACACGGTACTTTAAAAACAAAAAAGCGAGTTGATACATAAACCAACCCGCCTAAATTTATATGCTATAATGCTCTAAATTATAAAGCTGTAGCGTCAACTCTAACACCAACACCCATTGTAGAACTTATAGAAATTTTCTTCAAATAAGTACCTTTCAATGATTGTGGTTTAGCTTTCAAGATTGTATCAATGAAAGTTTTAGCGTTGTCATAAATTTTGTCTTCATCAAATGAAGCTTTTGCAATACCAGCATGAACAATACCGTTCTTTTCTACGCGGAATTGAACTTCACCAGCTTTTGCTTTTTTAACAGCGTTAGCAACATCAGTTGTAACTGTGCCAAGTTTTGGGTTTGGCATTAAGCCTTTAGGACCTAAAACACGAGCAACACGACCAGCCATTCCCATCATATCAGGAGTAGCAATACAACGATCAAAATCAATCTTGCCAGCTAAAATAGAGTCAACAAGGTTTTCAGCTCCAACGATATCAGCACCTGCAGCTTTAGCTTCATCAGCTTTTTCGCCTTGTGCCAAAACAGCAACACGTACTGTTTTACCGTTACCATGAGGAAGACCACAAACACCACGAACCATTTGGTCAGCATACTTAGGGTCAACACCTAAGTTGATAGCCAAATCGATTGTTTCATCAAACTTAGCAACAGCGTTAGCTTTTACTAATTGAATTGCTTCTTTCAAAGAGTAGCTTTTATTTTTATCTACATTCTTATAAGCATTTACTAATCTTTTTCCAGCCATTGTCTTACTCCGCTACTTGAATACCCATAGAAATAGCTTGACCTTTAACCATAGTCATAGCTGCTTCTACTGTTGAACAATTCAAATCTGGTAATTTAGCTTCTGCGATTTCTTTAACTTGCGCCATAGTAATCTTACCAGCAACTTCTTTACCAGGAGTTTTAGCTGCAGACTTAACACCAGCAGCTTTTTTGATATAATAAGCAACTGGAGGAAGCTTTGTAACAAATGTAAAGCTCTTGTCTTCAAATGCTGTAATAACAACAGGAACAGGAATACCTGGTTCCATAGATTGTGTTGCAGCGTTGAATGCTTTACAAAATTCCATGATGTTCAAGCCTTTTTGACCCAAAGCAGGACCTACTGGAGGAGAAGGGTTTGCCTTACCTGCTGGGATTTGAAGCTTGATTAAACCTAAAATTTTCTTTTTAGACTTAGCCATTTTAAAACCTCAATTCTTAAAATTGTTAAATACAAAGGTCCGTAGTCTGAACATGGCTGTTCTTCTACGGGATTAAATTACATAAAAACAAATAGATAAACCATTTTAGCGATTCTCTATCTATTTTTAAGTCAGCTTTAGATATCACAAAAAAATAAAAAGTAAAGCATTTTTTTAATATTGACAGACATTTAAGCAAATGATACAATAACTTCATTAGGGAGAATAAATATGGCTAATAAATATGAAGACTTTGAACGTTTCCTAAAAGCTAATTTTAATAGTGAATGGCTGCGTTTTACTAATGAAGACGCTAAAGAAGATACAAAAAATACCATTTTTGCCAATCACCAAAAAGGCTTCAATATCTATAAACGCCTAAGCGAAACAGGTATGCTAAAAAATGACTACATCCCACCAGAAGTATTAAGCGGACAACTTACTGTTGAAGAATTTTTCTTTAGAATGCAAGAGTATGCTGGACAAAACCTCGTATACGACAATGGCTTGATAACGGCTGTTCGTATGAAATATGCAGAAAATCTACCTAATATGGTATACACAGAAGACCCTATCAAACAAATATTTATCAAATCCGAACATGCAAAAGAAATCGGCTTAAAAGGAGAAACTTATGATCGCTACATACAAGGTTTTGCTGATAGTTATCTAGTGCTATCTAAAGCTGAAAAATTAGGAATCCCCAAAGAACAAGCAACATTTATCTTCGAAAAATCAAATTCTATTGATAGTGTAATACAGTTATTTGAAGCTCAAAAAAGAATTGATGAAGCTAAAACTCCAGAAGATAAAAAGACTGCTATAGAACAATATGATATTTTACATAAAGAATCACAAGAAGTATTAGAAAAACACGGCAAAGATATTCTTGATTTGTTGGATAAAGCTATAGAAATCAAAGAAGCAGAAAATACAAATGATAAGCCTAAAGACAAGGCTGATGATAATGCGCCAAATACTGCAGATGATAAGCCTAAAGACAAGGCTGATGACAATACTCCAAATACTGGAGACGATAAACCTAAAGACAAAGCTGATGATAATGCGCCAAATACTGCAGATGATAAACCTAAAGGTTCTAAAGACTCTAGAGATGACAGCTATTCATATGGTATAGATGATGAGCATGAAGCTAAATATGGCATAAAATACGAAGATGACGAAGCATATAAATCGCCAATTTATAGCTCACCTCAAAGAACATCTAAACCAGAATCATTTGCCCTATCAGAACCAATCGGCTTAACAGAATCCACACTTCAAGAAGAACACGATACTTCACGTTCATTCAATAGCATTTTTGCTTCTTATATTAAAACAGCTGAAGATGTGTCATCAAGAGGTATCGCTAAGGCTTTAGCTCAAAATTATACATTAGAAGAATTACGTGATTTTCGTAAACGCACAGAAGAAGACATACATAAAAATACACACGATATAGCACAAGAAGCGCTAAGACGAGTAAGAGCTTTGACGCAAAATAGACCATCTAGCACACAACCAACTCAACAAACAACATCTAGTCGCAGAACATCATCTCCATATAGTTTTTTGAGAGATAATGAAGTTGGAATATAAATAAAAAGCTATTTTTATAAACTAAACTATCAAAATCCTTTTTCTAAATATTAGGCTTTTCTTTTTTTTACTAAAATAAACTACAAAACATTATCTACAAAGCCATTCCGCCACTACTTACAGACGCAACCTTACTTCTCTCTTTATCACCTACATATTCAACTTTACCATTAAAGTTCTTCGTTTCTTTCATAAACTTTTTTTGTTGCTCTTTATCCTTAAATTTAATCGTTTCAACTCCGCGTAAATCACATTGTTCTAAAACCACACTAGAGCACATAGAAAAATCTAAATCTTTTGGAAAATTACTCGAAAAGCCCAAATTAATCCTCGCTCCCTCTCTAAATTTAAGCTCCATTCCTCTTAAATCGCAACATCTCATTATAATTCTAGAACACATAGATAAATCTAAATCTTTCGGCAAATTTTTTGCCCCATTTAAGTTAACATCTGCTCCTTCTCTAAATTGAAGATTTAATCCTTCTAAATCACAACAACACAAAGAAACTTTTGGACATTTGGATACATCTAAATTTTTTGGTAAATTCATTACCTCTACAAAATTAACATCTACTTCTCCATTAAGTATAAGATTAACTCCAGAAAAATCATTTTTCAAAAATCTAACACTAGAACACATAGAAAGGTCTAAATCTTTTGAAAAATTATATGCTTCATATAAATTAACCTCAGCCCCTTCTCTAAACTTTAGGCTTAACCCTCCTAAATCACAACCACTCAAATTAACTTTATCACACATAGACACATCTAAATGCTCCGATAAATTTTTGGAATAACTTAAATTAACTTTAGCACCTTCTTTAAACTTAATAGTTTCAACTTTGCTTAAATCACAACAGCCCAAAACAATCTCTGCATCTTCCTTAAATTCAAGCTTCATTCCCTCTAAATCACATCCCCATAAATCAACCATAGAGCACATAGATACATCTAAATCTTTTGGTAAATTATATGCTTCATCCAAACGAACTTTTGCCCCTTCATTAAATTTGAGATTTAATCCTTTTAAATTGCAACCACCCAAATCAACTTCAGAACACATAGATACATCCAAACCTTCTGGTAAATAATATGAATTACTTAAATTAACTTTTGCCCCATCCCTAAATCTTAAATTTTTTATCTCATCTAAATTACAACGTGATAAATCAATCTCATCAGCATCAAAAAATACTCTTAAATTTTCACCTTCAAGAGCTTGAAATTTTCTTTCTGACTTAACAATTTTTATATCAATATTATCGCAATCATTTTTATAATACCATTTAGGTTTACTGTTTAGCTCAGCAAACTCATCTTTACAGCCACCCTTTTCTGCTAATTCTTGTAAAATACTCAAAGCTTGTGGCGACATCTCTCGCCCATCAACACAAGACAATATAAAATCTTTATATTCTAGAACTTTATCCGCTACCAGCTCGCCATTCTTATCAGAACAATTTTTCTTAATATGATTAATAACCTTTTTAATATGCGCAAAGTGATTTGTTTTGCCTAAAATCTCCATAGCAAACTCTGGCGATATTACCCCACCATTAGCATCGCGATTGGTCTTAATCCATTCCTCGACCTTAAAAACATCCATATCAATATTATCAATTTTTACAAACATCTATCACATCTCCATACCATTATTATTCATCGGCATAACTTTACCCTTTTCATCATCTCCCACATATTCCACCTTACCGCTAAAGCTATAGTACCGTGCACGAGCTATAAACTCTTTTTCCTGCTCTTTATCTTTAAACTTAATCTTTTCAACTCCAGTTAAATTACAATCTTCCAAATTAACTTTAGAGCACATAGATAAATCTAACTCTTTCGGCAAATCCCTTGCATAACTTAAATCAACCACAGCCCCTTCTCTAAACTTAATCGTTTCAACATCGCTTAAATTACAATACATCAAATTAACCTTAGAGCACATAGAGAAATCTAAATCTTTCGGTAAATTTGTTGCACTATTTAAATTAACATCAGCCCCTTCTCTAAACTTAAGCTTCAATCCATCTAAATCACAACATCTCAAATCAACCTTAGAACACATAGATAAATCCAACTCTTTCGGTAATTCTGTTGCCATATGTAAATCAACTTCTGCCCCCTCTCTAAACGTAATCTTTTCAACTCTGCTTAAATCACACTCTATCAAATTAACCTTGGAACACATAGATACATCTAAATCTTTTGGTAAATTATATGCATCGCTTAAATCAACCACTGCCCCTTCTCTAAACTTAAGCTTCAATCCCTCTAAATCACACCTACTCAAATTAACATAAGAACACATAGATACATCTAAATCTTTCGTGAAATGTTTAGCCTTATATAAAGAAACCTCAGCCCCTTTTTTAAATTTTAAACTTTTTACTTCGCCTAAATAACACCCTTCCAAATAAATATAATCAGCATCATAAAATACTCTTAAATTTTCTCCTGCAAGAGCTCCAAATTCTTCTTTTGATTTAATAATTTTTACATCAGTATTTTCGCAGTCTTTTACTTCATAAATTTTAGTTTTATCATTAGCTTCATTAAACTCGTCTACAAATCCGCCCGTTTCTGCTAACTCTTGTAAAACAGCCATAGCTTGTGGTGACATCTCTCGCCTATCAACACAAGATAAAATAAATTCTTTATAAGGTGCAACTTTATCTTTAACCAACTTTCCATTTTCATCTAAGCAAGCTTTTTTAATATTATTGATAACCTTTTTAATATGCGCAAAATGATTTGTTTTGCCTAAAATCTCCATAGCAAACTCTGGCGATATAACACCACCATTAGCATCGCGATTGGTCTTAATCCATTCCTCAACCTTTAAAGCGTCCATATCAATATTATCAATCGCCACAAACATATATTATCCTCCAAACATACCTTAATTCTACTCTAAAAATCAACAAATGTAAAGCCTTTTCATACATAAAAAAGCCCGCCATAAAGACGGGATTTTTTATCTTTGGATTTAGCAAAAATTACATCTCTGCACCGCCATGTCCAGGAGGAACCATGCCTGTTATACTTTTATTACCAACAAAAGTAACTTTACCATCAAAGTTCTCTACCCCTTTCATAAATTTCATTTCTTGCTCTTTATCCTTAAATGTAATCACTCTAACTCCACTTAAATCACAATCGCGCATATCAACCCTAGAACACATAGATACATCTAAATCTTTTGAAAAGTTACTCGAAAAGCCCAAATTAACCTCAGCCCCTTCACTAAACTTAAGCTTTAATTCCTCTAAATCACACATACTCAAATCAATCTTATCACACATAGAGACATCTAAATCTCTCGGTAATTTGGAATAAGATAAATTAACTTCAGCTCCTTCTTTAAACTTTAATTCGACATAACTTAAATCACATTTACTCAAATCAACTTTAGCACACATAGACACATCTAAATGCTCCGGTAAATTTTTGGAATAACTTAAATCAACTTTTGCACCTTCTTTAAACTTAATAGTTTCAACTTTGCTTAAATCACACCAGCTCAAATCAACCATATCTGCATCAAACGATACCTTTAAATTTTCACCTTTCAAAGCCTCAAACTCTTCTCTGGAATGAACAATTATTGCTCCGTCTTCATCTAGTACAAAAGGCTTTTCAGAACCCTCCATAACTATACTATGTTTTTCAGCTTTTTCATAAGCAGCTGAAAAGTTAATATCAGCACCGTCCTTAGACCTAATTTCTTTTACACCTCTCAAATCTGCATCTGTAACATCCACCTTACTGCACATTGATAAATCTAAAAATTTTTGCAAATTCACTGTTGTACTTAAATCAATCTCTGCTCCTTCACCGAATTTAAGGCTAATTCCCTCCAAATCACACCTGCTCAAATTAACCTTAGAACACATAGATACATCTAAATCTTTTGGTAAATTTCTGGCCTCACGCAAACTAACCTTTGCACCGTCTCTAAATCTCATATTTTCTACACCATTGAAATCACAGGAAGATAAATCAACCTTATCTGCAGCAAAATATATCGGTAAATGTTTATCTTTACAAGCCTCAAACTCTTCTCTGGATCGAACAATTATTTCATTATATAAACTATACAAATTAGGTTTTTCATAACAAGCGCTATAAAATTCATCTTCACAACCGCTTTTCTTAGCCAAATCATACAAAACATTTGCAACATCAGTACTCAATTCACGACTATCTCCGCAAGATACTATAAACTCTTTATATGGCATAAGTTGTTCTTTGGTTGTGCAATTTTTCTCAATATTTTTAACAATCTTTTTAATAAGCCCGAAATGATTTGTTCTTGATAAAATATCCATAGCAAAATCCGGCGAAACTACACCATCTTTTCCAATAGCCTCTCTAATCATTTTTTCAATCTCAATAACATTCATATCAGTTTTATTAATTTCTACAAACATATTCTTTCTCCTTTAAATGTATTGCGTTTAAACCAACGTTTTTTCTGCAATATATTTGGATTTTTTTAAAGATTATAAAGTATATTGATTTTAACGTAGAAATATTTGATTTAACTTTTTTGTTGCAGGGTTGAAAAAAATATGATACAATGACGTTGAATATTGCAGAAAAAACGTTCCTTTTTTTTGCAATGTATCAAAATCCACTCAACCCTAATATTTACAACACTTACAAAAATTTCAAAAAACACCTTTTATCACGTATTTCTGCACCTAACAACTTTAAACCGTCATCCCTCCATTCGGTGCAACCGAATGGTCAAGGCTTCATCGAATTAATTTAAAATAAAAAAAGACTACCCTAAAGACAGTCTTTTTCTTAATACAAAGTTACACTCCTACTGGCATCCATCAAAGATTAGTTCACTCTCGCTATGTGTTTAAATGAGGGAAATTTTGGTAGTGAGTAGCGAATGTCCCCCGAAGGAACACGAGCGTACATAAAGGTACGTGACGTGACTGAGTGGGGCATCCATTTGCTCACTCAATGCCAAAATTTACCCATTTAAGAGCGACGACGAAGAAAAGATGGTATCTCCATATCCTCATAATTGTCGTTTTCAGTCTCTTTTTCGCTAAACTCTTCTATTTCATCAAACTTAGGAACAACTACTGGTTTAACAGGCTTTTTAGCCTTTGCACGAGATTTACCTAAGATAATATCGATAAAACGTTGACGAGCAGGCTCTGCAGGTTCTTCATTAATAATTGCTTGTGTTTCTTCTCTAGCCATACGCTCACGAGGAAGTTCTACCTCACCATGTTCAGGAAATAGAGGAGGTTCTTCTTCCATAAGTTGTACTTTTGAAGTTGCAACAAAAGGTTTATCAAGTTTAATTTCAGAAATTTCTGCTTTAACTTCTTCTGTTTCTTCTGCATTAGCAACAACAGGTTTATTCATAATAGCAGAAAATAGAGCTGAAGATTGATGATTTTCTTGAGGTTTATCTTCTGTAAGACCAACAAGTTCTTCTTGAACTGGAGTAGAAGATTTTTTAGCAACAGACAAATCAACAACGTTGTTAAGTTCTACAACTTCTTCCTCTGCAACAGTTTCAGCAACTTCTTCTGTATTAGCTACAACAGGCTCTAAAACTTCTTCTTTAACTTCTTCAACAATTTCTTCTTTTACTTCTTCTTTTGGCTCTTCATTTAAGCTAACATATTTGTTATATTCTCTGGTTTTAGAATGAGCTTGAAGTTGTGCATCTTCATCAATACCTGTAACAACAATAGAAACTCTAATACGACCAGAAAGAGTATCATCATAACTAGAACCAAAGATGATTTCTGCATCTTCATCAACTTCTTCACGAATAATATTAACAGCTTCATCAATTTCCATTAATGTGATATCAGAGCCACCAGTAATGTTGATTAAAACGCCTTTTGCCCCTTTCATTGAGCAATCATCTAAAATTGGATTAGAAAGTGCTTGTTCTGCAGCCACTCTAGCTCTATCTTCGCCTTCTGCTTCACCTGTACCCATAATAGCTTTACCTTTGTCTTCCATAATACGTTTAACATCGGCAAAATCAAGATTAATAAGACCTGGCATAATCATCAAGTCTGTAATAGAACGAACACCGTCATAAAGTACTTCATCTGCTTTAACAAAAGCATCTTTTAATGTAGTATTTTTATCTGCAATACGGAATAAATTTTGGTTTGGAATAACAATAATACTATCAACTTCATTAATAAAAGTCTCCAATGCACCTTCTGCATTTTCCATTCTCTTTTTGCCTTCAAAAGCAAATGGTTTTGTTACCACACCAACTGTAAGGATACCTTTTTCTTTAGCAATTTTAGCAACAACAGGAGCTGCACCAGAACCAGTACCGCCACCCATACCAGCAGTAATAAATACCATATTAGAATCAGCTAATTCTCTTTCAATATCTTCTCTCGCTTCTTCTGCAGCCAATTTACCAATTTCAGGTCTTGCGCCAGCACCTAAACCTTGTGTAATTTCTAGACCCAATTGAATTTTGCGAGTCGCAGGAGAAAGAGCAAGAGCTTGCGCATCTGTATTTGCTACAACAAAATCAACGCCTTCTAAATTTTTTGACATCATATTGCTAATAGCATTACCACCACCGCCTCCAACGCCTATTACTGTTATTCTTGGTTTTAAATGTGTAAAGCTAGTATCGCCGACAGCTAGTTTAATTGCCATATTTTTTCTCCATAAAAAAAGCTAAAATCCAATTTTTAATGAATTTTAGCTCAAAATAGTTTAAGGTTTAGTTACTATTAACAAGTTTTTTTGAACAATTCTAATATTTTTTCAAATAAACCACCTGATGATGTGCTAACATTAACCTTTTTAATAATCTTGCGTTCAGAATTATTTACAGCAAACAACAACAAACCTAACGCAGTTGAAAATGTAGGATTATGTAGCATTTGTGGAATATTTTCTATATTACGAGGACGACCAATTCTTACTTGTTTATCCAAAACCATACTAGCAACTTCTCGCATACCAGGAAGTTGTGACGCACCACCGGTTAAAACAACCCTGTGAGAAATGGTATTTTTATATCCCGCCTCATCAAGTTTACGAGCAACAATTTCAAAAATTTCTTCAATACGAGGAGAAATAATATTAATCAAATCAGATTTATAAATTTGTTTAATATTACTATCATCTTCTTCGCCAACTGGATACACATTAATAATTTCTTGTTCATCTTGGCTAATTAGAAATGCACAACCATGACGATTCTTAACTTCTTCAGCATAGTTAAAAGACGTTGTTAAGCCAAGAGCGATATCATTAGTAACATTAATTCCGCCCACTGGAATCGAAGAAAAATAAACAGGATGACCATTCTTAAAACTTGCAATACTTGTTGTTCCGCCACCAATATCAATAACCGTAGCCCCAAGTTCTTTTTCATCTTCTACTAAACAAGAAAGACCAGATGCATAAGCTGAAAAAGCTTTCATACCAATATCAAGATGAGAGCTCTCAACAACAGTTGCCAAATTTTTAAACATAGGTTTTGGATATAAGCCTAACAAAATATCTACACTTAAATTATCACCATAAATATTGATAGGATTTTTTACTTCTTCGCCATTATCAACATGGTATCCCATAGTTAAAAAGTGAATAGGTTCATTACCTTCAACATTAACTTTACCCAAGCCTTTATCTGTAACTTTTTTAACATCTTCATCACTAACAGGACGATTCTTATGTAAAGATACAGTAGAGCTTCTAACTACACTACGTGTTCTATCACCAGAAACATTAACTATCACATTAGTAATACGTTCATTTGCCATCTGTTCTGCTGCTTCTACCGCATTACAAACAGCAATTGTTGCTTGGTTTACATCAACAACAACACCATTTTTAATACCCTTTGCAGCATTATAGCCATATCCCAAAATAGATATTCTTTTTTCTCTTGTTACTCTAGCAATAATACAACATACTTTAGATGTACCAATATCTAAAGCGGCAATCACTGGAGATCTGTTAAAAGAATGGCTCATCTTAACCCCTTTTCTTTATCTTAGTATTAAATCTTCAACAGACTTATCTATATCTACAACTACTCTGTTATCGTATCGTACATCAACGGAAGTTAATTTACGTTTAAAAATTCCACGTCTTTTATGCAATAATGCAATTTTTTCATATGCCTTATCAAAATTTTTCTCAGGCATCTTAACTACAATACCATTTTTGCCACCGCCAACAACCAAATTCCAACGTCTATTAGACACAAACACCGCTGCTTTTATTTGTTTTGCTAAATCTTCATCTAAACTTAAAACTTTAAGCAATTCTGCCAAATGAGTTGGCGCTCCTTCTCCTGCTAATAATAACACAGGAGCATCTGGCTCATACTCTTCAACCTCAATCACATGACCTTCTGCATCAACAGGATAATATCTTCCTTCATACTCCCAAATAGCCATAACTTTACGTTCTTTAATATTAACCAAAATATTATTAGGAAAGAAGCTACGTCTAACCACGCAACTTTTAACCCAGGTTAATTGCTCAATTCTTGTTTGAAGTTTTGCAATATCAATTCCTAAAATGCTTTCATTTTCAGATAAATTTAGCGCCTGAATTAAATCTTCATACGATGTGCGTTTATTCCCCTCTACAATAACATCATCAACATTCATCCCATAATTTGAAGATATCTTATAAATTGCTTGCATAAGATTATTAAACTGCGCCATCAACACATTATCTCGTATAGTAATAACCGTAAGACACAAAGAAAAAGTAACTAAAAAAATGCCCACAATTCCCAAAAAACGATATAACCATTCAGGTTCTGGTTTAACATATAAATCACTTGACTTTTGATTAGATGAAAGCGCTTGTGCCATACCCTATTTTTTCACTCCTATACGACGCACTTCCCATTCTAATGTAACAGAAGTTTTCTCTTTTACTTTTTCAACAATTAACTCTCCGAGTTTTTCGATATCCTCAGCAGTTGCATTATCGCTATTGATTAAAAAATTACAGTGCTTATCAGAAACTTCTGCACCACCAACTTTTAGCCCTTGACATCCAGATTCTTTAATCAACTTCCAAGCAGATAATCCCTCTGGATTTTTAAAGGTAGAGCCCGCAGTTTTTTTATTAATTGGTTGATTCTTTTTACGATAAGCCACATGTTCATCCATAATTTTTTTAATATCATCTGAACTTGCTTCACAACCTCTAAAAGTAGCATCTAAAATAATCCACCCTTCAGGAAACATACTAGAGCGATATGAAAAATTAAAGTCTTCCCCCCCAACTTCATAAATTTCGCCCCAATCATTCATAACTGTTGCTTTAACAAAAACATCTGCGACACATCGACCAAAACAACCAGCATTTGTCCTCAATAATCCGCCAATACGCCCAGGAACAGAACAAATAAACTCTAAGCCACCTACACCATTTTTTATAAGTTTTCTTTTTAAATCAACATTTCTAAAACCACCACCAACAGTAACTTCTGCTCCATTAAATTTTGCTTTCTTAAATTCTGGTGCATCTAATTTGATAACAACTCCAGGAATCCCTCCATCTCTTACCAAAAGATTAGACCCACCACCAACAACAGTTACAGCCACTGCACTTGGTTTACGCATCAAAAACAATTTCAAATCTTCAACATCTTCTGGTAAAAACATAACCTCAGCAGGACCACCCACACCAAACCAAGTATGTTTATCTAAATTAACATTTTCCAAATATTGCCCACGAACTTCTGGCAAAATATCAATCAATTTATTTTTAGGAGCAAAAAATCTATCAAATAATCCCATATTAATCTCCAATTACTTAATATCCTTATCTTCCGCCACAGCATTTTTACGAGTTATTGCTAATAGCATCCCCATCGCCAAACAACTAGCCAACATTGATGAACCACCATAAGAAATAAAAGGTAAAGTCATACCTTTAGCAGGTATAATTTGCAAAGTTGAACACATATTAACTGTTGCTTGCAGACCAATAGAAGCCGCCAACCCTGTTGTTGCATACATTACAAAAAGATTATTATCTTTAACAGAATTACGCATAGCTCTCACAACAATAATTCCAAATATAATAACAATCATAGAAGGTAACCATACGCCATATTCTTCACCAGCCAAAGAAAAAATAAAGTCTGTATGCACATCAGGCAAAGTCATTTTCACAAATCCATCTCCTGGACCTTGTCCCAAAAGATTACCATTAGCAAATGCATCCATAGATTTTTGAATCTGTGAACCAATTTCATTTTCAGATGCCAAAAATCTATCAATTCTATCTCGCACATGTGCTAATAAAAAGTATGAACCAGAAATCAAAACCACACCAAATACAGCCATAGAGCCAACCACCCATAAAGGAATACCAGCCAAAAAGATTTGCATACACCATACACTTGTAATCAACACTGTCATACCCAAATCTGGTTGACCAAACACCGATGCCGCTGTAACAACATATAATCCTAAAGAAAGAGTTTTACCAGGAAAGTCATCAATTTTTTTACTTGCATCCAATAGCCACGCTGTCACCACAATAAACATTGGTTTAATAAACTCTGACGGTTGTAAAGAAAATCCAGCAAATTTAATCCAACGTGCAGCACCTTTTGTCGCATCTCCAACAAAATATGTTAAGATAACTCCTGCAAATGCGCAGAAAAATCCTAAAATTGCTAATCTCCTAATCGTACGTAAACTTTGCATAGATATACCAACAAGTACCACTAGCCCTGCACAAATAAATACTGTTTGCTTTTTTATAAAAGAAAAGTCATCTACTAACCTATCTCTATGCGCAGCAGAAGGACTAGCAGATAATACAAGCATTGCTCCAATAAAAATTAAAAACAACACTAAAGAAAAACTAACTTTATCTACTGTCCACCACCAGTTAGAAATTTTACTCTTGCTATGTCTTGCAAAAGAAAACATCTCATTCTCCTATATCAAAGAAAGTAAACCAATAAATGCTGCCACAATAGACACCGCCCAAAAAGTATAAACTACTTTCACTTCACTCCAACCTAATTGTTCGAAGTGATGATGAATTGGCGCCATTCTAAAAAATCTCTTTCCTGTTTTCTTAAAATACAAAACTTGAATCATCACAGAAATTGTTTCTACAACAAATACAATACCAACAATCGCCAATAAAATTTCATGCTTTAATATAACAGCTATCACACCCAAAACAGCACCTAAAGATAAAGAACCTGTATCGCCCATAAAAATGCGAGCCTTTTTAATATTAAACCATAAAAATCCTAAACAACCACCAGTAAGAGCCGCACATACAACTGCCATTTCAGCAGTCTTTGGTACATAAGGCACAGATATTTCATTAAATGCAGGATATCCTGTAACAAATGCAAAAATCATAAACACAGAAAATACAACAACCAAAATTCCACCTGCCAAACCATCTAATCCATCTGTTAAGTTTACCGCATTAGAAGCACCAGATATAACAATCAAAGCAAATGGCATATAAATCCAAGAAAGTTCAAAAGATACATTAAAATATGGAATATATAACATACTTTCAATAGAGTTTGGTGTTGCTGCACCAATCACATTAACCGCAAGCATTGCTGCCACAAATTGAATAAATAATTTCATTTTTGCTGTCATTGCATTAGGAGTTTGTTTTTTTACTTTCACATAATCATCAGCAAAACCTGTTGCTCCATAAACAACCAAAACTAAAATAGAAATCCAAACAAAATGTTGTGTTACATTACAAAAAATTAACATAGAAATAATACTAGTAATAAGTATCAAAAGTCCTCCCATTGTTGGAGTACCTTTTTTCTCTTTTATATGTGATTGCGGTCCATCTTTTCTTATCGGTTGTCCACTCTTACTTATACTTTTAATATAATTAATAAATTTTCCACCAGTTAACAATGTTAAAACTAAAGCTACAATAAAAGCCAACATAGCTCTCAAAGGCACTGTTTCAGGCGCATAAGAAAGAAAAGACCACATAAATAAATATCCTATAAAATTAAAGTTAAACACAAAATAAAATCATTTAAACCCAGTATAATAGCTAATATCTAAACGAAATCTTAAAAAAATAATTTAATATCAGATTTTTTTTATTTTCATATTTTTTTAACTCACGTATGATAAAATAAACAAAGATGAAAAAATAGGAGACACTAATGTTAAAATATCTTTTAGCCATACTCATTTGCTTAAACCCAGTATATGCAAATGCTAATGATTTACCAGAAGAATTAAGAAGTTTTGGCGGTTTATCAGATTTGTTACCTGTAACAGATAGTAGTGAAACACCACGCAAACCCACCTCATCAAAACCTAGTGTTATTCCTTTTATCGAAAAAGCTCTTCCTAAGGCAGCTACTTATAACATCACAAATTATGAGCAAGTTTTCTGTTATCACGTAAAAAAACGTCCCGAAAATTATACTGGATATACAATAAACAACTATGCTATAATTGATTATTGTGGCGAACTTGATACAAATGCTGTTGCCACAAATTATGAAGCTTTATTTACACAAGGTCCAAACATCATAACAACTCCAACAAATTGTCGTATACAGCCCAAAGTTATGCTACGCTTTGTACGAGGAGTTGACTATACCGATGTGTTGTTATCATCTCCCTGCCATTCATTTACAGTATTTTATGCTGGATGGTACAAATCATTTAACATCAAACAAGGTATCATCAACGACCTAATTTCTCAATTTGATAAAAAGGTAGAAAATTTCAACTCTCCATCTCTATTAAAACAAACCGTTGCTAATGCACTTATAAACACTGTTGAAGAAGCCTCTAAACTAGATACAAAAAAACGTGAGCAAGAATTAAAAATGAGTTGGCAAAAAGAAGAAACACCTACCGACACAGAAGAAACAAAGCCAAATAAAGCACCTGCCACGACAGGCTGGGGCAAAATAAAATTAAGAAAATAAAATAAAAATACTTGCAAAATAAAATAGCAATGCTACTATCCGAGGTTATGAAGATACTAAACGTAAAAAATAACGCCATGATGCGAATGAAGATGCCTATTGCAAAATAGCGCACCCGTCTGCGTTGGCAAAAACTTAATTATTAAAGGCGGGATTTCCCGTCTTTTTTTATTAAACAAAATGGAGTAAAAATAAATGAAACATCTTATTACAAGCGCGCTTCCTTATGTTAACGGAACAAAACATTTAGGAAATTTAGTCGGCTCATTATTACCATCAGATGTCTATGCTCGTTTCTTGCGTGCAACTGGACACGATGTATTATATATTTGTGCCACAGATGAACATGGTAGCCCAACAGAAATTGCTGCTAAATTAGAAGGAATAACCCCTGAAGAATTATGTGAACGTCAATACAAAATTCAATTAGAAATGAACAAAAACTATAATTTATCATTTGACTATTTTGGTAGAAGTTCTTCAGAGAATAATACAAACCTCGTGCAATATATTGCATCACAACTTGAAAAGAACGGTTTTATCGAAGAAAAAACAATCAAACAATTTTACTCCATTGATGACGAGATGTTTTTAGCCGACCGTTTTATTATTGGTAAATGCCCACATTGTGGTAACGAAAATGCACGTGGTGACCAATGCGAAATTTGTACTCAAGTCTTAGACCCAGAAGAATTAATCAATCCACATTCTGCAATATCAGGAAGTACAAATCTCGAATTAAGAGAAACAAAACACCTATTTTTAGCTCAATCAAAACTAGTTCCAGATTTAGAAAAATGGATAAACTCTCAATATGAATGGCCAAAACTAGTTAAAAGTATTGCCTTAAAATGGATAAAAGACGGCTTGCAAGACCGTTGTATCACAAGAGATTTATCATGGGGTGTTCCTGTAAACAAACCTGGTTATGAAAACAAAGTTTTCTATGTATGGTTTGATGCTCCAATTGCATATATTTCTGCTACTAAAGACTGGGCAGATTTAGATAAAGATAATCGCAACTATTTAGATTGGTGGTCATCTTCATCAGATGTAAGATATACTCAATTTATGGGTAAAGATAACATTCCATTCCATACAATCAGTTTCCCTGCAACCATCATCGGTTCTGGTAATGAATTTAAGCAACCAGATTATATTAAGGGAGTAAACTGGTTAAACTACTATGGCGGTAAATTCTCAACCAGTTCACACCGCGGTGTATTTATGAACCAAGCAATAGATATATACCCTGCTGATTACTGGCGTTATGCTTTAATGTCATTAATCCCAGAAAGAGATGACAGTAACTTCACATGGGAAGAATTTGCCAAAGCTATCAATAGCGACTTAGCCGATTCGTATGGCAACCTTGTTCAACGCGTATCTGTAATGTTAAAGAAAAACTTTGACGGCATTATACCAGAAGTTGGAGAAAATGGTGATATAGAAAATAAATTAATTGCAGATATAAGTGCAAACGTAAAAGAATATACACAAAATATGAATGAACTAGAATTCAGAAAAGCAACTCAAAGCTTGCATGCAATCTTTATGTTAGCAAACGCATATATTGCCGAAAAAGAACCTTGGAAAAAGGCAAAAGAAGGCGATATGAAAGATGCAGGCTTAACATTAAGAACAGCAGTAAACATCATTCGTATATGTGCAATACTTTCTGCTCCATTTATACCAGAAACATCAGAAAAAATATTTGCTTCATTTGGTATAAAAGAAGATGAACGTAACTGGCCGGAAGATGTAGCCCAAGAACTAAATTTCTTCAAAACCGGACACGATATTGAAGGCCCTGGAATATTGTTTACCAAAATCACACCGGAAAGAATTGAAGAATTAAAACTTCAATTTGGTGATGAAAGCAATGCTGTTAAGCAAAAAGGTAAAGAGTTACACATCTAAACAACAAAAAACCCCGTCTTTTATGACGGGGTTTTACTTTTATTAAAATCTACATTTTGCTAATGTCAAATTTTTGCTTTATACTAGCAACAATCATCTCCGTTTGTTCATATTTTATTTTACCTTTAAAGTTCTTTGCCCCTTTCATAAATTCTCTTTTTTGCTTTCTATCTTTAAACCTAATATTCTTAACTCCGCTTAAATCACAACCACTCAAATTTACATCAGAACACATAGATAAATCTAATACTTCTGGTAAATTTCTAGTACAAAATAAATCTACCACTGCCCCTTCTCTAAACTTAAGCTCTTTAATTCCGCTTAAATCACATCCTTTCAAATTTACCGTTGCTGTTTCTCTATCAAACTTAAGCTCTTTAACACCGCTTAAATCACAATCTTCCATATTAACATAAGAACACATCGATACATCTAAATTTTCTGGCAAAATTGTTTTAGGAGGCCAAGACCAAAAACTAACCTTTACACCTTCACCAAACTTAAGCTCTTTGGCTCGACTTAAATCACAACTACCAAAATCAACCCCAGCAAACGCTGGTATATCTAAATATTCCGGTAAATTAGATGCTCCTCTTAGATCAATCTCTGGCCCACAACAATCATCTGTTTCTTTACCAAACTTAAGCTCTTTAACACCGCTTAAATCACATCTCCTCAAATCAACCTTATCACACATAGAGAAATCTAGCTCTTTTGGTAAATTTTTTGCATCACTTAAATTAACCTCAGCCCCTTCTCTAAAAATTATTCTTTCTACTTTATTTAAGTCACAACCAGATAAATCTATACTACTGTCATCTGCATAAAAAGTAGTATAGTAATCATCATTAACCGTATGTAAAACTTTTTTACCAGAAAAGTCGTGATAAACTACTAAATTATTCCCCTTTAATGCCTTAAACTCTTCTTTAGTTTTAACAACAACCATTTTACAGACTGTATTATTATAAATTTTACTTCTTTCATCATTTACCTTATCAAATTCTTCTCTAATACCACAAGCATCAGCCAACTCTTGTAACCATTTTAAAGCCATTCCTTCTTGCTCACGCCCATCAACTGAAGATAATATAAAATCTTTATAGGCTAAAACTTTATCTGCAACTAACTTGCCATCTTTATCAGAGCATACTTTCTTGATATTATTAATAACTTTTTTGATATGCGCAAAGTGATTAGTTTTTCCTAAAATCTCCATAGCAAATTCTGGCGAAAATACCCCACCATTAGCATCACGAGTTTCATTAATCAACTTCTCTACTTTAAACGCATCCATATCTTTATTTTTTATTTCAATAAACATATATTATCCTCCATGCATAATATAATTTTATCACAAAACATAACACATGTAAAGAAAATTATAGCTCTATCACCTATCAACAATTTAAACTGTCATCCCTCGTTTTGCATAAAGCAAAACGTCAAGGCATCTTCGAATTAATTTACTCACTCTCGCCTTGTGTTTAAATGAGGAAATTTTTAGATAGTTGAGGGAAATGAATAGCCTTCGTTATGGTAATTTTAGTAGTGAGTAGCAAATGTCCTGCAAGCGAAAGGAGTGTACATAGAGGTACGTGACTGAGCGAAGACAGGCTTCCATCCCATGAATTAGTCCCCTCTCGCTCGATGTTTAAATGAGGAAAATTTTAGATAGTTGAGAGAAATGAAAAACCTTCGTTATGGTAAAATTTTAGTAGTGAGTAGCAAATGTCCTGCAAGCGAAAGGAGCGTACATAGAGGTACGTGACTGAGCGAAGACAGGCTTCCATTTGCTAACTCAATGCTAAAATTTTAGATTGCGCCGTGCGTCTCCTTAGCACATCTCACATAATCCTTATAATACTCATTAAGACTCTGTTGCACACGATAGTTAACGGAATTGCGAGGGAAATTGCCACGTTTATCACGCTTACCTGCTGGCATACCCATTAAGAGCTCTACACCATCATCTACGGTATCAATTGCATAGATATGGAATTTGCCATTTTCTACAGCTTCTACAACATCTTCACGAAGCATAAGATTTACAACGTTTGTACGAGGGATGATTACACCTTGAGTTCCAGTTAAACCATTATATTTACATACATCAAAGAAGCCTTCAATTTTTTCATTAACTCCACCGATTGGCTGAATTTCACCAAATTGATTGATTGAACCAGTTACAGCTAATGATTGCTTGATAGGAAGCTCGGCAATAGCAGAAAGCATGCAGTAATATTCTGTTGAAGAAGCTGAGTCACCGTCAACACCACCATATGATTGCTCAAACACAATAGATGCTGATAAAGAAAGCGGAGAGTGTTTTGCAAAACGATTAGAAATAAGTGATTGCAAAATTAACACACCTTTAGAGTGAATAGGACCACTCATTGCTACTTCTCGCTCAATATTGATAAATTCGCCATGACCAAGACGAACTTGTGTGGTAATACGAGCTGGTTTACCAAAACAACTACGAGTAAAGTTATATACAACTAAGCCATTTATTTGACCAACGCGTTCGCCTGTTACATCTAATAAGATTGTACCTTTATCAATTTGTTCAAGCATAGCTTGATTAACTCTGTCTGCACGATAAATTTGTGATTTAATAGCTTGCTCAATATGATTTTTACCAATTTGATTTGCTTTAGATTTACGCGCCCAATAATCTGCTTCTCTCAACAAGTCGCCAATAGAAGAAACGTGTGCTGTAAGTTTTTCTGTATCATCTGCAAGACGAGAAGAATGTTCAATAATTTTTGCTACTGCTTGTTTATTTAAGGAGCGCAAATGTTTCTTTTTAGAAAGCGAACCAATGAGTTTTGCATATTCGATTTCATTTTCATCAGTACGATCAATAACCATACCAAAATCTGCTTCAACCTTAAAATAGTCCTTAAAGTCTGGATCACGCTCAATTAAAAGTTCATAGAGCTCAGAATCACCAGTCATAACAATCTTAACATCTAATGGTATAGGTTGTGGGTCTAATGAAATTGTAGCAAAGCTTGTATCTTCACTAGGAGCTTCAATTTTAATTTCTTTAGAAGCAAGAGCACGTTTCAAAGATTCCCAAGAATATGGTTGCAACAAAAGTTTGCGAGCATCAATTAATAAGAAACCACCGTTTGCACGATGAAGTGCGCCACCTTTAATAAGTGAAAAGTCTGTAACCAAAGCACCAAACTGTTGAATACGTTCTACTTTACCAACAAGATTGCCTTGTGTAGGGTGGTCTAAAAGAACAATCGGAGCACCACTATCTGGCACATTTTTAACTACAACATTAACCTTAAACTTAGCTATTTTATCTTCATCTTGCTGAGTTTTTAATTGTCCCAAAAGCCCAAGCATTGGCTCTTCTTCTGTTTGAGCTTTACTATCTTGGTCATAATTAGGAACATAAGTTGTAATATTTTCTAAAATGTAGTTTTGAACTGTTTTAAGATAATCAGTAACCTTTTTATTACCTTTATATTTTTGTTTAATATCACTAATCGGCTTTTTAACTGCCTCTTTTACTACTTTTTCTTGAAGTTTTTTAATTTCTTCTGTTTGTTTTTCTTCCCATTGAGGAGTATCATCCTGATGCAAAGCAATCTCTTCTTGCATAGCATTAAGGTCAGCCATTATCTCATTTTTTTCTTCTTCAGATAAAGTATCAAACACATCAGGACTGATAATCTCTCCATTTTTCATAGGAGCAACAACCACACCCATAGGCATATGCAACAAGGTTACCTTTTTACCTTTTGCTTTTTTCTGTAAAACTTTGATATAATCATTACGTTTTTCTTGATATTTTTCACGAATAGAACTCAATTGCTCTTCATAAAGCTCGTCTTTAACAACTTCTGGAAGTTCTGTTTCTACAAACTCACTAAAATCTTCCATTTCTTTAGCAAATGCACTTGCTTGCCCTGCAGGAAAGTTAATTGCAATAGGTTTATGAGGCTCATCAAAATTATAAACATACACCCAATCATCAGGAGTTGCTCTAAGCTTACCTTCTTTATCTAAAATTCTCTTAACTAAAGATGTTTTGCCAGTACCTTCAGGCCCTAAACAAAAAAGATTATAGCCACGAGATTTAATATTAATACCAAGCTCAACAGCGCTAATTGCTCTGTCTTGTCCCAAAACAGAAACACGCTCTTCTAAATCTGCTGTAGTAGTAAAAGTAAACTTTTCAGCATCACATTTGCGATAAAGTTGCTCAGAAGTTAATTTCGTAATAGCCATTTTAAAAAATATCCTCTATAAATAATAGTTAGAAAGACGTCGTACGTATAACATAAACTTTAAAAAGCTAATATAGAGTAAAGATTTTGCAAGATTTTATAATAAATAGATTATTTTTTATTGAACTAACAATTATGCTAGCGTTCTTATGCGTAATACTAGTTAGATTGCGCTATACAAGACTATGCAAATCCATTCAAAATAAATACTTACAACTTATATCTAACAAAGATATTCCTATTTTTTATACCACATCTATCATAAAACAAGAGGCAAAAACAAAATTTTTTAATCTCCCACTCAAAAAAGAAACTGTTTTAATAAGAGCTTTAATAAAAAATATAAACCTAAACACCAAGATATTAGAAAAAAATATCAAACAACAGCCCTCCAACTATCGCTTATTACTACTGTATGCAAAAGTATGCTTACTTAATGGAGAGCAAACCATTTTTGACCATATTGTAGAAACAATAAAAATTCCTTTCTATGCCCCAAAAGATTGCAAAGCTAATTTTTATTATCTACATGCACAATATTGCTTACACCAAACAGATATGTTATCTGCCTCAAAAGATTTTTCAAAAGCACTAAAGTTATATAAAAAACTACACTTTACATTTGAAGAAGCAGAATGTTATTTAGCACTTTCACAAACTTATCGTATAAGTGGCATATATGATGTCGCATATACCATGCTAAAAGAGGCAAAAAAACTCTTTTCTGCCCTAAAAATCAATGCAAAAATCGCAGAAACAACTGCATATATGGGACTAATAGAGTTAGGACGTGAAAATTATACTCCTGCCTTAGAATATCTTGATGAGGCCATCAAAATCTGCCAAGCAAATGATACTAAAAAAACCTTAAATGATATAAAAAATTGGCAAGGTTTGATACATTTTTTACAAAAAGATTATACCCAAAGTCAAAAATGCTTTAGTGCAATCGAAAAAAACTCTATATCAAGCATACAGGCACAAGGTTTTGCTCAAGAAATGCTCGCCAGAATAAACCTAAAAAACAACAAACTAAAACAAGCCCTTACCAACGTAAATAAAGCCATTAAATCATACCAACAAACTAAACACCATGTAGGAATTTTTGAAAATTTATACCTTAAAGCAGAAATTTTATATCAAAAAGAAGATTTTAAGCAAAGCAAAGATATCTTAACTGCTCTCATTAAACAAAAAATGCCCCATTCAACCACATATTACCCTGCCAATGCCTACACTCTTCTTGGTCTAATAAATTTAGCTGAAAATAATATTAACCTAGCTACAACTCTGTTCAAACAGGCTCTAGATTTAGAACACAGTCAAGACCGCTTAAAGGGAGCAATTGTTGATTACAATAACTTAGCAGAAATATCTAAAATAAAAGGCGATAAAGATGAGGAGAATAAATACCTAAATCTAGCCTTAAACTATGCCAAAGAGATAGATGATAAAGAACTCATCCAATATTTAGAAAAAAAATTATCATAAAAAAAAGGGGGGTTGCATCGATTATCAACCGCCCTTTTGATTAGAATAGCAAATTTGCTTTAAAGAACTAGAACTCTCTGATTGAGTATCCTGTGTTGCCTTCTCCGTAAATTGCTGCCAGGCTCTCTGAGTACTCTACGATATCCACACGTGAAAGCGCTTCCACGATGTCTTCGCAATGTCTTTGTCTATCGTACTCCTCATACTTTTCGAAGTACTTGTCACACATAGAACAAAGTTGCTGATGTACTCTTTCGTTAATTCTTCTACGAGCACGACCAAGAAGTTTAACCGGCATAATATCATCCATCATAAAAATCTTGATAATAGCCTCATCTCTGATAACCTTTTGAGAAGACATAAGTTTTTCAATTAACTTGTTGTCTTTAAGCTCAATGATAGCAACTTGCGCCTTACTGCACAAGCTAGGATTCGAATCAATCAAATCCACAATCGCCTCGCGACTATCGCCGTTTACGATTTCCATTTGTTCTTTAATTTTTTCCTTCTTCATAAACAGAATTGTATTTTTTTATGACACAATAATAACTGTGTTAGAGCAACAAATATACCTCAAAAAACAGTTTGTCAAGCACATATCTTTATTTTTAAAATATTTTAAACAAAAAGTTGACAAATATCCAAAAATATGATATTCTAATGTTCGGAAATTATTAATAAAATATAGATATGAAACACAAAGATTTACTTTCAGCAATTATCGCGGGACGCGGTATTGTAACAGTAATCACCCTCGTGGGTGTAGCAGTTGGTGTCATCCTTATTTCAGTTTTCGGACTGGGATTTGGCTGGAGCATCATAGGAATTTGCAGTTTTCTGCTTATTCTTGCCAATTCTTTAGTCATCGTTCAGCCTGGAAACGCCGGATACCTTAAAGTATTTGAAGTTCTCCAGAATAAGTCATACCCCGCTGGACTACATTTCGTAGTGCCATTCATTTCTACGATGAAAGAGGTAGACATACGATTACAGGAACACAGGTGTACCACAGAGACAAAGAAGAACAAGAATTTACGCGAAGTCAAGATAGAATATGTCTTGAACTACCGCATAAATGAAAATCTCGTTCATCTCCTCCATAGGTACATTGGTGAGGATAAATACCTCAACACCGCCTTGTGCCCTTGGCTAGAGACCTCTATCACTGATGTTGTTTCTCAAAAAGAGTATAGCGACATCAACGGCAAGATTAAGGAACTCCAGCACGAAATTCAGGCTGCATTCCTCGACAAAGTCAAAGCTGAATGCATTGCGCTCAACAGCAACGCTGAAGAACTTTTCGCTCAACTTAGTGTTTCTATACAAAGTATCGACTTCGATGCAGAATACACTAAGTCAATTTCAGAGTTGGCAGTAGCTGACAACGAAATTAAAATCGTTGAAAAACGAAAAGAGCAAAAGATTATCATCGCAAATGCAAAAGCAGAAGCTCTCAAAATTGAGGCAGAAGCTGAAGCAGCGGCTTTGAAGGTGAAAGCAGAGGCAGAGGCTGAGGCATTGAAGATGAAAGGTGCTTCCGAGAACGAGGTTAAGGAGAAGCTTGGAGAAATTCTCAAGACTCATCCTGAACTCCTTAAGGATGTTCTCGCAAAGAACTTCCCGAAGGTTTATGGTGGTAGCAATATCATCAACCTCGACGACCTGCTCTCTGGCGCAAGCAACTAGCTAGACTCCACTACACTACTAAAAGAAGGTTCGCACACGCGAACCTTTTTTTTATAAATAAATAAGCAATGAGAGGATACACCCTATTTCCCACTCTCGTCATGCATTAAATGAGGGAAATTTTGCGAAATAACTCATATAAATAAATTAGCCATGGGTGGGATAAAGTGCGGTGCTATGAGTGACGCCACGAGCTAACATACAAAGAAGTACATGAATTTTCTCTCGTCATGCGTTAAATGAGGGAAATTTTGCGAAATAACTCTGGATGTCCTGCCCTAAAGCGGAGCGTACATAGAGGTACGTGAGCATTTAGGGACAGGCTTCCATCCAGAGATTAGTTCACAACAATTTACCCATTTAAAAGAGTTTCTAACTCTGTAATATACTCCTCAATCAAACTAACTCCCCCTTGCCAAAACTCCCTACTCTCTGGATTAAGACCAAATGGAGCAAAAATATCTTTATAGTCGGCTATGGCTGTTTGAGAAAGAAGTTTAAGATATTTATCTTCAAAGTTAGGAATTTTATTTTGCATTTTTAGCCAATATAGAGAGTTAACAACACAATCAGCAAAGGAATATGCGTAAACATAAAATGGCAAGAAGAAGAAATGCCCGATTTGTCCCCACATATGGTCAACTTTATCATCAACAATAACATCAGGTCCAAGACTTGCACGCATTTCTTCTAGCCAAATTTCATTTAAGCGCTCAACAGAAACTTCTCCTTTTTTGCGTTCTTCATGAGCACGAACTTCAAAGAAATGAAACGCAATTTGGCGTACTGCTGTGTTAATCATATCATTAATTTTCATTGTAAGAAGAGATATTTTTTCGTCTTTTGTTTTTGCATTTTTAAGCATTGATTGAAAAACCAACATCTCACCAAAAACAGATGCTACTTCTTCTGTAGTCATACGAGAATGTTCATTTAAAACACCATTTTTGCGACGAAGTTGGTGGTGACAACCATGTCCAAGCTCATGCGCAAGAGTTAGCACATCACGACGTTGCCCAACATAATTAAGCATTAAAAAGGGATGTCCTTCAACCAGAGGAGAAGAGCAAAATGCACCACTACGTTTACCTTTTTTAGGGGCAACATCAATCCAATCATTTTCAAAAAATTCTTTAGCTATTTCATAAAGTTTAGGAGAAAACTCTTTATATGCATTAAGCACGGTTTTAACACTATCTTCCCACTTAAACTCACTATCATCTTCAATAGGAAGAGGCGCATTTCTATCCCAATAATGAATTTTTTTCATCCCCAAAAGTTTGGCTTTAATTTTATAAAAACGCCATGCAATATTTTTGTAATTATCACGTATGGTATTAGCCAAACACTCAACAGTCTTATCGCTAACATCTTCAGCTAAATTACGTGATGACATAGGTAACTTAAAGCCACGTTTATCATCATCAACCGCCTTATCTTTCATAATCATATTATAAGCATAACCAATCATAAAAGAATTTTCTTTTGTAACACGATTAACTTCTTTACCTGCTTTAGCTCTAATTTTTGGGTCAGCATCTGTTAATAGTCTACCAATTTCGGCATCATTATATTTTTTACCATCAACAACATATTCCAAACGAGCCATACTCTCTTCATAATATCTAACCCAAGCAGAACCAGAAGTAATATCTTTTTCCATCAAAGTTTTTTCTACTTCTTCAGAAAGTTCATATTTTTTGAACTTTCTCAAACGAGTGATAAACGGAGTATAAGCTTTTAACTTTTTATCTTGCAAAAGCTCATCGATTCGCTTATTAGAAAGTTTGTTAAATTCAATAGAAAAGAACACTAAATCTTTACCTGAATCAGTCAAGCTTTCTTCAACTTTTTGATAAAGAGCAGTAGCTTTACTATCTAGCATATTTGTAGTTGAGTTAAGATGAGCGAAACCACCTAGTTTACCAGCGATTCTGCGCATATCTTCCTTAGCTTTAAACAACTTGAGCATTTCTGATGCATCTAAGTCCTTTACCCTACCTCTATATTTTTTTACAAAATCTTTGGCTTTTTTATCATAAAGCGCCAAATCCTTTTGTATTTGAGGGTCATCAACACCATTATAATACTCTGATAAATCCCACTCAGGAAGTTTTTTACTTTTGCTCATCTTCAACCTCATTTATTGTTTCTACAATTGAACTATCATCAACGATTTCAAATTTTGCACCATCATCATCTAAAACATTTGCCTTCAACAAATCTTCAGAGATTGGTTCTACATCTTTATCACCATAAAAAGGCTCTGGCTCATATATATAATTAGCCCACGGAGTGCTTTGTTTACCTTTAACCCAAAGCTCAACCCCCTCTCGAATAACTCCAGCATAACATAAATTAGCATGAGTTACAGCACTAACAACACCCCACATCTTATTCTGCCCGCTCTGATTACTCAAATTTATAGCCAAAGCATAAGTACAAGGAGCAAAACCCCGCATTTTTCCATCTGCATGTGGAGATAATACTATTATCAAACTAAAGGATAAACCAACCAATACGATTAGACTAATTAATATCCCAAACCAATATTCTTTTATTTTTTTTACCAATTTTCTCTTTCCTTATAAAACTCTTCTAATTCCTTAAGTTCGGCACGAGTGTTTGCACTAGCAACTTCTTTAGGATTTCCTTCTATTGCTGTACATTTTAAGCCCATATTACGAGCAATTTCTACAGCATCTGTAAGATAATACTCTTTTGCAGCATTTTCATTACCGATTCTATCTAAAATATCAAATAAATATCTGCCATCAAACCCCATGCAACCTGAGTTACAAAAATCAATTTGTCTTTCATCCTCTGTGGCATCTTTATATTCTACAATTCCTACTAATTCCGAGCCATTCATTTTTAGTCTACCATAACGTCCGGCATCTTCAGGTCTAAAGCCTAAAACACAAACAGCATATCCATTTTTTATAACTTCAACAGCTTTCATGAATGTTTTTTTAGTAATAAGAGGAGTATCCCCAAAAATAACCAATACAGGACCCTCAAAACCACTTAATGCCTCTTTAGCACATTTAACTGCATGACCTGTACCCAATTGTTGGGTTTGCACAGCCGTTTTATAAGGAGCTGTTTCTTTTTTAACCAATTCTCCATCACTAGAAATAATAGTCACAATATCTTTTACATCCATCTCTTCTAAGGTATTGATAATATGTTTAATCATCGGCTTATTATTAACAGGCATCATCACCTTTGGCAAATCAGATTCCATGCGTGTACCTTTACCCGCACCTAAAATAATTGCAGCAATATTATTATTTTCCATAGTTATCCTCTTATTAAAAAAATTAATTTCTTGTTTTTATCTCAAAACATATTTATAATTATACAAACAACGCGTCTATTTCGCAACAATGAAGGAAAAGATATGAAGAGTTTTTTTGCATACTTATTATTTGCCATAACCCTCGCACTCCCCAACCTTGCCTTTTCAGGAGTACGTAGCGCCTCTGATCCTGTTGATATAAAACCTGTAGATTTTTCCAAACTACAAAAAGAAACTAAAAAGTTATATAAAGAGCTTCCTGATATTAATGATAAAAAGGCTATTCAAAAATATTTAGAAAAACGTATCAAAATAACCACTATTGCTAATATTAACGAAAACGAAATAGCAACCCCTTCATCTACAAGTATTGTTAACTTAGACGAATTAAAGAAAAAACAAGAAAAAACTCTTTCAGCTTATGATAAAATTTACCAAGACAGCTTAAATAGAGCCAAAGACATGAATTCTACCATAAATGAAGATTTGGAACTTCAAGGTAGATTCTATCGCCCAGTAGAACACAATGAAGAACCACAAAAATTCATTCCAGATTTCCCTTATGTTATGGTAAAATTATCTGATGAAAAAGAAATTATGGCTCCAGCTGAAGAACATATTGCATATATGTTAAGCACCATAAACATTGCCCCAACAGGTTTAGTCGACCTAACAGAAGAGTTTGTTATTGTTTCAAATAATGAAACTTTTCCTCAAGGTTTTTTCCGCATTTTACCAAAATACAGTTGCATTGCCAAAGACGAGTGCCGTCGCATAGACTTAACACTTAAATCTGTAACAATTAACGGAGAAGAACATCCGTACAAAATTACAGAAAATGGCAATAAATTATATATAGAACCTAAAAAACCAATAAACATTCCCACAGGCATTTATACCTATCGTTTTAATTATTTAATAGATAGACTAATCTGGAATCATGATGATTTTGATGAAATGTATTGGGATTTAACTGCCAAAACTCTTATCAACGTTGTTGGTTCAGCTAATGCAGTTGTTATTTTGCCATCTGGAGAAACTTTTATGGGACAAAATGCAATAGTTAGTACTACCAAAAATGATATTTTACCTAACAGAGCGACAATTGCCCACTTATCAGAAAATGCTATCGGTATTGCTGATACCGAAGCTTTAGCGCAAGGCGATGATTTACATATTTATATCGCTCTAGAAAAAGGAACTCTTACCCCACCAGATTTTAGCAAAAAATATTCTTGGTTTATTCAAGATTATGGGGTAAATTTATTTGCTCTACTTGCTTTATTAGCAATATTTATATCATATAAAGTTTCTTCAGTTCAAATGCGTAAAAATCTTGATAAAACACAGGTGAAACTCAAAAAAACTCCATCAATATTCCGTATATTAAATTCCAATATATATGATGTTCGTTCTTTTGGAGCTGAATTACTTAATTTATATGCTAAAAATGTTGTAGATCTAAATTCAAAAGAAAATACTGCTGTTCTAATCAAAAAAACAGATGATTTGAAAAAATTATCCAAAACCGAACAAAAATTAATGAATATACTATTTCCTAATACAGAAACAGTATTACCAGCAAATAAAGAAGCTAAACTAAAACTACTAAGAGCTTATAAATATTTACAGCTAAATACCATAAAAACATTTAGCTTATATAAATTGCGCCTAAACGCCTTATACTTGCTCTTTAGTTTAGGAATGTTAACATTTGGTATTATTTGCTCATCATTCACCGCTGTTAATCCACTTCATACATTTCTTGTAATTATTTCCTGTACAATAATCATTTTTCTTTTAATTGTACTATTCAACTATACTAGCAACAACAAATATTTATCCCTATCATTAAAAACAATTTCTGTATTTTTGATTTTATTTATTAGCGGATTGCTAAATATATACACATCAAAAATATACGCTGTTATTATTATTTTGACCATATTGCTAATAATTTCATATTACAAATTATTCTCTCGCCGTAGTGGATTATTAAAAAACAAAATCAAAGAAACAGAAGAGTATAAAACATATTTAACTAAAAATACAGACATAGAAATGACCAAAAAAGATTTCAAAACAAAACTACCTTATATCTTTGCTTTTGGTATTGAAGACAAATATCAGGGAGTTGATTGTTTTGAACAAATAAACTTATTCTTAAATCAACTCAAAAATAAGGATTAAGCTCATGAAAGGAATAATTTTAGCCGGAGGCTCTGGTTCAAGACTTTATCCACTAACACAGTGCGTATCTAAGCAATTATTACCAGTGTATGATAAACCGATGATATATTACCCATTGTCAATTTTAATGCTTTTTGGCATTAAAGATATATTGATAATATCAACCCCACATGACACACCTAATATAGAAAAATTATTAGGCAATGGCAATGAGCTTGGTCTAAATCTCTCATACAAAGTTCAAGACAACCCTAATGGTATCGCTGAAGCTTTTATCTTAGGCGAAGAATTTATAAACAATGAAAAGGTATGCTTAATTTTAGGCGATAATATTTTCTACATACAATCACAAATGGATTGTTATCGCTCAATCGTACATAATGAAAACAATTCAGCTACTGTATTTGGCTATCACGTATCAGATCCAGAACGTTTCGGCGTTATAGAGTTTGATAAAAATAAAAAAGTTGTATCTATTGAAGAAAAACCTAAGAAGCCAAAATCAAATTACGCAGTAACCGGACTTTATTTCTATCCATCAGATGTAGCCCAAAAAGCTAAAAATCTAAAACCATCTGCACGTGGTGAGTTAGAAATAACAGACCTAAATAAAGAATATCTAAAAGAAAATCGTCTAAACGTTATTCCTTTAAAACGTGGTAACGCCTGGTTAGATGCCGGCACTCCAGATAGCTTAATGGAATCATCACAATTTGTACAAATTATCGAACAACGCCAAGGGCTAAAGCTTTCTTGCATAGAAGAGATTGCATATCGCCAAGGGTTTATCGATAAAGAGCAAATGCAAAACTTAATCAACCGCCTAAAAGACGGTGTACCATACAAAGAATATCTTAAAAAAGTATACGAGGAACATCATGATCTTTACTAAAACAAAACTTGAGGGTGTATACATCCTAACCCCACGCGTATTTACTGATACACGTGGCTACTTCTTTGAAAGTTATAGCAAAAAAGAATTTGAAGCTAATGGTTTACATTACGACTTTGTTCAAGACAATCAATCTTTTTCAAGTTATGGCACAATTAGAGGCTTACATTTTCAAAAAGGCGAACACGCTCAAACCAAATTAGTAAGAGTTATATCTGGAGAAGTATTGGATGTTGCTGTAGATTTAAGAAAGGATTCTCCAACTTACGGACAACACGTAGCTGTTCACCTATCAGCAGAAAATCAACAACAATTGCTCATCCCAAGAGGATTTGCACATGGTTTCTCTGTATTATCAGAAACCGCTGTTTTTGCCTACAAATGCGATAACTTCTATTGCAAAGAAGCCGAAGGTGGCTTATGCGTAAATGACCCTGCTTTAGGAATTGACTGGAAAATTGATATGAATAAAGCAAACATTTTAGAACGCGACCTAAACCACCCATTACTAAAGGATTTAGAGCCATGTTTTTAGTAACAGGATGTAATGGACAATTAGGAACAGCACTACAAACTTTATTAAAAGATAAAGCTGTTTATATCGACCGCGATGAATTAGACTTAACCAATGAAGAAGATGTAAAAAACTATCTTACATCTAATCCTTTTGACTGTGTAATAAATTGCGCTGCCTACACTGCAGTAGATAAAGCTGAAACAGATATAGAAAATGCTCATAAAGTAAATGCATTAGCTCCACTATATTTAGCAAAATATTCTAAACGCCTAATTCACGTTTCAACAGATTATGTTTTTGATGGTACAAACCACAAACCATATACCGAAGAAGATGCAACTAATCCTCTATCTGTATATGGCAAAACCAAACGTGAAGGCGAATTAAACGTATTAAATACTGCAAAAACTGCTATCATCATAAGAACTGCATGGTTATACTCTCCACATGGAGGAAACTTTGTAAAAACTATGCGTAAACTAGGAGCAGAACGCGAAAGCCTAAATGTTGTTTTTGACCAAATTGGCTCTCCAACCAATGCTTATGATTTAGCAGAAGCAATAGTTGCAGCCATTCCACAAATCAATGAAGGTGAAAAAGAAATATTCCACTTCACAAATGAAGGCATATGTTCTTGGTATGACTTTGCAAAAGAAATTATGGAACAATCCAAATTAAATTGTAAAGTAAACCCCATTGAGGGCAAAGATTATCCAACCCCTGCTCATAGACCTCATTATTCAGTTTTAAACAAAAATAAAATCAAAACTCGTTTTAATATCGAAATTCCACACTGGAAGGAAGGATTAGTAAAATGTCTCAAACAATTTTAGTAACTGGTGGTGCTGGTTTTATTGGCGCCAACTTCATACCTTATTTTATGGAAAAACACCCTACTTATAAAGTTGTAAATTTAGATAAACTAACCTATGCTGGTAATTTAGAAAATCTAAAAGAAGTAGAAAATAATCCTAACTATACTTTTGTTCAAGGCGATATTTGTGATGAAAATTTTGTTGATGAACTATTCAATAAATATAATTTCACAGGTGTTATCCATTTTGCAGCAGAAAGCCATGTAGATAACTCCATTAAAGGACCAAGAGCTTTTATCAATACAAACATTGTTGGCACATTCAACCTATTAGAAACAGCTCGAAAGAATTGGTTTGATGCTCCTTTTACTCCAAAAAAAGGAAAAGAAAACAACCGTTTTCATCACATCTCAACCGATGAAGTTTTTGGAACTTTAGGCGATGAAGGATTTTTCTCAGAAACAACTCCATATGCTCCAAACTCTCCATACTCAGCAAGTAAAGCAAGTTCTGACTTTTTAGTAAGAGCATATCATCATACTTTTGGCATGAATGTTACCACATCCAATTGCTCAAATAACTATGGCCCCAAACAACATGGCGAAAAACTTATTCCTACAATCATTAGAAATTGCCTAAATTTATCTTCAATACCAATATATGGTAATGGTCAAAATATTCGTGACTGGTTATATGTTGCTGACCATGCAAAAGCCATTGATATGATTTTCCATAATGGTATAAATGGCGAAACTTATAATGTAGGCGGGCATAATGAACTAACCAACCTACAAATTACTCATACAATTTGTGCAATTTTAGATGATATTAAACCACGTACAGATGGCAAAAAATATGCTGATTTAATCACTTTTGTACAAGATAGAGCTGGTCATGATTTGCGTTATGCAATTGACCCAACTAAAATTGAAAATATCTTAGGCTACAAACCAGATGAAACATTCAAAACAGGAATTGTTAAAACTGTTAAATGGTACTTAGATAAAGCATAAACTTTGCAATAACAAAAACCACAATCAAGCCCGTCATAGTGTAATTAACCCATTTTGGCGGGCAAATTTTTTGCCACCAATTAGCTATCCATAACAAAGACAAAGGTAACAATATTGCCACATATCTATACTCTGTTGAAGAAAAATATTGATATTCCAGCCAAAAACCAATCCAAGATATTATCACAGCAAAAACCAATATAACTACAAAAAGATTAAAGGCAAAATCTTTACCTAATTTTATTTTTAATAAGCTAAAGAACGATACAACAGAAATAATGGCAAATATTATACCAATCACATACATCACATAAGCGTAAACAATATTATTCCAAGCCCACTCCCCAAACAATGATGTTTTAATCAGTGAAAGCCAAACATTATTTTCTAATATCCCAGCTCTAACATTAACAAAAGGCGCAAATAATGTATCTAAACTAAACAACCTATCTGTTATACCCAACAAAGACATATCCTGATATATATTATTATTAGGAGGTGGCACTAAAGGTATATTATAATATAATAAGAAAAAGCCCCATAAGAAACCTAATATCGCCCCCATCCCTATTACAAAAGATTGCAATAAGATATGTTTATAATCTTTTTTATTATTTAATAACTTATATAAAATTAGCACACCTAATCCAGCCACAACCATTAATGCTGAAAATTTTATCATTCCCCCAAGTAGTAAACACAACATAATCAAAAAAGTATTTTTCCAATCACCTTTTTCATACCAACAAAATGCCAGATAAATTATAGATAACATCAAAAAATAAGTCATAGCATCATTATTAACCAAACCACTAAAAATGCTTAAAATTGGAAAGAAACTATAAAATACAAAACACCACAATGCGACTTTATCGTTTATTTCAATTTTTTTAATTAAACGCCAAAAAATTATTCCTGCGCCACTTACTGCAAACAAATTAATAAATCTAACAAAATCAAAACCAGCTTCTTTTGTTTTACCTATTACCATCATCAAATTCGTCACCAATCCAGCAATTCCTCCCCATAATGGCGGTTGAAAATACACTGAACTTAAATACATCTTAGGATTTTTAACAAAAAAATCATTCATTATAAAATAATCAGCATGCATATAGAAATTAAAATAATCATATTGATATACATTGCCAGATGTAGTTACACAAAACCATAAATTTAATAAAAAACTTAAACCAAATATTCCATCTACAAAAGACAACATTTTGCGCTTATATAAATAACCAATATAAGCTAACATTAAAACAATTGCTAAAATCAATGCATTACTACATATAGCCTGACATACCATCAGCCCCATGCAAAAAACAAAAATATACCACAAATTAAAATGTAATTGCATAATCCCTCTCTAACATATGGTATTATAAACAATTGTTCTAAATATAAGCTTAACAAAATAAAAAAAACTCAGCGAATTAGACAAAAAGTATTGACTCTGACAAAAAAATATTTTACAATAGAAGTAAGGTGTTAAAACTACGGAGAAATCTTATGAAAAAAATCATAACTCTAGTTTTGTTCTTGTTACTAGCTTATTCACCTTTGAGCTATGCAAATTACGAAACAGATACAGAAGAGTGGTGTGGAGTATATTTCGAAGACCAAGGTCAAGGATATATTCGCTTATCTCGTAGTGATTTTGGCACAGGCAGTTCAGGATGTTCAATTTCTCGATATAAACAAAACTCAAGCAACACAGGCACTGCTAACGTTGCACTAGATTTCACCAAAACAAGTACCACAAACAAATGGAAAAAATTTAACTCACACCTTATTGTTGTTCGTGGTAAATTTCGCAATGGCCGTATAAGTAATCCTCGCTTTATACGTGACTTAGGTGTTTAATTAATATCCTTTCATCACATCTGCCCAAATTTCAACAGGCAAACTACTTCCCCCTACTCTAATCATTGGAGAATTATCATCATTACCAACCCAAACAGCAGTAGTATATTTATCTGTTGAACCAATAAACCAAGCATCCCTATAATTCTGCGAAGTACCTGTTTTACCTTTTGCCCCACTAACAGCTAAAGCTTTTTTACCAGTGCCACGAACTACCACCGCCCTAAGCAACTCATTCATTTTTTCAACTACATTATCTTCAAGCACTTTTTCTTTATTTTCTAAATTATAATAATACAACAAATTACCATTTGTATCTTTAATCTCATTTACCACATGAGGAAAAGTCAAATAACCACCATTATTAACAGTTGCATATGCAACAGCCATATCAATAACCTTAACTTCACTTGCCCCTAAAATTAATGCAGGGTCATTTCTAAGTTTTGTACTAACTCCCATTTTCTTAGCTACTTTAATAATATCAGAAAGATTTAAGTACGTAGCCAAATCAACTGTTGCCACATTCAAAGATTGGGCAAAAGCATCTCTTAAACTAACTGCCCCATGGAATTTTTTATCATAATTTTGAGGTTCCCAATTATCAATTTTTATCGGCTCATCAGAAAGAAGTTCATCTAAGGAAAAGCCTTCTTCTAAAGCACGTAAATATACAAAAAGCTTAAACGAAGAACCAGCTTGCCTCAATGCTTGTGTTGCTCTATTAAATTGGCTTTTATTATAATTAACTCCCCCCACCATAGCCTTAATTGCACCATTTTTATCCATAACAATCAAAGCGCCTTGACTAACATTTTTATCTTTATTAGCTCTAATATGTTTTCTTAAAATATATCCTGCTCTTTTTTGCAAATCATAATCAAGAGTAGTCTTTACATAAACATCAACACTTCCATCTTTTACAATATCAGGCAAGTCATTCATTACATAATCACCAAAATACCTAATATCAGTAATCGGTCCCCCATTCTCATTACCAATTGGCAGATTAATTGCAGTTTCCCATTGAAGTCTTGTAATACTACCAGCCCTAAGCATTGCCGACAAAACTATCTCAGAGCGCTCTAATGCTAATTTTTTATTTCTTAAATAATTATATTTACTAGGACCTTTAAGCGCTCCTGCTAAAATAGCCGCTTCTCGTAAATTTAAATCTTTTGCTTCTTTATCAAAAAACCTTTTTGAAGCAGTACCTAGCCCATATGCGCCACTACCAAAAAATACACGATTAAGATAAATATTTAATATCTGTTTTTTCGTAAAATTATTTTCTAACCACCTCGCCAAAATAACTTCTTGCACTTTTCTTTTTATACTTTTTTCTCTAGTTAAGAATAAATTTTTAGCCAATTGCTGAGTAATAGTAGAAGCTCCTTGAGCATACCGCATCTTAAACACATTAACAGCCATTGCTCTAGTAAAACCAATATAATCAAAACCTTTGTGCTTAAAAAATCTTCTATCTTCAGTATCAATTATTGCTTGATACACATGATTAGGCAATTTATCAACATCAACTGGCTCAGCAAACAATGCCCCATAAGATGTAAGCTCTCTCCCATCTTCTGCTAAAATTTTAACACCACTATTACGCTCCACATAAAGAGCTTTAGAAAACTCTGGCAAAGTCGCTTTACAATACCAAACAAAAATACCACACGCTAAAGAAAATACCAAAAACAGCCACAAACACAATACTATTAACGATACCAACAAAGAACGTTTTTTCTTTCGCGTATGTTTTACTTTTCGCAAGCTCTTCTTTTTTGCTCTTTTTTTAACAGCAACATCATTTAGCTTTTTTCTTTTTGCTCTAGTTCTCATTTTTTTATAAATACCCTATTACCCTAAAGCTACAATACTATAGCTATTATTATAAAAAGATTAACAAAACCTCTTAAAAACATAAAAAATGCTTTGCGAATTGCCAAACTTCTACTATATTACAAAAAACACTATTTTAAGGAAAAACATATGACAGAAAAAGTTTGTTTAATTGATGGTTCGGGTTATATCTTTCGTGCATTTTTTGCTAGTCCAAAAATGAATAACCCTGAGGGATTACCTATAAATGCCGTATATGGCTTTTTAAATATGTTTTTAAGCCTAACCGCAAATATTAAATGCGACTACTGTCTTGTTTTATTTGATGCCAAACGTCAAAACTTTAGAAATGAATTTTTTCCTGAATATAAAGCTACACGTCCTGAACTTCCTGAAGACTTAAAACCTCAATTTGCCCTTATTCATGAAGTTGTTGAAGCTCTAAATCTTAAATGGCTACAAATGGAAGGCTATGAAGCCGATGACCTCATCGCTACATATACAAATCTAGCTCTAAGCCAAAATAAAGAAGTAACCATTGTATCTGCCGATAAAGATTTAATGCAACTCATTCGCCCTGGTGTTAGTTTTTATGATAGTATGAAAAATAAATTCTTCACTCCCGAAGATGTAAAAGAAAAATTTGGTGTATACCCTGAAAGAGTAACTGATGTTCAAGCTCTTGCAGGCGACTCAACTGATAATATTCCAGGTGTTCCAGGTATTGGCTTAAAAACAGCAGCTGAACTTGTTAATCAATTTGGCTCATTAGAAGGTGTTTTAGAACACGCACACGAAATAAAACAAAACAAACGTCGTGAAGTTTTAATGGCACATAAAGAAGATGCTTTAATTTCCCAAAAACTCGTTACATTAAAACCTGATGTAGAAGTTGAACTTGGCTTCAATGATTTAAGATGCGCAGCCCCTAACGAAGAAACTTTAATAAACTTACTGGACCGTCATGCTTTCAGAAGCCTAAAAAATAAAGCTCTAAATTGGCTCAAACAAAAATGCACTGATTTGCCAACAGAAAAAAAAGAAATAAAAGCAAACTATAAGCTTGTTCAAACATCAGTAGAATTACAAAATCTTTCCCAAAAAATTGAAGACATTAATATGTTCTCATTCATTCCTCATTTTGCTGATAATAAATTTTTAGGCTTATCCATCGGACTAAAAGAAGGTAATGCTTTTTATCTTCCCCTTGCCCAAACTGTACCTGCACTAGATCTATTTTCAACACCAACTGCAACTAGTGGTATAACTAAAGAAGAATTTATTAAGTTTTTAACTCCACTTTTTAACAACAAAGAAATACTAAAAATATCTCTAAACCTAAAAGATAATATCAACAAATTAGATTCTGCTCTAAATACTACGTTTAATCCCTTCCCTTATGATGATGTGGCTATTATCTCATATGATTTATTTAGCTCAAACCAAACTCCAGATATCACATCATTAAGTTCAAACATACTAGAAAAAACACTAAAAATAACCGCTCCAGAATATAAAAAATTAGACTTAAACAGCCTATCAAATGAAGATTCATTAGGATTTTTTGCCGAATATGCAGATTTTACAATGAGGTTGTTTGAAGAATTACGTCCTCAACTTTTAGCAGAACAAAAACTATATGTATATGACAATATAGACCGTCCATTACTCAATACTTTGCTTAATATGGAGCGTAACGGAATAATGGTAGATACCATAAAATTAAAAGAAATGGATACCATATTTGATACCAAAATGAACGCATTATCTTCTGAAATATTTTCTATTGTTGGCGAAGAATTTAACCTAAGCTCGCCCAAACAAATCGGAGAAATTTTATTCAATAAATTAGGCTTAAAAAGTAAAAAGCATAAATCTGGTTCATTTAATACCAGCGCAGAAGTATTAGAAAAGCTAGCAGAAACTCATATTGTTCCGCAAAAACTATTAGAATGGAGACAGTATCAAAAGCTAAAATCTACCTACACTACCGCATTATTGAATCTGATAGATAAAAATAATCGCATTCATACCACATTTAACCAAACATCTGTAAATACTGGTAGACTATCATCAAATAATCCTAATTTACAAAACATACCTATCAGAACAGAAATCGGTAGAGAAATTCGCAAATGCTTTATCGCAAAACCAAATCACAAACTAATTGCTGCAGATTATTCTCAAGTAGAACTCAGATTATTAGCAACAATTGCTGATGTAAAATTTTTACAACTCGCATTCAAAGACAACGTAGACATCCATAGAAAAACAGCTTCACAAGTATTCAATATCCCTTACGATGAAGTAGATAGCACCCACCGCAGACGTGCAAAAGCAATCAACTTTGGTATTGTCTATGGCATGTCAGCCTATGGTTTATCTAAAGAAATAGATGTAGAACCCTCTGTTGCGCAAAGTTATATTGACGCATATTTTGCCAATATGCCAGAAGTAAAAAAATATATGGAAGATACCATAAATTTTGCTCGTCAAAATGGTTATGTTTTAACCCCATTAAATCGCAAAATCAGCATATTTGGCATACAAGACACTAATAAAAGTATCGCCTCATTCGGCGAAAGAGCAGCTATTAACGCACCAATACAAGGAGGTGCTTCAGACATAATAAAATTAGCTATGAATAAAATTGCCAACCGACTAGAAAAAGAAGGGCTTAAAACAAAAATGCTATTACAAGTGCACGACGAACTTGTATTTGAAGCACCTCTTGAAGAAGTTGAAGTTGCATCAAACTTAATAAAACAAGAAATGGAAAATATAACCGAAATAGAACTAAAAGTTCCATTAATAGCAGAAGTAGGAGTTGGCGATAACTGGGGCGATGCTCACTAAAAACTGGGATTTTTTTAGAATCTTGATAGGTACTATATAAATCCCTAAATATTTATCAATGGATTTATAGAGTGCCTATGCTGGAAGCAAAAACACGACTGCGGTGTACAAAATTGGGTACATAAAGGAGGGTTTTTTAGAATCTTG
>JAZNKG010000032.1:0-2151 GCA_045578445.1 Alphaproteobacteria bacterium
CAATGAGACCTACCCGTTATAAAGCTCTGGTTAATTGGAGCTCTTATAATTACAACGTTGAGAAAGCTGCCTATATACGTTCCAAGAATAAAAGGGATAATTGCATATATTATGAATAACTCCATAAAAACCGCCCTGAAAAAGAGATATATAAAACCAAAACTATATTTATCTCTTTAAGAAAAACAATATTTTTAAAATGCTATTATTATTTTTGAAAGCTAATATTTTTGTAGAATACTATTTTTCAAATAATCAAAAATTTTTTTTAGATAATCAAAAAGTTTTTAAGAAAATATATTTCAAAATAAATCTATGTTTTGTTTTCTTTAAAGAAATAAAAATCAAGATATAAAAAGTATTTTGCTAAAAGAATTATAAGGATATATTACCATATAAATTTGAATATCCGCCGCCTCGCCTCATTACCCGTTGAAACATAGTTTCTATGAAACGAAGCGGCTTATGTATTCTTAATTTGCTTAAATAAAATTATACCTTTTCAACAAAAAGTTATAAAGATAATAAATTATTTGCTTTCAGCGCCATCTCCTGTTCCAGCGCCGTCTCCTGTTCCAGTTGTAAAGCAAGAAAGTTCTTTGAGAGTAGCATCATCATACTTTGTGCTTACAAAAATATACTGTTCACCGTCAAGCAATTTTCCACCATCACTAACTTTAATAGCTTTTCCACTATCATCAACAGCAACAATAGCTATACCACCATTACCATCAGCATAGAGCATTATATCTTTACCAATTGCATTTTTAGAAGAAAGAACGTTTCTGTTAAAGAATTTGTTATCAATTACTTTGTATGTGCCACCAGTGAGTCTATCATAAAGTGTTTTATTGATGCCGTCTTTTGCTTTAGCGAGTTCGCTAAGACGAACGCCGCCAACCGCTGTAAACGAAGAAAGAGTTTCGTCCATAAGTTCTGCTTCTACAGCTGTACGAACGTTATCAAGAGAGCTGATATCTTTGCCAACTCTGGACTTTTCAAGATACTTCATTACGTTAGGAGCTAAGAGAGCAACAAGAACTGCCATAATAGCAACAACGATGATTAACTCAATAAGAGTAAAACCTTTTTTGTTTGCCTTTTTAAACATTGTCATAATCTCCTTAATTTAATTTTTAATGTTAGGACTGTTTTATGATATTTTTTGACACATTTACGGGAACGGGCAAGCCTCAAAATGCGACAAAACAATAACATCTTAAAAATAACTAAAATAATTATCTGCAATCAAGTTTTGCTAATTCATCATCGGAAAATCTTGTGCTGACAATATATTCTCTATCACTATTTTTTATAATTTTTCCTGAGCTATCAACACCAACAGCTGCAACACCGCCGCTGCCATTTAAATATATTTTTATTTTTGAACCTTTGCCTAATCGAGAGGTAAATATTTTATCCCCTTTACAGTTTTCCGGAAGTACTGAATTTTCGGCAGCAAAAAGTCCATAGCCAAGTGTCCCCCACTTACCATCTTTAGGAGAAGCCTCCATTGCTTCATATATTTCAGATAGATACTTTCCATTTATCTCATCATCTTCAAGGTTTTCATCAGTACAAAGTGCAAAAAAAACCTCGTCAGCAATTTCAGCATTAACTACATCACGCACAACATCAAGAACGCCTATATCTTTACTAACTTTCGACTGTTCAAGATACTTGATAGTATTTGGTGCAAATAACCCAACGAGAACAGCCAAAATTGCAACAACAATTATAAGCTCAATAAGGGTGAACCCTTTTTTATCTAATTTTTTCGCCATTAAAATTTCTCCAATTTGTTTTAGCCTTTATAACTTTTTACACCTTTCTGAAATAAGTTTTCTTTGGGAAAGGTAGAATTAATAAAACTCTCTTTAACGCCACCTTATCCCATAGAATTTTCTGAAAGTTTAAAACCAATATGTAAAAAGCAAGAAATAAAGAAAAACAAATTTTGCTTTAAAGTTTATCCAAATCATTGTAGAGGGTAAGAATCGGAAGGAAAACAGCAACTATAACAGCAAGACAAGCAGCTGCCATTACCTTAATAAGCAAAGGCTCAAGAGTTGCGGCAACCTGTTGAGTTGTTTCTTCAACTTCTTGTTCATAGTAGTCGGCAACGGTTCCAAGCATTTCTTCTGTTGAACC
>JAZNKG010000033.1:0-2440 GCA_045578445.1 Alphaproteobacteria bacterium
AAGGGTGAGAATCCAACTTTTTAATTCAACAGACAACGGAATAACTTTTACAAAGAGACCGCCGCCTTTTTTTAAAAGATAACCGTCTTTTAAAAAAAGAACACGGCGTTTTTTAAAAACGTCGAGGCGTTTGAAGCAAAACGTCGGGGCGTTTTAAAAAAACGCTTGGGTGTACGGTAGTAACGGAAAATGGAGTTCAAACCCGCGACCCTCAGCTTGGAAGGCTAATTGCACTCAATTCCTGCGGAATTGAGATAACCAACTGAGCTACTTCCGCTTGTGCTAACCAAAATTAAACTCTTAAGAAGTCTGGTTTACATGTTGGTTTACATGAACACAAGATAGTTGTTAATAAGTTAATAATCTCTCGGCAGTTATTATTGCCATTACAAAGATAACTATAATTGGTTTTATCATCAAGATTATTATTACTAAGTTTACCGCTTGACCATAACTTATTTCTATGATTTGTTTTACTGTATATTATGGTATATTGTAGCTTCCCAATCACTCAAAATTCGGAAATTATCTGTATCTCTACTTCTCATATATCAAGTACCATTCAAATCATTTGCACCATTCTTGCTCTCTATATATCCTTGTATATATGTCTAATTAAAAATTTTTATAGCTATGAAGAATTTTGAACTTAAGAAGTATTTTGGAAATCTCGTTGGAATGCCAACAACCATGAAACTGCCTGTCACAACATGATGTTATAGAAAGGTGTTTCAGATTCAAGATTAGTAAGAAGAAGCAAGTAAGTTATGCTGCTAACTTATCCTTAAAATTGGATAGGTTGGCTTAATTTTTGTTACAATAAGCCGCCAATTAAATCTTATGATGTAATTTTGCAATAGAATAAATAAACATATTTGCAATATGACTTCTGATAATATTTTTGATTTGTGGAGAGAAATTGGAAAGGTCACTCCTTTTATTGTAAAAAGAAATGCTTGGCAACACCTCTCGTATAAAGTTACACGAATATGTCCCAAACGTCAATATGGTGATGCTTATGGCTACCGTATGCAAGATGGCGTTTTGGAAGAAGGTGCCCAAGAAGAACTTATCGAATGTAGCGGCTGCGGCAATTGGCAACTAATTGAGAATTTGAGTGAGAATCTATCCGAAGCAAAATGGAATGTTTTGGACGATGAGTTCAGATTTACGTTCGGAAAATATAAAGGTGAAACCGTAGAAGAAGTGAAAGAAAAAGACCTCAAATATTTGAATTGGGCTTATTCCTGCATTGGTGGTTTCAAGGAAACATTTATATCAAAAAAATGTAACGTCTCTTTCGATGATTTGCAAGCCATAAAGAATGAAATCAAAAGTAAGCTTTCCTTTACGTCTGACCAATGGTTCAAATCCTCCGTACAAAGTTCATATGAATCCGTCTTAGGTAATTTAGTTGTAGATGTTGTTACCGAAGAATGTTCCACAAATGAAGCTGCAAAAAAGATGAATGAGACTTATCACGAAAATCGTATATAAAAAATCACGCCAACTTGCCATTAGAGTAAGTTGGCGTTTGTTTTTGTTGATCAATATTATTTCTTTATCAGCGTAAATCTTTATAAGTTCCTAAAACTACATTGTAATAATTCAAAGCACTTTTTGCTGCCGAGAGAGAGGATTCAACATGTTTTATTGCATGATTTAGTACTTTGATTTCTTCTTCAGAAAATGTTGATGATTCCATTTTCCCCATAACAAGAAAAATTGTTGAAAATGCCAAATGTTCGCTTGAGGTTAAATTCTCTTCGGACACATCATAATTTTCCTTATATGCCCTGTAAAACATCGAGTCATATCTACTATGATAGCACTTGATGAGAATTTCGTTAGATTTGGTATTTATATCATTATTAAAATTCTTCAAATCGGTAGCAAGTCGATACAATTGGAAACTACAGTCTAAAAAATCATAATCATGCTGCAATTTATCTAATTGATACTGCAATGAATCAATCTTTTGCATTTCGTGTTTTTCTTGCGCTGACATATTTATAACGGCCATAAACATTATCAGCAAAAATAATAATCTCTTCATAATCTTATGGTTAAAAATTCAAGTTCATTTATAAGTATTTACATTTACGTCTACTCATTAAGATACCACAAAAATAAATAAAAGCATTTAAGTAAGCAAAAACAACTTTGCTTATTTGAGTAAACAAATAAAATCAAGTTGTTTTAGAAGTAATAGGAAATCGGGTGACAAAATCTGAATTACTCCCCATAAAAGTAATTTTTCTCAAAAAATGTCACCTGCTAAATGGCAATCAATAACGACCTACCTTTTCTTCAATTTCTGTAATGGGTATAGTAGGTACATAAATCAATAAAAAGGTTGGTATGTAGAATTTTCAAGTTTTACCCAATAAGAGTAAAATTCCGAAATAATCTACCTATCCAAGAATTAGAAGCTTAGGCA
>JAZNKG010000034.1:0-45783 GCA_045578445.1 Alphaproteobacteria bacterium
ATAAACGTTTTTTGCGAGAGCTACAGCTACTGTTAGCGAGTGACTTGTCGTAAGACAACTAAAACGAGCTTTACAGTTGCTTGACCGAAATGAAGTTAGGGTTGTGCTAAAAACACAACCCTTACGTAATAAGTGCGTACATAGAGGTACGTGAGCATTTATGGATAAACTAAAATTTACTCATTTAACTTAAGAAGTAATCTCTCAAATATTTTGACAACTCTTCAACATTCACCCTAACCTGATCCATAGTATCTCTATCACGAACTGTAACAGATGCTGGCTGTTGCTCAATAGTCTCAAAGTCAACTGTTAAACAAAGAGGAGTACCAATTTCATCATGACGACGATAAGCTTTACCGATATTACCAGTATTCTCTAAAGCTACACGACCAATACCAAGCTTCATCAAGTTTTTCTTCAATTCATGACATTTAGCCATAATTTCAGGACTATTCTTCTTCAATGGAACAATCGCAACCTTAATTGGAGCAAGATGTTTCTTAAGTTTCATCACAATACGTTCTGTTCCATTTTCTAATTTTTCTTCTGTATAACCCTCTGTTAATACCGCCAAAACAGCTCTATCAACACCCATTGATGGTTCAATAACATAAGGAATAATCCATTTATTATTTTCTTCATCACGAACACACATTTTTGTAGTAGATTCGTGATTTTCATGACAAGGTGCTTCCAACTCAAATTCTTCTTGAGCTTTTGTATGGTTACCCAAGTCATAATCACGACGATTAGCAATACCTTCTAACTCTTCAATACCATGAGGAAAAGCATATTCAATATCAGAACAAGCTTTTGCATAGTGAGCAAGCTCATCAGGTTTTTGATCATAAACTCTAAATCTATCACGAGGCAAACCTTGTTCAACCCACCAATCAATACGAGCTTGTTTCCAATGTTCGTGCCATTTTTCATCTTCACCTGGTTTAACAAAAAACTCTAATTCAGCTTGTTCAAATTCACGTACACGGAAAATAAAATTCTTAGGTGTAATTTCATTTCTAAAAGTCTTACCAATTTGCGCAATACCAAAAGGAAGCTTACGCGATGTAGAGTCTACTACATTCTTAAATTGAGTAAAGATAGCTTGTGCTGTCTCCGGACGAAGATAAGCAATATTATTTTCATCAACAACAGGACCGACTGTTGTCTTAAACATCAAGTTAAAAGGTCTGGGCTCTGTTAAATCTTTAGAACCGCAGTTAGGACATTTACCATCAGTCAAGTGGTCTGCTCTAAAACGACCTTTACATTCTTTACAGTCAACCATAGGGTCAGAAAAAGTATCTTCATGACCAGAATAGTGCAAAACTTTGCGATTTGTTAAAATAGCAGCATCCAATCCTTCTACATCATCACGTTCATAAACCATAGAACGCCACCAAGCTTGCTTGATATTATTTTTTAATTCCACTCCCAATGGACCATAGTCATACAAACCTTGCAAACCACCATAAATATCTGAATTTTGGAAAATAAATCCTCTTCTTTTACATAGTGATACAAGTTGTTCCATCTGTGTAGCTGCCATTTTTTTTACCTCATAAAATAAAATTAACTAAAATCTAACCAATCTTTTATTACATTATAAAATAAATTGCAAGATGGAGTTTAAAAAAAATGAAAAATACTGTAGTAGCACTAGTATATGACTTTGACCAAACCTTATCAACAACCTATATGCAAGATTATGTGCTAATACCTGAATTAGGCATGACACCAAAAGCATTTTGGAAAGTAGCAAATCAATGGTCTATAGATAATTGTGCCGATCAAATCACCGGCAGTATGTATTATTTTATGAAAACCGCCAAAGAAAAAGGCATTAAATTAACTAAAGAAAACTTCCACTACTGTGGAACACTTGTAAAATATTACAAAGGCGTAGAAACATGGTTTGACCGTATTAATGAATATGGTAAAAAACTAGGACTAAAAGTTGAACACTATATTATATCATCAGGCTACGAAGAAATTTTATATGGCACATCTATCTGCAAATATTTCAAAGATGTATTCGGTTGTAGCTATGCTTTTGGCGAAGATGGCACACCTGTATGGCCAGCAAGAGTTGTTAACTACTCAACCAAAGTGCAATATATTACTAAAATAAACAAAGGCTTAGGCAAATTAGAAGATAAACTGGTTAACGAATATATGGAAGATAGCAAACGTCGTGTACCATTCCCACGCATCATATATTTTGGTGACGGTATGACAGACATCCCTACAATGAAACTTGTAAAATCACGTGGCGGAAATGCAATCGCAGTATATAAACCTAAAAGCGATCAGAAAAAAACTGCGGTCAAACTTCTAAAAGACGATAGAGTAAACTTCGCCCTACCCGCAGATTATTCAGAAGGAACTGCCATAGATACAGTTGTTAAAACAATTTTAGAAAAATTAGCAACCGAGCGCAACCTTGATATATTAAAAAAGAAAGAAGAAGAAAAAAAGCGCAAATCTTAAAAATACAAAAGAGAGGTCCCCCCTCTCTTTTTTTGATATAAATTATAGTTTTCTTTTATCATTGATAAAATCTTTTACTTTATTAAACGTCGCTTCAACGGCATTCTCAACAAAAACAAATTTATCACAATCACATTTAAAACCAGCATTTCTTGCCTGCATTTTATTTTTAAATTTATACATAGATTGTGGCACATAAGTACCATCATCAGTAACTCTAATAGATTTACATTCTGATAAATCTAAAACTCCGTTCCAAAATCCGTTAGCTAAAGCAATATCAGAATCAGGGTTTAACTTTAATGTTGAGACATCGTCCATTTTTATATAAGAGATATCAACATCATCACACATAGATAAATCAAATCCGTTTGGTAAAGTTGCTTTACATAAATAAGCAAAAGCCCCCTTTTTAAATTTAATCTCTTTTACATTCGTTAAATCACAATTAGTAAAATACACCTCATCACAATCAGATAAATCTAAAACTTCAGGTAAAGTAGTAGCATAATCGAAATTACACATATGCACTTTTTCTAATTTTAAACCCTCAACTCCGCCAAAATCAGACCAATTAAAATACACTTCATTACAATCAGATATCACTATATTTTTAGGTAATTTATTATCACCCTTAATTTTTTTCATACTAACAACATTAGTTTTATTGATAATAAAATCTTCTGTTCCATTAAAATCGCACTTATCCGCAAAAAAATTATGTACATCAGATACATCCATTTTTTTAGGAAAATTATGAGCACCCTCAGAAGTAACATCAAAAGTAAAATACTCTTTCCCGAAAGACACAATACTGCCTTTTTTGAATATAAATCTATTAACTCCCTTCAAATCACAAAAATGTAACTCAACATATTCAACATTCTTAAAATCTGCTAGAATATTCTTTTTTATCCCTAAAATGTTTTTTAATTCTTCAGGAAAGAAAACCGTATACAATCCACAGTCATCATATTTATATCTTTTAGGCCTTGCATTTACTTTATCAAAAATTTCTATACACCCAATTTCACGCGCTAATTTCTGCAATTCTTCAAAACATTTTTCACTGGTTTCTCTTCCATTAACCGCCTCTACAACAAAATATTCAAATTGTTTTCTTTCTTCTTCAGGCAATCTATAAATTTCTTTTACCAAAAACTTAATATTGGCATAATGATTAGAACGCATTAAAGCCTCAACAGCTATATCTGAATCAATATACCCCCCATTTTTATCTCGCTCTTTTTTAATAAATGTTTCAACACTAATCGGTGTCTCATTATCATAAACTAAATCAATCATCTACGCCCCTTTTGTTTCAATACAAAGACATAATAACATTATTTGCCCCAAATGTAAAGAACAAAGTTATCCAATAAATGAGTGGAAATTATTTATTACATCCTTGACAACCCCTTGCAAAAACAATATTCTCTAACCAACTTTTGGGAGGTTATTATGAACAAAAAATTTATCAATATCTTATGCATTGCTATATTTGGTTTAATCATTGCTATAGCAACCAAACTTTTGCACAATAATGGCATTAATATTAATACAACACTCATCTACACAACACTAACGTTTACTATACTAGTAGCGTTAAGCTTGCTCAATGGCAAAATAAGAAATAAAATACAATATATATGCTGTGAAACAGATTGGGCTGAAGCTACTGCCAAATTTTATAATAATATTCCAAACATTTATCGCAAAAGCTTTTGGATAGCTTTTGGTTTAATTAACGTCGCATTTTTATTCCATACCATTAATTTCATGTGGGGTGGAGATGACTGGGGTGCAATCCGTCGCGCAACAGAATTACAAGATGGACTTAACGAAGGTAGATTTTCTGCATACTGGCTACAAGCACTATTATTCAATGGTAAAATTTTACCTGTAATAAATAATCTTTGGGCTTTTGCGGGTCTTGCTTTTGCTGGTGTTCTCTTATCACACTACTGGAATTTACCTAAAAAAACCTCTACATACGTTATTGTTACATTATTTTTTGCAGTTTCACCTTATACATTAGGATGGTTATATTTTGCCAAAAACACTTTAGGCAATCTCTGGCTACCTGCCTTTATACTATCAGCCCTAGTATTATCAGAAAAAAAATCAGATAATATTTACCAAAATTATTTAAACAACCTCATAGCAATAGCTTTGATGATTATTGCTTTAGGCACATACCTCCCTGCTTTAAGCTTTATATTTATTGCAGTATTAGGAAAAATAATCATCAACCTAACCACCACAAGCACAACACTCAAAGAAAATTTACAAAAATTAACCCAAACTTTTGCTAACATTCTAGCATCATTGATGTTATTTGCTTTTATCATCATAATTTTGCAAGAAAAGAACATCTTAAAAGATGCCTATAATACTCAGTTAGAAAACATTTTAGTAGTATTTAGCAAGCTCCCACACATGCTCTATGCTACAATAGAACAACTAGTTTTACCTATGCCATTTATAGACGTAGTATACAAAGTATTTTACTTAATTATTATATTAACAGCAATATTTACTATAATATTTAAGACTAATAATGCAAAATCAGGACTAATCTCGCTATTACTTATAGTTTTAGCTCTTGTATGCACTAAATTAACCTATCTCTTCTCTATTCAGTCTTTCAACAATCCTGAATATGTAGCTAGAATAGATTTTTATAGCCTACCAATTTTCTATACCTTAATGCTATGCATAGTTATAAATTTAGCCTCACCAACCCAATACAAATACACCACAATTTTTGCAATATTAATTATTTTTATGAGCTTTGTACGTGTATCATACGCTCAAAAAGTATGGAAATTCGGCTGGGATGCAGAAACAAAATTAGCAGAAAGAATTATCACTAGATTAGAAAAAATGCCTGAATTTGATATAAATAAACAATATAAACTTCTTCAAATTGGAGAACAAAGTTTACGCAAAAACTATTATATCAAAAAGAATAACGAATATCAAAGTAATGAGCTATTAAACAGCGCTTACTATAAAGAAGGTAAAGGTAAAGAAGCATATAATTTCTATTATCAAACAGACTTTATCAAAGAAGATGCTGAGTTAACCGCATTAAATAATCCTCAAATCAAAGATTATATCTTAAACACTGCTCGTGCTTGGCCAACCAAAGAAAGTTTAACTATCATCGATGACTATATCATCATTATCTTAAATGAAGATAAACTTTCTCAAATTCGCAATAATTTAACCCACTAAAAGAGGATAAAATGTTAAAAAATATAATTTTCACCCTAGTTTTAGCATTATCAATCAATACTGCCAACGCACAAACTGTTGTTAAACTAGAAGAAACAGAAATCAACCCTAACAAAATATATTTCTTTGCCCACTCTATGTGTCATGAATGCAAAGATACATATATGTTTTTTGCAACTCAACATGCTGACCTCAATATCCCAATTGTAGACATGAGACACAAAGAGAATTTTAATCTATATAAAAAGTGTGTACAAAAATTTGATATAAAAAATGCTGAACTCCGCCTCCCATTGATTTGCATGGGCAATAACTACATAATGGGATGGAATAAATCACAAGAAGCAAAATTCAATCAATACTTAAAAGAATTTCAAAAACAAAACTAAAGGATATTAAATGTTATCAGATATAGAAATTTCAAACCAAGCAAAACCTTTTAAAATCAACCAAATAGCCAAAGCTCTTAATCTAAAAGAAGAAGACTTAGAACCATATGGCAAATATAAAGCAAAACTCACAAGAGAAATAACCAATGAATTAACTACATCTGATAAAAAAGGAAAACTAATCTTAGTAACAGCCCTCACCCCTACTCCTGCTGGCGAAGGCAAATCAACTGTATCAATTGGATTAGCAGATGCTTTTCACAAATTAAATTATAAAACATGCTTATCTCTAAGAGAACCCTCTCTAGGGCCATGTTTTGGTATCAAAGGCGGTGCAACTGGTGGCGGATATTCACAAGTAATCCCTATGGAAGATATAAATCTCAACTTTACTGGCGATATCCACGCTATAACATCAGCTAATAACCTCCTATCTGCCTTAATTGATAACCATATCAAGCACGGTAATCAATTGGATATACAAAAAGTATACTTTAAACGTTGTGTAGATTTGAATGACCGCGCATTAAGAGAAATAACAATCGCTCTCGGTTCTCCAATCAATGGCACACCTCGCCAAGATGGTTTTAATATCTCTGTTGCTTCAGAAATAATGGCAATATTATGCTTATCAGAAAATATAACTGACTTAAAAAAACGCATAGATAATATTGTAATTGCTGAAAACTCAAAACAAGAACCCATATATGCCAAAGATATTAAAGCATCAGGCGCTATGACTGCTATCTTAAAAGATGCTATTTTACCAAATTTAGTACAAACATTAGAACATACACCAGCATTCATTCATGGCGGACCTTTTGCTAATATTGCCCATGGCACAAGCTCAATTATAGCTGCTCGCTCTGCCCTTGCGCTTGCTGATTATGTAGTAACAGAAGCTGGATTTGGCGCTGATTTAGGTGCTGAAAAATTCTTTAACATTTTCGCAAGACACAGTAACTTATATCCAGACGCTGTTGTTTTAGTTGCAACTGCAAGAGCATTAAAAATGCATGGTGGCGTAAGCAAAGAAAACCTAAATCAAGAAAATCTTGAAGCCATAAAAGAAGGATTTGCTAACCTTAAAGCTCATATAACAAATATCAAAAAATTCGGCTACAATCCAATTGTTGCCATCAATAAATTTTCTAAAGACACAACAAAAGAATTGCAATTAGTCAAAGACTTATGCCAAGAATTAAATGTAACAGCTGTAATTTCCGAAGGTTGGGAAAAAGGCGGAAATGGCTGTATAGATTTAGCTAATACAGTTATAAACCAGATAACAAACAAGCAAAATATTTTCTCTCCACTTCATTTGCTATATCCAGGCATTGCATCACTAAAAGATAAAATACAAACTATAGCTAAAGAAATCTATAACGCCAAAGATGTAACTTTTACAGAGCAAGCCTTAAAAGATTTAGAAAAATTTACCCAATGGGGATACTATAAACTCCCTGTATGTATTGCCAAAACCCAAAACTCAATCTCGCATGATAAAAAGCTATTAGGTGCTCCAAGCGATTATACATTCCCAATAACAGAAGTAAGATTATCAGCCGGCGCTGGCTTTGTTGTTGCTCTGTCAGGAGAAATTAACACAATGCCCGGACTACCTAAAGTCCCTGCAGCAGAAAACATTGATGTAGATGAAAATGGTATAATCAGCGGACTATTCTAACGTAGCCTCCCCATCTCCAAAAAATCTATTATACCATTTAGACTTATTTGGGTATATTATTTTACCTTTATATTTACCCAAATCAACCTCAAACATCTGGTCTTTATCCTTAAATATCATCTTTTTAACTTTACTACAATCATTATCCTCACACGATAATTTGCCAATTTCTCTAAAATCCATAACTTCAGGTAAATTATAGCATTTTTCAATTGTAGCGTCCCCTACTTGATTAAATTCAATTTCATCAAGCTCTTTCAAATCACAATTCTTCAAGCTCAATTTCTTACACTTAAAAGCTTTAAGCCAAGAAGGTAACACACTATTTGTAATCTTGATTTCCGCAACATCATCAAAATTCTGCTCAGGCAATTTTGATAAATCACAATATTGCAAAGTAACTTTTTCACAAACAGATAAGTCCATACCTTCAGGAAATCCCGTTAAATTATAAAACCAAACACTGCTACCTTTGTTTATTTTTATATTATGAAAATCACTTAAATCTCTATCATTAAGATACAATTTTTTTCCGACATTTATAACAATATCACTAGATAAATTTGTCACATCTGAAATACCAAAATCATTATCACAAATAATTCCCCTCACATTTTCCATATCTACAGAAGTAAATCTAACATCTTCAACTTTTTGAAAAACAAACTTTTTCGGTAACTTTACACCTTTTCCCGCAATAATAAATTGCCTCTTCTTAAAATACATTTTATCATCATTTTCTGGATAGCTAACAATTACCGCATCATACTGACTTAAGTCACCAACAAGCAGATCATAATCTTCTTCAGCCATCATCCCATACATTCTACTAATATGTTGACTTCCAGGTTTTATAATTAATAGTTTTTTGCAAGGATATAGTGTCAAATTCTTATTCTCTTCTAGCTTCTTATCAAATTCATCGCCATACCCGCCATCAACAGCTATTTTACGCAAATCTTTTAAATTATTAGGCGAATGCTCACGTTTATCAAGTGCCGATAATACAAAATCTTTAAATACCAACTTTTCATCATCAGAAAAACGATTAATCTCTTTAATTATAAACTTCATAACCGCATAGTCATTTGTATAATTTAATGTTTGCATAGCAATTTCTGGCGAAAGTTTTCCCCCATTATTATTTCTTTCCTTCTTCAGCCAAATTTCTAATTCAATACCAGACTTTTGCTCTACAATCTCAACAAACATTTTTACTCCTTAGAAAAACAACGTATGACAAGATTGTATCATAAAAAAATAATTTTATCAACTAATCTTTTTACTCAAAACCTTAAAGATAAAACTATCTTCCTTTTCTTTTTTCTCAATTACTTTGTATTTTTGATAAACTTCTGCAATCTTCTTTCCGTCAGATAAATCAACTTCAATTTCTAAAACTTCTTTTCTAACTGCAAACTTATCTCTAATTAAACCTAAAAAATTATTTACCCCCTCACCAGTAAGCGCTGATAATGCAACTGTATTTTTTCCTTTTCTATTAAGCCAATGCTCTTTTTCTACTTCCTCTAAAGCATCAACCTTATTATATACTTCAATATATTTATCTTCAAATTCAATTTTAGTCAAACCAAGCTCATGCAAAACTTCTAAAACATCATCCTTTTGCTCTTTGTACAAAGGATTAGATACATCAATCACATGCGCAATAATATCTGCTTCTAATACCTCTTCTAATGTAGCCCGAAAAGCCATAACCAACTCATGCGGAAGATTAGAAATAAATCCTACAGTATCAGATAAAATAACTTCAACATCATTATCCAAAACAATTTTACGCATTGTCGGGTCAAGCGTTGCAAACAACATATCTTTAGCAAACACCTCTGCCTTAGTCACATAATTAAACAATGTAGATTTACCAGCATTAGTATATCCAACAAATGCAACTGTTGGATAAGGTACTTTAACTCTTGCAGACCTTTGAATAGAACGAGTTTTTTTAACTTTTTCTAGCTCTCTTTTAATTTTCAAAATGCGATTATCAATATGTCTTCTATCAAGCTCTATTTGTGTTTCACCAGGACCACCTAAAAAACCGCCACCACCACGTTGACGTTCCAAGTGAGTCCAGCTTCTAACCAACCTACCACGCTGATATGTCAAATGTGCAAGCTCAACTTGTAACTTACCTTCTTTAGTATTAGCTCTCCTACCAAAAATCTCCAAAATTACAGCTGTTCTATCAATAACTTTAATATCAAGCGCTTTTTCTAAATTTCTTTGCTGTACTGGCGACAAGGTTGAATCAACAACCAAAAGCTCAACTTCATTATCCTTACAAATATCTCTAAATCTTTCAATTGTTCCTTTACCAAAAAACAATCCCGAAGTTGGCTTATCTAATTTTACAATATCACAAACGGCAACCATCTGCCCCATCGCTACCACCAAACCTTCTGCTTCAAGTTTACGAAAATTAATATCTTCAACTAAAGCCGAATTACCCCAAGTTTTAACAATAGGACAAACAATTGCCGTTCTGGTTTTTCTGTCTTTTTCAATAAGAAGCAAAATTAACCTTCTACAACATCAACTGCTGTCGCTGGCATAACAGTTGAAACTGCGTGTGTATAAACAAGTTGAGTATGTCCATCACGTCTTAAAAGAAGAGAAGAACCGTCAAACCAGGTAATCACACCTTGTAATTTAACACCATTAATCAAAAATACTGTAACAGATACTTTTTTGTCTTTTATATCGTTTAAAAAATCAACTTGTGCATTTGTAGTCATGTTTAATTTCCTTATTATATTTTTTCCTCAACATACAATATTTAGATAACTCCTCATATTGCATATTAGAACATATACTCCCGATTTAGTTAATATTATCTAAATAGCCACGAATTATTTCATTTTTTTTCGCATATTTTTCAATAAAGCTATCATCAATCTGTTGTTTATCTAATATTTCCTTATATTCCAGAGCCTTTTTCACTCTTTCTTCATCAGAAATTTTTAATGCTTTAATCGTCACATCTCGCATATCTTCATCACTATTAAACATCAACAAACCATCAAAAACATCTGCAAGTCTTTTATTATAATTTGTAATAACAGGCACTCCATAACTCATAATATCATAAACAGCATAAGGAATATAATCTTCATCATCTACCCCAAACACCCCTTTTGCATAAAGTACAACTTTGCATTCTTTCAGCATATCTACTTTTTCTTTATAAGATAAGTGATAAAACTTTGACCCAGAAATTACTTTGTTATTACCAGCACTTTCATCAAAACTCAAATAATCAGCATACTCTTCATTAATAAATTCATATATATACAATACGTTACACGCATAATTTCCCTTAATTGGTCGACGCTCTATATTATCTGTTCCAAAATAATCAATACTATTGCTATCCTTAAACTTAGTCAGTGTACTTTTTTGCGAGGCTAAATAATAGTCATAATTATCAAACTCCTGCTTAAACAAATTATCCACTCTATGAACATAAAAAATATTTACAGTTTCATCTCCAAACCTCTTATCATAAAAAGGAATAAACCCTCTAACAAAAACATTAATTTTAGCCTCATCAAGCTCTTTAGGATATAAATTTCCACTATATGCAAAATCTCCAACCCTATATCCTTTTTTTTCAAACTTATCCTTAAGCACCATAAGCGCCATATCCAAATCATAATCTACATATTCTTGTTCAACACCTATTCTAAAAGCTACTAAATCCTTTTTACATGTAAAACTCATAGCTAATCCTAGCGCCAAAAGAACTAGCCCTATACATATAAGCAAATACCTTTTACATAAAACCTTTTTCACGTGCAAATCCTCTCATAATATCAAGCATCTTACTCACAACTGCATCTGAATCAAAATTTTTTCTAGTAATTTCATATGCTCTTTTTGCTTTTTCTTTTCTTTCTTCAGGATGTGCTAGATAATACTCTATCAATTTAACAAATTCTTCTTCTGTTTTATACATAGGAACAGCATCCCCATAAATTTCTTCAATTCCTTCAATATAATCAGAAATAATAAATCCACCACAAGCCGTAACATCAAAAATACGATTAGAAATAAAACCTGCCTCAATCATATCTTCTCTTGTATCATTTAACACAATATCAGCCGAAGAGTAATAATATTTAAGTTCATCATTAGAAACTTGACTATCTTTTATCCAATGCTTTTTATCATCAGAAAGTTTATCTTCCCAATCAACCCCATAAATATCAATTTCAATATTATTATTTACAGCATATTTAACTGTTTTTCTCGTCTCCGATTCAGGCCACTGATTTGCAACAAATAAAATCTTTGTCTTATATTTTTCATCATAAGCAGGATAAAATTTATCAAATTTTGTAAATTGAGGAAGAAAATAAGAATTTATCCCTTCTTTTTTATATTCATTATTTCTTTTAACCGAACCAGTAAATACAATGTCAGCATTTTTAGCTTCATCTAAACTATATGGTATTGTTTCAATCAATACCGCAATTTTATCTTTATCAAAAAAATTACGATAGTTAATTAACTTTAATTCCGGATAATCACGCATATAAATCTCAAATCCCGCCTTTAAGTTTTTAGATAGAATCACATCTTCTATTGCAAAAATAGTTGCATCAACTCCTTTAGCAACAAGTTCATCTCTTAAATGTTCTGCTAAATATTTTTCTCCCAATGGATACTTAGCAATTTTTAGCTCTTTATTTAATGCAATAGGTAAATTGATTATAAACTTATTATAATCCAACTCATAAGGACTACTTTTATTGCTAGAACTATCACATCCCATCAAAAATAGCAAAATCAAAAAACACCCATTAATGAGCCTGCGCATCAAAACCTCCAAAACTATTAAACTTTTTTCTTTGGACGATATTTTTTAATCTGCTTTAATGTATCTGCAAAAGCTGGAGTTGATTTTATCATATTTATATCATGACTAAGCCTTAATCTCCAGTTTGCATATTCATCAATAGTCCCTGGAGCATTATCTAGTTTTTCTTGCGCATAAATATCACACAATCTCACAAAATAAAGTGCACTATTAGTCTTTGCACCATACGCATTAACTGGCTTTTCAATACCAACAGGAACAGCATTCCCCTTATCAACAGTTCTTTCCATTTCCGCATTTAATCCAGGAGTTAAAAGATTTTCCTCAACAAATGCTTTAATCATATTAACTCTATCTTTTCTGCGCCCTTCAAGGTTTGCCATATATTGCTCATAGTTCACATATAAGCCACAACGTTTAAACACTTCAATATCTTCATTAATCCAAAATCCACAAGAAGTAGCTTGGTCATGAGTAGATGATTGCGCCAAAGACATATACATATAGTCCTTAGGTTTAATAAATGCCCCATCTTTTTCTTTTTGCCTAAAAAACACCTTATACGAAAGCAAACCATGCTCTGCCATATACTCTCTAAATCCTTCAGGTACTGTACCCAAATCTTCACCAATCATCAAGCACTTAGCTCTATTACTTTCAACTGATAAAATAGCTGTTAAAGCCTTCATATCATAGTAAATATAAGCCCCTTGTAAAACTGGATTTCCTTCTGCAAAATATCCCCAAAACAAACGTCTTAAGCCCATAGCATGGTCAATACGCAAAGCTCCAGAACAACCTAAATTTTCTCTCACCAAATTAATAAAAGGTTTATATTTTTGCTCTTTCAAAACTCTTGGATGATATGGAGTAAATCCCCAACTCTGCCCTTTCGGACGCATTGGATCAGCAGGAGCACCAATACCAGCATCTAAAACATAAGCTTCAGGATTTTCCCAAACTTCAACACCATTAGAACCAGCCCCAATTGGCATATCTGTATAAAGACCAATCTTCATCCCCATTTTCTTAGCTAATTCTTGCACACCTTTAACTTGTTTATCAGCCAACCAATGACAATATGCATAAAAATCTATTCTAGACTTGTATGTTTCAGCAAATCTTTGAGTAGCATCAGAATTAATATCCGATGTACCATCTCTCCAATAACGCCAAAAACTCTCTTCAGGATGTTTTTCCAACAATACTTCAAACAAGCAAAGATTATAAAGTTCAACACCTTTTTGTTTTTTATATGCCTCAAATTCTTCTTTTCTGTTTAAGTCATTAGTCCCCATAAAGTGCTGATACATCATCTCCAAAAATCTGCGCTTTAACAAAAGCACCGGACCATATAACACGTTATTTGAATTATTTAAGCGCTTAATCTCAGCCACAACTTCAGGAGTTCTAATCAAATTTTGAATATCTCCAGATAGCTTAAAATCAGATTCAGAACGTAAATCCAAATATACATAATTAAAAAACGCCCTACTCAAAGAACGATAAGGAGAAACATCTCCTTTAAGCATTTCTCCAAACATAGGATTAGGAAGCGTATGCGGACTCATCACTCCAAGAGGATTAATACCCACAGCATCACCACCATTTTCCGCCGTTAATTTAACGATTTCTGCTAAATCTCCAAAATCTCCAATACCAATACTATTATCAGACTTTAAGGCATAAAGCATTAAAGACACACCATACAAATGTTCATTATTCTTAATAAATTCTGGCAAGTAACACATCTCAGGAGCATGAATTAACATACTATCAAATACTTCATCTCCACCTTTTACCACTACATCAAAATACCCAGTAGGCAAGTTTTGAATAATAACGTCCTCAAAACCATCACACTTACCAGACCACACTTCTTTGTTATCTTCATCAGTCAGTACAATCTCAAACTTACCCTCTTTTTTGATATTAAATCTAATAGTCTCATTATCAAAAAATGCCATTACCTTGGGTAACACATCAACCCTACTCAACTCTTTAACAGATTCATCAATATCTGTCTGCGACTCCGCCTTAATTTTCATCGCTTTTAAGAAAAATTTTCTAACTTCATCGTTAGTAACTTGTGTTTTGCCTGTCTTATCTACATAAGAAGACGAGATTCCTGCCAATTCTGCTAAGTCTTTTAAAGTATTCATACTAATTCTCCGTTTTTTTTGAGCATATTGCAAAGAAAAAGCTTTAACAATAATTTTTTTATATTATATACACAAATATAATAACAACAAGAAAGGGACTCTCAAATGACAAATCTCCAAACATTATCTGCTTATTTACAAGAATGCCGTTGGTGTAGTTTCAAAAAATCTATTAAAAACGGACAAGTATATGATATTAAATTAGATATGCTTCCTTATGATAATAACAATAAATTATTTATCTTAGGACAAGCTAAATTATTAGATGGTAGCAACATTCAATTCTCTATGCCAATGGCAAAAAAAATCGCTGTACAACAAGACCAAAATAACTTAGTTATAAATGGCGCAATGTACACTGATGCAACTTTAGAACCAGACTTTTGGCAAACTTTTAATAAATTAATTGATGACAATAATGGTGAAGTTAAATTCCCTAATGGCTGGACATTAAAGCGTATAGGAATTGCTAAAACCGAAAAAATTGATGAAAATTTAGCCAAACAATCAAAACCACTTGGTGTAGAGCAATCAAACACTACTCTTAACATTGGTCAAGGTAGTCTTGCTTTCAAATTAGAAAGAATTTTAGATTTTTCAGATGAAATCAATCCTGAATTTGAAATGAATAGCAAGTTAATGCGTGAAAAGAGTGACTTTATGCCAGAAACTTACGGTGGCTTTGTATGGGAAAATCCTGAAGGTCATCAAGCTTCATGTGGTATCGTACAAGAATTCGTTAAAAACAAAGGCGATATGTGGGGATATTCTTTAGGTTACATTAAAGGTAAGTTAATGACCAATTATCTTCGCCAAATCGACTTAACTGAGAAGAATTGTCCAGAATTCATCGAACTTGTTAAAAAGTTAGAAAGAAGAGTTGCAGATATGGGTGAATGTTTATCAAGACCTGATGATGATCCAAAATTCACTCCAGAACCAGTAACTGCCTCTTTCATGAGAACTTACAAAAAGAATATGACTGTTCAATTACACAAAACAAAAAGGTCAATTTCTCAACACCTTAACGAGTTACCAGAACCAACATTGTCTATAGCTTGTGAGTTGTTAAATAATTGGGATGAATTAACTAATAATTACATAAACAAAAACCTAGAAAAAATCATCCAATCAGAAGACAAAGGCTATATTTGTCGTGTTCATGGTGATTTCCACTTAGGTCAAGTTATGGTAACAGAAAATGATGATTTACGTTTTATTGACTTTGCAGGAGAACCTGCTCTTCCAATTAATCAACGTAAACAAAAACACATATTCGTTCGTGATATTGCTGGTATGTATCGCTCAATAACTGGTTACCTTGGCGAAACAGCTGTTACAGAATTTGCTGCAGCTGCTCCTTCCGTAGAAGTTGCTCAAGAACGCTTAAATTGGGGTAGAAAAGCTATTGAACCTCTAATGCATAAAGCTGGACAAGAATTTTTAGGCGAACACAAAATGTCTGACCCTTGGCTTGCTTTAGAAGTTTTGCGTAAAAACATCTACGAAGTTGACTATGAAATTAATCATCGTCCAAAAGAATCTTTTATATCAACAACAATCAAGAACTTATCTGACTTGTTGCATAAAGATACTGGTGGTGGCGGTGCTTTTATGGGCTTCGGCAACGACTTTGATGATGCATCAGGTTTATAATAAAAAGTCAAAACAAAATTTAAGGGGCGATATCTTCGCCCCTTTTCTATATCCTAAAAAACAAAATTAATTATTTCCACCAAAAAGGAATGTCATATACATTAACCGGTTCTTTTTTAGGACCAACAAAAACATCAACATCCTCATAATTCCTACCATCTTTAATAATTGCTGCATGCTCATTTTCTTTAACATAAATAGTTTTAACCGTTCCAAAATCACACACGTCACAAACAATAGTATCAACTTCAGAAAGGTCTAATCTTTTAGGCAAGCACGAAGCACCACTTAAATCTACCTTTTTACTTTTACCGAATATCATTTCCTTTGTTCTACTAAAATTACAATCATCTAAATACACATTCTCTGCTTCAGAAAAATCAAGTTTTTCTGGCAAATTTTTTGCATAAATCATTTTCACATATGCTTTTTTACCCAATATAATATCATTTACATCCTTTAGGTCAGAGTGAGACAAATCAACCTCCTTAAACAAAGAAGTATCCAAAACTTTCGGTAAATCACTACATTCATACAACCACAAACAACCACCTTGTTTTTCATCATTACGAGAAAAAATTAAACTTTTATTCTTTTTAAAATTACTTCTCCTAATGGAAATCATATCTGGTTTCGTAAATATAACAGACTTCGGCAAACAACAATCTTCGTCGTATATTACACTATCACAGTTAACAATAAGCATATCGTATTTATCCATATCTTTGGGAAATATACTGTTATTAGTAATTAAAACCTTATCATGAACTCCATAAATCTTTTCATTACGATGCTTTGCAATAAATAGCTCCAAATAATTTCCTTTTTTAGCAAAATTCATCAAAGCACCAAAAGTTTCATCTGTTTGCTCACGTCCGTCAATAGCTTCAAGCACAAAAGGTTTATACTTAATCCACTCTTTTTCATCTAACGCTAATATATTTTTAACAATAACTTTCATATTTGCGTAATGATTTGTTTTATACAAACACTCATAAGCACACTCAGGCGTAATAAAACCATTATCATTACGATTTTTTTTCAAAATAGCATCAACAGCAATTGGATTTTCGTAATTTGTTAAATGAATCATTGTTAATCCTCAATCTTCAACAAAATTTAATGCAACATATCACAATATTTGAGTAATGTAAAGAGTTTTTTGTACATTTTTTGTACATTTTAATATTTCCCTATTCATATCATCAATAAAATAAAAATCTATTGACACCAACATAAAACCTAGCTTATAATCCCACACCAGATTGTGTAACTATATTAATTTAAGGTGATTTTAAAATGACAGAAGAAATCAGTGAACAAAGACAGAGCCGACTAAACAAGCTCGCTCGCTTAGAAGAAATGGGATATAATCCATATCCATACCGTTTTAGACCAGATAGCTATGCCAAAGATTTGCAAGATAAATATAAAGACCTTGCTAATGGTGAACATACAGAAGATGTTGTAACTGTTGCTGGACGTGCTATGGCTGTAAGAAATGACGGTATGTTCATTGATATGAAAGACAAAACTGGAAACATTCAACTCTTCTGCCATAAATGCAACTTAGATGAAGATAACTTAAAACTATTAAAATGCCTTGATATCGGCGACATTGTTGGTGTAACAGGATTTATCCGTCGTACTCCACGAGGAGAGCTCTCTGTTGCTGCTCAAAAATTTGATATTATCGCCAAATCACTAGAACCATTACCAGAAAAATTCCATGGTTTAACAGATATAGAAACACGTTACCGCAAGCGTTATGTAGATATGATAATCAACGACGAAGCTAAAAACACATTAATCACACGTTGCAAAATCGTATCTGCAATTCGTGAATTTTTCAATTCAAACGAATTTTTAGAAGTAGAAACACCTACCCTACACCCAATCTTGGGCGGTGCAAATGCTAAACCATTCGTAACACATTATAATGCATTAGATAATGATTTTTATTTACGTATCGCTCCTGAGCTATATCTAAAAAAATTAATTATCGGTGGTATTGATAGAGTTTTTGAAATTGGCAAAAACTTCCGTAACGAAGGTATTGATAAAAATCACGTACCAGAATTTACTGGTCTTGAAGCATATATGGCTTATGGCGATTACAATGATATGGCTGAATTAATGACCAATTTATTGCGCTTTGTCGTAAACAAAGTATTCGGTAGCCTAAAAATTACTCTAAATGAGCATGAAATAGATTTCTCTAAGCCTTTTCCAAAGGTTTCTATCATTGATTTGATTAAAAGAGAAACAGGTGCAGATTTCTTATCTGTAGAAAACTTGGATGATGCAAAAGCATTAGCAAAATCTGTAGGCGTAAATGCAGATGAATGTACAAACTGGGGTAAAGTTGTTCAAGAAGTATTTGATGAAAAAGTTGAACATACATTAGTAGAACCAATTTTGGTATCAGATATGCCAAAAGAAATTACTCCATTAGCAAAAACTCATCGTGACAATCCTCGCCTAGTAGAACACTTTGACCTATATTTATTAGGAACAGAGTTAGGCTGTGCATATTCTGAGCTATCAAACCCATTAGAGCAAATGGAACGCTTTAACTCTCAAATGAAAGAACGTGAAGCTGGTGATGATGAAGCACAAATGCTAGATGAAAGCTTTATTGATGCTTTATCTTATGGTTTTGTGCCAACAACAGGTATGGGCATGGGAATGGACAGACTTGCAAAATTACTAACAGGCTCTGCTACATTGCGTGATGTAATTTTATTCCCTGCTCTCAAAAAACGCGGATAAAAATAAAAAATATTTAAATACAAAAATCTAGGGGCGCAACTTAAAGCGCCCCTTTAATTTAGCCTTCAAAATATTTTAAAGTTGCATTTTTACAAATTCTTATATATCATCAGCCAAAACAATAATAATAAGGAATAATAAATGGCGAAACTTTCAAACAATAATTTTTTCATAGAAATAGAAAATACTTCGCTATCGCCTATATCCATAGATGCGATGATAAAAACTCGTCGTAATCAAGAAAAAACTATTACCCCGGAATTAGCCTTAGACATTTTGCGCTACACTAACCACTTAGGCAATATCAAACCTATATTAAAAGAAATACAAAAACTCCCTTTAGAAGAACAATTAAAATATAAAGAATTTGTATTGAGTGCCATTTCACATCGTATACATTCTGAACAAACCCAAAAGGTATTATACACACTAGCCAGTAATTTAGGCTATGAAGATGTTTTCGAAAGTATAGATGAAATACCAAAATTATATTTCCCTATTTCATGCAAAGTTTTTGAATGTACAGATAGTAACTATCAAAATGAAAATTTTAGCCAATATGATACAATTTTACGACATAATAAAATAATCATAAATTTTGTAAAATGTATTCTTCCGCAATATGTTTCTTTAGTAAATGTAGACAATATTCTTTTTCTCGATTGTGACTTTGATAATACAAGAGAAATAAACTTTGCCACATCAGAATCTATCCAATTTCAAGAATGTCAAAAATTACCACAAAAAATAGATGCTTCACAAAACACTAATCTGGATTTCTGGAATTGCAATTTATCTGATGTTAGAGAAATAATAACCGCTCCACAAATGAGCTTAAAAATAAGATTATCAACAAATCTTCCTAAAAATATACACCTAAAAGATTTGTGTTTACTACAAATCAGTTCATATTTAGATAAAACAGAAGAATTAATTATAGAAGATACCCAAAAGGTTTATCTTGAAGGAACAACAAATACGCCTATAAAAATTTCTATAACAAATGCTAGTGAAGTAAATTTTACTTCAGCATATTATAATATAAAAGAATTAAATCTTAAAAATATCAAAAATATATACTTTAACGAAAATCGTGATATTAAAGAAAATAGCACAATTATTTTTCCGGAGACATTAGACCTAAGCACTTGCGATGAAATTATATTCAAAAATTTTCCATTAGGTGAAATAAAAGAACTGAAATTTGGTAAAAAGCACCATCGGGTAAATTTAGAAAGGTCTATATCAATGCCAAAATCTTTAGATTTATCAGGGGCAGAACAAGTATTTCTTGCCTATGCGAACTGCCAAGGTTTAGAAGAAATAAAATTTGCACAAAATGCAACCATATCGCTATATCAAACTCATAATCTACCAAAAAAATTAGATGTATCAATGTGTAAAGATATAAAAGCAACAGATTGTGATTTTAGCGGGGTAGAACAAATTATCGCCAAAAATCAAGAGCAAATAAGTATAATACTAAAAAATCCAACTTTCAAAGGCAAAGTAAAATACAAATCAAATAAAGAAAAAACAAACCTCTTAATCAGTCAACTTAAAAATATATTGAATAAGGGACAATAAATGACGAAACTTTCAAACAATAATTTTTTCATTGAAATAGAAAATACTTCGCTATCGCCTATATCCATAGATGCGATGATAAAAACTCGTCGTAATCAAGAAAAAACTATTACTCCAGAATTTGCCTTAGACATATTGCGCTACACTAACCACTTAGGTAATATCAAACCTATATTAAAAGAAATACAAAAACTCCCCTTAGAGGAGCAATTAAAATATAAAGAGTTTGTATTGAGTGCTATTTCACATCGTATGTGTAGCCAAGAAGTAACAAATATTTTAGTAAAATTAGCATTAGACGGCGATTACATCCAAGAATTTATGGATGCAAATAGTCATACTAAACTATACTTCCCTCAAACCTGCAAGGCAATAAATATTCATCATCGCTCAAAATCCAACGAAGACTTTAGTAGTTATGATACATTAATAAGCCGAAGCAACTACAATTATAGACCAAACATTGAAATTGAAAAATGCATTTTCCCGGCATACATAAGTTTGCCAAATTGTTCAAAAATCAGCTTAACTAATAATAATTACAATAATGTCAAAGAAATGTGCTTTTCATCAGTTGAAGAAATATCTTTTAACCACCAAAGTGTATCACAATTTCCCGATAAGATAGATTTATCTTCTTGCAGAAAAGCCTCATTCTTTTATAGCAATTTAAGTGGTCTGAAAAGCATAAAAGTACCTAATAATATGATACTGGAAATAACCGGTTGCTGTTATTTGCCTGAAATAATGCACCTAAACGACCTAAGCACAGTAGATATACATTCTGCATTTAATACGACCAAAGAACTGATAGTAGAAAATACTAATGTCGTATCACTAGATAGCTCTACAAGACTTCCTAAAAAAATAACCATAAAAAACAGCAAAAGGGTTTGCTTGAATGCAATAGATTTTGATATAGAAGAGCTAAATCTGGAGAACATAACAGCAATATCACTATGTTCAAAAAGAGAACAACGTGGAGATAGTAAAGAAAATCCACCAGAAACATTAGATTTAAGCACTTGCCAAACAATCACATTCCAAAACTTTCCATTAGGCAAAATAAAAGAACTGAAATTTGGCGATTTTCATCCTGTGGTAGATTTGCAATATGCCAAATCAATGCCGAAAGTCTTAGATTTATCCGGTGTAAAAAGGGTAAACCTTGACTGTGCAAACTTCCAAGGGCTAGAAAAAATAATCTTCGCCAAAAATTCACGAATAAGCCTAACAAAAACATTTAATCTGCCTAAAAAATTAGATATATCAATGTGCGAATATGTAGATATGTTTAATTGTGATTTAACTGGTGTAGAAGAAATAACTTTCCTAAATAGCGAACAAATGAACACATTATTAGAAAAAAATCAAACCTTTAGTGGAAAAATAAAATATACGGCTTCAACTATTACACAAATAAAAGAAACATCTCATATTGAAATATAGCAATCTGTCATCCCTCCATTCGATACAGCCGAATGGTCAAAGGAATTTCAAATTAACATCCCCTTCGGTCATCCTCGGGCGCACATCAGTGCGAACCGGGGATCCAGCAGTCGCAAGACTGCACATCATTTTAAACTGTCATCCCTCGATTTGCGATAAGCAAATCGTCAAGGGCTCGCAGCTAAAAAAACGTTTGATAAACGTTTTTTGCGAGAGCTACAGCTACTGTTAGCGAGTGACTTGTCGTAAGACAACTAAAACGAGCTTTACAGTTGCTTGACCGAAATGAAGTTAGGGTTGTGCCTAAGCATACAACCCTTACGTAATAAGACGTACACAAAAAGTACATGACCCGACCGACGAGTAACTTCTTTTCTCCCTCATAATGTGTTTAAATGAGGAAAATTTTGCGAAATAATCGCGAATGTCCTGCAAGCGAAAGGAGCGTACAAAAAGGTACGTGACTGAGCGAAGACAGGCTTCCATCTGCGAATTAGTTCACAAAATTTACTCATTTAAAAGATGCGCGACGAATTCTATCATTAATCGCAACCCCTACCCCCTCTTCGGGAATGGGTGCCATAGCAATTTTGCGAAAACGAGGGTTCTTATCAGCCATACGCATAAAAGAAAAAAGATTAGAAGCAGCCTCACGCAAATCGCCAGTTGAACTAAGATTTAATTCACAACGAACATTCATTTCGCCAAAACCGATAAACAATTCATCATCTTCAGGAAAAGACGCATTAATACGAAAACGTTTTGCAGGAGCATAGTGTTTTAAGAGTTGCCCCGGAGAAGTAGGCTTTTCTGGATTACCGTCAGAGATATAAACCTTTTCACCAAGAGTAAGTTCAAGCTCTTCTTTTGTAATACCGCCGGCACGAAGAATATAAGCTTGAGGATTAGTCAAATCAATAATTGTAGACTCAACTCCTACCATACAAGCGCCACCATCTAAAATCATATCTACACGCTCGCCAAGACTTTCATATACAGCTTCTGCCGTGGTAGGAGAAAGAGATTGCGAACGATTAGCAGAAGGAGCTGCAATAGGAAGACCAGATTTTTTAATAAGCTCTAATGCGACAGGATGATTTGGACAACGAAAAGTCATTGTATCAAGCCCTGCACAAACCAAATCAAGAGCAGGATTATCTTCTTTACGTTTCAAAACAAAAGTAAGAGGTCCAGGCCAAAATTTTTTAGCAAGAAACATAACACGCTCATCAACAAGAGCAAAATCTCTAATCATATCAGGTTCTGCAATATGAGAAATAAGCGGATTAAAGCTAGGTCTACCTTTAGCTTCAAAAATACTAGCAACTGCTTTTGCATTAAAAGCATTTGCCCCTAGACCATAAACTGTTTCGGTAGGAAAAGCCACCAGCTTACCACCCTTGATAAGTTCAGCACCTTTTGCTATATTAATGTCATCAGCACTAAAAATTCTCATTGCAATAACCTCAAAAACATTTTTTTTGAAAATAACACGATAAAAAGCAAAGTCAACCCCTATATTTTAACCATTTTTTTAATAATAAGGATGAAAATAAGGAGAAAGGAATTTTAAACCGAATGTAACTGCGGTGTACAAAATGGAGTACATAAAGGAGCATTTTGCAATCATGATGGGTATTATATCAATCCCTATATTTTAAACAAGTGCGAAGCACTCAAAGGATTGATAGAATGCCTATGCTGGAAGTAAAAATGCGACTGCGGTATACAAAATAGAGTACATAAAGGAGCATTTTTGCAATCATGATGGGTATTATATCAATCCCAAACAAAGGAGATACAGATGACCGAAATAACCCTTAATTCTAAAACCCCTTCATTAGTAAAGGTACTAATTGCTACCAAAGAGGAGCAACTTAATTATGGAGTAACAGGCGGTATAATCGACCGTTCAACATTCAATAAATTAAAAGCCCTTGTTGAGCGCAATGATGAAAATTGTGATGATAAAGATGAAATCACAATCTTAGATACAATAAAAGATGTTGTAGTACTACTAAGAACATCAAACAATTCTACCACTAATGACATAGAAACATTAGCAGGTAAACTATATCAAAGAATTAAAAACTATAAATCAGCAACAGTATATGCACGTCATCTGCCAAAAACAGATTTCTCAACTAACGATGTCGTAAATGCAATCGGTTTAGGCATTGAAATGAGCTCATACAGCTTTGATAAATACCAAACTCAAAAGAAAGCAAACGAATATCCTCAGTTAGAAACCATAAATTTTGTTGCTAAAGAAAAAATAGACCCTAAAGCATATAACAATACAAAAGCATTAGCTAATGCAATCAGATATGCTAGAGATTTAACTAACGAGCCTGCAAATGAACTCACTCCAGAAATCTATGCTAAAGATATTAAACGCTTAGAAAACTTAGGCTTAAAAATAACATTATTAGATGAAGCTGAATTAAAGAAAAAAGGCTTCAATATGTTGCTATCTGTTTCACAAGGCTCAATCAATAAACCATATGTGGCAATACTTGAATATATAGGAAATAAAAAGAAAAAAGGCTATGACGTAGCACTAGTTGGTAAAGGCGTAACCTTTGATAGTGGTGGTATTTCTATAAAACCAGGACAAGGCATGTGGGATATGAAACAAGATATGGCAGGCTCTGCTGTAGTTGTAGCCTCATTAAAAGCCCTCGCCCAACAAAAACTAAATATAAACGTTGTAGGTATTGTAGGCTTAGTAGAAAATATGCCATCAGGCACAGCTACAAGACCTGGAGATATTGTAACATCACTATCAGGTAAAACTGTAGAAATACTAAACACAGATGCTGAAGGACGTCTAGTATTAGGAGACTGCCTAACTTATGTAGAAAAAACATATAAACCGGAAAGAATTATTGATATAGCAACGCTAACCGGCGCTATAATAGTTTCTTTAGGTTCAGAAATGGCAGGATTATTCTCAAACGATGATTGCTTATCAGAATTATTAACTATATCAGGCGAGCAATCAGGCGAAGAATTGTGGCGTTTCCCATTAACTAAAGGCTATCGCAAAATGGTAAAATCAGACATCGCAGACGTAAAAAACATCTCATCAGGTCGTGAAGCTGGTTCAATAACAGCTGCATGCTTCTTAGAAGAGTTTGTCTTAAACAAAACCCCATGGGCACACTTGGATATTGCCGGCATGGATATGTTTAACAAACCTAAAACTCTATATACTAAAGGTGCAACTGGCTTTGGTGTAAAGCTATTAAACAAATTCTTACAAAATATAGAAAAGAAATAAAGCTACCACAAAACAATAAAGCCTCTACAAACAGAGGCTTTATTTTTTAATTTTTATCATGCCCTAATATACGCCCAAATAAAACCAAACCAGATTTTTTACCTTGATTATACTCACCCTCTAAAACAATATTCACACCCATACCACGCAACGTAGCTTCTGCTGCAAACTGTATCCCCGATCCTCGCTTCATAACACATTTTTCATTACAAGACCAATAAGCAGTAATAGACCCCTCTTCCATCATAGTCACATCTACCACCTTGGGAACAATCGTTTTATTAATAAAGGAACGTTTTCCTAACTTAACAACTTCAGCTTGTGAGAAATCACTATCATCCAAAGTAACCTGATTAGTTTTAGAAAAATCCCATATTCCCTTAAGATTTCTACTATCTAATATATAAACAATAGCCTCTTCCTTAATCTTAAAATCTTCAACTCTACTAAAATCACAAAGTTCAATGTTAATATAATCAACCCCAGAAAAATCAATCTTTTTAGGTAAATTTTCTATATTACTAAGACAAACTTCACAAGCTTCATTATTAGAAACAACACTAAATTCTACAACATTAGAAAAATCCATATTTTCAAGCATAAATGATTTATCAATATTTAAACGAGCGATTACTCGTACTGGTTTATTCTCAGCTAACACTTTTTCTAATTCAATAAGACTAGTAACAATAACTGTTTGACACTCCGTCTTATTATAATTTTTTTCTTTTTTATTAGCATCATCAAACTGTTTTCTACAACCACACAAATCAGCCAACTCTTGCAAACTCATCATAGCTTTAGGAGACATTTCTCGCTCATCAACTGAAGCTAAAATAAAATCTTTATAAGCTAAAACTTTGTCTGCAACTAACTTGCCATTTTTATCAGAGCATGATTTCTTAATATTATTTATAACTTTCTTAATATGCGCGAAGTGATTAGTCTTGGTTAAAATCTCCATAGCAAACTCAGGCGATATAACACCGCCATTGGCATCACGTGTTTCATTAATCCACTTCTCGACCTGAAATACATCCATATCAGTATTATTAATCTCTACAAACATTTCTCAATAACCTTTCAACCTCGTTTCACTAAGCACTCATTACAACAGTTGCTTACTCTCTAAATGTAGCATAAACCTCTACACATTAAGCCTACTTAACCAATACATCTGTACACAATATTTAAACAATTACTCCTCATTATACAACAAGCAAAATGTTATGACATTTTTTTAATTATCCTAAATTTCCATTCCATTATTATTCATTGGCATATCCATCATTTTTTTCTTATCATCTTCATATATAATCTTCCCACTAAATGTTTCTTCGTTATACATTACCATATCTTTTTGTTCTTCATCCTTAAATTTGATAAATTTTACTTTGCTAAAATCCGCTCCTTTTCCTACAATTTTCGAACAAGAAGAAAAATCAACAATTTCTGGCAAACACAATAATCCTTTACGATGTACAACCTTTAGTCCATTATTCGTAACTCGAGTAGGAAAAAAATAAACAACAGTATTATTTCCAAATTTAAGTGCACTAATATCCTTCAAATCATATCTATATAAATTCAATTTTCCAGAAACATCTAAAATAACTTTTAAATCTTTACCATTTAAATCTGCAAACTCTTCCTCTGATTTAATAACAACTGCATTATAACAATCAGTTTTTTCATAAAATTTAAGTTTTTTATCAATTTTCATAAACTCTTTATTACAACCACAAACATTTGCTAACTCTTGCAAACTCATCATCGTTTGAGGAGACACCTCTCGCTCATCAACTGAAGCTAAAATAAAATCTTTATAAGCTAAAACTTTGTCTGCAACTAACTTGCCATTTTTATCAGAGCATGATTTCTTAATATTATTTATAACTTTCTTAATATGCGCGAAGTGATTAGTTTTGCCTAAAATTTCCATAGCAAACTCTGGAGTTATAACCCCACCATTGGCATCACGAGTTTCATTAATCCACTTCTCGACCTGAAATACATCCATATCAGTATTATCAATCTCTACAAACATATTATATTACCTATATTCATATAAACACACAGATAGTGTACTACAAAACACACATATATGCAACAAAAAACGTTAACCCCTAAAAAGAGTCTTTATTTTTTAATCTCTACCACGAGAAAACAAACGCCCAAAAAATCCAACATTATCATTTTCTTCATCACCCAAATAAACAACATCTACGCCCTTTTCTTTCAAAATAGAAGCTAGCGCAATACTATAAGATGCACCTTTTTTCATAATACAAGTTTTAGTATGAGAAAAATCTTGATTAAAAGGAGTTTCTAAATTATCACAACAGGTCATATCAACAACTACCGGCATAATTGTTTCATCAGCAAAAGATGTTCTGCCAAGTTTTACATATTGAGCTTTAGAAAAATCACTATCAACTAAATCAAGCTCTGAAGCCTGTGAAAAATCATAACTTCCGATAAAACCTTTACAATCAATAAATTTAACACATGCATCATCTTTAATTATAATTTCCTTAACTTTACTGCAATCAGAATTCATAATATTCACAAAATCAGAACCTGCAAAATTTAACTTTTGAGGCAAATTTTGAATATTAATAAAATCAATTATATTATTCATTATAACGCTCAAACGTTCCACTTTATTAAAATCTTTATTATAGCAACTAAAATTGCTATTTTGCGAACAAATAAGAGCAATAATTCTTTTTTTATCATTCAAATTATCTTTAAAATCTTCAATAGTATTAACTACAATAGCATCGCAATCATCTTTTTCATATACCTTTGGTTGTTTGCTATTAACCTCCTCAAACTCCTCTCTAAAACCACAATCATCTGCAATTTTTTGTAATGATTGTAGCGACAAACCTTCCTGCTTACGCCCATCCACACAAGATAAAATAAACTCTTTATAAGGCGATATTTCTTCTACAGTCTTATTCTTTAATTTTATATGATTAATAACCTTTTTAATATGCGCAAAGTGATTTGTTTTGCCTAAAATCTCCATAGCAAACTCTGGCGAAATAACTCCACCATTAGCATCACGAGTTTCATTAATCCACTTCTCGACCAGAAATACATCCATATCAGTATTATTAATCTCTACAAACATCTCAGAACTTTCATATAAATAAGCATACACATATCATACATCAAAATCCCTATCAAATCAACAAAAAAACACACAGCAAATAAAACAAATATCAGCTCAATAAATACACAAAATATATTAAAACAGCACCCAATTAAAAACCTCAAAACATTTATTTAAATTCAAACCATTAAAGAGACATCCTCACCTAACGCCACAACAAAAAAACGGTAGCCTTTCAAAGCTACCGTCTTTTCAACAAAGCATTTAGAATAAATTATTTTCTAAACTCTTTTGCAACAACTTCAGGAGCAACAGTCTCTTGTTTAACCTTTTCTGTTACAGGTTTGAAAACTGGTTTCTCCCAAGGGCTTTTCTTTTCATACAACTTTTCACAGATAGACAAGCCAACACTTCTCAAAGCTGTTTCAGTTGGAATAAATAAGTCCATACCCTCATCTGTTTGCTTAGCAGAGTTAGACATACCATTTATAGTACCAAGTTTATCAATCAATACACTACCAACAGATACCTTTTGAACTAGTGTATCAACAATAATCTCTGTACCTAAATTACTAGAATAACGATAACCATGAATTTTACCATTATCATCCATATAATCTTTACCTGCCTCATCTTTATTATCTAATAGACCTAAAGAAATAAATCCTTCTTGGTCAATAGCTGGCAAATCAAGATTTAAAGATAAAGGTTTAAAGTTAACTGGCTCATCCAAACTCAATAATGCAGTATTTTTGCTTGGGTTAACTCTAACAGCTTTTGCTTTTAACACTTTACCGTCAATAGTTTTGATATCATAAGTATTTTGCAACTTATTAACCAAACCAGCAGATGTTAATACAAAGTTGTCAGAAATTATCAAACCAATACCTTTATTACCTTTTGCATTAGTAATATCAACAACAGAGCTTCTTATTTCTAACATATTCTCTGGGCTTAATTCATTATAAGGAGGACGATCCACAATACATAATTTAGCATCCACATTATAACCTTCTAAATCAACCCAACTATCATCAACAAGAGTACAGCTACCGTCAGAAATCACATTACCATCTTCATCAATACAGTTTTCATAAACTCTATGAGAATCAGTAACACCACCAGTTTCTTCAATTTGAGGTTCTATTGTTACGTTTTCAACTTCAACACCACCATCTTCAACAATTTCAGGCTCAATAACAGGTTCTGGAGCTGGAATTGGTTCTGGCTCTGGCTCAGGCATTGGAGCTGGTTGTTCACATTCTTGAGTGCAAGTCATCGGACATGGCTGAGCAATACCTTGAGTGCAAACAGGACGACAAACTTGTTGGCAAACTGGTTGAGGTGTTTCTACTCTTGTAGTAGTAACAGTCTTAGTCTCAATAGTTTTTGTCTCTGTCTTAACATCAACAAACTCTTCTACTTTAGGCTGAGCAGGAGCACATGGGCAACTTACTTGAGGGCATACACAAGTAGGTTGTGTACAAGCGCAAGCAGGTTGAACTGCACATGGGCATTGAGGTCTTGGAACAGCAGGACATTTTGGTTGAGGTGCATAATCGCAAGTATGAGTATACTCAACTTCTTTAGCAAATACACACTTACCAGGATTGAATTTTTCGTCAAAAGCAACAAGTTGAGCTCTCTCATCAGCCATTTCTTCAGCGCTAGCTCTCATCGCCAATTGTGCTTCAAAACCTGGTAAAGAACTCAAACGTCTTGTAGCATCAGCAAAAGCTTCTTCAGCCAATCTAACTTCGCCTTCATAAACGCCATTTTCAACTTCAGCATAACCTGTAGTAACACCTTTCCAGAAAACTTTTGTTTGGCTCAAATTCATCAATCTCCAAGTAACAGTCATTTCAGAACTACCATTACGGCGATTTGCTTTCTTAGCCTTATCCCAATCATACTCATCACAAACATTCATAAAGAAATTTGTAATTTCAGCTGTCAACACATACTCAGGTAATTTTACTGAAGTATCTGCCAAGCATACATCACTTGGAATATCTACAATTTTATAGCATTTGTCAGCAGATTTACGGAACACATCATTAAACGCCATATCTTTTTGAATAACTCTACCATGGTTTAACATAGCTTTCTTAGTTTGACGTCTACATCCAAAAATACGAAAACGATAGTTACCAACGTGTGAAGAATAAGGATTATTGCTCTCTTGACCATCTAACTTAAAATCAACATGAGTTAATGTAAATGGAGCTAAATCACAACAATTACGATTCGCATCACGTTTATAACGTGGTTGTCTAAAGCCATAATTTACAGTCTTAAACTCTGGTACAGGACAATCATCACATACTCTTTTAGCTGGTTCTTCTACGATTCGCACTTGCTCATGTGAAACCTTTCGATTCGCACATCTATCACAACTGCCACCAGGGAATAAACTACCATCTAAATCCTTTGGTTCTGCATCATCATTACAATTTTCGCAACTTCCACCAGGGAACAAACTACCGTCCAATTCAGGCGGACAGTCTGGACAATCTGGTGTTGCAGCCATTACCGCATAAGCCCCAAAACTAAGGCCTACAAGCAAAACAGCGCAAAATAATTTATTAAAAATGTTCTTTGCTGACATATTATTCAATCTCCTAATTAGGTTTTCTAAGAAGCTTATGCCTATAAGACAGAGCCTCCATGACGTGCATTTTAGACACCTTTTTTTCATTTTGCAAGTCTGCAATCGTTCTTGCTAACCGCAAAATTCGCATTAGTCCTCTAGCCGTCAACCCGCACTTTTCCGCCGATTGTGCTGCAAATTTGCGCATTTCCTCATCTAAATCCAAAATTTTTTCTAAAATTTCTCCTTTTAATTCTGCATTATTAATGTAATTTTTTACCCCTAATTTATAAAGTCTTTCTGCACAAATTTCCCTAACCATCTCAACTTGCTTTAACATAGTACTTGAGCTAGTTCCCTTTTTAGCATTTGTTAAATCATATGGATCAACTGCAGGCACTTCAATTTGCATATCAAATCTATCAAGCAACGGACCTGAAAGCTTAGCCATATATTCATTAACACACTTTTCCCCTCTCGCACATTTATGCCCAGGAACACCATAATACCCACATTTACAAGGGTTCATCGCTGCAATCAGCTGAAAATTTGCAGGATATTCTGTATGCGCCATAACCCTAGAAATAACTGCTTTTTTACTCTCTAAAGATTGTCGAAGTGCATCTAACGTTGCCCTAGAAAATTCCGGTAATTCATCCAAAAATAAAATTCCGTTATGCGCCAAAGATATTTCACCAGGAATTCCCCTTTTACCACCGCCAACAAGCGCTGGAGTAGATGAACTATGATGCGGAGCCCTAAATGGTCTTCTAAAATCTAAACTATCATCAAATTTACCACTAATTGAGTTAATCATAGCTGTTTCCAAAGCTTCTTTAGCACTCATTTTCGGCAAAATTGTTACCAATCTCTCTGCAAGCATTGTCTTACCACTACCAGGAGGACCAACCATTAACAAATTGTGCCCACCACTAGCAGCAATAAGCATAGCTCTTTTAGCACTTTCTTGCCCTTTCACATCTTCCATATCAATAAAATGCTCTTTTTCATTTACTTTACCAACTAACGGCAACTCTATTTCGCCCCGTCCTTTTGTAAAATTCATAAATTCTAAAATATGCCTTATCGCTAAAATATTTTTACAACCACTCCAAGTAGCCTCCACTCCATTATCTTTAGGACAAACAATCCCTAAATCATTATTAATCGCAGTCATTGAGGCTGGCAAAATTCCATTTACTTTAACAACACTACCATCAAGCCCTAATTCCCCCATAAAAATATATGGCATTAATTTATTAACGTCTAAAATTTTCATATAACACAAAACACCAAGAGCAATCGGCAAATCATAATGCGTTCCCTCTTTTAATAAATCGGCTGGAGTTAAATTAACAATAATCCTCTCACTCGGAAAATCTATACCAAGCGCTGTAAAAACTGCTCTTACTCTTTCTCTGCTTTCATTAACTGCTTTATCAGGTAGCCCCACAATTACCATCCCCGGATACCCTGCCCCTGTACTAACTTGCACATTCACAACCTTAGCTGATATCCCTTCAAAAGCTACCGTTTTAATATTAGATACTACCACAATGTTCTCCATCTGTTCTTTTTTTCTTAGCGATAGAACAAAATAAAAACATTGTCAAGATTTTTTTGAAAAATATTTTTAAACAAAAATATTGACAAAACAACTATTTTAAAATACAAACAATGCATTAGAAAAAGGAAATAATATGAACAAATCAAGAGTTTTAATAGATAGCAAACAAGAAACCCCCATAACTATCGACACATTTATTAAAAAAATGCGTCAAAATGGTCTTACTCTAAATCAAGCCCTACACATATTATCTCTAACCAATCACTACTCAAACATAAAACAAGTAGTAAAAGAAATAAATAAACTACCTCTCCTTAAGGATAGAATAAAATTCAAACCATTTGTTCTTCGCGCTATTGCTTGCAGAGAAACCAGTCCTAACGTATATGCTAGCTTAAAACAATTAGCAACTGAAGGCGGATACTTAGAAGAATTTGAAAAATCTAACGCTAAAAGAAAACTCTATTCTCCAACAGATAGTTGTTTAATAAGCATCCCTGCCGTAGAAAAGATAGTATCAGTTACATATAGTGATTTATCCTCTTATAAAAAGCTCAAAATCATACGCGATAACCTTCCTAGTTATGTTAGATTACTCTCATCTCGTAATTTACCTGAAATATGTGACTTCTCAGACGTTGAAGAAATTGATTTAAGTTGCGCTATATTTGAAAAAAACAACAAACTGATATTTAAGAAAAACAGTACCGTAATATTTGAAGATAATATATGTGACATTATTACAACTCTTCCATTACCAGAAGTCTTAGATTTAAGCAATTGTAACCAAGTATACTTGCGCAACTCAAGCTTAAAATCAGCAAATAAAATAATCTTGAACAACGTTTCTTGTATACATCTAGAACATTCGTTCGACATACCCGATGATATAGATTTTTCCTCTTGTGATCATGTCTTTCTAAATTGTGCAAAAATCGCTAATATCAAGAACTTAAATTTTAAAAAGGATTCAACACTTGAACTTGAAGAACAATTACTTCCCGCTCATCTTGATATATCTAATTGTGCTAATGTAAAAATGGACTGCGTAACTTTTGAATTTGATGAACTAACGTTTTCAGATAAAAAATCTGTATCATTAAAATATACAAATTTTAAAGATGTAGCTCTAACATTTAATAAGATACAAAAACTTGAACTTGATAGTGTAGACATAGAAAATGTTAGCAGTCTAAGTTTTAATGAAGTTGAAAACCTAACTTTTAAAGACATAGAATTATTCCCCGCAACCTTAGACCTTTCAAATTGCAGAGATGTATTTTTTATGGGTAATTCTGATTTTAGCACTCTAAAAACAATCAAATTAAGAGATAAAAAACAATTAGACCATCTTCAAGCATTATCGGAACAATCTTTTGATTATCAAAGAATATACGAAATTGATGCAACAATAATATATGCTAATGATAATGCTAATCTCACATATGCATTAAACAATCAAAATAGCTACTTAAATAACTGAGTTGCAGACATAGACTTTAAATCTCTGATTATTTCGTCTTTAGTTTTTCCCAATATAACATTTCCGTCACGGTCATAAACTTTGCCTAAAGAATTAGCTTGCTCTAATTCTTTCACACAGTTATGCTTTTCGCACCAATTTTTTATCATTTCATAAGACGATTGAGAAGTCTCTCTTCCACAAACACAAGAAAGCATAAAATCTTTATACTCTTCTCCCCCATTATTAGCTTCAATAATACTTATCAATTTTTTAATATGCGCATAATGATTAGTTTGATTCAAAATCTTCATAGCACTTTCAGGAGTTACATCAAGTCCCATTTTTCTAATTACAGCATCAGTTTCTAACATACTATGCTTATTTTTATCCATAAAAACAAAGCACTTTGTCGCAAATTGCTGTGGACTATAAACTTTTTCTTTTGCATCAGCAGTTTTAAATTCTTCTAAATAACCGCCTTCCTCTGCAAGCTCTTTTAAATAATCAGCAACAGTTTTAGTGTGCGATCTACCTTCTACTGCAGACAAAACAAATTCTTTATACTCCAAACGCTCTTTAATAGAAGCGCACTTTTCACCAATATTAAAAAGAATAGTCTTTATGTGTCCTGAATGATTTGTTTTAGATAAAATATCAAGAGCAAATTTTGGAGTTATCTTCTCGTCTTTAGTATTATTTCTAGTCTTTTTTATCCATGTATCAAGCTCTAAAGCGTCATATTCCATATTATTTATTAAAATAAAACTCATCTCTCACCCCATATTTTATATAACATAGAATTATGGTAACACAAAAAACAGAGAGTTTCAAGACAATTTTACTAAAAAAACATCAAAGACTTTAGATGTAGCTATACAAGAAGTGGTTTTTAAATTGCTTTACAATAATAAACCTTACATTACAAGACTTCGAATTCATCCTCAAACACCTCTCTTACTTTGGTCATCCTCAACTCAACCACTTTTCTTACTGGTCATCCTCGAGGCACGGCGTAAGCCGTAGCACATCGGGGATCCACAAACCAGTGCGCCAGCACACAATCATTTAAACCGTCATCCCTCCATTCGGTACAACCGAATGGTCAAGGGATCTTCGAATTATTTAAAATAACTAAAACGAACATTACAGTTGCTTGCCCGAAGTGAAGTTGGTTTACAATAGTAAACCTTACGTAACAAGACTTCGAATTAATTTAACATGATGCCTGCTAGACAAAGCCCCTATAAATAAACAAGCAATGGCTTTGGATAGTAGGTATGCTGGAAGTGGTTTTAAAGTTGATGTGTACACAAAAAGCGTACATGAAACTTTAAAACCGCAATCATGATGCCTGCTAGACAAAGCCACACAGTACGTAAATTTTTATTTACCTGAAAAGACCGCTCTTTACCCATTTAAAATTAAATGAGATAAATTTTACGTTTATAGCCTCAGATGTCCTACCCTAAAGCGGAGCGTACATAGAGGTATGTGAGCATTTAGGGATAGGCTTCCATCTGCGAATTAGTTCACTCTCACCACACCTTAAATGAGATAAATTTTAGATAGATAGAGATGGGCTTAAAGGAAATAAAAATTTTAGCGTACAAAAAAGGTACGTGAATTTTTATTTACCTGAAAAGACCGCTCTAGATACTAAAATTTATCCATTTAAAAGCGAGGATAAAGTTCTCCGCCCCCTCTCCACTTCCTTGTTGGATACGTCCCACGAGTGAGGTTGTCGTATTTAGCAACAAATTGAGGGATATCGGTTACAAGAACAAAACCTTTATTTTTATAGTTTTCTGCACATTGCATAGCGCCAAAACCAGTATGTTCAACACATAGAACCTTTGCTCTAGTATAAGGATGAATTAATAAAATACCATTTTCAATTTCTGTTTCTGAAATATTTTGATAATAAGTTGGCATAGGCTGTGCGCAAGGTTGTGGAGGCAAAAGCGCATCAGAAGTGCACTGAGGTTTAACCGCACACATTTTACGCCCATCCAAAGTAACATTTTGAGCTGGAGCCACATACTCTGGCACAACATCAATATAGTCTTTATAGAAAACGACTTCTTTTTTGTTACTACTACAACCTGCAACAAGGGTCATTACGACCAACAACATTAATTTATTAAACGTACGCATTATCTCATCCATAAAATACAAATCTGCCTTGATTTTACCTAAAAGTTTAGAAATTACACCAAAAATAAACAGTTATAAACAATATTTACAAAACTGTAACATTTCTTTGTACGATTTTCCTTGCCAAAAACATAAAAATATGGTATATATTAAGACATATGGTAACAGATATTATTGGGAGAAATATCATGACTACTGCAAAATCTAAAGAATTACAAAGAATTGAAAACTGGCTTAAAGCGGTTAACATTGATTCATCAAAATCACAAGATTTAATTGATAAATATGGCTTAGAAAACGCATATAAACTTGTACAAGAGGCTTTGATGCGTCCTCATGATATGGCTGAACACTTAGATGGAGCTAAACGTTCATCAAGGAACACCATCAATTATTTATTAGAAAACACCTTGTCTCCTGAACAAATATCTGCTTCCACAAGAGTTAATATAGAAACAGTAAAAGCTAATATGCCTCAAGAAAGAGTTGTAGCAGAAGTAGAAAGACCTGCAGATATCTCTGCCACATATGCAGGCACAACAATTGAAACTACACCTAATTTCACAACTCCAACACCTGAAGTAGTAGACACAAAAGCAGCTCTTATTGATCAAGCGCAAGCATCTATTGCTAGTCCTGATGTTGATAAAAGAAATCCTCTTGCTACTTCTCAAAATATACGATTGGGAAAAAGAATGGAGGAAAGAGCAACTACTTCTGAAGATTTAGCAAAGAAAAAAGAACAACTACTAGAGAACATAACACCTTCATCTTCTAGATATGGTTGGCAAGAGGCGATGACAGACAGTTTAACATTAAAGAGTATTGCGCCCGAAGATTTTCTAGCAGAAGCTAAAAATAAATTTTCAAAAAATGAAGGTAACTATCCTGAACCATACTTTGATTGTGAGGGACACCCTACAATTGGTATCGGAATGTTAATCACAAGAAGAGATAGCCTCCAAACAAACACAATTTTACAAAACACCTCTTTGGCTTCACAAGAAGACAATATTATATCAGCAACAAACATCATAAACGATAAAAATGCTTATTATATCCACGATGGGAAAAAAGTTAATTTATACAGTTCTGAGAGAGATAGAACACCAAATATAACTTCTATCCCAGAAGGAAGTAATATTAATATCATAGATACAAACGGTAATACAGTAACAGTAAATCGTATTCATGGAGCAGGAGCTAAAATAATAGCTGTCAACGGGCAAAACGTTGGAAAACTTAGCAACGAAGAAGTGAATGAATTATATAAAGCACGAGTTAAACAAGATTATAAACGTGTTTGCAAAGCCGTACCAAATTTTGAAAAAATGCCAGAGCACGTACAATATGTTGCCGTACACATGTGCTTCTATTCTCCAGCTACATTTACAAAAGATTATGAAGAAATTTTTGGCAAACCACTTGGATCAGAAATTTCTCCATCAGAACTAGTAACTGGAATGGAAAAATATTATGAAGGAAGAAAAGTATCCAATGGCGTAAAAAATAACTTAAAGTTAGCCAGAACCGAAGTAGATAATTTAACTGAATTCACATTATCACAAAGAAAAGTTGTATCTCATTTACCGGAAATAACACTCAACGAAAAAATACAAACAAAAGCTACAACTGGCATAATAAATAATAAACTTGCTGGCTTTGAAATGGGATAACCACAACCACTCTAAAAAACTCCACAACCAAGTGGAGTTTTTTTTTATGACAAAAAAATGTTGATTTTTTAAAAAAAATCTGCTAAATTGACTTCGCTTTAACAAAAAACGGGAATAATATATGCCGAAAACTATAATATTTGATTGGGATGATACACTTGCTCATACACGCCCTGCCGTTGTGGAAGCGATGGAGTATGTCCTAAAAAAATATAACAAAGAACCGTGGGATATTACTAAAGCAAAATACAGAGATACAAAGAAATCATTAAAAGAAAACTTCCCAAACTTTTTTGGCGATAAAGCACAAAGTGCATATCAAGACTACATAAACTACTATACCACACACGGGTATAACAAGGTTACACCGCTTGAAAATGCAAATTCTTTCCTAAAGATGTGTAATAACAAAAATATTGATATATACATAATCTCAAATAAAGAAAAATCATTATTACAAAAAGAAGTATCATTTTGTTACCCGACCATAAAATTTAAAAACATACTGGGCAACGGCGATGCAACAAACAACAAACCAGCACCCGACCCAGTATATAAAGCTTTAGAAAATTCACCATCTGCTATAAATAAAAATAATGTATGGCTGATTGGAGATACAAAACAAGATACCGAGTGTGCATACAATGCCGGCATTCAACCTATGCTGTTAGGCAAAGGTAAATTTATGCAAGATGAGTATATCAAAGACAAACAAAAAACTAACACACCTATCGTTGTTTTTAACAATTATGAAGAGATAATATTATATACATCTAAAGCACTTGAAAATGAGAATAACTGAATCATTGCCATATAAAACCGCACCCAAGATTGTATTTTTTGATTTGTGTCAAACACTTATTGATTCAAAAAAGATTGACCATGTAGCAATAAACTATACATTATCACTATACGGCAAAGAGCCTTGGCCGATAACTCGTCAAAAAAAAGATCCACTGAAGTCTATGAAAGAAAACTTTCCTAACTTCTTTGAAGATAAAGCAAAAGAAGCTTATGATACATACTTAAATTACTTGATAAAAGAAATTAATAATATTCCTGTCTTCGATTATGCATACGAACACTTAAAAGCTTTACACGAATTAAAAGCTAAAACAATTGTAATAACCAATCGCGATATAAAGTTCATAGATGCACTGGATAGCAACAAAAAATTCAAAAAAATTCTTCCCCACGTCAGCAACATTATCACTGCGGATGAAATCGGCTCAACCAAACCTTCTCCTAAAGTAATAAATTACGTTTTAAACAAATTAAACTTAAAAAACATAAAAAATGAAGAGATAGTTTTTGTCGGAGACTCACTGGCTGATATGAATACAGCCCTGCTCTATCCGTGTGTACCGATATTATTGACGGAAACCTCATCAGATATAACGGAAGAATTTTTATCTGAAAATAAAAACAAAATATACGTTGCCAATACTCACAAAGAAATATATGAAGCAATCAAAAAAATCTCCGAATAACCAACGGAGTTTTTTTATACAACAATTCGTCTTGACAAAAACCAAAAAATCCATTATGCTTCAAACACTAAATGCATTATTATAAACTAATACCATATTTTTATGAACGAAGAAAAACAAAAAATCTTAGAACGCTTATCGGCACAAGAAAAGCGCTACACCAAGGAAGAAATTCTAGCTCTTGCTAAAAGAATTCGTCCCGTACTCAGAGGCACCAAACATTATGTCGGTATATTCCCTACAGGAAGTGAATTATACAGTGTCCTGCATGAAACAAAGGCAATGCAACACCTCAAAGAAATGGCCGAAACCGATGGAAAGCTATTTTTCGTAGAAGCACACTATGTAGCAACACGTAGTTTTTCATTTGATGAACACTATCCGTTGCTTGAAGCTCCTGCCCTAACCGAAGTAGCCCGCATCACAACCTACCACAAATACGGTGGTTATTATGGTTGCCTGCGCCCATCAATTGATGAAGCTATCTACCAGTGCCCGCCTGAACTGCTTGACAAGGTTACAGCCTTTGAGATCGTCGCTAAATCAGAATTGTTCAGAGACATCTATGACCAAGATTTAGACCGACACGTTCTAACAACTATCTACTATACAGGCGAGATACCTGAAGAAATCACAAATCTCAGCTTAGTATGGTAAACACTCAATCAAGTCCCCTATGTGGGACTTTTTTTATTGTATAAAACCACCTCTTTAACTTGATTTTAATTGTTTACATGTTAGCATTCCATGAGTTAAATTTCTAAAGGACGACAATGCTAAAAAAACTATTCTTAGCCATTACATTTTGCCTAATTGCTAATATTGCGTGGGCTACAAACGTAATCAAAGACATCCGTATTGGTCAACAACAAGACGGAATAAGAATTGTATTAGATGGAACACAAAAATTCCAATATGATGTTTTTTTGCTAGATTCTCCTAATCGCCTTGTTCTAGATATAAAAGATTCGCAAATTTCTGATAAAACCAAAGTATCAAACAATCAAATTATCAGTGGTTTCAGAACAGGCAATCTTGCTGATGGCAAAGGAAAACGCTTGGTGTTTAACTTAAAAAACAATGCTACAATCAAAAAGAATTTTATCTTAGAGCCACAAAAAGGACAATCTAACTGGCGCTTAGCAATAGACTTGAGCACTCAAGGACTAAAAGCCATAAAAACAAGTACAGCCCAAACTAAAGCTCCATATAAAAATCGCAAAAAAATAATTGTACTAGACCCAGGTCATGGTGGCAAAGACCCAGGAGCTATTGGTCGCTCATTCAAAACCTACGAAAAAAACATCACACTTTCAATGGGCAAAGAGCTAAAACGTCAACTAGAAAATAAAGGTTTTAAAGTATATATGACACGCTCAACCGATATTTTTATTCCATTAAGAAAACGTGTTGATATCGCAAGAAGCTACCATGCAGATTTATTTATCAGCCTACACGCAGATAGTGCAAAAAATCGTAAAGCTCAAGGTTTATCAATCTACACCTTGTCAGAACGCGCATCCGACAAAGAAGCAGAAGCCTTAGCTGAAAGAGAAAATAAAGCTGACATTATTGACGGTATGGACTTCTCTGATAACTCCCCAGAAATCAATGATGTGCTAATCTCATTATCACAAAACGATAGCAGAAATAAAGCTTCAAAATTTTCTACCTATGTAGTAAAAGAAATGAAAAAAAGAGTTAAACTGTTAAACAATGCTCATCGCTTTGCAGGTTTCGCCGTACTAAAAGCCCCAGATATTCCATCAGTATTAGTAGAATTAGGCTACCTCTCAAATTATACTGAAGAAAAATATCTTCGCCAACCAAACTATCGCAAAAAATTAGCCGAAGCAATCACTCGCTCAGTAAGCACTTACTTTAGCGACCCTGAAGTAGCCTCAGCATTATAATAGTCAATATCTATCAACATTTTGCTAAAATATATTCAAATTACCTATTTCAAATTATTCTCAATTTCTAAAAAAGCATTATCAATTTCTGTATGTGTGCAATTATCAACTAATTTATAATTAAAATCAGCACCCACATCCGTTAGCATTTTATAAGATTTCTTTCTATCCTCATCAATATACACATCATCAGCCCCTTCCAGCCAATAAATAGATGTATCAGTTAAATTCTTATATTCTAAATTATAAGGTAAATCCCCACAAATACTAAAAACAGCCTTTAATTTTAATTCCAAACCAACAGAAACAGCCATACCTCCACCTTGAGAATGTCCGATTAAAACAATATCTGTCAAAGGATAAGAAAGTTTTTGTATCTCATTTTTTATATAGCTAAGCGATTGAGCATATTCTTCTTTTACCGCATCTCGACGATTATTCTGCAAAAATTTATTAAACCAAAGATACTTACCCTTTTTCTCCACACAAGAAAAAGGAGCTCTCAAAGAAACATATTGAGCTGATAAGTTTTCAGCCAAAACTTTCAATTGTTCACCATACGCTTCTTCATTAGCACCTTTTCCATGTAAGAAAACTAAAATCATAATATTTTACAATTCCTAATCCATTATATCCTTGCCATAAGACATAACAACAGGCTTCTTCTGCTTTGCATTCTTTTGCGCTTTCTTTTCTTCATTTTTTTGCTTAATAGCACGCATAAGAGGAGCTTTTACGCTCTTATCAGCAACAGCTCTTGCTGTTTGACCTCTATCGTTTTTAGCCATATAATCAGCACCAAGCTCAACTAATGCAGTAACAGAATAGTAAGCACCATTTCTTGCCGCAAAAATCAAAGCTGTATCTTTAAATTCATCAACAGCATTAATATCAGCACCTTTTTCAACCAATGTTCTCACCACATCAATACGATCATATACGGTAGAAACCATCAAAGCTGTTCTACCTCTATAATCTCTTGCATCAATATCAGCACCAAGCTCTATTAATTTTTCAACCAGATCATCACGACCAGCTTCTGCCGCTGCAAATAAAGGAGACATTCTTTCAGGGTTTACATCTGCACCGAGTTCAACCAATTTTTCAAGCACTTCACAAGAGCTCCACTTTGACGCAATAGTTAAAGCTGAAACACCATTATCATTTTTTTCATTAACATCAGAACCTTTTTGAACTAACAACTCAATAACATCAACATTATCACAATGAGCAGCATCCATTAATGCAGTATTACCTCTATCATCTTTTTTATTGACATCTGCGCCTAACTCAAGTAATTTTTCAACCATCTCAAGATTACCATAACGAGCAGCTCCCTTCAAAGCTGTTCCACCATATGGACCCACTGCATTAACATCCATACCTTCTTCAATAAAACCAATAACCGAATCCATCTCTCCTCTAGAAGCTGCCCTAATAAACTCTATATTCTTTTGAGTTTTTGCAAATTTCTCCATTTCAACAAATCCGGCAAATCTTTCATCACCAAGTTTCTCCATACGAAACTTCCCCATTTCGGCATCTTGAGCTTCTAATTTTTCAACCATAATTACTGCTTTATTGGATTGACCGTTTTTAAAAAAATCTTCTAATTGTTCTTCTAAAGATTTTGCCATATTAAACTCCTCCTAAAGTTTTACAAATTTAACAACTGTGGATTATACCACTATTTAAACATAAAATCAATAAAAAAAGGAGGCAAAAGCCCCCTATTCTTACTTCTTTGCATCAAGGCATCTGACGATTTCCTCAACCAAGTCATTTACAGAGATGAAATCAGGCCACTTATCATCATCAATTCTGATGTTAAACCTTTTTTCAATTTCAGCAATCACAGTAATCTCATCAAGACTGTCCATCCCGATGTCCTGAGAAAGATTGCTATCAAGAGTGATATCCTCTCTGGAGACCTCTCTCATGTAATCTGCAATCATCTCTCTCACAAGTACAAAAATCTCATCTTTTTTCATAATAATTATTTTAAGAAAATGTCACTTTAACAAGAAGCACAAAGCATCTTTTTTTACTTCTGGATTTGCAATTTATTTGCAATCATATCCACAATTTCTTTCACCGTCTCAATATCCGCCACAATTGCATCCTCAATTTCTATATTGAATTCCCTTTCCGCCGCCAATGTAATAGTAACGCGGTCCAGACTATCAATATTCAAATCGTTGACCAAATGGCTATTAAGCTCGATTTCTTCATCACGAGAAATACCATAGGTGTTCCTGTAGATTATCTCTTTTACAGTAGCAAAGATCTCTTCTTTTGTCATAATAATAAATTTTAATTACACAATAAATAGTTAAACTTCAGGCAAAATACCCCCAAAAAACAAATTTGTCAACACATAAATTATTCACCTACCCCAAATTCTAATATTTTACCCTTGACTTCTTAACATTTTTTGTCTACACATGTTACCAATAAAAAATTATTATGAACATCAAAAAAAATATCTTATTATGAAAATTAGTATAAACAAAAAAAACAATTTTAATATGAGCAAAAAATTAACCAAAATTTTTCTAGTCCTCGCGGTTACATCATTTGTAATAGGCCTTATAACCCTATTAATACCAACATGTACTCCTGAGTTCTTATTCAAAATTTTTGGCGGTATAGCATTGAGCTTCATGGGGCTCTCCATGATATCTATTAGCTACTCCATAAAAAATTGCAGTAGAATAGAAAAAGCCTATGTACGTGGACTAATCCATATTTTCGCGTCAGCAATAATAGCTGCAGGAGCTTCTTTAGCGACTGGAAACCCTCTAATTATTAAAATATTGAGATTTTTCTTTATCTTTACAATAATTAAAATGTTCCTAGTAGTCGTAATAAGTTTATGGATAGACAGCAAAAATTAAAAGGCACTCACAGAGTGTCTTTTTTTATATTCCCTTCAAAAATCATCGTTATAGTCTCCATATAAACAATTTAAACTTATCATCCCTCTCAAACACTCACATCACAGTACCCATAAACAAACTTTAAACCGTCATCCCTCCATTCGGTGCAACCGAATGGTCAAGGGATCTTCGAATTTTATCTAAAAGACATCTTACTGTCTTTTTATTTCTGGTCCTATTTTCCATTACTGAATTATTTTAAAAAATCAAACATAATTTTCTCCTACAAAAAAAGAGTCACGACTTCTCAGTCGCAACTCTTATTAAAATGTCAAGTACATTTATTGCAATTATTCTTTGTTATTCCATTCTTTTATACGCTGTTGGTCTTCTTTGTATTTATCACTTATTATTTTATCTGTAATAGGCTCAAATTCCTCGTATGAATTGAAAGAAACACCTAATGAATTAAAAGAAAAATCTATTGTTAAACCAGCACTCTCATCTGTTAAAACATTATAGTCATAATGCAATTCTCCAACTATCCTATTAACATCTCCATCACATCCTATTGCAACTTTATCTACCAATTCTTTTTTTACCTCATTTTTTATTTCTGTAATACTTATAAGTTTAGTTGAACTATATTGACAATCCCCTCTATCTATTTGATGAATTTTGATAATATAGGATAAATTATATGATAACTCGCAATTTATGGTAAAATCTTCATTATTCTTAAAAAAATTATTTACCAAATATATATCACTTTCAACTATATAATCATTTACTGAATATTTAAAATAAGGTGTTGGGGTTCTAAAATGTTCAACCATTCTTCTACCAAACATGATATTATCTTGAATATCTATAAACCCAAAAGTTTTATTACACTCAACTTTAACATAATCAGCATACAAATCTGCTTTTGCATCGCAAATTCCGAATAAAAAACTAAAAACAACTGCAAGGTATAATTTCTTCATTTTAAAACTCCAAGTAAAAATTATACCCTACAGTATATTATTTAGTTTAATAATTCAAGTTTTTTATACTTAAATTTATGCTCATTTATACCCATATTCATAATATTTTAAATATTGATATTTTCAGCATCAAACAATAATCCTTAATTATATTATAACAAAAAACAACGATATATATCATCTTTCAAATAATTACAATCATATACACCACCAGTTCCTATAAAATGGTAATTATTTATAGCATCAATGCTAAAAACCTTACTATGGCAACCAACACTCCCACAATTTACTGAGGAATTAAGAATGAATACATATATATTATTCAAATTTTGTGCAATCAATAATTTTTGACTAAACTCATTTGCGATAAGACTCACTTCATCT
>JAZNKG010000035.1:0-52773 GCA_045578445.1 Alphaproteobacteria bacterium
CTTTTTTTATTAAAACAAAAGAAAAAAATTATTTTTTGCATCTGTACCACACTATCTTTTATTACTATTCTATTTATATACAACTATAAAATACAAATAAAAAATGAACAAGAATTTAAAGAACTTAGAGAAAAATACACAAAACAACAAAAAGAAAAACAAATATCCTTTTGCGAAAAAATAAAAAACATAAATATAAAGGAAACTTCCATAGATAACACTTTGAGATATAGATATGAATATCCAAGATTTTGGAGAGAAAAAAAATATAGAGATGAAAGAAGATACTATATAGAAATTTTAGAAAAAACACTATCCGACATACACCATAAAGCCACACCACCATACTATGATGAATATTATGATTGTTTTGATTTGGATGATGGTAGAGCTATTTCTTGGAAAAAAGGTGTAAAAATTATCTGTAAATAATTCTTATTTCTTTTGGGATATATAAACTTAATGGAGGTAAAAAATGATGAAAAAATATTTAATATTAAGCCTTTTGTTTATCCCCAGTGTCTATGCTGATGACATCACATACTATATCGATAAAAATTTAATATCTGTTACAAAAGACAACTACAATGTAACATATACTCCATACAAAAATAAAATAAGAAATAGTGATGTACAAAAAATACTGCAGCATAATGATTGTATAGATAATATAGACCTAAGACTTATAGCTCCAAAACTCATACAAGAAATAAATAACAAAAATATTAAAATATTTGATGTAGAAACTTTTATAGATAAAGAAATAGAAAAAGAACTAAACAACTGCAAAAAAATTCTGTTAAATACTATTCAAAAATAATTGATAATAGCAGATAATTAAAAAAAGTTTTATTTATCTCCCAAATAAATATCACTTTGCACAAGATTACCCACATTAACTTTTTCAGGACTTCCACCAAACATAGTGTCTGTAAAATCATCATTTTTTAATTCAAAAGACTTGACATCTTTACTAATAGGTGTTATATTTGAAACAGAAGGAGCTCCGACTGTAGAATAGTGCAGGGAGCTCCTTTTTACTCTTACATTATATAAATCTAATAGTTCTGTTGTTTGTCCTTTAGGTTGTTCTGCAGATAATTCTACATCAAAAAACCTATCACCAATTTTTACTAAAGATTTAAAATATACGTATTTATCTACACCTTTCTTATGCTCTATTGTTTTTATATTTGTATTATGATATAAATCTACTTCTCTTTCCCCTGTCTTATATGAAGAATTTATAATATTCTCTAGTAAACTAAGAGCGGCACGATGTCGTTGTCTACCTGTTCCATGTAAAGGTCTATTAGATGATATAACATGGGCTTTATTATCTTCTGTTACTTGAATTTTTAAAGGTTCTGTTGCGGTATTCATAACCTTTCCAACTAAATCAGATATAGCTTGTTCAAAAGGAAATGATACTGTTGGCTACTTGAAAACAATGAAAGATGGAACAACCTATTACGTTGAGGAGGTTAGGACACATAAAAAAACATTATCTGCAAAGACAATGTTTAGATTTGAGGGGATGCTGTCTAGTGATTTTGTTAATCAAAAGCTCCGCTCTACGTCCGAAACGCTCCCCTCTGCAATCACTTTCGTGCCTGCGTTTAATCAAAATATATCATCAGGAAATTTTAATGTCAAGAGGGTAGATGAAAATGGTAAACTTTATTCTCAAACCGAAGGCGATACATTATGCTCTTGTGATATAGCAAAAGAAAGGTTGAGGGAGTGACTGCTGAGATTACTGTTTGAATATCCCGTTGTCCTACGCGCATACCAATTTATAGCTCTCGTTTTATTACGGGAGCTTTTTTTATTCATCGTTGGGGTAATTTTTGTTTACTAGTTTTTAAGTTATTTAACTTATTTTGTAATTTAGGAGAAACAACGATTAAAGATTCTAAAATACAAACAAAAGATAAGGCAAATCTTTACAAATCAAAACAAAGGTAATTGATATGTATATTGATTCTTGGATTTTATTTAACTTAGTCGCTGGTGCTATTTTAATTTATACAACCCTTCATACCAAAGCTGATAAATACGAATATTTACGCTACGGAATCGAATACCTTGTTCAATATTGTAAAAGTTTACATTGTAATCGTATGCATTTTCATAACATTATCTATGACAAATATAATAGTGATTATTTTTTAGTTTTATATGATTACGAATTTTATCCCGTAACCATAAAACTATCCTCAATTAGTGAATTTAAATTAGACCAGCTATATGCAGAAACAAATCTGATAAAAAGAAAACATCTGCTTATTGACATCATTTTACAAGAAATAAGTTATAGAATTGAAAAAACATCTTCAACCGATGGTGTTGTTGAGTATAATGACTATTGCTCTGATGAAATACAAAAAGAATTAAAACAACAAATATTAGAGAAAAAAAATGAATAAATTAGCAACTGTATCTATATTTTTATTAGTTTTAGCTTTATTTAAGTTTCCTTATGGTTACTACACTTTGCTAAGATTATTTTTATTTATTACCTCTTGCTGTTATATGTTTAACGATTCGGAAGAAGAAAAATCTAACCTCTTTTATGGTTGGTTAATATTAGGATTGATTTATAATCCAATTATTCCAGTTTATTTAAGTAGAGATATTTGGCAAGTTATAAATATATTGTCAATTTTATTTATTTTATTTTGGATATATAAACTTAATGGAGGTAAAAAATGATGAAAAAAAGCGGAGCTTTACCCTTAGGACTGACTTCGGGGAAAAATCGCTTAGATGTACAGACTACTACATCTAACTCCGCTATGGCAAATAATATAAACCAAGAAAGTATAACTGTCAATAATTTAAAATACAAAAAAGGAGTTTTGAGGCTCCTTTTTTATTCTTTGCGGACAAATTGTCGGCAAATTAGTGCTATTAGTGATATGACACATAATACACGATTTAATACTATCCAGAATGAAGGGTTATTACTATCTAACATAAAAGCATACCCTATTATTCCGCAGACTATGACCACTATAAATAGTATATAATCTATCAGTGGTTCACTAAAAAATTGTTCTTTCATAATAGTATCTTAGTTATAGGTTAGTTATTATTTTTGTATTTATATTTTGTTTTATTGTCAACTTATAGATTAGATTTACTATATTTTAATTTATGAATTCTATATTGTGATGAGTTTTGTTTTATTGAGGTTGATATGAAGAATTTCGGTTTAAAACTTTGGTCAAAAGATTGTGCTTGTAATGTAGAATTAGTTTCTGAGGCGGAAAAGGCTCTAAAAGAAGGTGTTTTTGACTTTTTAGAGTTATTTCCCCTGCCCGACTCTTATAATGATACAAAAGATATAATTAAATCTAGATTTAATGGTGTTAAGACTGTTATTCATGCACCTCATAATGGGCAAGGACTGAATACTGCTGATAAAAATGAATTTGAAAACAATTGCTTTAGAATTAAATCTTCACAACAATTTGCTGATTTACTTAACTCTGATATTATTATTCTTCATCCAGGGACTTTTCATGGAGAAGAATATTTAGCAGAGAGTATTCGCCAATTTAAGGCTTTTAACGATAGTCGTATTACGGTTGAAAATATGCCTGCTTATTGTAATGATGCGCTTGTTGATTTGCATGGTTGCAGACCGATTGAAATTAAAAGATTTATTGATGAATTAGGTATTCAGTTTTGTTTTGATTTTTCTCATGCAACTTGTGCGGCAAATTATTTTAAGACTGATTTATATGAATTTCTTGCAGATTTTGCAAAGTTGAAGCCTGCGATGTATCATTTATGCGACGGCAATATTTCCGGTACTGACGATGAGCATTTGCATTTTGGTAAAGGAGATTATGACCTTAAGCGTCTTGTTAAAGAGTTTACAGCAGATAATGCATTAATTACTATGGAAACAGGTCATGGAGCTCCTGTTAACATATCTCCGTGGCTAAATGATATTAACTACATCAGAAATTTGCTTAAAGATTAAACATAAACAAACTTTCTAAAGCATTATTATATTTTTCAGGAAGTTCTTTCTCAAATTCTGGTAATTCTATTCCACCGTTTTTGATATAAAATTGGCGTGCATTTTGATTGCTCTTTAAAGCATAAAGATAAAACGGAGCATAATTTATTTCTTTCATAAATGCGTCTAACAATGCCTGCCCTATCCCTTTTCTTTGCATTAGAGGAGATACATAAAGAGCATAAACTTCAAAATCTACGGGAACTGTTTCGTCACGAGAATCTCCTCCTGTTAAAAAGCCTACAACTTCACCATTTTCTTCGGCAACAAAATGTATTTTATCTTTTGTTTTTATAGCTTCTTGTGAATGCTCAATTCTTTTTTCCGTTACATTGCGATTGTCTAAAATTTTATCAGGTAATAAACCTTTATATGCAACTTTCCATGTGCTTACATTTATTTCTACCATTGATTTTGCATCTTCAACTTTAGCTTTTCGTATTATCACTACATTCTCCGTTTTAATTTGTTTGCTTTACTGTAAAGTTTTTGATTGATTTAGTCAAATAATTTCTTGTTTTTAAATATATTTAAACGGTTTTTGCCTATACTTGATATGTTTTGAAAGGATTAGGTTTAATGTTTATTGATAGTCATTGCCACATTGAAGAAGATGATGTTATTTTAAGAGCAAGAGAGGCTAAAGTTTCTGTTTTGCTTAATGCGGGAAAAGATTTGGATGAGATGTCCCAACAGCTTGAAATGTGCGAAAAATTTGAAAATATATGGACATCTGTGGGAGTTCATCCGGATAGTGCAAAAGAAAAACTAAATAAGATTAGTGTTGATGATATTGTAAAAGCATCTTCTCATAATAAAGTTATTGCAATTGGTGAGTGTGGATTAGATTATCACTATGGCGCTGATTGTATTGAAGAACAAAAAGAAATGTTTTGGCGACATATTGAAGCTAGTGGAAAAACAGGCTTACCTTTAATGATACATCAGAGAGAAGCTGAAGAAGATATGCTTAATCTTTTGTATGAAGGTGTTAAAAGGTTTGGTAAATTAAGTGGGGTAATTCATTGTTTTACTTCAAATAAAGAGTTTGCAGATGCTGTTAACAAACTTGGGTTTTATATTTCTGCTTCTGGAATTATTACTTTTAAGTCTGGTGTTGATGTGGCTAATATTTTCAAAGATTATCCTCTAGATAAGATACTGATTGAAACAGATAGCCCTTACCTTGCGCCTGTGCCTTTTAGGGGGAAGGTAAATGAGCCAGCTTATGTTGTAAAAACTGCTGAAAAAATGGCAGAAATTAAAGGCTTGACGATTGAAGAAATCGCTCGTATAACTATGAACAATTTTTATAGTCTTTATCAAAAAGCTAAACGTTAATTATAGAAAGGTTTGATGTGTCTAAAGTTATTATATTAGGTTGTGGTGCTGCACCAGGTGTTCCTTCTTTATCATATGGTTTTGGAGATTGTGATCCTAATAACCCTAAAAATATTCGTTTACGCAGTGGTACATATCTTGAAATTGGTAATACTAAGTTTTTGATTGATACGTCAACAGATTTAAGAATGCAATTAATTCTATCGAACATTAGAGATTTAGATGCGGTATTTTATACCCATCCGCATGCTGACCATTTGCATGGAATTGATGATTTAAGAGAAGTTAATCGTATTCAGAATAAATCTATTGAACTTTTTGCTTCTGACTTTTGTTTAGACTATATAAAAGCTAGATTTTCATATTTATTAGTAGAAAATGATGATGAAATTGACCCTGTACATAAGGCTGCGCTTCATCCTAACAGATATGTTTATGAAGAAAGTTTTTATTTTAAAGATGTAAAGATTACACCAATTAAATTGTCTGGGCACAATCTTGAATCTAGTGGTTATATTTTTAATGACGGTGAAGTTGTATATATTTCTGACTGCAGAGATATTCCTGATAGTGCATTAAAATTAATTACCAAACAGCCTGAAGTTTTAATTATGCCTCTTACAACTCCTAACGGTACTAAACACCATATGGGATTAGATGATTTATTAAAATATGTGAAGAAAATTAACCCTAAACGTACTTTGATTAATCATATGGCAACAGAATCTGACTATGAAAACGTTAAGTCGAGATGTTTTGATGGGGTTGAACCAGCTTATGATGGTTTAGAAATTACATGGAATAATGAATAAGAAAGAAAGGAAAAAATAATGTTATGTGTTTATCATAGTGCTGATCATGACGGAAAAGGTTCTGCTGCAATTGTAAAATATGCGCATAAAGACTGTGAACTTTTGGGATTTAATTACGACCAAGAAATACCATATGAAGAAATTGAAAAACATAATGATATTGTGGTTTGTGATGTATCTTTTCCGATGGAATATATGTTTAAACTTCATAATGAAAAGAATTTGATTTGGATTGACCACCACCAATCTGCTATTGATTTATATGAAGAATATCTAAAAAAAGAAGGTGGGTTAGGAATTAAAGGTGAACGTGCTGTTGGTATGGCTGCAATTGAATTAACATGGAGATATTTCTTCCCTGATGTTGAAGTTCCTCTTGGGGTTAGATTATTAGCATTAAATGATTTATTTGATTTAAGAGATAAGAGAGTTAGACCTTTTGAATATGCTTTTCAGGCATTGGGAGTTAATCGTCCTTATGAAAAAAGCTGGCGTGATTTATTTGAAAACAAAATCGATATAGATTTGATGGTAGAAAAAGGTAATGCTATTCTTTCGTTTATTAAACATAGAGATTATAGATTGGTTAGAAATATGGCATTTGAAGGAACATATAAAGGTTTAAGATGTATTGCTGCGAATATGCCACAAGCGGGAACTGACTTTTTTGAATCGCTTGATAATATTAAGAATTATGACTTTATGGTAAGTTTTTCACTTAATAAAAGAAATAAATGGAATTTATCTTTTAGAACAACAAAAGATAATGTTGATGTATCTAGTATTGCTTCTGATTTTGGTGGTGGTGGCCACAAGAAAGCTAGTGGCGCTTCTGGACTTGATGAATTACCAGAATTTTTAAGAGTTAATATCAAAGAATGGACAAAGTTTAACTAAGATGTTTGATGATGAATATTATATGCTTATGGCTTTAGAAGAAGCTAAAAAGGCTGTTAAAGAAGATGAAGTACCGATTGGGGCGGTATTGGTTGATGCAGATGGTAGAATAATTGCTAAAGCATACAATACTAGTGAGCATGGACTTCATGCTCTAGCTCATGCGGAAACTGTTGTTATGAGTATGGGAGCTATTAGTTTAGAACAAAAGCGTTTATGGGATTGCACATTATATGTTACATTAGAGCCTTGTACAATGTGTGCTTCTGCTATTTCTATGATGCGCATCAAAAGATTGGTTTTCGGCGCTGAAAATCCTAAAGGCGGTGCAGTTATTAATGGTGTAAAGTTTTTTGATAGCCCTACTTGTAACCATAAGCCTATTGTTTCTTCTGGAATATTAGCGGAAGAATGTGGAGAAATTTTATCTGAGTTTTTTAAGAACAAACGATGAGTTAGGGCTTGTTTTTAGATAAAAATTATGATAAAATATTCTATATTCGGTTAAGGAGACGGATATGGGAAATGTTGAAGATTTGGATTTTATTTATGTAGGTCCATTAGAAAAAGTTAATAAAAATACTATAATGCCTAAAAATAGCATTATAAATCGTCAAAAACCGCTCAATGCCTTTTGGACTTCTCCTGTTAATCCTGAAACAGGATTATCTGATTGGGAAGAATGGTGTAATAATGAAGATTTTAGAGTTTATAATCCTCAAACAGAGCAAAGACTTCATATTGTTCCTAAAAAAGATTGTAGAATATTAACAATATTACCAGCTTCTCCTGAGCTAGAAAAATATACAATATCTACAGGCAGTTATTACCTAGATAAATGTCTTGATTTTGAGGCAATTGCCAGAGATTATGATGCTGTTTATCTCCCACAAGAAACCGTTTGGAAGCATAATTATGATATTTTGAATGCATGGGATGTTGCGACTTGTATATTTCTTAGACCTAAATTTAATGTATTAAACGAAAAGCAATATCAAGAATATAAGAATAATCCAGATATGGAGCTTAATCAAAGCGATACTCATTCAGGCGTATTTGATCCGGTTATACCTAAAGATTTACCTAAAATTCATCCTATTAAAAGATTATATGCCGTAGATAATTCAAAAGAAAATCTTATTAGAGATTTAAAAGCTTTGTGTCTATCTGATAAAAAAGAAGAATTTGATGCTTTTGTTGAATCAATTGAAAGTTCTTCTGAGAGTGATGTTACTGAAATATTAAAAAAATTGACAAAGTATTATAAATTTAAAGACTTCGGTAATGAAGATGATTACCATAATGCTAAAAATGCGAACTATGATTATGCAATAGCTCTATTGTCCCCTACTGTATTGAAAACATGCCTAAAACATGGTTTAGTTCCAGATAATGATTTTCTTAAAAATATTACAAGTTATCATTCTTTGCAATATTCACATTTTAATTCAAGTAAACAGAATAGAGAAACGCAAAAACTATTGCTTCAATATGGAGCTGAGCCAGATATTGAGATATTTGACTTAGATTTATATCTTAGAGCTGGAGGAGATCCTAATACAGGAAATTTATTGTTTAATGCGCTTGAGCACAATATTGATGTAAAAAAAATTGAAATGTTATTATCTGCTGGTGCAGACCCCGAAGCTGTAGATAAAGACGGAAAATCTGCATTAGAATTAGCTAAAGAAGACCCTATTTGTTATAGTAGAGTTTATAAAATCAAATATATTGAGCAAGCAATTAAGCAAAAAAGAGAAAAAGTACAAAAAGGTTCGGATAATGAAAACAAGGCCGAAAGAACTTCTGTTTCTTGTACACGTACTTCTAAAGATTTTACCCCCGATATGTAATCAAGCATAAAAAAACCGCTCAAATTAGAGCGGTTTTTGTTTGTATTATTTTTAAGAAAAATCTCTTTCTCGTGAAACTTGGGTTGTTTTTGTTGTGCGTGTTTTGGTTTCTTTTGTTGCAACTTCTTTATTTTCAACATCTTTTTGGTTTTGAACACGACGAAGTAAGCCTGATGAAATTTTTTCAAGAACTTTAGTAGCACTTCTTTGTTCTGTTTTTTCTTCAGGCATTTTAATTGGAACACGACGACCTTTTGCATCTGCCATCCATGCACCAACAGCCTCTCCATCAGCATAGTCAATTCCCATAAATGGTTTACCGTCTATCTCTAAGATTCTAGATACAACAGTTTCTGTTTTGCCATCTAAACAAGAAGATACAGTTTTGATTGTAGCAGGTGTCATATCCACTTTGTTAGTGAAGTATGCATCTCTCATCTTTGCATCTACTTCTTCATAGGTCATTTTTTCAGCTTTTGTGTTCATAACTAAATCCTCTCTTATCTGGTGTTTGGACATATTATAACACAAAAAAAAGTAAATTTAAAGACTAAAAATAAAAATAATTTGATTTTTTTTTGATTTTATTATATTATTGTGAGCGATTTGTTATTTTTGAGGATTTTTACGCATGAAAATTAGTACGCAACCAGTTAGAGGAACTAAAGATTTTTTACCTAAAGAAGTTGAAATTCGTGATTATGTTAGAGGTAAAATTGAAGAAAGTTATAAGTCTTTCGGATTTAATAAGATAAATACACCTATGATGGAAGATATTGAGCGCTTAAATAAAAGTGATGGTGGCGAAAATCTTTCTATGATTTTTAAGTTATTAAAAAGAGGGCAAAAATTAGATTTAAGTAAAGAAAATCTTTGTGAAGATGATTTGGTAGATAGCGGTTTGCGTTATGATTTGACAATGCCTTTATCCAGATATTTTGCAAATAATCGTCAATTTTTAAGTATGCCTTTTAAAGCTATTCAAATTGATAAAGTATTTAGAGCGGAACGTCCTCAAAAAGGTAGAATGAGAGAATTTTTTCAATGTGATATTGATATTATTGGCGATGCATCTATAAATGCTGAGATGGAGCTTATTGCTGCAACAACTTCTGCCCTCGATAATATCGGTTTTTCTGATTTTACAATTAGAATTAATGACAGACGTATTTTAACAGATATGATTTTGGGCGCAGGATTTAATGCTGACGATGTTATGTCTGTTTGTATTATATTTGATAAACTTGATAAGATTGGTATTGATGGCGTTAAAGCTGAATTGAGTGAAAAAGAATATGATTCTAATGTGATTGAGAAATTTATATCAATTATTAGCGAAGCTGAGAACGATGCTTTGAGTATTGCAGAAAAATATTGTCAAAACAAAGATGTGGTTAACAATATTAAGAAGGTACTTGAATTTGCAAATAGTATTTCTGATGGAAAATTTGATGCTGTTTATGATAAATCTTTAGTACGTGGTATGGGATATTATACTGGTATGGTTTTTGAAATTGCTAGTCATAAGTTTGGTTCTTCTGTTGCTGGTGGTGGTAGATATGATGAGATGATTGGTAAGTTCTTAGGCGAATCTGTTCCTGCTGTTGGTTTTTCTATTGGATTTGAGAGAATCTGCGCAATTCTTTTGAATGAAGGCTTTACCCCTCCTCTAAATGATAAAATTGTACTAGCTTATAATGATGATGATAATTTTGCTGATGTTAATAAAAAAGCAAAAGAATTACAACGTAATGGCAAGATTGTTATGATGTTGAAGCGTTCAAAGAAATTCGGTAAGCAACTTGACGGGCTTATTGAAACCGGATATTCTAAAATGATAAATTACTCTGATGGAGCAGTTAAAGAGCTTTCAAAATAATAAATAACATAAAAAAAGAACTCCAATTACAAGTTGGAGTTCTTTTTGGTGTGTGTGTAATGAATCTATTTTTTACATCTGCATATCTAGTGTTTCTAAAGCTTTGCTTTGTGTTTTTTCTACATTTTTTTCATTTTCTTTTCTAGTTAAATATTTATTTGTTTCTAATTTGAAACGTCTTATACCGTTTTTGCTATCTCCGACTATGTCGCAATATTTACGAGCGGCCATTATAGCTAAATCACCATGAGAAACTCTGTATCCAGCTTGGATATTTAAGCGAGCCTTTTTATCATTAAGATTATTAATCTCAACCATATCATTTACATGACCAACTCTATCTCTTAATGTATCTTTATCCATACTAGTTGATAATAAGTCAAACACTTCTTTTGTTGATTGACATTTATCTAAGGCTGTCACAAAAGCTTTAGCCTTATCCTTTACGTCCTTATTCATGGTTGCCTCCTCATATAATAATTCTTTGTTTATGAGATAAGTATATCAGATTTTTGTCTGTTTGGCAAGCTTTTTTTGTTACAAAAGTGCAATATTTTAGTAATTTCTGGTTAAAAAATATCTTGACAATTTCTTAAGCCTTGAAATATCTGCGTTGAAAGTATCTAGAATATTTTCAGCTTCATCAATTAGATTTGTAGCAATAGTCTTTGCCTTATCTACTCCATATATACTAACGAAGTTCAATTTATGTTGTGCTATATCTTTTTTCAAGGTTTTACCAACTAATTGTTCATCTCCTTCAACATCTAGGATATCATCAGTTATCTGAAAGGCTATACCAAGATTTCTTGAAAATTTAATCAGCGATTCTCTTTCTGACTGAGTTGCATTACCTAATATTGCGCCAGCTTCACAGGGATATCTTAATAGGCAACCTGTTTTTAGCTCTTCTGTTTGTTTTATTATTTCTTCAGGATTAGATATATTTTTATGAGAATCGGTATATAAATCTAAAACTTGACCGGTAATCATACCATTAAAAGCACCTGCTGAACGAGATAATAATAATGTTAGTTCAACTTTTTTAGAATCGGGAATTGTAGCTGTATTTAATACTTCAAAAGCATAGGTTAATAAACCATCTCCAGCAAGAATCGCTGTTGCTTCATCAAATGCTTTATGACAAGTTGGCTTTCCTCTTCTCATATCATCATTATCCATTGCTGGCAAATCATCATGAATTAATGAATATGTATGCAACATTTCTAATGATATTGCCACAGGGAGTGCTGTTTGATAGTCTACACCAAATAATGATGCGGTTTCATGCAATAAGAATGGGCGTAAACGTTTTCCTCCGTTTGTTAGGCTATATTTCATAGCTTTAACCGCTCTATATCTAGGGGTATCTGACATTGGAAAATAGTTTTCTATATCAGTATTAAACTTTTGAGAATATTCTTTTAATATTTGCACAATTTCGCTCATATTCAGTAGTCCTTAGTTAGGATTATTCCTCAACATTATCTAATGGTGTGGTTGAAAGTGTACCGTCTTTAGATATTTCTATCTTTTCAACCTTTAGTGTTGCTGCTTTTAATTTATCAGAGCATAGTTTTTTTAAGGCTACAGCCTTTTCATATGCACTAACAGCATCATCAAGTTTAATACGACCACTTTCTAATTCTCTAACAATATTTTCAAGCTTTGCTAGAGCATCTTCAAAACTTAAGTTTTCTATATTCTCATTTTCTTCGCTCATTTCTCTTTCCTTATAACTTTATTAATTCAATTTCTTTATTAGGCAAATCTTTAACACCTACGCCTAATAATGCCAATTTATCTCTAATTTCATCAGATTTAGCCCAATTTTTTGTAGCTCTTGCTTCTTTTCTTTGTTCTAAAAGTACAGCAATTTCAGGTGTTATCTCTACAGTTTGAGCTTTTTTCGCTTCAACATTTTTAAGTTCTAGATTTAATACATCATCTACATGCATTAGATATGCTAAACGAACAGAATCGGATTTTTTATTATCTTTTACAACACCCCACATATGTGAAAGCGCTAATGGGGTTTTGATATCATCAAATAAATATGCATTGAATTCTGATTTTAGATTTTCTAATTCCCTTATTTCATCTTCTGATAAAGTTTTTTGTTGAGTTGATGCCTTAAATTCTGCAACATAATCACAAAGGTTTTCATAAGCCTTTTTAGCTCCATCCATTGCTTCTTCTGAAAATACAGCAGAACTACGATAGTGAGATGTAAGGGTAAAATATTTATAGTGCATTGGCATATAACCAATTTCTTTTAATGTATCTATCGTTGTTTTTCCACCTGTTGATTTGCTCATTTTACCAGCTTTAGTATTTAAAAACTCCATATGCACCCAATAGTTTACCCATTCATGACCTAAGTGAGCCTCACTTTGTGCTATTTCGTTTTCGTGATGAACAGGAATGTGGTCTATACCTCCGCAATGGATATCTATGCGTTCTCCAAGATATTTTGTTGACATTGCAGAACATTCAATATGCCAACCTGGGTAGCCCCTACCCCATGGACTATCCCATTGTAAAATTTGATTTTCAAATTTTGATGATGTAAACCATAATACAAAATCAGATAGATTACGTTTATTTGTGTCTTGCTCTGTTCTTGCTCCATGTTTTAAATCATCTCTATTTTGTCCTGATAAGCAACCGTATTTAGGGAATTTTGCTGTATCAAAGTATACATTACCATTTGAAAAATATGCGTATCCCTTTTCTTCTAATGATTTAACAAAAGCAATCATATCATCTATATGTTCTGTGGCACGGCATACGATTGTTGGACGTTTTAATCCGAGTTCTTTTGTATGACGGAAGAATGTATCTTCATAATGTCTAGCAATTTCTATAACGCTTTTTTTCTCACGTTCTGCTGCAATTAACATTTTATCTTCGCCTTCATCGCCATCACTTGTTAAATGGCCAACGTCGGTTACATTCATTACATGTTTTACTTTATATCCAGCTAAACGTAAGGTATTGGCTATTAAATCCTCAAAAATATATGTACGGAGGTTACCTATATGAGCATATGAATATACAGTTGGACCACAACAATACATTGTTACCATTTTATCGTTTAATGGTTTGAATTCTTCTTTGCTTCTTGTTTTTGTATTGTATAAATATACGCTCATTTTATATTCCTTTACATTTTAAGTTAAAAAAAGCAGCTCTATGGCTGCCTTTTAGAAATTGTATAGCTGAAAACAGCTCCGGCAGCTAGGCTTTAGGAGTTCTTACAACAGCAACAGTTTTCTAATCTTCTATACATTTCATTCCTTTCCTTACACGTTTGATAGTTTGTAACTATTTATGTGTCTTGTCAAGACATTATATTAAAATTTATAACAATATTATACTTAAGCTAATTTTATACAATTTAGTTATACTATCTATATTGACCACCTGTTTTAGCAACGTTTGAAACAGCTTTATTAGCTTTTGCAGTTACTCCGTCACTATACTCTTTAGCTTTACCTGTTAGCATATTATATGTTTCCTGCGGAGTTTGTCCTTCAGGTATACTAGCTGGGTCTATTCCTAAAGCAGTCATTAATTCTTTGTTTTGAGCATTTAGAATATCATTGTTGCTTGGTCGTGTAGGGCGACCGGATAGACTTTCACCCAAAATATGGTTTTCTCTTAGAGCGTCAAAGCTTTTTTCATAATTTTCTTTAAATTGAGTTATGGATGCTTTCTGTTCAGGAGTAAACGATTCACCTGAAGCTTCTCTTGATTTTATATCTTCCATTATATCTGCATGCATAAGCAAATTTTTCATTTTTATCAATTCGCCTGCTTTGGCATCGCTACCTAAAATGCTTCTAGCTTCTGACATATAGTCTTGTGCAGTATGATTGTATCCATATAATCCTTCTTCTTTAACACCATCAGAATTAATAGAATACGCCATACCGCCTCTACTAACAGTTACATTGTCTGGAACTTCAACAAGGTCTCCTTTGGCATTATGGTATAAATTTTGACTTTGCATTTCTTTTTCAAAATTATTCATAAAATCTCTTTCTGCGACACCAAATGTTTCATTCTCTCCTCTATCTACTAAGTCTATATATACTTTATTGCGAGCTTCAACTTCAGGTAATCCCTTATCTGATAGTATTGTAAGACCATCTGTAGTGCATTGATATTTTACACCATCGTTTCTATGAACATCTGTATCATGATATGCTCGCCCTAATCTGCCACTATCATCAAATGCCAATCCATAATCTTTTATCATCTCTTTATAGTTTTCTACAAATATTGTTTCTTCAGGAGATAATGTATCTTGCGTCATTAAATCTCGGTAGACTTGTGTTTGCGCATATACTCCCTTAGCAATCAATGAAGCAGATGGACTATTTTTAACATCATCAGGAAGCATTTCTAAAGCTGCATTTGGGCAATAATTAAAGCTATATTCAACACTTCCATCTGCATTAATTTTATATACTCCATCTTCAATTTGTGTATAACCATCTTCTGTATATTGTTGTGGATTCTGAAATTCTGTTGCACTTTTTTCAAGTTTTTGCTGAGTTTCTTCTGAGCTTTTTTCTAATACTGTTTCTGGTGTTTGTGAAACTCCTTCTGTAGTTTTTTGGGGCTGACCTTGTGTATTAGTAGTTTGTTCCAATATTGTGCCATCTTCAGAATATATTGTTGTGGTTGTTTGTGAAGAGTTTTCAACGAACACTCCATTTTCTATAACAACACGTGAAGACGATTTGGTCACGACGGTTTGACCTGAGCGTATAGCTTCATCAGATGTTTTTTGAGGTACTTTTGTTTCTTGTTGGTCTTGTGCTGGTTGTTGTGTTGATTGATCTGCATTTAATTTTTCAAGACCTTTTTCATATTTTTCTGTAATTTTTGCAACCTTTTCTCCGTGTCGTGTTTCTTCGTCTACGATATCTGCAGATGTTTTATCTACAATTTTTTCCATATTATCGTTATATTTATTGTCTTCTTTGGCCATTTTTTCTTCTAGTTTAGATGATTTTGCATCATGTCTTGCGTCTTCTGCTTCTGTAGCTTCAATTTGATCGTTAATAATTTCATTCATATTAGCTTCATGTCTTGTATCTTCTCTAGTTTGTTTTGCTTCTAAACTAGCTTCTTTTGCATTATGTCTTGCGTCTTCTGCCTCTGTAGCTTCAATTTGATCATTAATAATTTCACTCATATTAGTTTCATGTCTTGTATCTTCTCTAGTTTGTTTTGCTTCTAAACTAGCTTCTTTTGCATCATGTCTTGCATTTTCTGCATCAAGATCTTGATTAAGCTCTTGAACTATTTTATCTATTTCTGCTTCATGTCTTGCACTTTCTTTTGTATGAAGCTCTGTTATTCGTTCGTTGCGACTATCGTGTCTTGTTTCTTCCCTTTGTAAACCTCTTGTTCTCTTAGCTTCTATTTGTTCTCTTTTATCTTCTTGACCATCTTCAGTCTTTTCCATACGTGATTTATATTTATCTTCAATTTTGTTTACGCGACGTTCATTTCGTTCATCTTCTTTATTTTGTTTTTCATCTAACTCAGATACTCTTTCTTGGTGTTTTGTTTCTTCAGAACTTACTTTTTCATTCAGTTCATTAACAATTTCATTGAAATTGTTTTCATGTTTAGCTTGTTCTCCTTCTTGTTTGGCGGCTATTTTATCGCTTTTTGCAGTATGTCTTGCTTCTTCATCTAAGATATCTGAGGTTGTTTCATCTACAATTTTTTCCATATTATCTTCATATTTGATATCTTCTTTGGCAACTTTCTCTGCGATTTTATCGCTTTTTGCAGTATGTCTTGCTTCTTCATCTAAGATATCTGAGGCAGTTTCATCTACAATTTTTTCCATATTATCTTCATATTTGGCATCTTCTTTGGCAACTTGCTCTGCGATTTTATCGCTTTTTGCAGTATGTCTTGCTTCTTCATCTAAGATATCTGCGGCAGTTTCATCTACAATTTTTTCCATATTATCTTCATATTTGGCATCTTCTTTGGCAACTTGCTCTTCTATTCTAGACACTTTTGCATTATGTCTTGTATCTTCTGCTTCTGTAGCATCAATTTGATCATTAATAATTTCATTAATATTAGCGTCATGTCTTATATTTTCTTTAGCCATTCTGTTATCAAATTTAGCTTGTAATTTTTGCTCTTCAGGAGTTAATTCTTCTGGTATTGATAACCCTTTATCTTCAGGAATAAGCTGATCATCTAATTTTATATCTAAATCAGGAAGTGGGGTTTTTATATCTATTCCAGGTGTTTCCATCTTATCTAGATTTGTATTTCCTTCTGGAGTAGTTTGTGGTTGTTCTACTCGTGGCATTACTCCTTCAGAAAAGCTGAAATGTTGTTGTGCATCAAAGTGAGTATCCATAAACTTGTTTATTCCAGCATTATCTGCTAATTGTGGATTATCAACTAATACCTTTAAAACTTCAATAGACGTTATAGAATTGTCAAAACCAAGTTTTGCAAAATCCTCTGCTGGCATTGAGTTGCGAAGTTCTGATACTATAGTATATGGTTCTGCCATAGCAGAGGTTCCTGCCATATATGCTTTATCACCATAAATTTCTTGGAGTTTTGTAGACAATTCTTGCTGTTCAGCAACTGATAAATTTCCTAAATGTTTTGCCTCAGCTGCAAGTTTATCATTGAGCATTTCAGCTACGCTTCTATTGTTAAATTTTGTTTCTGTAGCTTCTTTTAAATTTTCTGCTCTTTGTTCTTCAGTAGAATTTGATGTATCTTTTTCTGCTGTTACTCCCTCTGTATCTGCTGTTACTCCCTCTGTATCTGCTGTTAATCCCTCTGGTTTTGCGCCATTTACATCTGTTGGTTGCTCACTAAATCTATCAGTTATTTTTTCTCCCAATTCATCAATAATACCGCCTAAGCCTCCTGCTTCAGCAATACCTTGATTAACTCCTTGCCCAACAAAAGTACCCACACCAGAACTTACCACAGAAACAACTAAATTTTCTCTGTTTTGTCGAGTATCTATAATATTCTTTTTGTTTTCTGAAAGTAATTCTTGAATTCTTTTAGGATCTTTACAGTCTTTTAACTCGTTTGCTATTTTATTTCTTTTACTTTTTAATTCTATTTCTTTAAGTACTTTGCTTGCACTATTTGCTGCTGTTGTAATTGCTGTTCTACCCCAAATACCGACATTTTGAGCTATAGTTGAAGTAAAAGTACCTATTGGACCTTGTAAGTGCTCAGCTATACCATCAAGCCCTACTGCAGCCATACTTACCGATATCACTGAACTAACGCTGTTGGCTATTACCGAGCAAGTTTTTTCTGTCTTATCCATTTTATCCCAGTTTTGAGATAAATTTTTCCATTGTTTATATGTATTATATCCAATATAAGCTGCAACACCTGCTGGACCAGCAACAGTAGATACCAATGCAAATTTTGCAACACCTATCGCAGAGCCTTTTACAACTTTTCCTAATGTTTTGGCGTATTGCTTAGCTTTTATGTATTTATTTCCGTAGCGCTCAACAAGTTTGTCATCCAAACGTTTTAACCACGTTGTGCTTTTTTCATATAAACCTTTATACCCTTTCTGTGAGGCTCTGTGTTTAAACTCCTCAGCGCCAACCATAAAAGAGCCCATTTTACCAATAACTTCACTTTGTTTAATTGATGTTTTACCACCTTCTTGGTTAGGTTTTATACCTAACATTAAGTCGATTTTTTCTCGTATTAAACGTTCATAATCATTTTGTCCGAGATCGCGCTCTTTTCCATCTTCATCCTTAATTTTTAAGCCATTTTTAGCTAAATCTTGAGCAACAAGCTCTCGAGCCATTTCTACTATAGAATTTTGACAGTTTGATAAATCTTTTCCGTCACCGTTATCAAGAAAACGGCTGATTGATTTACCAATAAGGCTTTTATCTTTTAGAACATGTCCTTTTTCATCTGTAAATACAAAGTTATCTTCAAGATATTTATATCCGCAATCTTTAAATGTTGTGGATAATGCAGTGTTTGCTTTATCATAGTTTGATGTTAATTCTTCATCACTTAATTCACCAAAAAATTGAGTGTCATAAGCTTTTAATTTTGTTGCAACTAATGTTAAAGCTTTTTCTATCTTGTCTTGATCTGTAGTATTTGATTTATGGATTAATTGTAACCAAGAATAAGTATTGCTTGAAGTGATGTCTATATTGGTATTTGTAATCAATTCATCTACAGATAAGCCCATAGCTTCTTGTATTAGGGTTGTTTTTTCTTTATCACCTTTTTTGCTGTAATAATCATAGGCAACTAACAAATTATCTGTTGTACCTAGAGCCTCCAATACATCACTGGCTTTTTCAAAACTTGTTGCTATTTCAATTTGCTCATCTGTTATTTTGGGGTCTATACTTTCTAAATATTGTTCTTCTGTATTTGATTCTTGTATTTCATTGATAATGCTAACAACTTCATTTTTTGTGATTTCACTAGATTTTGGTGTTACAGGTTGTCCACTATCATCATTTTGATTTTCTGTTGTTGTGGTGTTATTCTTATCTGTGTCTTCTACTACGTCAGTACCAGCTCCAGCTCCTGCACCTGTGTCGGTATCTGGTGCTGGTGGATTTCCACTATCGGTTTCTTGTCCTACCTGAGAAGTTTCTGTTGTGGGTGTATCCGAACCAACAACTTCTGATGTTTCTTTTGTAGAGGATGAATCTTCGTTTTCTGTTTCCTGAGTATAGTTAGCTATAAATTCATTATAGGCTGCAAGCTCTTGCTCATCAGTCAACGTATGTTTTAGATTTTCTAAATCTTGCTTTGAAAGCTTTTGCCATTTTGCAAATAATTCGTGTTTATTAAAATTATTATTTTTTTCTTCAGCCATAATCAGTCCCCTAAACATAAAAAATATAGGGTGATTCTAGCATTTTTTAAGAAAATAGTCAAGCATAAAAATGCTTTAAACTATCATATTTTCTCTAACTTTCAGAGCTATTATCCTGCTATTTGGTGTACAAGTACTGTTACGTTTGTAATAAACAGTTTGATTGACATTGCCAGCAATATCATCCCGAATATTTTTTTCATCACATAGATTGTGGCATCGCTGATATGTCTTTTTAAGATGCGAGAAAGTCTAATCGTTAAGTATATAGCCAAACAGTTAACTAATACTGCAAGCAATACGTTAATATCTGAATATTGTGAACGGATTGACAATAGCGTTGTTAGTACGCCTGAACCAACAAACAACGGGAATACAATCGGTATTATTGTTGCATCACTTGATACCTCTGTTCCTTCGCAAAATATACTTACATCTAATATCATTTCTATGGCAAATAAGAACAATATAAGAGAACCAGCAATAGCAAATGATGATAAATCAACACCAAATAAATCTAAAAAGGCTTCTCCGGCATAAAAGAATGCTACCAATAAAATTAATGAATATAGGGCAGCGCGTCTAGCACTGATGTGTATTCCCTTATTTTGGAAGTTTAGCACAATCGGTAGGTTTCCCGGGATATCGGTAATAGCCAGTAATACCATAAATGCACTAAACAATTCTCTTATACTAAATTCTGATAAAAAATCCATTTTTAACCTCTTAGATGATTTATAACTTTTATGAGCTTGAATATATGGGGTATTTTTTAGTTGTAAATAGTTGTTATCAGTTATTCGCTGTTTTATTTATTGCGTCTTCAATAAGCTCCTGAGCTTCAGCAGAGAAGTATTCTCTTTTATAGAGACATACAAAATTTCTGATAATTCGCCCATATCTTTCGAACATGTAACGAATTTCTTCAAGGTTGTTACAAGACAAGATGTAAAGTACCTCTTTTTCTGGAAGAACTTTTGTTTTTCTTTCAGACCAATTTGAAGGAAAGTCGAATAACATTACCCACTCTTCATCAGTGGTATAATGGGTTTCATGCAATAGGCAACCCCATCAATTGCTTTCATGATACGCATGTGTTCTTCGCGTTCATTCCATGTAGCAGCTCCTTGAGCCACACACTCATTAGAAGTGGATTTGTTCATAATATATAGTGTTAGTGTTTATCTTAATAATTTTTAATTTAACCAACTTGTAGCATTTTATCTTTTAAAATCAATAAGTTTATTTTTGCTAAATGCTATTTTTTTACTTTAAATTTAAAATTATTTATGTATTATGAAAAAAATAAATAAAATTCTTTTTTCAAATAGTTATAACAGTTATAAACTTTTTTTGAAAAAATAGAAAAAAAATGCTTGCATTTATTTTTTTTTGGTATAGAAATGTTTTTGCTCGCTGAGATATGCGAGTTTACCACATCAGATTGGGGCGTCGCCAAGTGGTAAGGCATCGGCTTTTGGTGCCGACATTCGTTGGTTCGAATCCAGCCGCCCCAGCCAGAGTTCAAAAGTCGTCAGAAATGGCGACTTTTTTGTTATTTTACAAGCACTTAAGGTGGTTCGAAGATTAAGCACCAAATAAGCCCTACCCCAAATAATCTTCGAACTAATTTCGACCAGTTTCCTTAAAAATAAATGATTTAAGTTCGAACAATATCCAATCACACATAGGCACTTTTGTTAAAGAAAGAAAAAATTAAAAAGACAATAATGTTGTCTAATGTAAAAAAGTTTAGAATAAAATAATATTTGTTGACAGAGATGTTAATTATTCAGAAAATATTATTGTTTTTTTTCAAAATTTATCATCAAACGAATGCTCATAACAAGTTTGTATAAAATTTGAGCTATATTTTTGATTAAATTTTTCTGAAAATCTTCCCATTCTCGATTCATAATCCAGCCGTATTTTATTAAATTAATTTCAGTAGGATGCCTGATAAAACTATGCATATCAAATATTTCGTTGGCTCTTTCTATGATATCTTGATATATTTTGGGAGCATTATGCTGTTTTAATAAATTATCTCTTTCTGAAATATTTAGTATATCTCTCACTACTTGCCAAACCATACTCGTGCAAACAATAATATATATACCTTGTTCTCTTCCCTTTATAGGTTTAATAGCTTCTAATAATAAGTTTTCAAACACATTTAACTGTTCTATAATAAGTATTTTAGAAGGGGCTTCTAAAATATGCTTATATTCTAGACAATTTTCAGTCACATAAGCAACACAATCTCTAATTTCCTTATAAGAATAGTATCTCATTTTATTTTTAAACATTTCATTTTTTGTTATACCATTTTTCTATTTATGATTATTATGCTTCATGCATATAAAATCAAGCTATAATTAATTTTATTGCCCAGTTTTATTATAAACTACCCAATAATAGCTTATTTTAATTTTTATAATAATCCTATACCAAAACTAAAATCGTTTATATAGGGTAGAAAAACGACTATTTTGAGCTGTCTTTACCTTTTAATTCTTCTTCTATTTTATCTAGCTTATTCATAATCTCAAATTGTCTGTTTTTTGTGTTAAGCTGTCTTATACCTATAAAACAATAGCCTACAAATAAAAACACAAGCATAAACAAGCCTAATTTGACTCCTGGCAAGCCTATTGATACAAAAGTAAGTAAACCTATACCAATAAAAACAACGGATTCCTGGAGTCAAAAAACAAGACTTCTAAAAAAACACAAACAATTATTGATTGGATATTCTCTATTCAACCTACACATTTAATAACAATACAGTTACCTGAGCATATAAAAACACATGATACATATAAATCTTTACAACATTTAAGAAGAATTATGGCTTCTTTTCTGCATAATCTTACTATTCTACCTTGATAATCTAAAGCGGTGGAAGGTTTATAGTTTCTATTTAATAACCAATTTTTAAATTCATTTAACATAGCAAGTCTCCTTTATTATAAGTGAATAATCTCTGTTATTACAGCGCAACCTCTGTTTTGTTCGGCTTCACAAGCTCTGATTGCGTCAGTTAAACTCCAATAGATAGTTGGCATTAAAACCGAATTTACTTTTATCTGATACATAGCTTAACTCTCTGATTTATTGTTATTTACTATATATATTATATCGTGAAAAAACGTATTCGGGAGCGGGCTATTTTTCTAATTTTTGATGACATTTTGCTACGATTTAGACGGGATTACTAACAAACAGACAGAAACGGGATAAAAATGACCTATGGTTACCAACACCCATAGGTTTTGGCCATAAATGAAAAATTTATATCTTGATTTTATTTAATAATTCACTATTCTGTAAATACTGAATTTGTAATGAAAGGGATATATTATGTCATTAGTATCTTCTGTATCCAATAAAGAAAAAAGCATCCATGGTCAAGTAAATCATGATGAATTAGAGTCTATACTCTCTGATTGTTTACAAAATGGTTTTATTTCAGATTATCAAAAAAAATTTAGAATTGGGAATCCTGAAGTTTCAAATTCCGAACAATTTTATGCTCCATTTATGATTCAATTTTCTAATAGGAATAGGTGGATTATCTTTGCTACTACATCTATGAGAACAGATAGAATTAAAGGACAACAATGGGATGCATTTAACATAAAAGAATTAGATACATCTATTATAAAAGCTTTTCTTACTTATCCATCAGATGCTGATGATGTCTTAAATTTCCAAAGACAAAATGATAAATATATTAATAATGAAGAAATATCAGCTCTTGATGGTGTAATAAGTTTTGATGAATTAATTTCACTAATAAAACAAGAATTTTATAATGATATACAAGAAGAAATTACAATTGATGACAATCTTTCTGAAACAGCATTAGATGAATTTTTGACACGCGGCAAAATTTGGGATAAAGAGGGTAAAAGTTTTGAAAAGCAAATTGCTAATATATTATCTTCTAAAGAATTTTTAAATACTTATAAAAATGGGAAAACAATCAAAAATAACAATGACTTTTCATTCTTTACTAAGCTTATACAGTCTTTTAATCTTAATATTAAAAATATATCTTATATTAAAGCCTATTCAGATAAAGAAACTATTGGTTATTTGCCTTCTGGTGGTTCCCCAAAAACAGATGTGATTGCAGAAATATTTTATAATAACAATAAAACACAGAAAATTACAATTAGCTGCAAACGTTCAAAACACAATAGTGTTAGTGTTCATCAATATTCTGCTGATGTTTTTGCAAAAGTGTTAGATAAAAATAATAATACCTTAAGAAAACTGCTTAATGATTTTCAATACTATGGAAATGCTAAAGATTTACCTGATGATGTGGCCAGAAATTTAGAAAAAGAATTGAAACCATATATTAAAAAACTAATATTGTGGGCTATAGGTGGTATAGGTGCTGAGGGGAATCCAGATACACAATGGGCTCAATACATTGTTTCATACAACACAACAGATAGTATATTTTCAGTTCATTCCATAGAAGAATATTGTAATCTTATAATTAAAAGAAAAGGTGCTTTTGGAACACCTTTTAATTGGACATATGCTTCAAAACATAGAGGAAAATCAATACAACTGAAAGCTCCTCTAGTTTAAGAGATTATTTCTTCTTTTTTGTTGCTTGTTTCAAGGTATCTACTAAGGATTTTGCAATAGCCGTAACGACTGGTACAGCTACAGAATTTCCAAATTGATGATACATTTGTGTCCTTGAAACAGGAATCTTAAACTCTTTTGGAAAGCCCATTATAGCTTTACATTCATTTTCTGTTAATAAACGTAAGCCTGTTTTACCTCCTCTTACAAATGTTCCAGTAATTCTCTGAATTTTATGATATGAAGCACATAAAGTCTTTACTGGAAATGTAGAATTTGAATCTACAATTTCAGGATGTCTATCATCTTTCTTAAATAAATACTTTTGAGTTTTTTCACTAATAGAAGGACCTTCCGCATCTTTTTCAATAAATGGACCTATTCCTACTATTTTTTTATTCCCTACTGGAAATTTAAATTCTGTATTGAATTTTTTCTTAAAGCCAACAAAATATAATCTCTTTCTATATTGAGGTACCGAAAAATCAGCACTATTTAAAACTTGAGTATAAACTGAATATCCTAAATCATCTAAAGTTTCTAGAATTATGGAAAAAGTTTTTCCTTTATCATGCGTTAATAATCCTGGAACATTTTCAAGTAAAAAAGCATTTGGTTGTTTTACTCTTAGTATTTCTGCAATGTAGAAAAAAAGAGTTCCTTGCGTTTTGTGATTAAAACCTTCTCTTCTTCCAATCATACTGAATGGTTGGCATGGAAAACCTCCTGTTAATATATCAAAATCAGGAATATCTTCTGGTTTAATTTTTGTTATATCTCCAGCTGGCTTTTCTCCAAAATTTGTTTCATATGTTTTTTGAGCATTTGCATCCCATTCTGATGAAAAAACGCATTTTGCCTTCGTTGCTTCAAAAGCCAATCTTATACCACCAATTCCTGCAAAAAGGTCTATAAATTTTATATCATTCTTAGAATATGTCTTATTGTAATTAAAAAGGTTAGGATTATAAACAGTATTACTTGGTTTTTCAAATTCCATAATATCAGAAACATCACAATCTAATACTTCACATATTTTACGTAAAACATTTAAAGAGACATCCTCATTGTGGCCTAATTTAGCCATAGAACGAGAACTTATATGAGCTAATGTTTGTAAGGATGTTTTGTTCAAATCCTTATCAATCAATAGTTTCCAAAGCTTTTTATATGATATTTCCATATTTGCCTCCTAAATGAATCTTGTTATTATACTTTTATGATATTTTCTTTTTACTGTTAACGGAAAAATCTTTAACAAGTTAAAACTTTTATTTCTTTAGTCCGTATATATCTTTACTATCCTAAAATAAAGTTAATTATACAACATATAAACATTTTTATACAACTTTTTTTACAATTCTATATAATAAACACATTATATAGGACTTAATTCAATGACAACCAACTTATGTTGTGACAAAACATAAGTTTTCAAAAAAAATCATTATAACCTAGTCCGTGTATTGCACGTCATCTCAAGCCAGAGTTCAAAAGTCGCTCGAGGCGGTGACTTTTTTGTTATTTTATAAGCACTTAAGCTAGTTCGAAGATGAATATATTTTGAAGGCTTGTTTTACAACATCTTCGAACTTGCTTCTATATTTTTCAATAAGTTACCTTTAAAATGCAAAAAATACATTGAATTTTAATTTCACCTTAAATATCATGTAAAATACTTTTTTGGAGAATAAAACATGATATATTTAATTAGACATATGCAATCCGAAGCCAACGTTAAACACATAGCTGGAGGAGATTATCCTTTAACAGAAAAAGGAATTATTGAGGCTCATGAACTAAAAAAGCAAATTAATTTGAAACCAGATATTTTGATTGTATCTCCCCTTGTGCGAGCTCAACAGACGGCTAAAATTTTGTTTCCTGAAAAAGAGTTTATTATTGATAATGATTTTAGAGAAATTCATTTTGGCGATTATGAAGACACACTTATGGTTGATAATGAATTTTTACTAACTTATAACACAACTCCGTCACAATTGCATGAAGTTACCCATGGAGATGTTATAAAAGACAGAGCTGATAAAGCAATAATTAAATTATTAAACTACCTATCAAAAGGAGACATTGTCATCGTTTGTCATGATACGCTAATACGTTCAATCATATGTCGTTTAAAGGGCGAAAATTTAGATAACATGCCTAAATATAAACCTCTAATACCAAATGGTTGTATTGTAAAATTAGATTTATCTCCAACATTTGATATTATAAATCATAAAGAAGATAAATAACTAGAGGATTGCAAGCTCACTCCAGTCAGAGTTTAAAAGTCGCTTGAGGCGGCGACTTTTTTGTTATTTTACAAACACTTAAGTTGATTCGAAGATGAATATATTTTGAAGGCTAGTTTTACAACATCTTCGAACTTCCTTCTATATTTTTCAATAACTTAGCTAATTTTAGCCTTTTGAGCATAAAAAGAACCTATGCAAAAATTTGCAAAGGTTGAACTTGTAACATAGCTATGTGAAAGGTTATTTAGCAATACATTATTGTTAATAAAAACATTTGCATTATTTACTATGTCAAAATATGTCGTAACCTAAATGTATGTTTTATATAGGATGAATATTATGGCATATGAAAAGACTTTTGATTTGTTAGATTTAGCGATTTGGATGCAATCAACTCGCGAAGGAGTTAGTTTGTCAGATATTATGAGTCGCTTTCAAGTATCAAGAAGAACTGCCGAACGTATGCGAGATATGATATTAAGTCGATTTCCTCAAGTTGTTGAAGAAATCGGTGAAAATAATTCAAAACGTTGGTATATCCCGCAAGGTACATTAAAAGACTTTATTCAATTTTCAGCTGATGATATTGCTTGCCTTAATTTAGCCAAAGATGCCTTAATTAAAGAAAAACTATCTGATAAAGCCGACCAATTAAATGCTATTATTGAAAAAATTACAGCTTCCATTAAGCCAAATACTTTATTAAAAATAGAACCTGATGCTGAAGTTTTGTTAGAAGCTCAAGGTTTTGCTCGCCGTGTCGGTCCAAAAATTAAAATTAATACTCAATATTTGGAAACAATTAAAGAGGCTATTTTATCTAACAAAGAACTAAAAATTAAGCATAATAACAAAACTCAAATTGTAGCTCCTTATGGTTTCTTATATGGTAATAAGCCTTATTTGGTAGCTTATTCCAATAATGCAAAAGAGTTCAGATATTATGCTTTACACAAGTTAAATTCTGTTCAGCTGACAAATAATCATTTTATTAAAGATAATACTTTTTCATTAAACGAATTTACCAAAGATTGTTTTGGTGTTTATAAAGAAAAACCTTTTGAAGTTGAATGGTTATTTAATGCTGATGTAGCTAAAGATGTTGAAAAATATGAATTTCATCCATCTCAACACATGATAAAAAATAAAGACGGTACTTTAACTGTAAAGTTTTTCGCAGGTGGTCAAAAAGAAATGGATTGGCATCTTTATACCTGGGGTGATAAAGTTAAAGTAATAAAACCAGAAAGGAAATAAAAATGACGCAAGAAGAAAATAAATTAAAGTACATTGAGAAAGATACTAAAATTGTAATTTTAGGAACATTTCCCTCTGAAGTATCAAGAGATACTTTCTTTTATCACAAATCAACCAATCAGTTTTGGACTATATTAAGTAAGCTTTATAATTGTAATGATATTTGTCATTTACAAAAGAATGAAATATCTAAAGATAATGAAGAACAACTAATTAATAACAGAAAAGCTTTTCTTAAAAAGTACCAAATTGGGTTATGGGATGTTATAGATAAATGTGACATAGATAAAAGCAAAGATTCCTCTATAAAAAATCCTAGTTATAATGATTTAGCTTCATTAAAAACAGAATGTCCAAAGTTAGAGCACATTTATTTTAGCAGTAAAAAAGCTTTTCAATTTTATCAAAAATATTTGCATGACAACTTAAAAGATTCTGCAATTAAAACTTGGTTAGAAAATGTTGTTATTAAAGAAGCATTACCATCTCCAAGTTCTGCTAATGCTCGTATAACATTAGAACAAAAGCAAAAAAGATGGAGTGAGTTGTTAGGCTTATTTAATTAAAAGCAATCTTCTTCTAAATTGCTAAATTTTCCTATATCTCGGTCAAATAAGCATTTTATCCGTCCACAATTGCCATTATTGTTTTTAGCGATTATTATTTCACATTTATTTTCTTGTTCTAGGCAATCTTCTTGCCATTCTTTATAACGTTTTTCAAAATGTTCTTTTGTTTCTCTTTTATACTGCTTTGGTTCTTTATCATACATATAATAACTTTCTCTATATAAAAATAAGAGTTTATCAGCATATGGAACGATATTACGATACCCGCCTTTAATATCACTATTAATTGGTATTTTACATTGTCTTTGCTCTAGGTTTCGGTTTAGTTGAGAAAGTATAAGTATTGGAACATCTAATTTTTCTGCAATACTTTTAATATCTTGCATAAACTTTCTATAAGCTTGATTTGACTTATCTTCTGAATAAAGTGATAAAAGTTGCAAATAATCTACAACGACAAGCCCTAATTTATTTCTATTTGCAAATGCATATATCTTATCTTTTATATCACTAATAGAGCTTATTTGATTGCATAGATATATTGGCAATTGATTTATTTTTTTGCTAGTGAATGCTATTTTTTCAAATTGTTTATAGTTTTCTATGTTGTGTCTTAATTCATATAAAGGAATTCCGGAAGCTAAACTAACAAACCGTTGCATTATATTCTTATTATTGCATTCAAAATCAAAATATAAAACGTGTTTCATTTCTAAATTGTTTTGTTCTGCTTCTTCTTTGAATTTTTGGGCTACCTGATAAACACAGTTTATTGCAAATGCCGTTTTTCCCATTGCAGGTCGTCCAGCTATAAGAACAACATCACCACCTCGAATATATCCTAGTCTTTCATCTAATCTCTCTATACCTGTTGACAATCCGAGAGGCTCTCCATTCATTTGATAACTATGTTCAATATCTGTAAGATATTCAAGAAATGCGTTAGATATATGTAATGTTTTATCCATATTAATACTCCATACTAGTTTTTGTTGTATGGATATTAAACTAAAGATACGCCATATTTTGACGGACACAAATATACCAATATTGCAGATGAAGTGAAATTGGTTAAAGAACAGGTTTTACTAACAAACTAGATTGTTATCTTTTAACTTGTTAGGTTATTTTCTTAAATAAAATGAGAGAAGTTTCCTTCTCTCGTCCATTTATATTAACACTGACAATAAAAATGCAATCGCATATATTATGTGTGCAATATTAATTTTTATATCTACAGTAACTTTCATGATAAAGTTGCCTTCTCATAAAAGCCTGTCGACAGGCTAATTAAAGCCAACTTATTTATCGTGGCGTTGCTACCACCTGCTACAAATGCTTGTACTTCGCATTGTAGCTTATGAAAATTACTTGAGCCTTATCTTATCTTTCCTAAAAGGCGAAGTAAGGGGCGACAAATACTTCTCCGTGCCTCTCCCCGGTGAGGAAGATAAAAAATACACCTCTGCATTTTTCAATCACAGTTCTTATAGTAGTTGCTACAATACTGCAACGGCATTGATTACAAAATAATACTTTATAATTTAAAGTCAACAAAATGTTCTTATTGTGTTCTTTCTTGTGCATAACTTTTAAGTTATGAATATTTATAAAAAATAACTTTATCATTACTCGAGGATTGCAAGTAGTCTCCAGCCACATTATATAAAGGACGAGAAATCGTCCTTTTTTCTTTATAAATCAAGCATTTGAGTTGGTCCGTGTGAGATATTTCAAAATCAGCTCATTTTGGGCATTTACACGGACTAGTTTGATTAAGTTTTGTTATATTTCAGGTGTTTGGTAAATTTTCACCCCAAAATAGTATAAAGTAGGATTCTGGAAAAAATCTTAAAACATTTTTTTCAAAAATATTCTTCTTTATCCTGTTTTTTTACTTCGTTCTTGCAAAAAATTTATAATTTCTTCACACCAATCAGAAGTTAAATTTAATGGATTAATTTTTTGTTCTGGAGACTGCAACTTTGCTAGTTTTATTAGCTGATCGCGCTCAATTAGATCATCTTTGTGGTATTCCGAAAATTTTGTATATAACCACAAATAAAAGGCATTAATAATATTTGTATATTCAGCAAAAGTTTGAGTTAGGTTAATTTCTTTTCCGCAGTTCTTTATAAATTCTTTTGCTTCTAGGTTCCACTCTTCTTTATGTTTTAGTAACTCTGCAGATATAAGCACAACATCCCAATGCTTATCATCCTCTAGCGAACGAACAGGGTAAGGAAATACTAGCTCAAAATGGGTTTGATAATTTCTTAAATTACGAATAAAATGAGATAATTTATTATTTTGGAATAATTCTATAACTTTCTTTTCATATTCTTTATAAAATGTCGTTCCTTTGTAATACTTCATAAATCTACGAGCATTATCTGTTAAAGCAGATGACGCTGCTAAATAGTTGAAAATTTTCTGTTGTAAATGATAAAAAACCTTTTCCTGTGTATCTTGTGAAATTTGTATATCATTATATATTTCATTAAGTAAATGATGTAGCTCTAGTCCATTTTGAAAGAACACATTATGTATGTGTGAAAGGGAAGATATACGATTTATAGCTTGCCAACCTGCACAATTAAAAACTTCATTTTCAGTAAACATTACTCAGCTTTCTGTAACTCTGTCAGCACATTTTTGAATGAATCCAGTGCTGTTTCCAGATTATCAACGATTTCATCTGCCAAGATTTCCGGTTCCGGCAGATTTTCGAGGCTTTCCAAACTTTCATCCTTTAGCCAAGTAATATCAAGACTAACCTTATCGCGTTTGATTATCTCGTCATAGCTAAACTTTTTAAAGCGTTCGCTCTCTGTCCTCGCCATAATATTATCTGCGTTATAGCACTTAATAAAGTCTGCTAAATGGCTATCATTCAAAGAGTTTGTAACCAGGCTTAGATTAATATTGGTGCGCAAGTCATAGAACCACACATCATTTGTGCGGTGTCCTTTATCAAGTGGCGGATATTTATCAAAGAAAATAACGTTAGCTTTAACACCCTGCGCATAAAAAATACCGGTAGGCAGACGCAAAACCGTATGCAGATTAAACTCGTTTAACAAACGACGGCGGATTTTTTCACCGGCACCGCCCTCAAATAACACATTATCCGGCACAACCACTGCCGCACGACCATGCGTATTCAAAATTGTCATAATATGTTGCACAAAATTGAGCTGCTTGTTTGAAGTTGTGGCAATAAAGTCATCACGGTTGTATTCTTCTTTTTCCGTTGTAACCGAACCATCTTCGCCCATAATTTTTAGCCCGCCTTTTTTACCAAACGGAGGGTTTGTCAGCACCATATCATAACGTTTATCTCCGGCGTTCATCAATGAATCGCCTTCTGTCACCGGAGAATTTTTGCCACCAATACCATGCAGATACATATTCATAGCGCATAAGCTCACAACCAACGGTGTAATATCGGTTCCGAAAAGCTTTTTCTCTTTTAAGGCTTTGATTTTTTCTCTATCCTGCGTTTGCTTCTTCATATATTCATAGGCAATCAGCAAAAAGCCACCGGTTCCGCAAGCAGGGTCAACAACAGTTGTTTCCGGTGTCGGGCGCATAACCTCAACCATCGCCCGAATGAGCGGACGCGGTGTAAAATACTGACCGGCACCGGCTTTTGATTCCTGCGCATTTTTCTGCAACAGACCTTCATATATTTCGCCTTTAACATCAATATCCAAACCCATCCATGTTTCACCATTGATGAGTGAAATTAAGCGCGATAAATTCGCCGGATTAGAAATTTTGTTACCGGCTTTTTTATAAATGGTGCCGATAATTCCTGTTTGTTTAGAAAGTTTATCCAATATATTTTGGTATTTATCAGAAAGCTCTGTTCCCGAAAGTTTAAGCAAATTAGACCAACGGCAATCAGCAGGCAACAGAGATTCCTCTTTGAGCAAATCTGTGCGTTCTTCATCCATTTTTAAGAACAGAAGATAAGTAAGTTGTGACACATAATCGGTATAACCGATACCGGATTGCGCCAATACACTGGCATAATTCCAAACTTTTGTAACGAGATTATTTTCAGTCATTTAATATCCTCTACTGTTTTCCGATATTTGTTTCATAATTTCTTTAATAATCATATCCCACAATTTATTATATTTTTCTTGCTCGGATAATTCCTTATTATTAAGTATTGATATAGCTTCCGCCATTTTTATACTTTTATCTAAACTTTTGAGAAGTTGTTTTTGTTGTTCGTTAAGCATCATTTCTTTTTGCCTTTCGTGGGTATTTGTTCTTTTTTGATGCGCTCTAAAAGGACGTAAGCCGGTTCGTCGTTGGGGTTTTGAGCAACAAGTTTGCCCTCAAAGGCTTTTTTTAAGATAGATTGTTTAAGTTTATCAGCTTTTTCTAAACCCTCATTAACCGCTTTTTCCAATTCATCAGCGACTGCAAAACGTTTTTCAATCTCTTCAACAATGCGTTGTTGCTCAGGAAGTGTTGGAAGAGGAAAAGGAAGCTCTTTTAATATACTTAGGTTCAGCACATCCATTGTTGCTCCATGTGCTTTTATTTTAAATAAGCTACGTAAATATTGACTTTCGAAATAAAATTTAAAAAACAATGGTAGATAAGTTGAGGTATCTAATGTTACTTTCAACAAACGAGGATTAATAATTCCTTTCTCAATGTTGTTTGGTAAAATTAAAACTTTTCCTATGGTTCCAACTAAACTTATTAAAATATCATTAGGTTGAACTTTACAGGATGCCAATTCCAAGTATTTTTCTTCATTTATGTAATAATCACCATAAAAAGGATTTTGGGCTATAACTTGTTCCTGACCATATATTTTATATCCTTTTTCAACATAAATTTCTTTTTTTAACGCACTACCAAACGGACCTGCTTTCAATGCATTCTTTTCTTTGGCAATTATTTTTGTTATGTCAACTTCTTTCCAGTCGGTGGTTTTGTAGAGTTTGCCTTCAAAGGCGGATTTGAGGACGGATTGGCGGTATTGCTTAATCTGTGCTTGTGCTGATTTTAAGCGCTCTACACCCTCATCAATATCTTTAAACAGCGCCTCAATCTTCTCCACAATCCTTTCCTGCTCCGCCAACGGTGGAAGAAGAATTTTATGTCTCAAAAATGGACCACGATTTATATGCTTCATTGTAGAACCATGCAAAAACTCAGAATGAATTAATTCATATAAAGCATTTTTCAAAATATAGAATACAAACCTATCATTCATATGTTTTTTTGGGGTAACCTTAAAAATATGCTGATTTAGCCAAGCATTTTCACGTTGCCATATAAAAACATCTAAAGTAGCAGACCAGCTTAATAAGATATCTCCTCTATTAATAAGATACTCATTTTTAAATTTCTTTGTTGTGTAATTAAATTCTTTCTTAGGATTGGTTAAATTTTGGATACGAATAATGGGTAGTCCTGTTTCTTTCCAATCCGATGGCTTAAATGCTAATCCATTCAAATATTCAGCAATATCATCTAAAGTGCTTTCACACCAATTTAATGGAAGATTAGTTTGCATTATTTTCTCCAAAATAGAGGATGCACGTAAAATTCTTTTTCCATGTCTGATACATTAAGATGTCTTTTTGCAAAAGTAGAGTATATCTCACCACCTTTTTTAAGAGCAAGTCCAATGATACCTATTTCAAACCATACTTGTATTAATTTTTCTACAACATCTTTATTATCCGTTGCTTGTTCAACAAGTGGGTCTTCTAGATTATTTGTAGAAATTAGCTCTTCCTTTACATTCTTTTCTGATATTTTTCTCATAGTAAATTTTTGGTTTTTCACCTCTTTCAATAATATATTGATATATGTTTCTATTTCTGGATAAACGGCTTTCCATTCATCTTCTAAAGCTCTTTTTCTAGAATCAAAATAGTACTCTTCTGCCTTTTTAACATCACTTTCGCTAATAGATGTTTTTCCATTGGAAGCTTGAAAACATTTATTTACAAAATCTATTGCATCTCTAGGTCGCAGCATTGTTTTATCTAGAATATAATCTACTGCATTTTTACCATCTATATTAAAAGAGAAAATATCGCTCATTTTGGGCTCTATCATTTTTCTGTACTTATCTTTTAACAAATAGCTAATACGTTTATCTAAGAGATTATTTATACCATCTCTATCCCATTCCAAAGGATAAATTAAAGAGAGGTCTTTTTCTTCTTGTCTAAAACTGTATTTATAAACTCCTTCTAAAATATCTGTTCTTATAGAAATAATTATTTTTAAGTTTGATAACTTTAGAAAATCTCTGATAGAATCCAACAGGGAGTCTATAAACTTATATTTAATTTTAATATCCGATATCCAACTTTTATCTAAGTCATCTATTGTAATAAATAATCTTTTTTGTTTATCCCACTTAAAATCAGAACTTAAATAATCTATAATTTTTTTCTGTTTTGATAACAATGTCTTATTTACATATTCATTTGTTTGTACTTGTATCTCAGAACTTTTATCTTCAACTTTTTTACCTACAGCATTGAAACAATTGCCATAACCGACTTTGCCCTCCATGTCTGTTTGGAATCTTTCAGTAATGATATTTAAAGCATTATCAGAAAAAAAAGATTCGCTATAAATTTCAACATATTCAGACATTTCTTTATGTTTTTTAGTGAGGTTATCAAAAAAACTTTGTTTTTCTTTTAATAAAGTTAAAATCTTTACCAAAATAACATGATTCCACAAAACTTTAAAAAAGATTTTTAAATCAACCCCTTGTTCTAGTAAGCCATTAATAAACTTATTATTTTTAATATAATTAAATATTGTAGTTTCAGCTTCTATTTCTTGTTGTTCCAATAAGTCTGCATGCATTTTTATATATTTTAATAGAGCTGTTTTTCCAGTGCCAGTTCTACCAACTAAAATTCTTTTGACATTTCCATCAAATGCTTCAAAAGTCTGATATGCTTCAGTCTCTATAAAACAATTTTGCAAAAAATTATCTGTTTCAGCATCTAAATTACCAATCGATGTATTTGATTTAAATATATATTCACTCATTTATTTAGTCCTTTCTAGTTCATCAGCATATTCATAATTATTGAGCAATAAAAGTTCTACAAATTTTAGTATTTCTTTTGCTTCATCTTCTGTCCGACTTTCAATTTTGTGATTAGCATCATTACCTAATTTTTTAAGGCTTTTAGCCTGTTCATGTTGTTTTTTATGAACAAAACCATTATCGCATAAAAAAGTTACATAGTTTGTAAAACTATCCCCCTCTTTTGCACCTTCATTCACAGCTAAATTCATCAAAATTTTACGAAACATCATAACTGCTGCTGTATAAGCTCCTGCACTTAAAGCAAGTCTCGCTTCATCATAACATTTTTGAATTTCTTCAGGAAGCTTCTTAAATGTTTTTCCACAAATTGAAAAAGGAAAATGTTTTCCATTAATGTCTATAATATGAGGAGCTTTACAATGCGGACAAATATAAATTCTTCCTAAACCACCATTGGATGCAAAACCTTCAGAAGAAGAAACCAAATTACCGCAATTCCAACAGTTATAACTTTTGGCTGCTAACTTCATTTCATTATGCCAATCTCTATTATTAAAATTTGCTACCATCTCTTTTCCTTTCCTTTTCTTTCCTCTCCTATGCCACCAATGCCAAGCTCATATCTGCCAAGATGGTGTCTAAATCTTTGCCAAAGATTTTGCGAGCGCGGATAATACCGCCTTTATCATCCATTGTTTCTTGAATATCTTTTGGCTCTATGCGGACATTGGCAATAATGTAATCTTTTATCATCTCAAGCCACTCGTTTTGCTCTGCTGTAAACACAATACCTTTTTTGAGCTGACGACCTTTCCAAAGGTTAAAACGCTGATTAGCAACTTTATCAAACTCTTTCAACTTATCATCTTGCCCAATGGCAAAGCGAACCAGTTGCACAAGGTTGGTCAGCAATCGCACCGGATTTTTAACATGTTGGACTTTATCTTTTTCCAATAGCTCAAACGCACGCCAAATCTCTATCGGTGCCAAAGGCGGACGTGCCTCACGCATTTTTTCTGCCAGTTCACGGATATTAGCATAAGTCAGATTTCTCTTGCCATATTGCGCATTATAAATGATAGAAAGTGCGTCAATTTCATCTTTATTGGTTTCTATAAATTCCTTAAACGAAGTTATGATATTTTTAGCCTTTTCGCCGTTGATATCCGCAGAGATAACTTCATCTTGCGCCAGTTCATCAATGTAAATGCCGGTTTTGGCACTCATATCAAGCAAAGTTTGCCGCAAACTTGATTTATTAAACGGTTTAACCGCATCATCTTTGATTTTTTCTATTTCTTGCTCGGTTTTGCCCTCAAGCTTGTCCGGCTCTATGGCATCAAGAATATTGCCGGCAATTTCATGCAACGATTTGCCTCCGGTTAGAGCTTTTATCTTGTCTTTTTCTTCATCATTTAAGTTGCGTTCTATATTGACAATGCGTCCGGCAAGCGTGCTCAATGTGTCATCATCAGTTTTGCCTTGTGCTACTTGCTCTAAAAGCTTCTTTAACGAAACCGAACGTTTGCGCTCCAATGGTTGTGAAGCGGTCTTTTTACTCTCGGTTACACCGACAGCATCAATCAAATAAAAGAAGCTTTTACCTTCGGCATTCGGTGTTACCTGCTTTAAGTCTGTATCATTAATGGAACGAACGCCACGACCTTTCATCTGCTCATAATAAAGCGATGAGCGAACATCTCGCAAAAACATTACCACTTCCAAAGGTTTAATATCCGTGCCGGTGGCAATCATATCCACCGTTACGGCAATACGCGGCAGAGGGGAAACTCGAAACTGCTTAATCAGTTCTTCCGGCTTTTCTCCGGTAACGTTATAGGTAATCTTTTTGCAAAAATCGTTGCCTTGCCCGAAAACTTCTCTCGTGATGCGGACAATTTCTTCGGCATGATTATCATCTTTGGCAAATATAAGCGTTTTCGGTGTCCACGCAAAATTCGGATCACGTTCCGGAAACAGCTCGGTATAAAGCGAATTTTTATAACACTCCATAATGGTGCGAATTTGATTTGGCACCAAAACAGAACGGTCTAAGTCATTCTTTTTATACTCTAAGTCTTCGTCCAGTTGCTCATAAGTTATCTTACGGCTTTTCTTATTACGCAGTGGCACAGGAAAAGATTTGTCAATTTTGCCACCATCTTCGCTGATTTTGGTTTTAATGCGTAAAACCTGATAATCTACATTAACACCATCAGCAACCGAGCGCTCATACGGATATTCTGCAACAATGTTGCGATTGAAATAACCAAAGGTTTGCTTAGACGGAGTGGCTGTTAAACCGATAATGAAAGCGTCAAAATATTCCAAAACCTGTCGCCAATCGCCGTAAATACTGCGGTGACATTCATCAGTTATGATAAAATCAAAGAAATCTGGCGGAAGCGCAGAATTATAATTAACTTCTTTAGGCGCACCCATTGAACCGAGCTCGTAAGCGGAAGCATCTTCGTCCGCCTCATCATAATCCTCTTCACCGCACAACATGGAATAAAGCCGTTGAATGGTGGTAATCACAACTTTGGCATCAGGATCAACCTTATTATGTTGCAAGTGCTGAGCAATATAAACTTCAGGAAACAGGCGGTTTACATCAGGTAGGCGGAAGTTTTCAAACTCTTTTTTAGTCTGTTTGCCGAGATTATTACGGTCTACCAAGAATAAAATACGCTTTACTCCGGCATATTTAAGCAGGCGATAAGAAAAATTACAAGCCGTAAAAGTTTTACCGGCACCGGTAGCCATTTGAATAAGTGCTTTTTGATTGCCTTCCGCTAATGATTTTTCTAAGCCTTCAATGGCTTCAAATTGACAATCACGCAAAGAGCCTTTTTCCAGTATAGGCATGTTTTGTAAGCGATTGCGCAAGGTGCTTGCCTCTTCAAGCATATTCAGCAATGATTGGGGCGAATGAAAGGCAAAAATACGCCGAGAACGGCAGATTTTATCCCGCCCGTCACAAAAGAAAGTCTCATCACCGGTGCTTTCATAAATAAAAGGTAACGGCATTTGCCAGTTTTTAACGTATTCCGGTAAATGGCAAGCATATCCGTGCGACTGATTTTCAACACCGCTTAAAGCAACACCGGCTTTCTTTGCTTCTATAACACCGCAGGCTTTGCCATCTACAAACAAAAGATAGTCAGCTTCTGTGTTATCGTCCATCAAAAACTCGCGAACAGCCACGCCTAAACTAGCTGTGCGGTCAAAATCCTCACGGTTCTGTATTATCCAACCGGCATTTATCAGTTGTTCATCTATTTTTTCTCTTGCTTTTTCTTCCGGTGTTATCGTCATCTAAAAGTCCCAAAAGTTACAATATAATGGCGATTTTACCCTAAACACTTTGAAAAGCAAGCAATAATTGAGATTATTTCCAAATTTTCATAAAAAAGGCTCCATGCGATAAGGCATAGAGCCAGAAAAAAAACAAATCGATAGGTTTTACCCCTTCAAAATATAATATGTGCCTTTGGTGGAGCCTTGTTTTTCAAGCATATTTTTCTTAACCAGATTTTGTACCGTTTTTTTGACGGTTTCGCTGTTTTTATCTAATGTCTCTGCCATCTCTGCCACCGACCAATTTGTCTTATCTTCAAAAAGGTCTAAAACGGCTTGCTCGGCTTTGCTTATTCTTGTTGTGTCCGCTTTCAAAGCTAAAGTAATTTTATCTTCTAAATGCCGTTTTTGCTTGGCAAGCGAAGTAATAAAAAATGTCAGCCATGGCTCATAATTTACCTTATTGCTCCAAATTGTCTTTTGCGTAGCGCGCAGAGCCCTGTAATAAGCATCTTTACTGGCTTCAATAATTGATTCCAATGATGAATAAGGCATATAATTATAGCCTTGTTGTAGCATAAGCAAGGTCGTTAATGCACGTGACATTCTACCGTTGCCGTCTGTAAAAGGGTGTATAGATAGAAAATGCACCACAAAAACGCCAATAGTGATAATCGGGTGAAAATAGCCGTCCTTAAAATTGATGTTCGTCCAATCGACCAATTCTTGCATTAAACGCGGTGTATCAAACGGTGTTGCCGTTTCAAAAATTGTGCCGATTTCATTACCGTTGGCATCAAAGGCTACCACGCGATTTGAATCTTTTTTATATTCGCCGCGGTGATGCTCGTCTTTGTCAGAATATGAAAGCAAAATTTTATGCAGCTGCCGAATGTAGTTTTCCGATAAATTTATTTCTTTGTAATTTTCAAAAATCGTTGAGACTAAATCGGCATAACCGGCAACTTCTTGCTCATCGCGCGTTTGAAAAGATTTTTTGCTGATACGGTTAAAGACTTCTTCAACCTCTGTATCGTTTAGCTTATTGCCCTCAATACGATTAGAAGAGCCGATAGATTCAATCGTAGCAACACGTTTCATGGCTTTTAATTGCTCCGGCTTAATCTTTATACCGCCGCTATTGAATGCTCCGTTAAAAGCATCTATTTCTGCTATTTTCTTTAGCATATCCGAGGTAATTATAATATCTGTCATATTGGGCATTTTATATTCCTTTTCTCTATTCTTTACCGAAATATTACCGAATAATTCCCGAAAAAGCAAGTAAAATTTCCCGAATATTGACATTTTTTTCATAAAAAATGCTCCAAGCCTTAAAGTATGGAGCCGACACAATAATAACACTAGTGTTAGATAAGCTTATCTCAAATTTAGTCGCGCAAATACTAAAGGATATACAAAGGGCACCTCTAGTGGTTTATGCGTTACTTTGGAAATCTTTTCCGGATGCGGAATAGCTATCAGCTCGCAAAAATCAGTTGCTTAAACTTTTAATATCTGACTGCAAACTTAATAATAAATTGCTTGAATATAAAGTAAAAGCTCCTTTTGATAAACTAATCCAATGTAGTGACTATATACAAATATCTAACGTTGTAATAGAACATTTAGATGAGTTTGATGGTGTTAAGGTGTGTGGAAAACATCTTATAGTGGTTTAGCACCCAAGCCTAACACACAAAACCCTACATTTAATCCTAAAAAAATCAAATTAATCGTAATTTGTGCTAAATTTACTCACAAAAAGGCTTGACAATTCAAAATTATTCTTATATACTACCATCTGTATTTACGAATACTAAAAAAGCCACCCAGAAGGTGGCTTGGAGTTACATTTAACCCCTCTAACAGTTTAAATGTAACTCCACTTGTTAAATTTGTCAACAACTATGTTGATCTTTTATATTGGAGAAGCACATGTTCAATTATAACAATAGGGTTCCCTACTCCCTACAAAATAGGAATAAGGTTCCAACATTATCTGGGGTATACTTAATCACAGACATGTATGGAAATATTAAATATGTTGGTCAGGCCACTGATTTAAGACGTCGTTTTGAGGAGCATCTGTCTTATCAAGAACAGAACACTTCGTTAAGAAATTTCATACAAAATAACTATGCTGTATTTCAATATGCAATAATAAATTATCAGAGCAATAGAAACTCTGAAGAATTACGCATATACAACATGTATAGACCACCTTTTAATCATATACAGCCTCCAGCGGCTTAGCAAAAAAAAACAAAGGGGCTAAAAATTCGTTTTTTAGCCCCTAGTTCACCATTTTTTAACATTTTTAATATATTCTTTGTTTGATTTTAACACAGAAAGAGGTCAATATGTTAGTTGAATTCAAATTTGAGAACTTTAGAAGCTTTAAAAACGAAGCTTATTTTTCCATGAAGCCATCTTCACTCAATGGTAATAACAAAAATATAATATTAACAAACTTAAAAAAAATTCCTCAAATACATAGAACTGCTGGCATTTTTGGCGCAAATGCATCTGGCAAATCAAATATAATTAAAGCATTTAAACTTTTTAAATTTTTACTTAGAACAAGCTTCAAATCGGAAATAAATGAATTAATTAAAGAAGATAGATATATTTTTAATGATGAAAACAAACTTAAACCAACTTCTTTTGAAATTTCTTTTATTTATAATAATAATCTTTATAAATATGGAATAACTTATATACCGTCTGAAATATTGAAAGAATTTTTAACATATACAGATATATCTGAAAATGGTTCAGCTCGTGAAAATATCGTATTTTTAAGAGAAGCTGGAAAAGAACTAAAAGCAAAAAACATCTCTCAATCATGGATTAACGAACTTGCTCCAAATAGGCTTTTCCTTTCAGAAATTGTTAATAATAGACGTAGCACTGATGAACATATTACGAATACATATAATTATATTGTAAACAACATTAATATAACGAACAATAATTCATCAAATAAAATTTCATTTGAAATGCTACAAGGACCTGATGGACAATTAATTATAGATTACATCAAAGAAGCTGATTTAGGTATAGAAAATATCTCTGTTAAAGAATTATCACCTGAAGACATTATGGAAGATATAAAAAATGATAAAAATAAAAATAGTAGAGATATTGCTGAACGCTTAATTAAGAATATATTATCAGGCGAAGCTAAAGTTTTTGATATAAAAGTATCTCACAAAACAGAACAAGGTGACATTAAAAAGTGCTATCTAGACAATGAGTCTGAAGGAACTAGAGTTTTTATTGCATTTGCTTCTCCAATTATAAATACTTTAAAAAATGGTGGGGTTTTATTTATAGATGAATTAGATGCTTCATTACATCCTCATCTTGTTAGATATATTATAAATCTATTTAATAATGTAAATATAAACAAAAATAATGCGCAGCTTATCTTTACCTCATACGCTTTTTATTTAATGGATGGAGATGCTCTTTCCAGAGATCAAATTTGGTTTACAAAGAAAAACGATAACTACTGGTCTTCTTTACATTCTTTACGTGATAAAAATGAAAAACGTAAAAATAAATCATTTATGGATGCATATATAAATGGTTTATATGGTTACACTCCTAATATTAATATAGAAAATCTAATTAAGTTGTTTAACAACTATGAAAACAACAAATAGTTAATTAGTCCGTGTATTACAAGGTGCTTCCAGCCAGAGTTCAAAAGTCGCTTGAGGTGGCGACTTTTTTGCGTCGCTACGGAAGATTTTATCTTCCTACTTACGCGAACAACTAACCTTTGCTTTGGGTAAACCCTCGCAAAGCTAAGAGAAGTTTCTTTTATTTTCAAGTATTTAAGCTGGTTCAAAGATGGATATATTTTGAAGGCTTGTTTTACAACATCTTCGAGCTTGCTTTTTATATTTTTCAATAACTTAGTGAAATTTAGCCTTTTTTGAGCAAAAAAATGAACCTCTGCAAATTTTTGCATAGGTTTGACTTGTAGCATAGCTATGTGAAAGGTTGGATTTAGTAAAAAAAATAACCTACTGACGTTAATGACAATAGGTTAGTCATTCAAAAATTAATCCATTTTGGCTATATCCCAATCTCTTTCTTTTAGTTTACCTGTTTGATAAAATTCGGTAATCAAATTGATAAACTCTTTAAAATCTGGATTTTCTTTAGCAATACGGTCAATCATATCCCAATCAAGCTCTTTTTTCTCTGAGGCTGGAATTAAAATTTGACTTTCTGAAGGATTTTCACAATCTAATTGTATTAATCCAATATTGTGACCGCTACACAATATACGTAATTCATCCATTGCTTTTTCATCAATCGTTTGAGCTACTAAGTATGAAAAATTTGCCCAACTTGAATTTGAAACTGTTTGAAAGAAATACTCTCTTACATTTGATAAATTAATTTTTATTTTCACTTCAAATGACCATAATGATGTCTTATTAAAAGCATGTTTTCCTGCGCAAGAAATAACATCCACATCCCAACCATCAGAAAGATTTCTTAATCCTACTATATCTGGGTGTAGCCATTTATTTCCATTACTTCCTTTTGAATTTGAAGATTTTCTTTCATCTATTCTTTTAGGGTATATATTAAGTTCATTATTTAGGTATTCACAAAGTTTAGGATACGAATCATGCTCCGGCTGTCCATTTGCTTTTGAAATTTTCTCAGCATCTTTTATTTCCTGTGCGTCAGTTTTTTCAGAATAATAATACTTTCTTGGACGTTCTGCCGTTGTTTTCACATATTCTGAAAACATTCCTTTCGATCTTCTTGCTCCAATTTCTGCAACAAGTTGATTTATTAAAGCCTCTTGATTATCTATAGGGGTGATAATTGCTTTACTTCTTTTCATTTTAGCAAGACATTCATCAGGCTTTATTTCATACACTTTTTCTGCGATTTGCCTTGCTGTAAAATATTTTTCAGGATTTTGTTTTAATATTTCAACAACTGTTTTTGTTAAATCTAGCGCCATAATTACCCTCATTCTAAAAATAAATTTAGTATAGAATAAATCACAGATAATAAAAAAACAATATAAAAAAATAATTTTTGTTATTTAAAAATTATTTTTTTATGAACCTATATATGAATTACTAAATTCTTCAATAAAATCCAGCGCTCTTATTCTTTCTTTACTATTAATAAGGTTGATTATGTATAAGATTCTTTTTCTATCCGATAAAGACCATTGATAATAATAATCTTCATCAAAACCATCCAGCTCATTTTCTTTTAACTGTTTGTGTTTAATCCTATATAATAAATCTCCTTTATTTGCTAAAGAAGTTGTAAGCTCTGTTTTATTCTTTTCTATTATTTTTGATAAGTCATTATTCACAGATTTTATAATTTGTTGGGGTACAGAAGTGCCATCTCCGTATATTTCCCATGGATTATCTACTACATTTTTTAAAAGTTGATAAGCTGTAAGAACAAATCTTGATAAATTTTGCTCAATATCTTCCGTTTTAGAATTTTCCAAAAGTTTATCATTTTCATCTTCCATGGAAACATTTCTATTTAATAATGCAATCATTAAAGCCTCTGAATATCTTTTCTTTTGTAATAAATTAATTTTTATATTAGTATTATTCAGTATTTTAGTTTTATTTAATATTTCTTGATTAGCGTTATTAATTTGATTTTTCAACTTATTTAATTCTTGTTCATGTATCATAAGATTATTTTTTTGTATTTCATTTAATTTTTCTATTTCATTTAATTTTAATTCGTATTGCGATATTTTCTCTGATAGTAGTTCTTTCTGATATACAGGCATTACTGTATAAAAATAGCCAAAAATAGCTAAGAATAACAACAATACTTGTGAAATATTTGCTGCTATAGAACACCAATCTTCTAAAATCTTTTTATTTATTTTTTTTCTCATTTGGAAAACTTTCATAAATCTTATAAATACATATCTCTCTATTATTTCTTTCTATTTAGGAATTTTATTTGGGAAACGCAAGGGATTAGCTAAATAAATTGTAAAAATATTACTTTGCGTGCAATAATAAATTACTCGAAAACCGCAAGTCGTCTCCAGCTATATTTAACAGAGGACGAGAAATCGTCCTTTTTTCTTTATAAATCAAGCATTTAAGTTGGTTCGTGTGAGATGTTTTGAAAATAGCTCATTTCGGGCATTTACACGGACTAGTTTGATTGAGTTTGGTTATTTTCCACTTCATTTGTATATAGTATCAGGAAGAAAAATGTTTTAATTTTATTCCATTTGGATAATGAGGTTTTAATCTTTCAAGCCATTTATTAAATTGCAGAGGGATATCATTTATTATCTTGTTTTTAGGAGCATATATTACAATATACTCATCTTCTTTATGTTCATAATCTCTGTGTAAAAAGGCAATCCATATTTCGTCATGATTGATATAAAAAGCTGATTCTACAATCGTGAAAAGACCTGCTACACCATATTCATAAAAATAGCAATTATCACATTCGTTGTCGCTTAAAAATATTTTACTAAAAGCCAACGTCCACTCTTCATAATCTTCTTTTTCCATATTGTTTAGAAAATAATCATTTAGCAATGTAAACTCTGTTGGATAATATAATTCATCTTCTTCCAAACCTCCTAGATATTCATATAAATTAAGAGTTTTTTGATTTGTTTTTTCATACTCACTTTTTATTGATTTAACATAAAAATTCCATAAACAATCAACATCTTTTTTACAATTATTTCGTTTTTGTTTCCACTCAGGAGTTATAGATTTTTCATATTTTTTATTCATCTCTATATCGGCAGTAGCTATACTTTCAGTAGCACAGATTGTTTTTTCTGCATCACTTAAACCATTTTTCCAACAATCAAAACTTGTTTTATACCTTAGAGGATTATTTGCATTTTCGTACTCACCTTCAAAATATCCTTGCATGCCGCAATAATATCGACAATATCCTTCGCATTTAACTGTTATGATATTTTTCTCTTCATCTATTTGAAAATTAACTGTTGCTTCTTCTGCTTTTTCATCTTCTGATATTTTCATACTTTCATGATATTGTGCTGTTTTACCGTTAATTTTCATTTGCCCATCAACACCACACATATGTGCACCATTATATGTTTTAATATCAAAATCACATACATCTTGTTGGCAGTTTTTAATTGTTAAATTACCACCTGAATAATTATAATATCTACCTATTTCCCATTCTCCCTCCCATGGTGATGAACAATGGGCTTTTATTGGAAAAATTAACAGAAACAAAAATAAAAATGATTTATACATTATTGTATCCTAACATTATTTTGTTAATATATGATTTTTTATTACTTTTTTATGTAAAAAGCAAGTTTTAATAATTTTTATTATTTATTACAGATGTTTTTGTATATCAGAAAATTACTTTTGTTATTTTACAAGCACTTGATTTGGTTCGAGGATGAATATATTTTGAAGGCTTGTTTTACAACATCTTCGTAATCTTCAAAGACTATTTTTATATTTTTCAGTAAGTTATAATTTTCTAGTTTTGGACACTATAAAATCGATTAAATTAAAGCAAACAATACAAGCAACTATTTTACGATATAAGCTTCTTCAAATGTAATATTTTCTTTGTAATCCAATTCTTCATTATTTTTGTATACACCGAACTCATAAGGTTTCATATCCATTGGCCCCACATAGTTTACAAAAAATACATACTCATAATCTTCTGATTTAAAATGATACTCTGTATTGTTTGCTGTTCCATAATATTCAACAATTCCGTCAGAGATTAATATCTCTGGTTTATCAGACATTTTTCCATTTTTATCCCATAATGCTAGTCGATATTGACTATCATAATATTCATCGGTATTAATTTCATCTATACGACCTAATTTTGTATCAGTTTTGAAAATAACAATATTATTATCATATTTTCGTAAAGATTCGTATATTTTATTTTCATCATTATCATACCATTTTGCAACATATTCTCTTGCTTTATCGGTATAATAGTTGGTAGCTTTCAGTTTTCCAGCATCACTAAGCCATAACATTCCGCCATAAAGCATAATACCACGCCAACCAACTTCTGCCCAATCTTCAATTTTTGAGTCATTTATTGCTTGCTTTAACTCATCATCAAAAATCATTTCATAATTATTGATAAAATCCTCTTTATTTTCAATGTCCGGTAAAGGATTTTTTCTTACATATGGATATTCAACATATTCTGCAATAATTTGAGGATTATCTGTTTTTACAGCATCTTTAAATTTTTGTACAATTTGAGATATTCCATCTTGATTATTTTCAACAATATTATTTGCATATGAAACATTGAAGTTTAGCAAACAAAGAACGACTAACAAAAATTTTTTCATATTCATATTCATACTCCTATCATACCCGACTTAGCTATCAATTACATTTAGCTGATGATTATGGTATTATATGTTTCATTTTTACCTCTATAAAATTATATTATAATTCATATTTTATAAACTTAAATTTTTATTTTCAAGATTTAATGATTACTTGATGTCATGTTTTAACTCTTTTGCTTAATATGTTGAATTTTAAAATACATTTTGAAAATGGCTAATTTTGATATTTACACGTACTAGTTGGAGTTACTTTTGTTATTTTTCAATGATTTGATAGATTTTTGCTTTTGATTTAATATATATATTATTTATCAGCAACTATTGCATAAAAATGAGTATTATGCCATCTATTTGCTTCAGGTGGATAAATATCTATAACCTCTATATTTTTAAAACCGATATTTTTAAGTATATTTACTTCTTTATCTATATATCTGTATTGAGCAAAATAGTCTGTTTGTTGTTCACTTGAATACCCTGCAACGGTAACATCCTCTTGAACTCCAAACTGATTTTTTATAATGACTTTGCCATTATTTTTTATAAAATTGTAACATTTTTGATAGACTTTAATAGCCTCTTCTTCATTAAAATAATGCATAAAACCAAACATTGTAATCATATCATATTTTTTTTCTGACGTAAAATCCCATATATTTTGATTTATTATTTTTATCTTTTTATCAACTAAAATGAACTTAGAAAAACATTCAAACAGCTCTACACAATCTATTGATTTTACATAGTTATATATCTTATTAACGATTAGACCTGTTCCTGTTCCCAAGTCTAATATAGTTGCTTTGGAACTTGCATATTTCAATATAAAATCGGCATCTATTTCAGTCAAATCTGTATTTTTAGCTAGTTTTACTGATTGAGCATTTAAATTACTGTTAGAGGCTAATTTAGAAAAAAAATTTAATGCATTGTTATTCATTTTCTTAAACTTTCATATTCTTTTATAATTAGTTCTTTTAAAACTTCTAAAGAATCAATATCTTCTTTGTTATAATAATCAACCCTGATATCCGTACATCCCATAATTACTTTTTCGGCACCTTTATTAATCAAGTGCTCTCTTACTTTCTTAAATATATTCATCGGTCTTTCTTCTGAATCTATATTATCAAATCTATGATTGTTTTTTATGTTACAAATGCCTTTTGTAACTAATGTTTGATACTCATCATCAGGATATATCACCTTAACTTGCGGACAAATCTTTTCAAAATATTTCTCATAAACTTTGCCTTTTAGACAACCATCTGAAGCCATTAAACCTATACTTTTTGCTTCTGTTTGAGATATTTTTTTAACGCACTCTTCTACTAAATTTAAAAATTTGACATCAGCTTCTTTAGATATAGTATCTATCGCATAATGAGCTGTATTACAATTCATACATATTTTGTCTGCACCACAATATTTTAGCTTTTTAGCTATGTCTATGTAATCTTCAATAAAGGACTCGCCCTTACCTTCAAGATACATACTTCTAGACGGAGCTTTTGTTGCCTGCCACATAATTATTTCTGGATGATGAGCATCTCTAAATGCACCGTTTTTAGTAAAATGCTCTTCTAATAATTCGTTCAACTTATTTGCCGCAGCAACTCCTGCTCCACCAATTATACCTATTGTCATTTTACCAATCCTTAATAAAATCTAATACCCTTTGATAATCATCGTATGTATCTATATCACAAGCTCTAATTTTTATTCCTCGAATTGGAAGATGAGGTTCTAATTGATTAAAGACATTTCCTGATGAATATTTAAGTTTATCTTTTGCTATACAACAGGGACCAGTCCATTCAAAGTCACCATTCTCACGCGAAAAAGACATAACCTCTCCATTTTGATTGGTTTTTACATAAACTGCATCATCTGACATTTTGTCTGCATATGCAATCCACTCACCTTCTTGTTGCAATAACATTTTCATATCATCTGGATGAACAAGTAAATCTCCATCTATTTCTATAGCATATTTATTACCATCTTTAGCACCCAAATAATAGCTAGCGCCTGTTTTGGTTTCAAAATAATTATGATTATATACAAAAACTACATCTTTACGATATTTTTTTACTTCTTCAATAACTTCTTTTGCTTGAAAACCAACGACAATTCTGACATCTTCTATATCATTTAATTGTTCTAGCTGATATCTTATTAAAGTTTTTCCTTCTATATTTATAAGAGCTTTTGTTGTGGCTAGACCTAATCTTGAACCAATGCCTGCGCAACTTATAATAACTGATTTAGTTGACGACATAGTGCCTCCTCATCAAATATAAGATAGTCTGCAACAGATAATACACTTTTTGCGGGGTTATGAGTTAAACCTGAGGCAATTGATATATCTGCTATACGCATTGCTTCCACATCATTATTTCCGTCACCAATAAAAACAACTTTCTCTCCTTGAGATTTATACTTCTCAACAATAGTCTCTTTTTTTAATATATATGTTAATTTTTCAACTTTATTATTTACTATTTTTCCATCTGAATAATAGCATGTTCCCCCAATTTTTGTTGCTAATTTATCTATCCAACATTTTAGATTTCCTGTTGCTATTATGCAATTATCATTGTGCTCTCTAATAAAACTGGCTACTTTTTCATGTAGTTTTACGCTTTCTAATAAGCTAGATATTTCATCAATAGGTAATTTTCCTAAAATATGTACTCGACGTATAAATGATTCAACAAACGGAATATTTCCTTGTATTGTTTCTAAAGTTAATTTATCTATTTCTTCCTGTACATTAAAATAGCTGGAAATTAAAGGTAATGTTTCCTGTTTTGTAATTGTTCCATCTAAATCAAAAATAAACTTAGTCATTGTTCTTCCTTTTTTATTTATACTAATTATTTATTTTATTTTTTCATCTCTTTTTCTAGATAATTAACAATATTTTCCACACAATGTCCATGATGTTTCCAATATGTATTAGCAATATTTTCTATTTTGTTTGTGTTTGGATTATTTATCAACTTTTTTACAATATCTGTTATATTATCAATATCATTTTCTGTTATACTTTGGCCTAATTCTCCATGAACTGTAAATCTCCAAGTCTTGTTTTTTAAATCTCCAGCATCGTATTGTTCAAGATTTATATTGCTACTCATTGTTATTATAGGCTTTTTAAATGTAAAAGCATATTCAAAGATAATTCCAGAAAAATCTGAAATCATGATATCTGATTTTGCCATTGAAGGTAGATTATCTTGCTCAAAATCCCAAGTTAATTTATTTGTATTAGGGTATTTTTTTATTAAATTTTCTAGTAATTGAGGATTATCTATCTTCACCTGTGGATGTGGGCGAATAATAATTTGATAGTTTGTTTCTAATAACTTATCTATCATCTTCTCTCCATACTTATACAGTATGGATTCCCTACCCCATGATGGGGATAGTAATATTGTCTTTTTCTTATTGTTGCTAATGTTTATATTTTCTATTCTCTGTTTCATTTTATCTAAAATAATATTACCTACAATTATGAGCTCTTTTGCTGGAAGATTTCTCTTCTGCTCAAGCTCTCTAATGTATGTAGCGTTAATTTCATTATCAATAAGTAAAACATCATAATAATCAGCTCCAAATAATTTGTATCCACAATGATCTCCCAATCCATGGTAAAAATGTACATATTTGTTAACATACTTAGAGCGTTTTAATTGATAGACATCAAGGCTTGGTGTTGTCATCAATACAATATCAGCCTTTACAAATGCCATTTTTGCATATGCTTTATTTCCACGTCCAATAAAAGTTGGATGAATATATTTATAGTTTTTGCTAAAGCAGTTATCTTCTGGCGAAGATGTATAAAATTCTGTATGTATTTTTCTTTTTTCTAATTCATCTAATATTGGCTCAAAAAATGGCCAATATGTATTACCTTCTGAGTACAAAAGCAGAGGTATTCTTTTTTTGTTTTTTAAAAACATACCCTTAAACACAAATACGTGTTCGTATAGATACTGTAGTCCAAACAAAATAGCAGAAACTATGGTTATTGCTAAAGTAAAAAATGCATTCCCTGTTGCTGGATCGATATACGCATGGGCTGGTGTGGCCATAATTAAACTTAGTATAATTGTTAACTTCAATAACATTTTTTAATTCCCTTTTTTGTTTTCTATTTGGATTAAATCTTTAATTATTTTTTCATCGACATGCATATAATTTGCTTCTTCATCATACAGGTAAGTTCTTTCCTTTTCTTCAAAATGTGCAGGTGACCACTTAATTAAATGATTGGTTATAACATCTATACCTTTATCTTTTTGGGGCAATAATTTTTTGTTTGTCATAGGATTTATGAGATTTGAATCTATGCCCTTGACAGTAAGATATGGAATATCTGCAGTTGTCATAAATTCATAATTTGTTGTATATTCTCCTGTAGCATTAAAGTCTTTTACAAATAATAGAGAGTTATTGGGTGTAATTTCTTTATTAACATTGTCGACATCCTCTATTGGCCAACCATGGTCAGACATTATAATAATTCTTGTATTATCATAAGCATTACTATCCTTTAATTTTTTCAATAATTTTTCTACTTCCATATAGGCTAACATATTTACATTATAATGGAGTACATGATTTATTGTTTTGCTATCTTTAACTTCTGTTTGTTCTTTAACTTCTGTTTCTTCTTTTGTATTAAATCCATAATCTTTGGTTAGATGCGCTGGCGAATGTGTAATCAATGAATTAAAAAAGATATAATTATTACTATCTTTGTCATTAATTGTTAAGCTATCTATAAAAGTTTCAAAATGTTTATACTCACTCTTTATTTTGAAATTTCTTATATCATCTTTTTTTATTTTTTCGAAATACATGCCTTGGTTATAAACTTTATTTTTATATATATTTGGCGTCATTCTAAAAAGAATGAAATAGAATGTATTTTTTTTGATTAGTTTTACTACATTATCTCTTCTGTCAATTAAATGCTCTCTATTTATAATATTAATATCTTCATGATAAAATCTTTTAGCTTTTTTATTATCATAATTTATATAAGGCATATCATATAGTGTTACATTGTATCTGTTATTTCTTAAAATTTCTGGGATAACAGATATTGCTTCATTATGTTTATCAACAATACTTCTTGTAGTATCTTGTTGGATTTTTAGAGGTGTATATTCATAGCCACCAAATAGTGAAGGTGTACTATATAGAGTTTGCACTGCAAATGATACTGTATAAGGATAATAAGTAAAACCAGTAAAAGTTTGTTTAAATTCTGGCTTTTCTTCCATTATTTGAGGTAAAAATCCAGATATTGCTCTATCTAATAAAATTACTAATACATTTTTTCCTTTGCTACTTAATGACAATCTATGTTTAATAGAATCTCTTTTTTGTAAATCTGAAACGTTATTTTTGAGAATAATTACTTCTTTGCTAATGTTGTATATATACACACAGATTAAAGATATGGCTAATATTTTAACATATTTCATTAATTTGAACTTAAATATAAGTGCTACTAATACTATAGTTGCTATTATATATGATATCGATAATATCATAGGTGAGGATAGTTTAATATTCCCTATTAAAGAAAACTGAGCATATACATTTAT
>JAZNKG010000036.1:0-28528 GCA_045578445.1 Alphaproteobacteria bacterium
AACGTTTTATTTGCAAAGGTGAAAAATGGTTAAAGTATCAGTATTAATGCCAGTTTACAAGACTAATGAAATTTATTTAAAAGAGGCTATTGAAAGTGTTTTAGGTCAAACTTTTTCTGATTTTGAGTTTTTGATTTTAGATGATTGCCCTACTGATGATAGAGAAAGTATTGTTAAATCTTATAATGATAAGCGTATTAAATATTTTAAGAATGAAGAAAATTTAGGCATTACTCCTAGTCGCAATAAGCTAATTGATATGGCAAAGGGAGAATATTTAGCTGTGTTTGACCATGATGATATTTGTTTGCCTGAAAGATTTGCTAAGCAAGTTGAATATTTGGATAATCATGAGGAAGTTGGTGTTGTTGGGTGCGTAATTAAGTTAATGTCTAATGGCAAATTATCTAGAAATCCTAATAACAGTGATGATATTAAGCGCTCTTTAATGAGTGTTTGTGCGGTTACCCACCCTGCTTCTATGATAAGAAAATCTGTTTTAATGGATAATAATATTCGTTATGAAGAAAAATTTTCTCCTGCAGAAGATTATGCCCTTTGGTGCAGGTTGATACCTTATACAGAATTTCATAATTTAGAAGATGTTTTATTTTTGTATCGTGACCATGAAAACAATACATCACACAATCAACGTGACAAGATGAGAGAGGCAGATAGAGCTATTGTTGCGTTTGCGCAAATAGAAAATCCTGTAATTTATAATGAATTTTTATGGTTTGCAGAAAGTGTTAATAAAATAATGCTATTTGGGTTTATTCCTCTTATAACTATTCGCAAAAGAGCAAATAAAACAAAAGTTTATTTGTTTGAAAAAATACTTATTTACAAAAGTAAATTTACAAGAAAATTGCAAATAAAAAGATAAATTATTATCGCATTATTGATGATTTTGTTGATGACGATTTCCATGATGCCGATCACTTAAATTTTAAAGGTGCAATAAAGTATACAAGAAGATTGATTGATATTATAAAAGAATAAACTATCTTTGCATACCGCCTGAGGGACCAGTTCCGCCATTAGGGTCATCGTAGTTTGCTACAAATTCAGCTCGATTTTGATAACTTAGTTTTAATCCTTTGTTAAAGATAGAACATTCTTGGGAGCTTACTTTTACTATTGTTCCGTCAGATGATTGGGCAATGATTTCTCCTACATTATTGGTGGAGAAATTTATAAATTGAAGTTTGCCGTTTTCATCATTCCAACAATATTGCGTTAATTCTTTGTTTTTACCAGTTTTTATTCTATGTGAACCTTTTAGGGTTATTATTTCGTTTTTACCAACTGATTCAGATTTATTTTCACGTAAAAAGTTTTCTACACGTAATTTATCATCTAGCACAACTTGTATGTTGCCAAGTTTTAGGTATTTATGTGGCTTGCTTTTTAGATAGATATTCGCCCCATTTTCTTGGAATATGCTAGATGCTAGTATATCTATTTTGCATCCATTAGAAGTGCGCATATTTAATATGTCATTACCTTTTACATAAAAACTTATGCCGTTTTTATATTCTTCTACAAATGGTTTATGGGTGGTTTTTCTTTTTTCTTGGTCTTCTAATATAGACTTACCTTGTGCATTGGTTAGGCTTATTATCTTTTTGTTATCAAAATCTAGTACAGCTCTTATGCCATCTCTGTGCACGAATTCATATATATTTGCACCAAGTGAATATACATCTGGTTGGAATTGTTTTAATCTTGTATCTAGTTTGATTGCTTGAATGAAAAGTTGCTCGCAATTTTCTTTAACTTTATCTTCTAATTCTTTAGTGTAAAATTTGTGACTTAAATCATTACGCAATTTTTTTAGCTCATTTAATTTTTCAGCATCTTCTTTGGTGATGATTCTTTGTTTTAGAGCTTGTTGCCATGCAACTTTAGGGATATAGTTTCTGCCCCTAAATAAAAAGTGACGGATTAAACTATATTCCATATGTTCAAATAACTCTAGATATTTTTTGCGGAATGTGAAGCCACTCATTCTTGCCATAAATGCTTCTGGATCAGGTGCAGTTTCATCAATTATTTGAACATTTGGTACTATTTTATGAATTTGTTTGATTAAGCTATCTTTTTTGGTTTTATTGCCAAGATAGTTGGTTTCTATATATAATTTCTCTTCAGGGTGTGCGTATTTGTATTCGCGAATACGATTAATAAATTTTGAGTTACTTTCATTGTCTTTTCTTATGAAAATATTTGGAGCCAATTCTGAAATTAACTGATGAAAGTCTTTTACAGTTTCTTGATAATTTGATATACGCTCTGTTAATGTGCCACCACATAATTTTATGTATGATTCCATGTAGCGTTTTCTAAGGGTGTCATTTTTTTCGGTTTCATTATCATTGAAACAGCTCAAATAATCTAGTGTGCCTAGTTGGTGGTGAGCAAGGTTTCTGATATTTAAGTAATCTTGATATTTGCTTGCAGATGGAATTATGCCCTTTTGCTCTGCTTTATGTAAGAAATCATCACCACAATTATGGATTATGTCTTTGATAGCGTTTTGCCCTGTTTCCGCAAGTATGGTAAGAGTTGCAAGCAATATTTCTTCTATAGGTGCAGTTAATGAACTTGCCATTACTTCTATTTGTTTGTCTTTAGATTCTTTATCTGTTAATTGAGAAAGTTTTTCGGGAAATAGAGCAAGTGTATCTACTAAACAAGAAAATTGTTTTTCTAGCTTTTCATTTTCAAACATTTCTGCAACAGTCATATCCTCTGGTGCACCATCAAAAAATACTTGATATTTGCCATTGATAATAAATTTTGCGTCTTTTAGCAATGTGCCTTTTGGACAGCATGCAACATATCTTTCTACTCGGCAAGGTAATTGATTTGAAGATACATGACGGGTGTAGTTTTGTGGGCTTGCTAAAACTTTGTTTGCTTCATCTATATTAGAATTTACGTCTGTAAAAATAGCACTTACAAAGCACATATCTTTATCTTCTAGATTATTGTTGTGGCTAACAAAATCGAAATATGCTTGTTTTGATTTTTTATCTAGCTCATCTAAGCACCAAGGATTACCACCTATTTTGCCATAAACGTTTTGTAATTCGTATAAAGCTAAATTACTAACTTTTTGTGTTTGCACAAAGTCACTTAATAACGAAATATAAGAAACATAGTCACAATATGCTAATAGTAACTCCTCTTTTTGTTTTGGGGTTAATGGCCCAGCGTAATTTATATTTGTCATTTTGTTTCTCATACTTTGTTTTTTAAAATATGTTATATTATCCTTAATTTCAAAGGTTTTGTCAAGATTTTTTTGATTTGGTGTTTTTTTATGATTTTTTTTGTTTTTGCTCTTGCGTAGGTGCGTTTTTTTACTTATATAAAAAGTAAATGTTTAGTTTGATTTAGGAGAACGTTATTATGGCTGAAAAAATTGAGTTTAAAACCGAAGTTAATAAGCTTTTGGATATTGTGATTAATTCTCTTTATTCTGAAAAGTATATATTTTTAAGAGAACTTATTTCTAATGCGTCTGATGCTTTAGATAAATTGAAGTATTGGAAGCTGACTAATCCAAGCTTAAAGGTAGAAAATGCTCAATATAAAATTGTTATAACACCTAATAAAGAGGATGCTACTCTTGTTATTTCTGATAATGGTATTGGTATGAATAGAGATGACTTGATTAATCATATTGGTACTATTGCAAAATCTGGTACAGCTGAGTTCTTGAAAAATACTAAAGATAATTCTTCGGTTGTAGATTTAATTGGTCAATTTGGTGTAGGTTTTTATTCAGCATTTATGGTGGCTAATAAAGTAGAGATTGTAACCAAACGTGCTGATAGTGATAAGGCTTATAAGTGGTCTTCTAATGGTGTTGACGGTTTTGAAATTGCTGATACCGAGAAGAAAACTAATGGTACAGATATAAAATTATTCCTTAAAGATGATGCAAAGGATTTTACTGATACAATTTATTTGAGAAACATTATTCATACATATTCTGAACATATTGACTACCCTATTGTACTTGATTTAGGTGATGCTGGTGAAGAAACTGTTAATACAGGTATGGCATTGTGGACTAGAAATAAGGCAGATATTACAGAAAAGCAATATAAAGATTTTTATCAGCATGTTACCAAGAATTTTGATGATCCTTGGATGACTTTGCACTTTAAGGCTGAAGGCAGTATGGAGTATACTGGTTTATTATTCGTTCCGACAAAAGCACCATACGATTTGTTCCAACCTGACAGAATGACAGGAATTAAACTCTATGTAAATAAGGTATTTATTTCTGATAAGGTTGAAGGTTTAATGCCTATGTATTTGCGCTTTGTTAAAGGTGTGATTGATAGTGCAGATTTGCCTCTTAATATTTCACGCGAGATGTTGCAACAGAGTTCTCTAATTGCAAAAATTCGCCAAGGTACAGTTTCGCGTATTTTTAAAGAGCTTAAGAATAAGGCTAAAAATGAAGCTGATTATGAAGTATTTTGGAAAGCTTTTGGTATCGCATTTAAGGAAGGTATTTATGAAGACTTTTCTAATCGTGAAGAAGTTGCAGAGCTTTCTCGTTTTTATAGTACAAAATCTGAAGATAAGCTTACATCTTTAGATGCGTATATTGAACGTATGCAACCTGAGCAAAAAGCTATTTATTATATTACTGGAGATGATGCTAAGACTTTGGCTTGCAATCCTCAACTAGAAGCCTTTAAAGAAAAAGGTATTGAGGTTTTATTATTAACTGACCCAATTGATGAATTTTGGACACAGACTTTGCTTTCTTATAAAGGCAAGGATGTTAAGCATATTGCACAAGCTGATTTTGAACTTGATATTAAACGTGATGATAAAAAGGCTAATGCTAAAGAACTTGATAAGCTTGTTAGCAATATGACTGAGTGGTTTAAAGGTGAAGTGGGAAAAGTTGAAATTACAGAAAAACTAACTAAAAGCCCTGCTAGTCTTACTGTTGAACAAGGTCAGATGAGTATTCATTTAGAGAGATTAATGCGTAATCATCAACAAAAGACCAATTTTGATAGCACAAGAATTTTGCAGATAAATCCATATCATCCGCTAGTTATTAAACTTAGTGAACTAGTTGATGTTGAAGATAAAAAAGAGTTGGTTAAAGATGCTTCTGTTTTGATTTTAGAACAAGCTAAAATTGCTGAGGGAGAGGCTGTATCTAACCCTAGTCTATTTAATGAAAAACTTAGTGAGTTTATCTTAAAAGCTATGTAATTTGTTAATTTTTACCATAAAAAAACACCGACCATAATTTTGGTGGGTGTTTTTTTGAGGCTTGCAACTGCGCCTTATTAGATATTTGCCATTGAAATGTATCTAATAGATGGGCGAGTGCTAGGTGCAAGTACAGAAAGTAGCTTCTCTGGATTGATGCCCTTTTTGATGTTTGCATTGACGTGACGAGCTCTTTTCCACATTTCCAACTGGATTTGTCCTGGAAGATAACCGCAAGATGGGTTGATTACGAGTCCGTTATGCACCTCCCAGTCTTCATCTGGGTAGAACTTAAGCAGTGAGGCTACATTCTCTTTAGTGAAATCTGCGATATTGAGCAGATGTTCGGCAAGAGAAGTCTCAATCTCTTCGAATTGTCCATTTACGACGATGTAGAACTTAGGGACACTCTTTTCTGCTACTGTTACAAGAATACGAGAATCTACAATGATAAGATTGCTCTTCTTCTGTGTTCCGAGATAGCTATATCCTTTGCTTAACTCAATACCAGTTGAGATATTGTAGATGTGGCAAGTGGAAAAATCTAGGGCATCTGATTCTTTGATGCTTGGACTTGAAGCGCTGATGAGATAGTCACCAAACTCAATGTAGGTTGTATGATTTGTTACCTGATTGATAACATTTGTACCATTCTTAAAGATGATTAAGTCATACTGTCCATCAAAAAGCTTGAAGCCTTTGTGTATTTTCACCTTTTGTCCGTTAAATACGGATTTACATTTACTGAGGTCAGCTTTTATTGCTGCCCTAATTTCTTTTTCGGTTAATTTCATAAAAGTATATTATTAATTATGTTTGAGACTGCACGTTATAATTTAAAATATTATTTGTCAAGAAATATTATTTTTGGCTAATATGGTCAAATATTTGTTGAAATTTTATGGCAGCCTTTTCTGATGTAAAGTTTTTGAGAGTAATTTCTCTGGCCCTTTTAGCTTTATCTTTTCTTTCTGCTTGGTTCTTATCATCTAGATAATATTTTACCAGACTAATTAACTCTTCTTTGGTTTTATACATTGGAACAGTATCACCGTAAATTTCTTCTATTTCTGGCATATAATCTGATATTATAAGCGTTTCGCAAGCTGTTGCATCAAAAATTCGATTACTGATAAAACCAAATTCTTTCATACCCTCTCTTGTATCGTTTAAGACTATTTTTGCTGAACTATAGTGTTTGCGTAAGATGTTGTTATCTAAATATGGAGCTTTTGCTGTTTTCCACCCTGGACCATAAATTGTTATAGGCAAATCAGCTTCTAATAAGGCAGGAGCTGCTTGGCGATAAAAACTATTAACACCGACAAAAAATACTTCAGATTTTAAGCTTTCATCATAGTCGGGATAAAAGCGTTTTGTATTGGTAAATTGTGGTATATAGTATGCATTTACATTATGTTTTCTCAGGTTATCGGCTAACTCTTTGGAGGCTGTGACAATTGCATTTATACTATTGTTTTTTGATATTTGGATTAATTTGTTTAGATATTCTTCTTTAGTATCAATTAGCTCATGATTTTCTGTTTGTCCGAATTGAGGGTATGCTATATAGAGAATGTTTTTAGTTAGTTTATTTGTTTCTATTTTATTATTTTGGGGTAAAAATCCTACCATATGAATATTAATAGCTGAAGGAATTTTGAATAAACTGTTAAAATATGTTTGTGAAGTTTGGTATCCTATATCTTCTAAACTTGAGTTTAAGTCTGATGATAACCAATAATCCCCTGCTCCAATATGGCCTATGGCTGTTGGTAGTGAAGTATTTATGGTATTATTACGAGGCGTTATGGGAAGTGCTGTATTATTCTCAATAATATTTTGTAGATTGTTGGCGCTAGAAGTTAGAGAAAAGTTGTCTTGTATGTATAATTTTGCTTTATTTGCTCTGTTTAATATTTCTTCAGATGATAGATTGTCTATTAAGCGAGAAGCATCTTCTTTTTCCATGTAATAAGTTATATAGTTATTGAATAAGTGTATGGTTCTATTTTCTCTAAATCCTAAATATTGCGTTATAATGGGAATGTTTGATAATGCTATATCTAATATTATAGGATGAATATCCAATGTTATATTTTTAAAGTTTGTGTTATTTACAAAAACGACAGAAAAATTCGCTAGATGATTTTTTATTTTATCGATATCAGATAAATTATATTTTTGATAGAATATATTTTTTTCTATCAATAGTTCTTCTATTAGAGGATTATTGCCTATTAAAGCGATATGCTTTGGATATGATGCTTTGTTTGTTGTTTCAGTGGCAAAGACTGGAAAATAATAGGAGTTAATGTTTTGAGTTTTGAAGTAGTATGTTAAATTAGGGTGTGATGTTAAAATTATGTCATATTTATTTAAGTTAACCATATATAAATTGTTTGAACTACCTAGCCAAAGTATATTTTTTGTATTGGGATTTGGGGTAACTATGAGATTATTTTCTTCAAAATTAGCTGTATATAGAGTGTATTTGTGGTTAGTTTTGATATTTTTCTTATTCAGTTCTTGTACCAGTTTTTGCGCATAGGGAGTTATTATACCTTTGTTTGTTGTATCAAGTGTTATTTTTGGTTCTGTAAATAGCTTTAATACAAATATGATTGCAAATACTGTAACCAAAATTAATGATTTTAATATTTTTGAAGTCATTTTAATTTTCCCAAAACAATACTATGTTTTGGTTATATCATTCTAATTGCTAATGTATAGTAATTTTTTTTGCCTGTTGATTTTTGTTTTAAAATAAAAAAAACACCACTAACGGGTGCATTTTGTTTTAAATGGTGGCCAGGGAGGGGATCGAACCCCCGACACGAGGATTTTCAGTCCTCTGCTCTACCAACTGAGCTACCTGGCCGGCCACGAATTAGGTTTATATATAACTTTTTTTTAGTTGGCAAGAGTTTTTTTTGTTTTTTTGCACTTTTTTATTTATTTTATTCTAACATATTGATTTGCGCGCAAAAGATTTGTTTATTTTTTCTTTTTAGAGTTGTTTATAAATAGAGCAAATATAAACTTAAATACAGCTTTTATCGCGTTTATTATCATTTCTCTGTCTTTTACTCGTAAATCGCCCCAAGCTTTTATCATACGCTTAAACCAACCATCTTGTTTTTTCTCTTTAGTTTCTTTTGTATTAGTTGTGTCATTAGCTTGTAGCTTTTGCGCTTTTACTTTGGCTTGATATGGCTTTAACATCTCGATGATATCATTATCAGACATATATCCACCATGAATACGCTTTAATTCCCCATTTGAGGCTAAATATAAGGCATCCCCACGTCCGATTAAATCTTCTGCCCCTTGAGTATCTAATATGGTACGAGAATCGGCTGAGCTTGCCACTTTGAAAGATAATCTTGTTGGAAAGTTGGCTTTTAACACTCCGGTAACAACATCTACTGACGGTCTTTGTGTGGCTAATATTAAATGAATTCCAGAAGCTCTGGCTTTTTGGGCTAAACGTATTACATCTTTTTCTACATTTTTATCGGTAGCTATTAAATCGGCAAATTCATCTATTACGCATACGATATAAGGTAAATGCCCCTCGCCTTTTTGATTGTAGTCTGCTATATTCTTACACATACTTTCGGCTAATATTTCGTATCTTTTATCCATTTCTTGTGCGAGATGAGATAACATTGCAACTGCATCATTTGTTTCTGTTATTACTGGATGATATAAATACTTTTGATTATTATATACGCTAAACTCTATCTTTTTAGGGTCTATTAAAACAAATTTTAGTTCAGATGGCTTTTTTGCTGATATTAAAGACAAGATAAAGCTGTTTAGTCCAACAGATTTTCCAGAGCCTGTGGTTCCCCCTACTAATAAATGAGGCATTTTGCTTAAATCTGCTACTACAGGATTGCCTTTTATATCGGCTCCTATATATATAGGTAGTGCATATTTGGATTTTACTGTATCAAATGTCGAACTGTTTATTTGGCTTTTAAAATCAACAATATCTGCATTTTCTTTAGGAATTTGAAATAGTATAGCATTTGTTTCTGATGATGCTTCTATTCGCAAAGAGGAAACACCTAATTCTCGTCTTATATCTTCAGTTACTGATGTTATATTTTTTAGTTTTGTGCCTGCTTCAGGGGTGAATTCTATAATTTTTAATACAGGTCCTTCTGTTTGATTGGTAATTTTGCCATTTATACTATAATTTTTTAAGATATCTTCAAGTTTTTGCATATCATATTCCTTTTTAGTCGTTCTAACTCTTTTTATTTATAAAACAAATAAGTTAATAAAGTCTTCTAATAATGTATTTTTTGTGTATTTTTGGGGAGATTTTTAAGAAAATGCTTGTAATTTTTGCGTTTATATCCTATTAAAGAGCAGATTTAATTTTTAATGAGAGGATAACTATGTCTAATCCATTGGATACAAAAATAATAAGCAGACTAGCTGAAATCTTGGATAAAACCAACTTAACAGAGTTAGAGTATGAAGATGAAAGCTGCCGAATCTCTTTAGTTAGAAACCCTAGTGGTGTGGCTGTAAATGGTGCTTATGTACCTGCACAAAGTATTGCTCCAGCTCCTGTTTCTGCTCCTGTTGCTTCTACAACTCCAGCACCTGTTGTTGCAGATAATGCTAGTGAAGACTATACTAATAGTCCAAATGCTGTAAAATCACCAATGGTTGGTGTTGTTTATTTATCAGCTGATCCAAAATCTCAAAATTATGTAAAACCTGGTGATAGTGTTGCTGAAGGCGATACTGTTTGTTTGGTTGAAGCAATGAAAACTTTTAACCCAGTTAAAGCTCACAAAAGTGGTAAAGTGGTTAAAATCTTGGTTGAAAGCGGAGACCCTGTTGAATATGGCGAACCTTTAGTTGTAATTGAATAAGCCTTTATAATAAACATAATAAGGAAAAAATTTCATGTTTGAAAAAGTTTTAATTGCAAACCGTGGTGAAATCGCTCTTAGAATCCATAGAGCTTGCCGAGAGATGGGTATTAGAACTGTTGCTGTTCATTCAGAGGCTGATGCTAATGCAATGCATGTAAGACTGGCAGATGAAGCTGTTTGTATTGGTCCTGCAAGATCTGGAGAGTCTTATTTAAATAAACAAGCTATTATTTCGGCTGCTTTAATTACTGGTGCTGATGCTATTCACCCTGGTTTTGGTTTTTTATCTGAAAATGCAGATTTTGCAGAAATGGTTGAGCTTCATGGTATTACCTTTATTGGACCTACTGCAGAACAAATGCGTTTATTAGGAGATAAAATTACTGCTCGTAAGGCTGCGATTGAGGCAGGACTTCCAATTACTCTAGGTTCTACTGCGCTAGAGAGTGTGGAAGATGCAAAAGAATGGGCTAATAAAATTGGCTACCCTGTTATTATTAAAGCCAAAGATGGTGGTGGCGGTAAAGGTATGAAGGTTGCTTATTCTGATGAAGATATTGGCGAAGCTTATACTATGGCTAAAGCTGAAGCTAAAGCTGCTTTTCCGTCTGATGTTGTTTATATGGAAAAATATTTGCAACGCCCAAGACATATTGAAATGCAAATATTAGCTGATAAGTATGGTAATGTTGTGCATTTGGGTGAACGTGATTGCTCTATTCAAAGAAATCATCAAAAGGTTATTGAAGAATGCCCTTCTCCAGCTTTAAACCAATCTCAAAGAAAAGAAATTGGCGATATTGTATGTAATGCTATTAAAAAAATTGGTTACCAAAATGCTGGTACTTTAGAGTTTATGTTTGAAGATGGTAAATTTTATTTCTTAGAGATGAATACTAGACTTCAAGTTGAACACCCTATTACAGAGGCTATTTCTGGTATTGATATTGTTAGAGAGCAAATTCGTATTGCAAGCGGTGCTGCTCTCGGCTATACACAAGATGATATTCAATTTAGAGGTCATGCTATTGAATGCCGTATAAATGCAGAAGATCCAGAAACATTTGCTCCTTGTCCAGGTAAGATTACGGAATGGCATGCTCCTGGTGGTTTGGGTATTAGAGTTGATTCAGAAATTTATTCTGGTTACTCTATTCCTCCATATTATGATAGTATGATTGCAAAGTTAATTGTTCATGCAAAGACAAGAAATGCTGCATTAATGCGTTTACGTCGTACATTGGAAGAGTTTATTATCATGGGGGTTAAAACTACCATTCCTTTACATGAAGATATTATATCTCAGACTGAATTTATTGATGGTCAGTATAATATCCACTGGTTGTCGGAATATATGAATAAAAACAAAAAATAGGTGAAGCATGCAAGAAAAGTTGTCTGTGGCAAAAGTTTACAGGAATGCATTTAGATTTGTTGCTAATCATTTATTTGCTTTTGCCTTTTTGACATTTTTTTACTTTTTAGGAAGTTTGTTGCCGATGTTTATCGGCACAACTTCGTTTAAAGTTGTATTCAGTTTTTATATTTATTTGTTTTTTTACTTTGCTGCAGGATGTTATTACCAACAACAAATACTTTGGAATAAATCTTTGTTTATAGCTTGTGGTATTAGATTTTTGACAGCTGTTGTTTTTTTCTTTTTAGCATTATTGTTTTCATCTGTTTTGATAAATTTAGGAATTAACTTTCTTAAAATATCTTTGCCTGCTATTTCAGGATTTTTTGATGTATTATTAGGTAGCTTTGTTTGGTTGATTGGCAAATATTTATTCATTTTTTTGATATTTGTTATATTTTTTATTATACCATCGTTTGCCTTTGTATCAGAAATTACTGAAAAAAATCGTTCTTTATTGATGACTTTTGTTAAAACTAAGGGTAATTTTTTGCGCATTGCGTTAGTTTCATTTATTGCCTTTTTAGTTTTGTTACTAGTAATGTTTTTGTCTTTACACATTAATATTATCTTAGCGGGACTTATAAGGTCATCTGTATTAGTGTTTATTAGTATTTTATATTTTAAGATGTATGATTTCTTTTATATTTATCCAACATTAAAAGTGAATAATGCCAATAATGGTAGTGATGCTAAAAAATCAAAAAAAGAGATTAAAATTAAAACCCAAGGAGAGAGTGATGTTAATTAAAGATAAAGATATTATTGTTGAAGAAATTCCTGTTGTTAAATCTACTGATAGAGAATTAAAAGCTCAAAGAACTAAAGAGTATAAAGCTCATATGAGGGAAGCTTGGGGTGATGCTTTTGATTATTTTTTGGTTGATATTACAAAAAAATATTTAGAATTTAGAGGCAGAGCGACTAGGTTAGAATTATGGGGCTTTTGTACAGCAACTCTAATTGTGTTTTTTGCTATGCTAGGCTTGGGTATATATATTGATGTGATGTTATTGCCTTATTACTACTTAATGTCAACAGCAATTCCAACGTTGGCTGTAATGTCTAGACGTATACATGATGTTAATAGAAGCGCTATGTGGCATTTGGGGTTGGAGATTGTATTAATAACTTTATCTTTATTTTTTGGAACTATCCCTGCTCTTTTGGCTCTTATTTGGGGAATATATTTAATAGTACTATTTTCAAAGCCATCTGATTTAACAGATAGTATTTATGGTGAGCCTAATGATGAAGATGAGATTTATGATTTAGATAATATGAGGATTATTAATAAGTTTCGTTTTTTGACTTTAGCGATGTTGTTTTTAGCTATTAGTTTTAGCTTATTGGAATTTGATAGCTGGAATAGAAATAGAGAACAGAATATGGTAATTAGTGATATTATGGAAGCTGTTTCTACAAAAGGCGCTGAGCAAGGTTTTTCTGCTGAAGAAATTAATCAAGCATTAGCAGAGATGAGGAAAACATTGAAATTCCTCAATGGGAAAGAGGTCTCTGAAGATGATATTGAAAAATATATTAATGAAGCCGTTAATAGCGTAAAGAAAAATAAAGCTCCTAATTAGGAGCTTTTCTTTTTTGTTTTTTTATTATTTTGTTTTTCTAAATCTTTTAATATTTCTTCATAAGGGTCTTTAATATTAGAATTTATACCGTATGGGGTAAATGTTGATGATTTAGATATTTCTACTTTGTGAGCAGGTATTCCTATAACAGTAGTGTTTGTATCTACATCTTTTACAACAGTTGCATTAGCTCCAATCTTGGCATTTTTTCCAATTGTTATAGGACCTAAAATTTGCGCACCAGAACCGATAATTACATTATCCTCTATTGTAGGGTGGCGTTTGCCTGTTTTGTTATTGTAAGATTTGGTACCGCCTAATGTTACGCCATGGTACATAGTAACATTGTTCCCTATTATTGTTGTTTCTCCAATTACTACACCCATACCATGGTCAATGAAAAAATTTTCTCCTATTGTTGCGCCAGGATGGATTTCTATTCCAGTTAAAAAGCGAGCAAATTGAGAAATTATTCTAGCACTTAAGCGCCAATTATATTGCCAAAGCTTGTTTGATAGACGATAAAAAAGTATACTGTGATAGCCAGGAGAACATAAAAAAGCTTCTAAACGACTTGTTGTTGCTGGATCTTTTGCAATAATTGTATCTAGGTCGCTAAGAAATTGCTTGAAATTTGTTTTCATCTTTGCTATAATCCTTTCTCGTATTAACAAGTAATTAATAATTCTTTGTGTAATATATATTCGATTGTTAGTTAAATCAAGTTAAAAAGAGTATAATATGGAAGAAGTTATAATAAATGGTCATGCTGGTAGATTGGAAGGTCGTTACCATAGAGGAAAACGTCCTGATGCTCCAGTAGCTTTGATTTTGCACCCACATCCTCAATATGGTGGTACAATGAATAATAAGGTTGCATATGCCTTATTTACTTGTTTTAAGGATTTGGGATTTTCAGTATTACGCTTTAATTTTAGAGGTGTTGGACGTTCACAAGGTCAATTCGAAGATGGACCAGGCGAATTATCTGATGCAACTATGGCGTTAGATTGGCTACAAGCTAATAATCCTGATGCTCGTCAATGTTGGATTGCAGGATATTCTTTTGGTTCATGGATTGGATTGCAATTGTTAATGCGTCGTCCTGATATTAATAACTTTATTGCAGTGTCTCCTCCTGCTAATGAAAAAGATTTTACATTTTTAGCACCTTGTCCTACATCTGGTCTTATTATTCAAGGTGGTTTGGATGATATTGGTGATCCAAAAATTGTTGAAGATATGGCATTAAAATTAAATAATCAGCGCCATATTGATGTGGATTTTGCTATGATTGAAGAAGGTGACCATATGTATAATGGACATTTGGCTGACCTTTATAAAATTGTAGGTAATTATGTTATTGGAGCATTACAGAAAAAAGCTCCAGCTAAAAAACGTCGTGGTCGTCGTAAAAAGTCTGAAATCGCTGAGCAACTTATGCTTGAAGGTCAAGCAGTTGAAGATGCTGATGATGATTTACTTGATGATGAAGACGAAGGCGATTATGATGACGACTTCGTTGATGATAATGACGATGATTTTGATGATGAAGAATAATTCGAAATTATCTTAATGAAATAAAAGAGGTAGAAAATTCTATCTCTTTTTTTATTTATTCCATAGGCGATTTTTTTCTGGCTTATAATATGTTAAGCCTTTATCTATATTTATATATCCGCCATTATTTAGAGATATCTCTTTATTTTTATATATGATTTTCTCTTTGCTAAACTCAATTTGATTTTGGTAAATACATTTTTCATCATCGCATTTTATTGTATTATCAATACGTTCATGCTTAGGGTTTCCTGTCCATATTTTAGTTAAAAATTTATTTTTGTGAAATTGGCTAGGAACTAAACGATTTAATGAATTTCTGTAGGCATAAGTTGTGCCTGTTTCGTCAAATACAAAATCTGGTCTTGATATTGTTACTATACTACTTAAGCCTAAAATTATAAGTAAAACTCCCCAGTAGCGCCATTTTGATTGCCAAATGCAAAGCCATAAAAAACCTAATGTTATAATAAATATTCCCCAATCTGGCATTAATCCTATTGATTCTCCAGTATGCGCTCCTGGTAATGATGAAACATAGGCGCTGATTTTATTGATTAATTTAATACTATAATTTAGAGGAATGATACAATAACTTGATAAACCTAATGGAATACTGATTAAGAAAAGTAGTAAGCTGGGCATTACTAAAAAGGCTATTACTGGACCAGCTAATAAGTTACCTATACTTGTATATATTGATACTTGTTGAAAATAATACAGACTATATGGCATTGTCATAATTGTTGCTACTAAGTCTGTTATTAGTATACCTAATAGATATGTGGCTATTTTACCAATTAAGGAACGTGTTTTAAACCAACTATGTAATCTTGATGCATTATTTTCATAAAAAGAAACCAAACCAAGTACTGCAGAAAAAGACATTAAAAAACCAGGTGATACTACAGCTTCTGGAGTGATTATTGTAACGATAAGTATAGCAAATGCCCATAATCTTAGAGATATTGCGCGTCTATTTAGTAATACACCTAGCAAAATTATTGTTGTCATCACAAAGGCTCTTATGCATGAGATACTTTGTCCTGAAATTAAAAAATATGCGAATGTGAAAATTATTGAGATTATTGCGGCTGGTTTTCGGAGGTCATATCGCCCTGCCCCTAACGGAAATAATGTAGAACGTACTAAGAAAAATACTAATAATGCAATCATACCCATATGCATACCTGATATTGCAAGGAAATGCGCTAAGCCTGATGTGCGGTAATTATCTGATAATTCTTTAGAGATATAGCTTTTATCTCCGATTGTTAAAGCAGTTATGATAGAACCTACATCATAAGGTGAATTATTTTGTATGATGTTTTTTATATAATCACGAATTTTTATAATATATGATTTAGTTTTATTGGGAGTTTTTATGCAATCTTTTTCAAAAATTGGTCCTATATTATAGCCTGTTGCACTTATACCTTTATAAAAATTTGCTCGTTCAAAATTATAATTACCGATTGGATTTGGTGTGTATTTCTGTGGTAATTTAGCCACTAATTCAACACATTTTCCAGCTTTTAGCCAATCTGGAATATAGCTTGAGCTTATTCTAAATTCGCCTTTTAATTCTTTATCAAAATTATTAGCATTAGTTATATGCAAACGAGGACGTTGGTTAGAATTGTAATCAAGATTTCTTACATATCCATTAAGATAGATTACTTCTGGTAGGTCTTTTTCTATATGATTTGAGCGATACATTGCATCTGCTTTAGCAATACTTAAGCCTAGCATAAATACGGCTAGATATGTTAATATCTTGAATTGTACTTCATTTCTACGAGTTAGATATAAAAGTAATAATACAGCTTCAAAAAAGCCAATTATTACGCCAACAGATAATTCATATGGTAGAGCAAAATAAAAGGCAGAACCGAAAGCTAAGCATACTGCATACCAAACTATTAGGCTTTCAGCTTCATTTTGGTAATTTTCATATAAATATAGCTTTAAGCGTAATAGTTGTTTTCGTATCCACCACATTTATCTATCCTTTAATTAGTTTTAAGATGATATCGGCGGCTTTTTGGCTAGGTTTTAATTTGCCCATTCCGAGCTCTGTGCGAAGTTTTTCAAACTCTTCTATTTCTTGTTTATATATATCGCCCTGTTCTAATAGTTCTTTAGTGTGATTATATATATTTTCTGTGTTGCAATCTTCTTGTAATAATTCAGGCACAATCAGCTTATCTAAAATAATGTTGGTTAAGTTAACATATTTTATATCGGCGATATGTCTTATCAGCCATGCGGTTAACTTAGGAGCTTTATAAGCTATTAGATGAGGAACACCAACAAGAGCGAGTTCTAATGCAACTGTACCTGAGGCAGCTATTGCAACGCAAGCTGATTGTACTGCGGAATAGCGTTCTTCTTGTGTGTTGATGATTAAAATATCTGAGCCATGTTGTTTAACTATTTCTCTAACGTGTTTTTCTACGGTTTTTACAGTAGGAAGAACTAGTTGCAATTCAGGATGTTCTTGTTTAATTTTATCAGCTACTTCTAAAAATGTTGGCAGTAGATTTGCGACTTCATTATGGCGTGAGCCTGGTAAGATTAAAACAACATTTTTACCATTTTGTAGAAGATTATACTTTTCTAAAAAGGCTTTAGGATCTGCATTTACCATAGAGCTTTCAACAGCGGGATGACCAACACATTCTGTCGGCAAATTATAAGGTGTAAAATATTTTGGCTCATTTGGGAATAAGGTCAACAAATGGTCTATATATTTATACATGGTTTTTGCTCTACCTTTTTTCCATGCCCATACTTGAGGGGCGACGTAGTGCATTTGTTTAACCTTAATTCCGCGTTTTCTGATAGCTTTGTGTACACGAGCAGAAAAGCTCCAGCTATCTATTGTTATAACTATATCTGGCTTTTTTGCCTCAATATCATCTACGGTTTCTCTGATATGGCGGAGTACCTTAGGGATGCTTGGGATAACTTCTACTAATCCCATTATTGCGAGGTCTGTAATATCAAAGAGTGAGTGCATTCCCTCTTTTTCCATATTATCGCCACATACACCAGCAAATTTTATGGTATTATCACGTTCTTTTAATGCGCGCATAAGACGTGCACCAATCATATCGCCAGAAGGCTCTCCTGCAATTAGATATATTAGCATATGTCATACTCCGTTGGGGTTATGCCCTTAATAAACATTTTATATTTGTTAGCCAATTTTATTACTTCTTCTTCGTTTACAATTAAAGTATTGCCTGTGTGTACCGCTATACCTCTAAAACCAGCTTTGTGAGCGTTTTCTACGGTTGTAGCGCCGATTGTTGGCAAGTCTATGCGCATATCTTGTTGAGGTTTGCGGAGTTTTACCAAAATTGGAGCTTTGCCTTTACGTTTATAGTCGGCGCAACGATTGATTAATCTGTCTGTGCCTTCTATTCCTTCAACGCCTAAGACTAAGCCTTGTTGGATTACAACTGATTGTCCGACATCTAATTTTCCTAATTCAAAGGCTACTTCTATGCCACGACGGATATCTTCTTCGTCTTCTTCTGTGGGAGCGGTTTTGGTTAATACGCCTGAGTGCGCCAAAAGGTCTGACACAACTTCTTGAATTCCTATAACTTTCATCCCCTCGCCTTCAATCTCTTTAACAACTGCGCGTAACAGTCCGTCATCTCCGAGAGCTTTAGCGCCTAGTTTGGCAAAGAATGTGGCTGTGCGCAAATCAGGTACAAGGTCTGCAAGGGTTGGACGTTTGATTGTGCCGATTAAAACGATTTCTTTTACTTCTTCATCTTTGAAGTATTTAAAACCAGTGCCAGCTTGACCGATACGTATCCATTTATGATTTACATCGGGGGTGAAAAAATCTGGATTAGCATTATCTTTGATTGCCAAGATAAAATATGGGCGGTTATGCTCTTTACACCAATCTATGAGGCGTTTGGGGAGGTCTCCCCCACCAGCGATAATGCCGAGTTTGCGCATTGGTCTTTGTGTTGTATCAGGAGTTATTGGGTTTGAAGATGTGTTTTTTGCCATAGAAATACCCTTATTTAGGATTAAAGTTTCGTTGATTGTAACATGAGTAAAATTTTTATGCAAAAGATTAAAAAATATTATTGACAATTATTTTTTTTGAGGTTATATGTTAGTTCGTTGTTTTGGCAACGGTATATATCGCGAGGTAGAGCAGCCCGGTAGCTCGTCAGGCTCATAACCTGAAGGTCGTTGGTTCAAATCCTTCCCTCGCAACCAATAAGAGAAAAAGACTTACCTAAAGGTAGGTCTTTTTTGTTGTGTGCGAAAGATGATTGAAGTAACGAAGGAGTTGTTTGCTACAAGCGAAAAAAAGACGCCGAAGCGCCTTTTGTGGGGTTAATCCTCCCATTTTGGAGGTAACTTTAACATCTCTCCTAATTTATAATCCCATTCTTTCTCGTAATGATTAAATCCACAATTTGGATGAAATGTCATTTCTCCTACGTATATTTTACCGCTTGTTTCATAAAAATCAACTCGACAAAAAGGAAATGGCTTAGCTAATTTTTCAGCAATTTCAACCATCTTATCATATAATTTTGGTTTTGGAAAAGTATTATCAATAATACTTTTTTTAGATGTTGCAAAGCATGACCAATTTTTATCCATATTTATGTATCTAGTTCTGGTTGCCCTATCCGTACACACTAAGGTGTGTTCGTGTTTACCATTATAACAATACAATTTGTAGTCATTGAGTTGACCATCAGGTTGTTCTATATATTCTTCTGCTATAATTTTAGGAATAACATTTTTATATCCCCAGAAAAAACTATGATAATAACCATTTTGCCACGGTTGCATTCTATCGGATAATTGTGACTTTATATAATCTATATCCATTTTAGATTTATCTTTAATAATATATCCAAATCTTTCTCCATCCCCCCAATTTACTTTTATTACAAATTTTTTAGGTAAATTATCAAAATTTATATCCTCAACCTTATCCCATACTCCTATTAATGGCACAATATATTCTTTACCTATTTGATCTGTTATATATTTTTTAAGAGTATACTTGTCAACACAAGTGGTTATAAGTGGATTGTGATAATATAAACTCAGCCAATGAATTTTTTCATTGAATGTTTTCGGGTTATCTATATCAGGGAAATAGCCAACATCCCTTATAAATAATTGTTGTATATACCATTTACGATCAGTATTTGTATAATAATGATCATTCATATAATTCATAAACCTATTAGAAGGCCAATAGATAGGTTGAAATTTTCTTTTGTTGGTTGCAAAATTATAATTTTCAGTCGGACTTAAATGTTTTTTAGACTTCCAGCTAATTTTTAGTCCTAAAATTTTTACAGTTGTTCTTATATGAGTTTTGTTTATATCTATAAATTTCATTACATTAGTCTCCATTTATTGGTAATTGAAGTTTATTACCAAGTTTTTCATCCCATTCTTTAGGGGATATATGACTAAATCCTCCGCCTGAATAGAATGTTAGTTCACCAAAATATATTTTTCCATTTATATCGTAAAAATCTACTCTAACAAAAGGAAAAGGAGCTGCTAATTTATCAGCTAACTGTATCATCTTATCAAAATTTTTAGGTTTTTCATTTAGTGATACTTTAGGCATTTTACCAAATTTGAATTCTGTTTCCTTAAAATTTCTATCATAAAATGCTCTTTTAGGGTCTGCACCAAAATAATCTAATTCAATTAGGACAAAATCAGCTTTTCCATTAAAACAAAATATTTTATATTCCTTTGAATTGTTTGGAATATCAAGATATTCTTCAGCTATAATTTTAGGAACAACATTTTTGTATCCTAAGTAGAATGAAGCATAATAACAATTTTTCCATGGTTGAACCCAGTTATTCAATCTACAGCGGGTTACAGGAATATTTAAGTCCTCTTTTTTGTTAACTATAATATTAAATCCAGTATTATCGTTTACTTTAAGAGCAAATTTTTCAGGTAGTTTATCAAAATTAATTTCATCAGCGTCATCATATACACCTAACAATTTAACAACATATTCGTCTCCTATTGTTTTGGAAATATATTCTTTTACTCTATATTTATCACAACCTATAGTTATAAGAGGATTATCATAATATAATTTCAACCATTGTATTTTTTCATTCAATGTTTTGGGGTTGTCTATATTGGGATAATACCCAAGTTCATTATAAAATCTTGATTGTATCATCCTTTTTTTATCAGCTGTTGTCAATTTATCATCGTTTAAATAATTAATTTTCCTAAATTTTTCATCTATAGGCTCAGTCCAAAGTTTTTGAATTTTACTTTTGTGATTTTTGAAAATAAATTTGATACCTAGTAGTTTGTATATTGTTTTATTTTCTTCAACTTTTTTAGAAAATAACTTCATTATTTTACTCCCTTTAATGTTCTAAATTTTGTAATTTCTTCATCTATAATATTACCCTCTTTGATAATCATAGCTTTTTGTAATTCTTTAGAATAATTACTTGTAACTAATTCATCAAAATATGAGGCAAAATTATTACTTAAAACCTTACTTACAGATTTTGAAAACATTGCTGGTGTATTATCTACAGAATAGTGTATTATATTATCTACAGTGTATACTGGGTTGTCTATTGTTGTTGGATGTGATGTTTCTATTTCTAGATATGGGTCACAACTTATGTCTATAATTAGTGTTCCTGGTTTCATCTTTTTTAAATCTTCTTTATAAATTAAACGGTCAGTTCTTGTTGTATCCCATAAAACACAATTTACTATTACATCATAATTATACATATTTTTTTTGAAAAAATTTTCTTGTTTTTTATTGTATACATCAACAGATGCCCCTAATCCATGTAAAATACGAAGCGCTCCTTTTGCTGTTTGCCCATTACCAATAATAGCGACTTTTGTTTCATAAGGCATTTTTTCAGCATAACGCATAGCTTGTAATATTGCTGCTTCTCCTGCTATTTCTCTATTTCTATAAAAAATATAACGACCATCTTTAAATATATTTTCCCATGCTATTATAGTGTTTTGTTTTTTAATAGCATTTGTTGTAAAATCAATATTTTGAACAGCATGTGCCCAACCACATAAAATTTTTCTATTATCTAAAATATCTAGATAATCTGCATCTCCTAATTTTACATCCACTATTATATCGCATTTTAAAACTTCTTCACGTGTAACAAATTTAGCACCTTTGTAATCACTATCTTTAAAACCTACACTTTCTCCATAACCTTTTTCAAAATAAAGTTTATCTAAGTATTTTATTTTGTTTAAGTCCTCTGGCAATAACGCTCGTCGCTTTTCATTGTTTTTATGACTAATTAATAATCCTACCGTTTTCATTTTATATCCTTAAAATTAATAGTTAAAAAATCTCCAAGCTTCTTATCCCAACTAGTAGTATATGTATTGATACCTGATGATGGGGTGAATGTTAATTCGCTAAAATAAATTTGATTATTACTTGTAAGTAAATCGACTCGTACAAAATTAAATTTTTTTGAAAGTTTTTCAGCTAATAAAAGCATTTTATTATATTCATTAGGTATTTTAATGTCTTTAACTGTACTTTGTGGTGATAGTGGTAAGCAGTTCAGTTTTCTATCAAAATTACAGTATTCTGTTTTAAAATTGGTTTCTGTTTTGTGTAAAATATGTTTACACATACCGTTATAACAATAAAATTTATAATCCTCTATTGGAGTAATAAGTTCTTCTGCAATTATTTTATGCGGTATGTAATTATAATGAAGTTGTAATCCTTTAGCAAAACCGAAATTTTCTTTCATCCAATTGTCAAATTTCTTTTTTGCTTTTTTAATATTTAATTTTGATTTATCGGTCACAATTAAATTCATACCCGAACCATGATTACACTTTAATACAAATTGATTTGGAAGTGTATTGAAATCAATATCATCAAAATTATCCCATACTCCTAGTAATGGTATTAAATATTCTTCTCCTATTATTTCTTTTACAAATTCTCGTACGAGATACTTATCTGCTAGTTGAGTTTTCAATGGTGTTGAATCATATAATTTCATCCATTGTATCTTTTCATTTAATGTTTGTGGATTATCTAAATTTAATGTTCTTTTTAGTTTTTTTTGATACCATTTTTTTAATATATTAGGATAATTTTCAGGTAACGCTTTTGTGTTGTAAATTTCTTCTCTAAATCTTGAGCTAAAAATCCTTTTGAAAAAGATTTGAATATTAGAATATGGATATTTATTCAATCTACAAATTTCGTTTAATTTTTTATCATATATTTTTAGATTATCATCACTTTTAATATATTTACGTTTTCTTTTAGCCGTACGGAATAGCTTTTTATAATTATGTTTATAATCTTTATATAAAAAGAAATGAGAATTTAAAAATTCTATTTCTAAAATAAACATATCAAGTTGACTTAAAAGTTTAGCATCAGATGGTTTAAAACGTATTGATGTTTCATTTGCTTTATTGTGCCAATAAATAGCATCTGTATTTTGAACAATAATGGCGTTATAATAAAGACTTTGCAATAAGAAGAAAGCATCGTTATGACAAAGACCGTTGGGAAAAGATATCTTATTTTCTTTTATAAAACTAGTTTTAAATAATTTGTCCCAGATAACATCTCTTCTAAAGCATTTTCCATTTGCAATAAAACCTACAGCTTTCCTCTTGTTAAATAATTTTTTATTATTATTGGAATATACGTTATACGATTTTGTTGTTTCAACAATATCAGCTTTATAATGTTTTGCAGTATAAAGAGCATTTTCTAAAAATTTTATATCTATCCAATCATCAGCATCTATAAATGATAAATATGTACCACTTGCTTTTTCTATACCTTTATTGCGACTATATCCTGCTCCGCTGTTCTCTTGGTTGATGATTTTGATGCGGGGGTCGTGGGTGGCGTATTCTTGCAGAATTTCTAATGAGTTATCTGTTGAGCCATCGTTGATGCAGATTAGTTCAAAATCTTTGTATGTTTGATTTAATACGCTTTCTATACTTCGGCGCAGATATTGTGATGTATTATATACGGGCATGATGACGCTGATTTGGGGCATTACTTCCCTCCTCTAGCGTATATGTTTTTTGATGATAGCTTTTTTGATGATATCATTTGTTATATAGTCCTCACAAACCACCGTTTGTGGATATGCACAATTCAGACCTCTAAGGCTAGCATATAAAAACCGCGGAAAAAGGCTATTTTTCTTTTTATTTCAAGATTTAATTTGACATTTACTTTTTATAGGATTAAACCCTATTTTATATTAAAAATAAACGGTGGTTTTTGATGATTATATACAGCGATATATCCTTATATAAAATCGGAGGTTTTTTATGCCTTTGATTAGTGTGATTATGCCTGTTTATAATACGGCGAGTTTTTTGAGAAAAAGTATTGAAAGCGTTTTAAATCAAACGTTTATTAATTTTGAATTGATTTGTGTTAATGATGGCTCTACAGATAACTCGCTTGATATTCTTAATGAGTATGCTAGTCGCGACTCTAGAATTATAATTATTAATCAGGAGAATATGGGGCTTTCGTGCGCTAGGAATTCGGCTTTAGAGGTGGCGCGTGGCGAGTATATCGCTTTTATTGATAGTGATGATTTTTGGGCGAAAAGCTTTCTTTCTTGTTTATATGAGAATCTAAAAATACAACCGGGGGGGGTGGACATTGTTGGTTGCAACTTTAAAAAGATAAAGAGTGCAACTGATGATAAGCTAGATGTTAAGTGCGCAAAGGCTAAGCTTTTTGCTGATGCGCTTGGGGTTTTGTTACATCCAAAAAATTTTATCCATTTTAATGTGTGGAACAAGCTTTATAGACGTGAGGTTATTGGGAATATAAGGTTTGTTGAGGGTATGTATTATGAAGATTGGGTGTTTAACTGCATGGTATTTTTGCGCGCAAATGGTTTTGCGTGGGTGAATAGTCGCTTGTATGGATATAACATAAGTGATACGTCGATTATGCGCAGTGCTTTTAATGAGAGAAAGCTTGGCGACTATGTGCGTGGGATTGTTGAGGTTTATACATATTTTATGGAGAATGCGCCTAAGCTTTGGGAAAAGGTTAAGAGGACAAGGATTTCTCGTACGGTTAAAATGATGATGAATGTGGCGCTACGTTCTAAAGATATTGCGTTGATTGAGAAGACGAAAGAACGTCTGCAAGAGTTAAGACAACGTGGGCTGATTACCTACCGCGGTCTATCTTTCAAAAACAAAATTAAACTATTTATATTTTTAAGATGAGGTGAATTATGGAACAACCTAAGATATCTGTTATAATACCAGTTTATAACACAGAGAAATATTTACGCCAGTGTTTGGATAGTGTTGTTAATCAAACACTAAAAGAAATAGAGATAATTTGTGTTGATGATGGTTCTACAGATAGCTCTTTAGAAATATTGGAAGAATATGCAAAAAATGACAATAGGTTCACCATTCTAAAACAAGAAAATAAATTTGCTGGTGTTGCTAGAAACTATGGTATGAGCAAGGCCAAGGGCAAATATTTGTATTTTATGGATAGTGATGATTTTATAGAAACAAATGCGCTTGAAATTGTGTATAAAAAAGCGGAAGAAGACAGTGCTGATATAGTTATATTTGGTCATAAACGTAAAACAAAACATGGAACAAGAGATTTTCTAGCTTTTACAACAAGAGATGTATCTATATTTGATGGTGTTAGAGCTAGTGTTTTTGGGTGTGGTTCTACAATTTGGGATAAATTGTTTAACCATGAGTTTATCAAAAGCGAAAAGATAGAGTTTGAGGCACATAAAGTTTGTAATGATGTGTTTTTTATGTATAAATCAATGCTAAAAGCTAAGAAAATAAGTCAAATACAACAATGCTTTTATACTTATAGAGAAGATGCAAGTGGAGCTCTTTCTCGCAAGAGAGGTAAAAATGCAACTCTTATAGTAAAAGTACTTGAGCATATTAAATCAGAACTAGAAAAAGAAGGTATGTTCAAGCCATATAAAAATATTTTTTATAATGCATATAAAGGTCATCTAAAATATGAGAGTAAACAATGCTCTAATATATGGCAAAAAATAAAACTATATTGTGCAGTAAATTTGCATGATTTGTATCGTATGTATGGCAGAAATTTTATCAGAAATTTATTTAAGATTGAAAGAACTTACAATAGAACCAAAATAAGCTTTTTAGGGATTAAACTAAAGGTTAAAAAAGGACTGTTCAAAAAAATATGCAAGATTGAAAGAAATCATAACAGAATAAAGATAAACTTTTTAGGTGTGAAACTTAAAATTAGAGAAAATTTATTTGATAAAGTTAAAAAATTCTTCCTCTACCCTGTAGCTGTTAGAGAAGAATATAAACAATTGAAACAAGAACTTAAAGCATTAAAGAAATAGGACGTTATATTATGGAAAATTTGAATAAGAATATTATTACTGTTAAAAATGCAGAAGGCGACCCAGATACAACTGCAGAAATTGTTATTCAAAACAAGATTGACTATGAACCTAAAGTATCTGTGATAATTCCAGTTTATAATGTAGAAAAATATCTCCGTGAATGTTTGGATAGTGTGGTAAACCAAACACTAAAAGAAATAGAAATCATCTGTGTTGATGATGGTTCAACCGATAGTTCTCTCGAAATACTAAAAGAATATGCTAAAAAAGACAACCGCATTACAGTTATGAAACAAGAAAATCTCCATGCTGGTGTTGCCCGCAACGCCGGATTAGCTGTAGCTAAGGGGGAATATGTTGGATTTATGGATGCTGATGATTTGTATCCATCTATTGAAACATTATTAAAAATGAATAAAATGGCTGTTGAAAATAAAGCTTTAATTTGTGGTGGAGGAGTAAAACAGTTAAAAGATGGTAAATTAATTTTTCCAAATGAAAAAGAGTTTAATTTTGATAAAGAAGGTTTTATTTCTTTTTACGATTATCAATTTATTTATGGATATTGGCGATTTATTTTTCATAATAAATTTTTAAAAGATAATAAATTGAATTTTCCGCATTATAAGAGATTTCAAGATCCATGTTTCTTTTTAAAAGTAATGCATAAAGCTGAAAAATTTTATGTAATTGCTGAAAACACATACATTTATAGAATTATTACCAAAACGAAACAACAATTTGATAATTGCTATATTGATTTAGCATCAGCGATAAAGGATGTTCTAAATTATGCAAAAAATAATAATTTAGAGAAAATTTACAATGAAATGTACAAAAAATTAAATTCTTTAGATTATATTTTTAAAACCAAAAAATTTGGTAATGATAATGTATATAATTTTGTTGGTTACAAATCAATTGTAGATAATCAGTTAGATAATATAGAAAATTTTTTAGAGAATAAAGTACTTATATCTCGTTTGAGTGGACGAGAATACTTCAAATACATCACAAATAAACTCAATGCAGTAGAAGATTATGAACACAGAACACAAATTCCTAAATATGTATTTGTTCATGGAAGTGGAACATGGTATCCTCAATTGAATACTATAAAATATGCTACAGATAATAATATTCCGCTTATAAGAATGGAAGATGGTTTTTTGCGTAGTGCTGATACTTGGTGTAATAATAGAGTTGATAAAAAATATACAACTGGTATATCATTTACGTTTACTAATGATGTTTTTTATTTTGATGCAACACAGTCTTCATTTATGGAAAGACAAATTAATAATCCAAATTTTAAATTAACTAAGGAACAACACAAAAGAGCAAGAGATTGTATAAAGAAGATTGTTGATAATCATTTAACTAAATACAATCATCAACCAATTTTCAGTCCTAGTATCGGGAGAAATGGTGTAAAAAAAATATTAGTAGTTGACCAATCTTATGGCGATTTCTCTATCCAAAAGGGATTAGCAAATGATGATACTTTTAAAGAAATGCTAGCTTCAGCAATCAGAGAAAATCCAGATGCAGATATTATTATTAAAACTCATCCAGATGCTATTGCTCCAGGAACAAAAAGACCTTTAGGTTATTATTCTACATTACGCGATCATGATAATATTTATGTTATTCGTGAACCAATCAACCCAATTGCATTACTAAAATATGTAGATAAAGTATATGTATGTACAACTCAATTTGGTTTTGAGGCGCTTATGTGTGGTAAAGAAGTTCACACATTTGGTATGCCTTTTTACGCTGGATGGGGATTAACTATTGATGCTCAAAAATGTAGTCGAAGAACGGCAAAAAGAACATTAGAAGAAATATTTTATATTTCATATATTAAAAATACATTATATGTAGACCCTGTAAATAAACAAAGATGTTCTATAGAACGTGCAATTGATTATTTAATAGAATTAAGAGATGAATATGAAAAATACAGTACAAAAAGCAAAGTATCAGTAATAATACCTGTTTACAATGTAGAACAATATTTAAATGAATGTTTAGATAGTGTCATAAATCAAACTTTGAAAGATATAGAAATCATCTGCGTTAATGATGGTTCAACAGATACATCTCTTAAAATTCTTGATGATTATGCTAATAGAGATAATAGAATTAAGGTTATATCTCAAAAAAATAGTGGTTTGGCAGTAGCAAGAAATACTGGATTAAAAAAAGCTAATGGTCATTATATAATGTTTGTGGATAGCGATGATTGGCTTGATTTAAATTATATAGAAGTTATGTTAGAAGAAATAATAAAAAAGAACGCAGATATTGCAAAATCAGGATATAAGCATTATTATAGTGAAAAAAATATAGTAGATGATA
>JAZNKG010000037.1:0-28652 GCA_045578445.1 Alphaproteobacteria bacterium
TCCAATTAGCAAAAATACATAATTATCAAAAAAAACAATGTATAATATTAATGTTAGCAGAGAGCATATAAAACTAATTATTTTATCAGATGTTTTACAATTCAATAAAGATAAAATAATAGAAACAACAATAAAACTTATTTCTTTATCGTTTATATAAACATTATTAAAGCATATGCTTGCTGTTAAAAATAACAGCAAGCATACGATAAAGTTTGATAGTATGGGATGTTTAATTAGTTGTATCACTAATTCTTTCCTTAAATATCATTCCTAGCACAAGGTAAGCCAGGAGTGCATTTGTGATAAACTTTAGCTCTGCGATATCCTGTTAAGCCTTTATATTCCATTGTATGAACATATGTATTCTCAACAGTAACATTGAAGCTAATTACAGCGCTATTACCAACATCATCAAGTGCATATACCTTTATTCTGTAGTTACCCTCATCGCCTAAAGTTGGATGTCCTTTAAATGTGTGAGTCTTTTCATCATAACTCAACCAATGTGGTAAACCAGCTTCATCAAGAGAACCTGCTACAGTTTTGAATTCACCATCCCAATCAACTTGAGCAAAAACCTCATCAGGAATTTTTATTTCTATATCAGAACCTGTTCCTGTAACAACATTTGGCACTAATACTTGAGATGAAATATCAACAGGAGGTTTTTTGTTAGAAAGAGTAGCTTTAGCTCCATCTATTTCAGCTGTAAAGATTCCATCATTCCATTTATCTAAAGAATTTCTAATTTCGATAGCAATAATAGACGGATTATCTTTTAGCATATCTGCAGGAACAGCATCCATTCCAATACTAGCATAAAGTCTACCAATAGCCTCTTGTACATCTATGTAAGATAGAAATGCATTGGCTTCATCAACAATAGCTCTAGCTGATTCAAGATGACTTATAGCCTTATTTGCACCTTCTTTACTAGTAATATCTTCTGCAATATTTTCAGATGTTGTTGCAACACCCATATTCAAATAATAGTTTTCTATAGCAGATTGATATATAGCCCAAGAAAGGTAAACTTGATTAATCACAATATGAGACATTCTTTGTCTAGCCAATGAATTATATGTGGATTCGCTCATAGGACGAATTTCTTCGAAAATATTCATTGATATATCATTTGCTTCCTTGGTCCACTTTCTATTGTAATAATTTGGATCTTGACGATAATCACTATTATCTACATCTTCACTTTCTTTTATTACAAGTTCAAGTTCTTCTGCAGAATTTCCTTGATCCAAAACTCTTAGTTCTGGGCGATTCGTTAAAGCTAGCCATTCAAGTTGTTGCAATTTTGCACGCATAGATGGAATAGGGAAGTTTCCATATTCTGCCCCAGCAAGTTTAATTTCTGTTGAAGGATAAAATCCTAAGAAACCAGCAAATTCTGCTTGTGCAGTATCAAATTTTCTTCTTAATGCAGATAATTGTCTGATATTTTCAAGATATTTACGTTTCTTTACAAGCATATTTGTTGAGGGTGTTTTTCCAGCTTTTGCCATCTCATTAGAACGAGATTCAATTTCATCTACAACTCGAACTAAATATTCACTCATGTCATCAATAACAGGAATAAGTCTTTGTGCTGCAAGAGCTTTCCAGTAAAGAGTGCGAGCTTCTAAAAGAATATTGTTAACAACTTTTCTACTTTGCTCTTCAGCTACAATATCAGGTGAAGCAACATATAATGAAGACAAGTCCAACAAATTCCATGACATTTTTAAATCACTAGGAATAGCATCTGTATTTGATGCATTTTCATAACCTAAATTTTCTGCCATAGTAGGAAGGGATGAAGGTGTAATGTTGCTTTTAAACAAACTTTCTTGATAGCTAGCAAGTCTTCGTGTGTAGTTGTATTTTAAAGCTAAAGCCATTGCCATATACATATCAATAGGTTTTGTAATCTTAGATGGCGTATCAATATACATATTCTGCATATCAACATCTGCTCTAACAGCTTTGTCCCAATCTGAATAATACGCAGACAATACAGGAGCCTCTATTGTTTGTACAGGCTCTGTAGTTGAGCAAGCAGCTAAAAAACTAGCAATTGCTCCTATAAAACAAATAATTTTTTTCATAAAATTTTCCCTCAAACATTATCGTTCAATAAATATTTATACCAATTATTTTTTAATTGGTAGTATTTTATTTGATTTTATACAACTTTAATGTAAAATACATAGTAGTAAAAATTTTTTAGGGTGGTTTTTAGATGTTTGAATTATTTGATACGCTATTTAAGTACAAAGAAAAGAAACAAAAAGATACGCTAGGACATTATCCAGAAAGAGTTCATGTAAGAGCTTTTCCTGAAAGAAAGTATTTATGGACATCGCGATTTTTTGTTGTTGTTTCGTGTATAAGCATATGTATAAGCATGATACTTGGAGGAACAATAATATTATTAATACCTCTAAAAAAGGTTACAATAATGCCACTACATCTTAATGAAGAGCGCTATCAAATGACAATAATGGAAAATATTGAAGATGTTGCCTTTGCTGGTGATTTGGTAACAGAAGGTTTAATGAAAAAATATATATTAAATAGATATACTATAAACGATAATTTAGATGAAATGAGTAAGAGATGGGGGGAAAATGAATATATACATCTAACATCTGCTTCCGATGTATATAAATTTTTTGAAAATAATGAAAAGCCATATTTTGAAGCTTTATATAATAAAGGTGTTAGAAGAGAAGTTGTTATAGATATGATATACCCTGTATCTCTAGACTTTTGGCAAGTTAGATTTAAAACAATAGATACCATTCCCGGAGAAGAGCAACCTCTTATTACTAAGTGGACAGCTACTCTCCGTATGACTTTTAACTTTTCAAAATATGAAGATAAAAATTTAGGGTTAATAAATCCATTTGGATTAACGATAGAAAGATATGATTTAGCATATAATGGTAATAATAAAAAAAGTAAGCGATAATATTTATAAAAAAAAGTTATATTCGTTTACCATTTATTGATTAAATGTAATATATCTTAAGTTCAGTAAATAATTTAAATTTAAGGATTTTATAATGAGTAGAAGCGCATTAGAAGTTTATGATAACACACTAGTACCAATGGTTATTGAGCAAACATCAAGAGGTGAGCGCTCTTTTGATATTTTTTCTCGTCTATTAAAAGAAAGAATAGTATTTTTAACAGGGCAAGTTAATGATGAGGTATCATCTTTAATTTGTGCTCAACTTTTGTTTTTAGAGTCGGAAAATCCTAAAAAAGATATATACTTATATATTAACTCACCTGGAGGTGTAGTTACATCAGGTTTAGCAATGTATGACACAATGAAATATATTTCTTGTGATGTTGCTACATTATGCATAGGTCAGGCTTGTTCAATGGGGTCTTTCTTACTAGCAGGTGGAACAAAAGGTAAGCGATTCGCTCTTCCTAATTCACGTATAATGATACATCAACCATCAGGTGGTGCAAGAGGTATGGCTTCTGATATTGAAATACAAGCAAAAGAAATTTTAGATTTGAAAAAGAGATTAAATAAAATTTATGCAGAAAATACTGGAAATAAATTATCTGTTATAGAAAAAGCTATGGATAGAGATAATTTTATGTCTCCAACAGAAGCAAAAGAATTTGGTTTAATTGACCATATTGTAAAAAATCGTTTGGAAATAATTAAATAGGAATAAACAATGAGTGATAGTGAAGATAAAGTATTGCATTGTTCTTTTTGTGGTAAAAGTCAAAATGAAGTAAAAAAACTAATCGCAGGAAGAGGTGTTTATATTTGTGATGAGTGTATTGATGTATGTATCAATATCGTTTCTCAAGAAATAAAAGAAGAAAAAGAGGCTGAGAAATCTGTTATTCGAGAAAATCTCCCTACACCATCAAAAATAAAAGAATTTTTAGATCAATATGTGATAGGTCAAGAATATGCAAAAAGAGTTTTATCTGTTGCAGTTTACAATCACTATAAACGTCTAAATAATAAGATAAAAAATCCCGATGTTGAAATATCAAAATCAAACGTTATTTTAGTGGGATCAACAGGTTCTGGTAAAACTTTATTAGCTCAAACTTTAGCTAAAATTCTTGATGTACCATTTGCAATTGCTGATGCAACAACATTAACAGAAGCAGGATATGTGGGAGAAGATGTTGAGAACATCGTATTAAAATTAGTTCAAGCAGCTAATTACGATATAGAAAAAGCTGAACGCGGCATTGTATATATCGATGAAATTGATAAGATTACTCGCAAAACAGATGGTCCATCAATAACAAGAGATGTTTCGGGTGAAGGTGTTCAGCAAGCGTTGTTGAAAATTATAGAGGGTACAGTTGCTAATATTCCTCCACAAGGTGGTAGAAAGCATCCACAACAAGAATTTTTACACGTAGATACAACAAATATATTGTTTATTTGCGGTGGAGCATTTGCTGGTATTGAAAAAATTATCGGTCGCAGAGGTCAAGAAACTTCAATAGGATTTGGGGCTCAAATTAAAGATGTTGAAGAAAAAAGTTTAGGTGAAATATATAAACTTATTCAGCCAGAAGACTTATTAAAATACGGTTTGATACCAGAATTTGTTGGTCGTCTTCCTGTTATCACAACACTTGATGACTTAAATGAAGAAGCACTGGTAAAAGTTTTAACAGAGCCTAAAAATGCAATTGTTAAACAATATAAGACATTGTTTGATATGGAAGATGTTAAATTAACAATAACACACGATGCTTATATAGCAATTGCTAAAAAAGCAATAGAGCGCAAAACAGGAGCTCGTGGTTTACGTGCAATATTAGAAGAGAATTTGTTGGATATTATGTACGATATTCCAGATAAAAAAGATGTGACTGAAATTGTTATTGATGCAAAAGTAATAAATGAAGGCAAATCGCCTACATATATAAAAAAGCGTCATAAGAAATCAGCATAATAAAATAAAAAAAGAGGTGTAAAAGCCTCTTTTTTTACTTAAATTTTTTTACGCCATTTGCGATTCGCATTAATGTGAAACTAGCTATTTGCTCGGATGGTAAGTCTGTTGTTTTGCATTCACGCTCTGTCTGATAAAGCAAAGATAATGCATTCATTATACGATTACGATTCCATACACGTAATTGATTGGTAAATGCGTTCTTTCTAAAAAACATTAAAGGCGGACGTAATCCAAATATAACTTTTTCAATAGATTCGCCTTTTTCAATTTTTATAGCGCAATCTAGTAATTTCATAAAATGATAACTAACAGAACGGACAATACTAACAGGTTGTTCTCCTTCAAAAATTAATCTATTATATGAAGCAACAGCCTTTTCTGTTTGTCCTTGAGCTACAAAATAGCATAAATCTTCTTGAGAAGAAGCAGAGGAATCACTAATTACTGTTAAGATATCTTCAATGCTAATATTTTTTTTATCACCCATATATGTTATAAGTTTATCTAATTCATTAGCGCTAATTTTTCTATCATTAGATAATCTAGAGCATAAAAGTTGAAAAGTTATATTATCAATAATAAAACCATTTTTGCTCATAAACTTAGATGCAAACTGAGATATATCTTCATCTCTATCATCATAACAACCAATACCATACATAAAGGATTCGTCTTTTGCCATAACAGCAAGAGAATCTTTTGTTTTTAGTGTAGAAGATGATATAACCAACAGCGTATCAGAAGAGCTTGAAGACAATAATTCTCTTAAAGGTTTGGTCAAGTTAGATGTTGCATTTTTTATAACAACAACTCTTCTACCACCCATAAGTGATTGCGCATTAAATTCAGCATATAAACAACTAATATCTGCAGAAATATCAGTCATATCTAAATAACTTACATGGAATGCATCATAAATATCATTAGATATGCATTTTATAAAGTTCTCAGAAAGGGTTGAAACCATACCTTCATTACTGCCATAAATGACAACACCTCTAATTGTTTGAGGCAAAGATTTAAGAATACTTTCAACCTGTTCTGGTTTAATATTCATTAGGATTTCCTCTTTTGGTTTGTAAAGAATGGAAATAAGCACCAAGTCTTAAAGAAATATCATTAGCTATAATTTTAGCTGCATTTTTCTCATTCTTTTTTTGCGCAAATGTAGTAGAATAAGGGTCACGCAAAATATCATATCCCAAATAAGCTACGCTATTGCCGTTAAGCAATTTCTGATGCTCTTTATTTTTTAATTCATAAAAAACTTTATAAATTACCTTTTTACGAGTAGCAGTAATATCGTTTCTTAAAGCCTGATCTATTTCTTGTTTTTGAATATCTGTCACACTAAGATAATATTCAGGTTTTGTAGGTTGTCCTTTAGGTGACAGCTTATCTAACAAATCATTGCGTATAAGTTGTCCAATTCTATCGCGGATAAGCTCAACTTTAACTTTGGCCATTTCTTCTCTAATTCCGGTATCAAATTGCCCATCATAATACCATTCAGCAGAGTTTTTCTTTTCTACATACAAAGGCTCAAATCCACATGAGGATAAGAAAGCCAAGCTTATAAATAAAGCTATATATTTTTTACTATACAACAATGTTCACAATCCTATTTGGTACAACAATGATTTTTTTAGGTTCAGTATCTTGCAATTGCTTAGCCACATTATCTAAAGACTTTGCAATTTCAATAACTTTATCTTTTTCAAGGTCGCGTTCAACTTCAATTGTTCCACGCATTTTGCCATTAATTTGAACAGCAATAACAACATTATTATCTTTTGCTAGTTCAGCATCACCTTTGGGCCAAGATTCATGTGCAATAAGAGTTGTATTACCCAATCTTGCCCACATTTCTTCAGCTAGGTGAGGAGCTAAAGGAGATACTAACTTTAATAATATAGCATAAACAGCATCAGGAATCTCTGATAAACCTGAAAGGTAATTAACAAATGTCATAAGAGAAGAAACAGCTGTATTAAACTTCATTTGGTCAATACGCTCAGTAACTTCGATAATACATTTGTGCATCATTTGTAAATCTTTGCTAGAAGGAGCAACTTGAGTAACTTTATTAAACAAGCCATATATTTTATTTACAAAACGATATACACCATTCAAACTTTCATCAGACCACATGGCTACTTGATCGAATGGACCAATAAACATTTCATACATTCTAAATGCATCAGCGCCATAAGTATCAATAACTTCATCCGGATTAATAACATTACCACGAGACTTTGACATTTTTTCGCCATTCTCAGCCAAAATCATACCATGAGATGTTCTCTTGTTATAAGGTTCGCTTGTTGGTACTAAACCACAGTCATATAAGAATTTATGCCAAAAACGAGAATATAATAAGTGCAATGTTGTATGTTCCATACCACCATTATACCAATCAACATTCATCCAATAATCAAGAGCCTCTTTAGAAGCAAATTCATTATTATTGTGAGGATCACAATATCTTAAGAAATACCAAGAAGAGCCAGCCCAGTTTGGCATAATGTCTGTTTCTCTTCTTGCAGGTTTGCCACACTTAGGGCATGTAGTGTTAACCCATTCTGTGGCCTTTGCTAAAGGAGAATCACCTTCATCATTTGGTAAAAAGTCAGAAATTTCAGGCAATGTTAAAGGTAATTGATCTTCAGGAATTGGTTGCCAACCGCAATGTTCACAATAAACCATAGGAATTGGTTCGCCCCAATAGCGTTGACGAGAAAATACCCAGTCACGTAATTTAAAGTTAACCTTTGCTTCTCCAAAACTATTTTTATTAGCAAATTCTATTGCAACCTTAATACCTTCTTCTTTGCCTAAACCATTCAAGAATTCAGAATTAATATGAGGACCATCTTCTTCAAATGCTTTTTCAGTTATATCACCGCCGTCTAATACAGGGATAATTGGTAAATCAAAAACTTTTGCAAAATCATAATCTCTCTGATCATGAGCAGGTACAGCCATAATAGCACCTGTACCATATCCTGTTAAAACGTAATCAGATATAAAAATAGGTATAAGCTTTCCATTATATGGATTTTTTGCTTTAATTCCTTTTAGTTCAACACCTGTTTTAGAATCACTGGAGGTTCTTTGTAAATCAGATTTTTTAGATGTTTCTAAAACATAGTTTTTAATGTCTTGTAAGTTTTCAAATTTTTCTGATAATTCTGAAACATATTCATGTTCAGGGGCCATAACCATATATGTAACACCAAAAGCAGTATCTGGACGAGTTGTAAATACACGTAACTTTTTATTTAACAATACGCCATTATTGTCTGTAATTTCAAAATCTAATTCTGCACCTTCAGAGCGTCCAATCCAATTTATTTGCTGAGATTTTACTCTATCAATAAAATCAACATTATTTAAGTCATTAATCAATCTATCAGCATATTTTGTAATAGCAATCATCCATTGTTCCTTATTTTTACGAACAACTTCAGCTCCGCAACGCTCACAGCAACCATTAACAACTTCTTCATTGGCAAGACCAACTTTACAACTTGGACACCAGTTAATGGCAATCTTATCTTTATATGCTAATCCTTTTTCGAAAAATTTGATAAACATCCATTGTGTCCATTTATAATATTCTGGATCACAAGTGCTAATACATCTGTTCCAGTCAAAAGATAAACCAATAGATTTTAATTGACGAGTAAAGTTATTAATATTTTCTTTTGTAGAAATTGCTGGGTGTATACCAGTTTTGATAGCATAATTTTCTGCAGGTAAACCAAATGCATCAAAACCCATAGGGTATAAAACATTAAATCCTTCCATTCTTTTTTTACGAGCAACTACGTCTAAAGCAGTATAAGAACGAGGGTGACCAACATGCAATCCTGCGCCAGAAGGGTATGGAAATTCAACTAAAACATAAAATTTTTCTTTGTTTTTATCTATCTCTACTTTATAGGCTTTTTCTTCATCCCAAATATTTTGCCATTTATGTTCTATTTTCTTAAAGTTATATCTATCTTCTATCATCCATTCTTTTTTCCATTCTTCAAAAGAAGAATTACCGTTATATCTGGCATTTATACTCATTTTTAAATCCTTAAATCTAATGTTTGTACATAAAATTAGATATAAGTTACCACATATAAATAAAATTACAATGCCATTTTAAATTTTTTGAGGAAAAGTTTGTATTTGTATGTCACGTTTGTTAAATGCATTTTTTTCGTTGGCTTCAACCATTGCGGAAAATTTTTCTAAAAACCAATTAATGTTTTCAGATTCATCTTTAATCATTTGATAAAAACGTTTTCTATATTCAATAACTAAGCTAACACTAGCAATCTCTACATCAACAGCTTGAATATTATTGTCCTTTCCTCGAATTAATTTGAATTTAGCAGGAATAGGCAATTGTTCTGGTGAGTTTATAAGTTTAGAAATATTAACACTGCAAACAACATCTGTATGCTTTGGTTTTTCAATGATTGAATCTATTGAAAAGTCAACTTTTGATGCATCAAAATCTAAGTTAAGTTGTTTATATAAACTCAATACATAACGGTAAAACAAATCTTTATAGACAACCTGTTGCTCATCGGTCATTAGTTTAGCATATTTTCCTATAACAAATTTGGATATATAGTCTAAATTAACGTAGTCAATAAACATTTTATCTAATTTTTGGTACTTTTTTTCTATGTCTTTTTCTGATAAAGTAAATAGCAACTCTCTGCCTTTACTATTTGCCCACTCGGAAGCAGCTGTAGATGATATTGAAGGTTTTGCAGCAAAGGCTGTACTAGAGAATAAAATCAATAGAGATAATATAAAACTATAAAAACGTAACATCTTGCAATCCTTTATCGTAAACTTGCACTAGTCTAACATAAAAAACTTAAAAAAATATAAATTATTTTAGCATTACAACATCATCAAAAGGTGTGCTTGTATACAAATTATCAATAATTTCAGGAATATACTGTTGTGTAAATTTAGTTTCACCATAAGCTCTATACGCAAATAAATCTAAATAATCCTTTGTATAGATAAATTTAGGTCTATACTTTAATATTAATTCATTTATATTAACTTGATTTTTGAAACCATATTCGCGTTCAATAATTGGCAAAAGCATATCCAAGCCAAACCAATAATAACTAACATCTTTTCTGTAAATATTAAAGTTCATATCATATCCATTCATTAAATAGTCATTTTCACCTGAATTTTTATGAATATAATCCGCTATAACAAAATGATTATAGCTATTTCTATTTTCTACAGATTTTTCAATTTTATTAAACAAATGCCCTAAGTTAACAAAAAGAGTAATAATTAAAACAAAAGATAAAATTTTGTTATTCTTTAAAATGTTAGTAGCAATAATAGATAAAATCAAAGATGATAAGAATGTCAAAAGAGTATAATAGTTGGGATGCGGCGAGAAATAAAAACCTCTCATTAAAAATTCAGAGATGAACAAAATAGACGTAATCTTAAAATATATGTTTTGCTTTTTAAAATAGTAAATGGAAACAACTAAAGCTATTCCATGTATGCTAATAAATATAGATTGCAACCAAAAATTACCTCGAGAAAAATAATAAACCATAGCTTTGTTGAATTCAAAATTAAGCACATAGTAATCAAATAAATTTCCCTTAAAGTATAAATAAAACAAACAACCAAAGATTATTGTAAGAGATGGTATGACTGCAATAACAAACTTTTTAATTGGTATTTTTTTTGTTATTAATAACCATAATAAAATCCCTTCCACAACAATTAAAAGTAAGGCTATTTTTTGTAAAAATAAAAAAGAAAATGTAAAACCTAAAAAAGAGTATATCAAATCAGAATTTCTTTTTTCTTTTAGATGATAAAATAAGTAATAAATGCCAATAATAAAGCAAAGATTCATAAAATTATCAGGTCTAAACTGATAGAAGTTATATAAAGTTATAATATTACCTAATGTTAATGCTATTGCAAACCAGCCACTCTCTTTGTTTCCCCAAAATAATGTAATCTTATATATGTAAAACAGAGTTAACAGAGATATAAATAAGCTTATTAGCCTCATTACATAAAAAATTATTACATTATTATAAAATAAATTTACAATAGGTGCAAACAGATACCACAAAAGAGGATTGTGATGTTCAAAAAAATCTACATATGGAATTTCACCAATACTAACCAGCCATGCCGCATGTAGATGTTCAAATTCATCAACAATCTGAAAGCCAGAAAACAAAAAGGCATATAAAATTATCAATAATGAGGCCACAGAAAAAATCTTCAAAAGCCTAATAAAAGAATTATTATCAAATCCCTCTAGTTCATCATTTATAATTTTATATATTTTTTTCATGCTACATCAATCTTTAAGTTAAGATTTTTTTTCTTCATGATAATCGGTCTCTGTATTAACTAACCAAACATCCTCACGAGGAAGATTGCTATCTAAAATACAATCAACAGTTTTCATTGCAGCTAATGTAGAATGGTCCATATTATTATATCTATGCATACCATTTCTACCAACTAAATACAGGTTATCAATATCTAATACAAAATTCTTGATTTCTTCAAATTTATCATAAGTTCCAAAATATGCAGGATATGCTTTCTTTACCTTATGTGTATATGCATCTAAAACATCTTCTTTTTCAAAAATTCCAATTTTAGTTGCTTCATCAATTGCAAATTTTATGAATGTGTCGCTATCATCTGTCCAAATTTTATCTTGCTCATTGCAAAAATATTCCAGACCAACCCAAACTTTATTTTTGAAGTCATCTACCAAATATGGACTCCAGTTGTTGAAAACTTGCAATCTACCAAGTTTTACATCTCTTTCTTGAATGTAAATCCAAGTGTCAGGAATTATATTCATCATTGTTTTTATTTTGGTAGTGTTTTTCAATTTTAATTTATTTAATAAAACCCCAACAACTCTAAAATCTCTATACATCAAACCTTTTGCGATATCTGATACATTGTCTGGCACATTATTCATCGATTCTATCAAGTCTTTAACAGGCATTGTAGATATAAAAATATCGCCTTCATAAGTTTTCGTTTTCCCATTATTATCAACAGTTTCTATAGCAACAATTTTATTTTCTTTTTTTACTAATTTGGTTACAGTCTCATTAAGATTAATCTGTCCACCTTTTTCTTTAACTAAATCAGCAACACTTTGCCACATATGCCCTGGTCCAAATTTAGGATAAAAGAAACTCTCTATAAAACTTGTTTCAACAGCGCCATTTTTCTTTCCAGTTAGATTCATAGCCATCTGTTTTAGAACTTTAAGAATTGAAATTCCTTTAATTCTCTGCGCCCCCCATTCTGCAGAAATTTTATTACAATCAATTCCCCAAAGCTTTTCAGTGTAATCTTTGAAGAAAGTTAAATATAATTCTTTTCCAAAACGATTAATCATAAAATCTTCTAAAGATTTCTCTTCTTTAATAGGAAAAGCTAATGCTTTCATATAAGAGCATCCAATCTTAAACATTCTCCATAATCCTAAACCTTTAATCGTATCCATATTAAGGCTAACTGGATAGCTAAAAAATGTTTTTAGATAATAAATGCGAGAAAGGCGATTTCTTTTAAGCATAACCTTATCTGTTTCTTCTGGATTAGGTGCATTTTTAAGCTTAGATAACTCAACTTCTCTTTTTAATATAATATCATCTTTAGAAGGCTTGCCTTGTAAAGGAAGAATGTTAAGCCACCAATCCATAACTCTATCAGATTTAGAAAAAAATCTATGCCCACCCATGTCTATTTTATTATTTTTATAATCTAAAGTGGCGCTAATACCACCAACAAAATCATTTTCTTCAATGATAATAGGTTTTATATCCGAACGGTTAAGTAATTCATATGCGGCAGTTAAACCAGCAGGTCCTGCGCCAATAATAATTGCAGTCTTAGACATAGTACCTCCTTAAAAATCTATATAGCATAGCGTACCAATAAATAAAATATTTTTCAATATCAATAATAAAAGGTGTTGATATAAAAAAAGGAGTGGAAAGACCACTCCTAAAAGATAGTGCACAAGCTGTATTATTTTTTCATAATTGCTACACCTGGTAACTCTTTGCCTTCCATCCATTCTAAGAAAGCGCCACCAGCGGTAGAAATATATGTAAATTTGTTGGCTACACCAGCATTTTCTAAAGCAGAAACAGTGTCACCACCACCAGCAACAGATGTTAATTTTCCTGCTTGAGTTAATTCAGCTGCATGTTGTGCAACAGCATTAGTTGCTGTATCAAATGGTTTCATTTCAAACACACCAAGAGGACCATTCCATACCAAAGTTTTGCACTCATCTAGTTTTGCATTTATTGCTGCAATAGTTTTAGCGCCAACGTCTAACAAACTCCAGCCTTCTGCAGGAATATCTGATAGTTCAACAGTTTTGTGTTCTGCCATTGGTTTGAATTCTTTAGAAACAACAACATCAAGAGGTAAAATAATTTCGCAATTATTTGCTTTTGCTGTTGCCATAATTTCTTTAGCAGTATCTAGCATATCCATTTGAACCAAAGAATTTGCCTCATTTATAGTATCAATTCCGCTAGCCTTCATAAATGTATGAGCCATACCACCAGAAATAACTAATTTATCAACTTTTTTAACGAGGTTGTTTAAAAGATCTAATTTAGTAGAAACTTTAGAGCCACCAACAACTGCAATTAATGGACGAACAGGGTTATTTAAACCTGTAGATAAAGCATTAACTTCTTCAGTCATTAAAAGTCCCATAGAAGATGGTAATAATTTAGCAGCTGCAACCATAGAAGCATGTGCGCGGTGTGCTGTAGAGAAAGCGTCTGAAACATAAACATCTGCAACCTTAACTAATTCTTTTGCAAAGTTCTCGTCGCCTTTCTTTTCTTCGTTATAAAAGCGAAGATTTTCTAATAAAAGAACTTCGTTTGCATTCATATTTTTAACAGCATTTTCAACTTGCTCACCAATGCAGTCTTCAACAAATACTACTTTACTTCCTAAAGCTTTTTCTAAGTCTTTAACAATGTGAGATAGTGAGTTTTTCATATCTCCTTTACCTTCAGGTCTGCCAAAGTGAGAAATAACAACAACCTTAGCGCCTTTACTCATTAAAGTTTTAATAGTAGGAACTGTACGGTCAATTCTAGCTGTATTTGTAACATTAAAATTTTCATCCATAGGCACATTAAGGTCAGCTCTAAGCATAACTACTTTACCATTTAAATCGCCTAAATCATTAATTGTTTTATATTCGGTCATATATTTTCCCTCTAAATAAAAAGAAATCCCTGCGTCAAAATGGCACATTTATTGTAACCATATTTAACGCAGGGGAATAAATTATCCGTTTACTTTAGCCATGTGAGCTACAAGGTCTAAAACCTTATTAGAGTAACCCCATTCGTTGTCATACCAGCTAACAACTTTAACAAAAGTATCAGTTAATTGAATACCTGCTTTTGCATCAAAAATAGATGTACGAGAATCACCTAAAAAGTCAGAAGAAACAACAGCATCTTCTGTATAGCCTAAAATACCTTTTAGAGAACCTTCAGAAGCTTTCTTCATTTCTGCACAAATTTCATCATAAGTAGCAGGTTTAGCAAGGTTAACTGTTAAATCAACAACAGAAACATCCAATGTTGGAACACGGAAAGCCATACCTGTTAATTTACCATTTAATGCAGGAATAACTTTACCTACAGCTTTAGCTGCACCTGTAGAAGAAGGGATAATGTTGCCAGCAGCAGCGCGACCACCTCTCCAATCCTTAACAGAAGGACCGTCAACAGTTTTTTGAGTAGCTGTTGTAGCGTGAACAGTTGTCATTAAACCATCTTTGATACCAAATGCATCATTCAAAACTTTAGCAATAGGAGCTAAACAGTTTGTTGTACAAGAAGCATTTGATACAAATTGAGTACCTTTAACATAGCTATCTGTGTTAACACCGCAAACAAACATTGGAGTATCATCTTTTGAAGGTGCAGACATTACAACATATTTAGCGCCTGCATCAATATGGCCTTGAGCTTTTTCTTTTGTTAAGAAAAGACCAGTAGATTCAACTACATAATCAGCTCCAACTTCATTCCATTTCAAATCAGCAGGATTCTTTTCAGCAGTAACGCGGATTGCTTTACCGTTTACAACTAATTTACCATCTTTAACTTCAACTGTACCATCAAATTGACCATGCATTGTATCATATCTTAACATATAAGCCATATATTCAACATCAATAAGGTCATTAATACCAACAATTTCAATATCATTTCTTTTTTGAGCGGCACGAAAAACTAGACGACCAATACGTCCAAATCCGTTAATACCAACACGAATAGTCATGTTATTTTCCTTCCAAAATATTTATGTGCGGACAGCCCCGCACGGCATTTTTTATTAGAAATCACGCATAAATTAACACTTATTCCATATTTTTCAAGCTAATTTTGTTTTTAATATTTATATTGGGGAAAGTTATCCACAAAAACATTAAATAAAAAAGAGCTCATTTGTTGTCAAATAAGCTCTTAATATTCTGATTATAGAAATAAATTATCTTTGAGTTCCAATGTTGCTTTGGTTATTCATGAAAGACCTTGCAGCATCTCGCTCTGCTTTTCTTCTTTCTCTTCTTGTCATAACTTCATCATTGGAATAAGTTTTTGATGTAGATACAATGACTTTTCTGTCTTTGTTTGCTTTTAAGTCCCTTACTTCACTAACAGGAACATTTTCACGAACTAATTTTCCTTCAGTAACATCAAAATCATTACCACGCATCAAGTCTATATCAGTTTCTTGAACTTCTTCTCTTGTTGTTGTAATGGTTTTTGCTTCATGAACTTCTTCTTCAAAAACAATAGCAAATTCGCGAGCATTTCTAACCTTATAAAATTCAGGGAATTTTTCGCTAACAGGATGCGATGGAGCAACCTTTTTATCATTTTCTTCAAAAGTTTGTGTAGGATTATCTCCACAATCGCCAACTTCCATATAAAGAGCTCGATTGCTTGACTTACCTACAATACCATCCATAGAAGCATTAATATTACCTCTATTAAATATCTCTTTTATGTCCTCAGACAATTCTAGCGATTGAGAGCATCCTTTTATGTAGTTTGTAAAGTCTGCAACTTCATCTTTGAATTGACCGCGTCCACCCCATGTATCAGCCACCATTAACAAATATACGGTTTCTTCAGCAGATAATCCTTCAGCAATACCGCCTTTTGTACGAAGCTCTGGATGAGATTTAACTCCTTCAACTAATGTATAGAACATTTCGTTGCCATCTTTCTTGAAGTAGTTAACAGCGCGGTTATATTGACTTTCTGTTAAACCAGAATTTTCATAGCCACCACGTTCAGGGACGTTATCTGCAGCAGGGGTGCCAATGGCTAAAGAGTCGCTGTCAGCTACAATGTCTACATCATATTCCATACCATCTATTACTTCAGTGTATTGAGATGTATAGTTGTGTAAAGTATCTGCTACTTCACTAACATTTTGTGAGGCATCCATAGATGATGTCACTTCTTCAGAAAGAATAATTGTTGTTTCTGATGTTGTAACTTTAGAAGTAGGAGTAGCTAAAGTATCAGCAACTTCAGTATTTGCAACATTTGTAGTATCTGATACACTAGATTTATAAGAAGTTTGTTCTAAAATAACATTTCTATCTTTGTTATTTTTTTCAGATAAAACAGCATCAACAGAAGAGCTTTCCACAAATTCTCCTTCGTTAGGATTTGTATTATTACCTCTAAATAAGTCAACCTTAACAGTTTGAGGATTATCATTTATAATAACTTTTTTAGAATTGTGTAAAACAGTTTCAAAAACAACATCTATTGTGTCTTTTTTATCTGTTACAACAGTGTCAGCAACTTCTTTTGTGTCAACAACAGGTGTTTGTTTTGTAGGCGTTTTTATATTTAATTTAGGATTTTCTCCACAATCTATAACCATAGATTCAACCCATTGTTTTCCATTCATTTCCATATCTATAACGGAGCCATTAGGCGTAAACTGTTTCATAGCACTCCATATAGCTTTATATGATTCGGTTGGAATAGAGTTGTTACCATCACAATTTTTAAAGAAATCATTCAAAACTTCGATAGCATCTCTGTGTGGAATTAAGTTATATGCTCTAATTGCTCCATAAAATGACAAAACTTCTTCACGAGTTTTTCCTTCAAAAACCCCACCTTGTCCGAGCATTTCATCAGAAATAGATTGATAAAGTTTTGCAAAATTATCATTTCCTTTTTTATCAAGAAAATAATTAGATGTTAAAGTCTTCCAACGTTTTTGGGAAATTCCCATATTTTCATTCCATTCTGTAGGAACCTTGATTTCTTTAACTTCTTGAATGTCACTAGTCTCTAATTTATATATAGATATATCTTCGCTTGCAGTAGTATCTATAGTGCTTGTTGTATCCACAACTGTAGTTACTTTTGCTTCATTAACAGGATCAGAGTTTTGCTTATTGTTAAATGGTCCGCAAGAAGTTATAAGCATAAGAGATGTTAATGCAGCAGCTCCAAATTTATTCAATTTAGCTTTTATCTTGCTTATAGATACTTTTTTCTTTAATTTATCTAAATAAGAAGAAAAATTATTTTTAGCTTTATCAAATTTTTCAGTAACAGACGCTTTGTTTACTTTAACTTCTTTCTTAAAGTTAAAGGCATTGCGTAATTTATTTGTTGCATTAGCAAAAAATGATTCGCTTTTATCTTTGATTGCTTGGATAAATTCTTTTGTTTTAGGGCGTAAAGCACCAATTCTCAAAGCACCTAAATTAAATAAAGTTCTATTCTTAACATTTTCAATTATGGTTTCTTTTGATAAATCGTCATCATCAGTAGCTTCTACTACATTCTGCACTTCTTCTAATGTGGCAGTGTGAACAACAATACGTTCAGCTTCTTTACGTTCATCTTCAACAAGCTCAACCCCTTCATCATTTACGAAAGGAGTATTTTTAAAAGCTTCAGAAACTTCTTCATCATTAATAACTATTTCTGTAATTTCTTCTATGGTATCCTTGTTGTATACTTCAAGTGCAACATCAATATTTTTTTCTAATCTTTCGCTAAAGTCTTTTACATCATCAATAGTCATAGCTTTAAATGATGTACCACTTTCTTTCATTTTACTCATTGTTTCAGCAAATTCTGGAGAATCAAGCTTCACAATTTCCAATGCTCTATAATATGTTTCACTGTCAGCATCTCTATATCCGCCAACAATATCATAAGCTGAAGCAAGAGAAATATATGTTGCTAATTTCTTATTTCCATTAGCCTTTCTCTCATTGAGTATTTCTTGAGCAAAATCAGGGTCATCAGATTTTACCATGTTTACAGCACGAGAATAAATAAAATCACGTACTTTAGGGTCGCGAGCACTAATTTCTTTCCAGCCAGCAACAATCTCATATGCATCTTCAAGAGACATATTATAATCAGTACGTTCTCTTATTTTTTTAATATCTTTAAGAGTTAAAATGTTTTTAGACTTAAAATTTGAAGCTTTTTTCATCACATTATTCCTAAAATATCTTGAATTTAAAGGAATTATATATTACTTTTTTAATTAATTCAACAACTTTTTTTGTCAATTTTAAATATTTTTCGAAAAAAATAGATTTTTCTTTAAATAAGTTGCAAAATTTTAAGCTCTGATTTATAAAAACAGCATTTATAACATAAAAGAGGTTAAAATGCGTGTAGATTTGTTTGATTTTGAGCTAGATAAAGAATTAATAGCTAAAGAGCCAGTTAATCCTAGGCATAATTCTAAATTATTAGACTTGTCTGATGATATAGTTATTGAAGATAAACATTTCTACGATTTACCTAATATTTTACAATCAGGTGATGTTTTAGTGTTTAATGACACAAAGGTTATTCCAGCAAGATTATATGGTAAAAGAGGAGAAGCAGAGGTTGAAGTAACTCTTTACCACCCAGAAAATGGTCAGACGTGGTGGGCTTTTATAAAAAACTCCAAACGTTTAAGAATAGATGATATTGTAACTTTTTATACCTCAGAAATATCAGCAGAAAAGTCTTCTTTTAAAGCAAAAGTATTAGAAAAACGAGGTGAAGATGGCGTTTTGCTAGAGTTTTTATGCAATGTTAAAGATATGTCTAGTCTGCTTGAGGTTTATGGAATGATGCCTCTTCCTCCATATATAAAAAGAGAAAAACCGGTTGATGGTATGTGGAATAAATATAACGATAAAGAAAACTATCAAACAGTATATGCAAAATACGAAGGGGCAGTTGCAGCGCCTACTGCAGGACTTCATTTTACAAACGATGTGTTGCAAAAATTAGATGAAAAGGGAGTGCAGAGAGTTTTCTTAACATTACACGTAGGGGCAGGGACGTTCTTACCTGTAAAGGTTGATGATACAAAAGATCATAAAATGCATGCTGAATACGGAATAATAACCAAAGAGACGTGTGATATTATAAATAAAGCTAAAAAAGAGGGAAGAAGAGTAATAGCTGTCGGTACAACATCTGTACGACTACTAGAAAGTGCCTCTGACGATAAAGGGGTATTGCATCCATTTAATGACGAAACATCGATTTTTATTACCCCAGGATACAAGTTTAAAATTATAGATATGATAATAACTAATTTTCATCTGCCAAAATCAACATTGTTTATGTTAATTTGCGCTATAGCTGGAACAGAACGTATGAAAAAGGCTTATCAGCATGCAATGAGCAAAAAGTATCGTTTTTATTCATATGGTGATAGCTCAATTTTAAAATGTGTAAATAAAATTTAACTTTTACGTATTATCATAAATGCACTTTTATTATAGGAGTGTATTGTGATAAATATTAGTTCAAAGATAGAGAATGTTTTGATTCATAGCAAAAAAATATGTTTGCCAGCACTTATTTTATGTGCTTTTTTGATGTATTTTTCATCAATTACCAATTTTTCAGACGATGTTTATCATGCTATACATGCAACTTTTATAGTTATAACCATTGTAAATTTAATATTGTCAGTATATCTAAAGGTTTTTAGTATATTTACAATGTCTTCAATAACCTATATCAGTTACTTGGTTATAAATACTTTACGTTATGCGTATGGTGAAGATTATATTTTTTCAGCGGGTTACAATATATGGAATATGTTGGTTATCCCTAATATTGTATTTGCATACTGTTTTTTTGTTAATAAAAAGAATAGAAAATATTGTAGTTTATTCTTTGTGGTTCTGTTCTTGGAAACAATGTTTATAGAGCAGATGCAAAGTCAGGCAATCGCTCCCGATTCGTATTATTTTTATAAACACATCGGTTCATTAAATTATCCTGCATTTTGTATATACATATTTTTTATTGTGTTTACGTTGGTCCATCATAGTGCTAAAGGTAAAATTTTAAGTGGTTCTGTACTTTTCACAGTAATATCTTTATTTGTGGCTAATTTATTATCGGATAATTTATTTGCTTTCAGTTTATTTTATCTCTCAGCAATGCTTATCTTAATGGTATCTCTTATAACATATATTTGCTATAATAATGTAAATAATGAAGATTTAGATGTGGCAAATTATTATTCGTATTCTCGAGATGCAGAAAAAAAATATCCGCTAAAATATAGCATTTCACTTATGTATATTGATGAATATGAGCGAATATTAAAACGTTTTGGTATGGCTAAAATGATAATGCTAAAGAAGATGTTTTTTAAACGTATAAAAGAAATTGCACCAGATGTGTTGCTTTATAATTATAAGTCAGATTCTCTTATTATGGTTTTCAAAAACTCTAATGCTGCAGATAGTTTTGAGGTGGCTGATGAAATTAGGCGTACATTAGTAAAGTCAATTTTTGTATTTAATGAGAATAATCATCTTCAATTAACTGTTTCTCAATGTATTAGTGAGAAAAAACGTAGCGATTCTGACGCAACAACAGTCCTGCTAAGAGCAGAACAAAGTCTTAAAAATGCCTGTAAATTTACTAGAAATATAACAATAAAAGCTTAAATCATTTTTTTTATGCTACGATATAAAACAAAAATTCCTAAAAATAAAAAAGGCAAGGATAACAATTGTCCCATTGTAATATATTGTGCAATAAATCCAATTTGTGCATCTGGTTCTCTAAAAAATTCCATACATATTCTAGATGTTGCATATACGATTAAGAATGTTGCAGAAATTATTCCATAATGATTGCGTACAAAATCTTTCTTCCATAAATATGATAATATTAAAAACATTAGTAAGCCTTCTGTTAGGGCTTCATATAGTTGAGACGGATGACGAGGTAAATAACCACCATTAGGAAATTTTACTGCCCAAGGTACAGTAGTTACTCTTCCCCATAACTCATCGTTAATGAAGTTGGCAATTCTACCTAAAAAAATACCAATTGGAACATAAAGAGCAGCGAGGTCTGTTATTTTGAGAAATTTGAATTTGTATTTATAGCAAAAATACCATAATCCTATAATTACTCCAACAATGCCACCGTGAAAAGACATTCCTCCATGCCATATAGCAAATATTTCAAAAGGATTGTTAATAAAATAATTGCCACCATAACATAAAACGTAGCCGATTCGTCCGCCAAGAATAACACCTAAAGTAGTGTAAAAAACAATATCATCTAGTTGTTCAAAAGATATATCCATATTATACTTTACAATATTTCTTTTAACAAGTAACCATCCTGCAGTAATTCCAATTAAATAAGCCAACGCATACCAGCGCAGTGAAAAAGCACCAATACTAAAAATAACGGGAGAGACTTGCGGAAAATCAATATACATAAAAACCTTCTCAAATATCACTTACATAACTACTTAAATTTATATTAATAAAAAAATATAATCCACATAAAAAAGAAAAAAATTTTTCGTTATTTTGTAATATCTTGAAAGTAAACGATTTATTTTTTACCGATTGGTTAAAATTTGATTAAATAAGTGGAAAAGTACATATAAATATTGTTTTAAGCAAAGTAGTAATGCAATTATAATTTATAACAATTTTTATATCAAAGGCAAAAAATAATGAATGTAGCAATAAAGCAAAATTTATATAATCCACTTGATACAATAGAAAATATTTTCATTCGCGAAGATATTACCTTTGATCGTCGTAAGGAAAACGAATTAGTTGCAGAGATTCTTGGTAAATGGGATAATATGCTAGTATTTTTTGCTTTTGAAGAACACATGCGTTGTTTGCATATTTCTTGTCTGCTAAATATTGAATCTTCGGCAGTAGATAGAAGTAAAATGTTTGAACTCTTGGCTATGCTAAATGAAAATTTATGGTTAGGACACTTCTCTTATTGGAGTGAGCAAAAAATGCCAATCTTTAAGCATTCTATAATTTTACAAGATGAAGAAGAGTTGTTTTCAGATAAAATTGCTAAAATAATAGAGTTATCAATAATGGAGTGCGAGAGAGTATATCCTATATTTAATGCTGTAATGCGTCAAAATATTTCTCCAGCGCAAGCTATGTATTCTCGAGCAATGGTTATTTAATCAAATAAATCCAAAATATTTCAGAATATAAATAATTGCGAAAAATTGTATAAACAAAACAGCCCAGAATGTCGCTAAAAACGACTTTTTCTTGTTTTTATGCCTAAAACAACGTTGCCCTATATATGCGCCAATAGTACCTCCAAGCAATTCCATAGAGTGTATTTGAGCTTCAGGAATTCTCCATTCACCGTTTTTTGCTCGTTTTTTATCGATTCCATAGATGAAAAATGTAAAAATATTTATCAAGGGTAAATGAAATAATGCAAATAATAAAAAGCAAGCCTTGCTATAGGGTGTAATATTCCAATCTAAGCTATTTTCACAAAAATAAGCAGCTCCTAACATTGAAGCTAGATATAAAATAAAAACAAAATTTTTCTGAAATCCCTTGAATAAAAAAATAATAGGGAATAAAATGCTTGCAAAAGTAATTAACATAGCGCCTCCATAACAGTGATACGCTAACATAAAAAAAGTTGAATGTAAATCAAAAACTTAATAAAATTTTAATTGCTTTATACTAAATATTATGGTAAATACAAATAAATTTATTTAGGAGAAGCCCTATGAAAAAAGTTTTAACAGTATTAACTTGCGGTATATTAGCTGCTTGCTCATGTAATGATACACAATGGGAAGAAGTAGATAATGTTGTTTATGATGATACAGTATATGTTGAACCAGCTCCAGTAGAGACAGCACCAGTAATCGTAGCTCAAGAGCCAGTATATGTACCTACTCCAGTATATAATCAACCATATGCAGAAGTATCTTGTTGCCAACCAATGCCTTGCGTGCAAATGCAACCTTGTTGTCAACAAATGCCTGCTCCTCAACCAAAGGTAACAACAACTAAAAAAATCATAACAACAACTACAACAGTTGAAGAACCTTGTGGAAAGCCTGTTTGCGAGCCAGTTGTTACAACACATGAAGAAATTGTTCCTGTTGAAACTAATTTGAATGAAGTTACTAATAGTGTAGAGCCAGTTGTAGCTCCAGCTCCAGAAACTACAACATCTAAAACAGATGATTATGTTGAAGTAACAGTAGAAAAAAATCCATATCGTTCTAATGTTGTTGGAATGAAAACAACATCTAATTCTGCTGAAGCAAAAGCTGTAGCAGATTATTCTCCAGAAGTTTATATGGTTGTAGCAACAAGAGCTGCTAACCGTATGCTACAAGATACATCAGTAATATATGATAGTGGAAAAACTAAAACTTTATACCTTAAAGATACAAAATTGTTAAGTAAAGATTTGCCATATGGTAGTCATCGTTTGAAAGGTGTAACAAAAGATATTATCAGCGGTTCAAAAACTTTTGATATTGTAAATAATTCTAAAAATGCCGACTTCATTGCAGAAACATCTGCAGATTGGTATGTTGCTCCAAATAATACCATTCCAGCATTACAATATACTTTAACATTATTTGATAAAAATGGTAAAAAGGTAAATGAATGGGTTGAAGTTATTAGACAAGTTCAGGATTAAAGTCTAATATGGTTCAAAAAATATTAAAACTGTCTGTTTCTATTTTATGTTTGTTTAATACATTACATGCAAGAGCAGACAGTTTTTTTATGCCCGTAAAATCAACTGTATGCGAAGAAATAACCCCAGATACAAATCGCTCAGATATACGATATAGCGTTTATGATAAAGCAATACTCCAAGCTATAAAAAATAACGAATATATCAAAGAAAAGTCACAAAATCTAGATGATCATCAATATAATATCATATCATATAAAATTGCCGATACAGTTTTAACCGATGTAGATATTAAAACCTTACAAGATGATGAAACAAAAGTTTGTGTTGAATTATTTGGTATTGTTAACAAAAATGACATAGATGCAATTTTTGTTAAGTCAATTAAAGAAAAAACAAAAACAGTTGAAGAAATAGCTCAAGATATAAAAGAAAATATGCCAAGTTCAACAATTACTTCTTTGGTGTATATTAATGATATCTTATATTATAATAACACAAAATCAGGTGTTTATACGCAAAAAATTGCAGAGTATATGTCATTAGAACCCAATATATTGGTTTCTGATAGTTTAGAACTTGCAGATTATATTATCCAACCCCGAATGACGTTATCAAAAATAGAAAAAATCGATGATAAAAATAGTCGTTTCAGTATGTCGGTTGTTGTTGAAGTGCAAACAAAAGACGAAAAAATATTACATTCAAAACAAAAAAATCGTTATATTATAATAGATAATACTGAAAACAAGCAAGGTGTAGCAGGGAAATTATTACTAAAGCTAATAAAAGAATGCTTAAAAGAACTATCACCTAGTATAAACAATTTACAAATAAAATAATCTATTTACTAAGCCAAAATGTTGCAGGTCCATCATTAATAAGACTAACTTTCATGTCTGCTTGGAATATTCCATTTTGTGGTGGAAATCCTTTAGTTTTTAATATCTCATTAAAATAATTATACATTTCCTTAGCTTTTATAGGGTCTTCAGCATTTGAAAATCCAGGTCTATTTCCCTGTGAAGTATCAGCAGCTAATGTAAATTGCGATATAACAAGAATTTCTCCCTTTATATCTTGTACCGATAGGTTCATTTTTTCATTTTCGTCTTCAAAAACACGTAAATTAACAAGTTTATTAGCTAAAAAGTCAGCCTGCTTGGTTGTATCATTTTTTTCAACTCCTAAAAAAACAAGCAAACCACGTCCTATTTTACCTGTAATATTACCATCCACAGTAACATTAGCTTCCAAAACTCTTTGAACTAAAATTTTCATCAAAACCTCTTACATATTATAAAACATATACGAAAAAGCAATAGCAGCAACAATTCCCGCTAAATCAGAAATTAAAGCATATTTTAATGCATACCTTGTTTTAGATATCTTAATCGCTCCAAAATATACCGTCAATACATAAAAAGTTGTTTCTGTAGAACCCTGTATGACAGAAGATGCAAAGGAAGCAAAACTGTCTGCACCAAATGTTTGCATTGTTTCAATCATCATAGCTCTAGCACCGCTACCAGACAGAGGCTTCATAAAAGCAGTGGGTAATGCATCTGCAAAAGAAGAATCTACGTTTATAGTTAAACATAAAGTTTTTATTCCATCAATTAATATATCTAAAACTCCACTTGCTCTAAATACAGCAATAGCAACTAACATTGATACTAAATAAGGAATAATGCTAACAGCAATAGAAAAGCCTTCTTTTGCTCCGTCAATAAATACCTCATAAGATGATAGCCTGTTTTTTATAGCAATAAAAATAATATACCCTAAAAGCATTACTAGTATAATATTTCCCATGCCAGAGGATAAAATTAGTCGCTTATCTTGTGGTATTAATAAAAATAATATAGAAATACTTATGATAGCACCAATAAATACAACAATCCATTTTAATAAAATAGGATTACCTAAAGAAATTTTTTGTTTAAGAGCAACAATTAAAAATCCCACAAAGGTAGATACAGATGTGGCTAATAAAATAGGTATAAATACATCAGTGGGATAAGTTGCCCCTAGTTTGGCTCTATACATAAATATAGTAATAGGTATTAATGTGACAGAAGATGCATTTAATATCATAAATAAAATTTGAGCATCACTGGCGGTATCTTTTTGTTTATTATGCTTTTGTAATTGCTCCATTGCTTTTAATCCCATTGGGGTAGCTGCATTATCTAATCCTAAAAAGTTTGCAGCCATGTTCAAAACAACGGTAGATATAGCAGGGCTATTTTGTGGAATATCCTTCATTATTACATTAAAAAGAGGAGCGAGTTTTTTAGATATTTTATCTGCAATACCCGTTTTTTCAACAAGCTTAAGAATACCAAGCCAAAAACACAATATACCAATTAATCCTAAGGATATATCAACAGCAGAGCTGGCACTATCAAAAATAGCTTGAGTTATGCGATTAAAACATTCGATATCGCCAAATATAGCCAGTTTTATAAAAGCAACAATAATGGCAATAAGGAACATTGCCCCCCAAATAATATTAATCATTTTGCCCTCATTTACAAATATTTAATATCTAAATCATACTATAACAGTAAATGTTTAATATTTATCAAAGGATTTTAATAATGTTTAATAGTAGCGAATATATTGAGTTAAAAAAACAATTTGATGAATATTACCATAAGAAAATATTACCAGAGTTAATTAAAGCTGAGGCAACAAGAAAGGTGTATCTAAGGACTTTTGTTATTATGTCCGTACTTGTGCTTATCTGGTTGGTATTTTCTATATATAGCCAATTTTCGCATGCAGAAAATTTAGCAGATAAAATATTATCTCACATGGAGCTAATAAACACTATAGTCGTTTTAGTTGTATGCATACCTCTGTATTTATATAATAGAGCAACAAAGCTAAATATACTATCAAGTATTGTTAATTTTTTTGGTAAGTTTAATTACACGCACAATCAAATAGAAAATGATGATCTGCTAACAGATTTAATATTAAGCGAAACAATGGATAAAATAGAAATTGATGATAATTTTGTTGGAACTTATGAAGGGGTTGCTGTAAATATTACAGAATATAAAAAGTTTGAATTAAATACAAGACGAATAAATGGTCAGATTATTGAAGAATACCGTAAAAAAGGCCAGTCATTACTATTTGTTGCTCAAATGAATAAAAAATTTGAAGGAAAAACTATCGTAATGAAGGATAAAGGTTTTTTAAATAAAATTACAAAATACGAAAATTTGCAGAGAGTATCTTTAGAAGATATTGAGTTTGAAAAGAAATATGAAGTGTACTCAGATAATCAAATAGAAGCTCGTTATATTCTTACAACAGCAATGATAAATAGGATGATACATTTAAGTAACATTTTCCCTAAAATGGATTATAATTTTGTAAACAACAAAATTATAATCAATATCAATACGAAAAAAAATATGTTCGAATGTAATAGCTTTTTTAGAACCCTAATCAACTATAATCGAATAAAAAGAAACTTCGATGAGTTTTATTTAATATTCTCAATAATAAAAATCATAAAACTAAATGAAAAGTCAATTCTATAAAATTGTTTCTAGCTCTTTTATGGTTTTTAAAGCTTCATCGTAGAGATATTTATTTTTGCGTATAGAAAGGCGAATATTAGATTTTGCGAGTTCCTCATTGGTTCCGCAATCAAATCGCTCAGAATCAGTTAAAACACCACGTAGCGCGATACCATTTTTGCAGGCTAAATTTATAGCATCTGTTAAATTTATCTCCCCATTTGGTCCTTTAGGTGCTTTATGTAAAAAATCAAGAATTGCATTAGGTAATATATAAGGCCCCATACTTGCAAATTCAGATTTTACGTCTTCAATTTTAGGTTTTTCTACAACTCCACCAGCTTCAATAATATATCCGTTTTGTTTAACATCATTCAAAACACCATAACGAATAATTTGTTCTTTAGGAAATTTTATTACATTTTCAACTATTCCGCCATGAGTTTCATAAACTTCTAATAGTTGTGATAGAATTCCTTTATCTTTACAAACATATATGTCATCAACCCACATAACCATAAAATCTCTTTTGCCAATAATATCTTTTGCACATAATACAGCATGCCCATTACCTTTGGGTTCAGATTGCTGAGCAAAAGAAAATTTCATATCAGAAGGTGCTATGTTTTTCACTACATTATACAAATCTTGTTTGTTGTTTTTTAATAAGTTTTTCTCTAACTCAATATTTGGCGCAAAATAATTTTCATACATTTTACGATTGGTTTCATCACTATATATGAAAATAATTTCTTTAACACCTGCTTCAATACATGCATTTACGGCATATTGAATAATGGGCAGGTTATTTAAGCACAAAAATCCTTTGTGCATAGCCTTAGTCGCTGGTAAATTTCTAGTAGAAAGTCCAGCTACAGGCAAAACAACAACATCTGGTCTCTTATACATAATAAAATACCCCTAAATTAACTCTATAGGGATATTTTATTCAAAAAATATATATTATCAAATTAAAACATTACTATTTCACAGTTAAAAAAGCTATTTTACCAATTTCTCCACTTTTAACTTTTATATTATCACTTTGAGCAAATAAATATTTATTTTTC
>JAZNKG010000038.1:0-28042 GCA_045578445.1 Alphaproteobacteria bacterium
CAGATATTAATAGTATTACATATTTTTTCATTTCTTTTCCTCTCGTATAGTATCAAACAGAGATTTTAATTTTTTTGCTATAACAGTATTTGTGTGATGATTAAGTGTAATTTCTTGCGCTTTTTTTGCTTTTTCATTACGTTTATCTGGATTAGCTAAGTAGAAATCAACCAAAGCTTTAAAGTCTTCTTTTGATTTAAACATAGGTATACTATCTCCAAAAATCTCCTCAATATAAGGACTATACTCTGATATAACAAATGCCCCGCAAGCTGTCGCATCATACAAACGATTTATCACAAGTCCCATTTCCTCCAAATCTTCAGCATGGTCACTCAAAACAATCTTAGCAGAAGAATAATATTTATTAAGTTCTCTGTTATCAATATAACTACCTTTTATATACTTGTTATCAATTTTATTTTTCCAATTCATTCCATAAACAGAAACATCATATTCTAACTCAGTAGCATATTTAACACTTTCTCGTTCATACCATGTAGAGCCCACAAATAATAGCTCAGATTTAACTTTTTCATCAAATGAATAATAAAATTTATCAGGATTAGTAAATTGGGTAACAAATTCCGTTTTATATCCTTTTTCTTTCAGTTCATTGTATACTTTTTTAGCTGGAGTAGCTATCAAATCAAACATTTCAAGATTATTATTAAGCATTACATCTGTATTATATTGCAAAGCCACATCAGAGTTAATAAATTTACCTTTTTGCGGAATAAATGTAGGGAAATATAAATACATAATTTGGGCTTTATTTTTATCATAAAAATCATAGTTGTTATATTTAAACTGTAAATACAATAAGTTGCCTGCATTGTTATAAAAATCATCAGTTACAGAATTATTTTTATAATAGTTTTTAACATCCGCCCCAATATTTTTAAGCCCATTTTCAATATCTAGTCCCAGCCAATAATCTCCGATTACATCATCATTGTCATTCCACTGACTTTTTATGATAACCTTATTCTTATCAAGCAAAACAGCATCAATCATTTTTTTTGCAATAATTTCATTTGTAAAATTATTTAAAGTAATCTGTTGAGCCTTCAATGCCTTTTCTTTTCTCTCATTAGGATGAGACAAATAGTAATCAATCAAATGTTTTAATTCTTCTTTTGTTTTGAACATAGGAATACTATCGCCATAAAATTTTTCAATTTCGGGCATATAATCAGAAATTAAAAAACCGCCACTTGCAGTAACATCAAACACACGATTGCTGATAAATCCAGCCTTTTTCATATCGTTACGTGTATCATTTAATACAATTTTTGCAGAAGCATAATATTTATGCAATTCATTATTATCAATATAGCTTCCCTTGAAGTATTTTTCATCAACCTTATCTTGCCATCCATCACCAAACAAAGCGACATCAAAACCGCTTTCAATAGCCCATAAGGCACTAATTCTCTCATATCCTGGACGACCAACAAATAATATATCAAAAGCTTTATTTTTATCAAATTCATAAAAGAATTTCTCAGGATTAGTAAATTGTGGTGTAAAAATGGTTTTTATACCAAGTTTATCTATTTCTTTTTGATAAGTAGGAGAAGCAACTGCAACCAAATCAAAATCCCAAAGTTCAGTTTGTAAAGACATCCAATTTTGTTCAGTAACATTTTTTAAGTTCTTATACTTTTTAGAATTAGCTGTTTCTAACGGATAGTATAAGTACAAAACATTAATCTTATTATCATTTTGTGGTGGATTAAATGGCACAAACCCATGCATATAAATATCAAGCTTACTCTTATCATGTTCTTTAGGATAAAAATCATCAATAAAGGCAGAGATTACATTATGACCATTTTTTTTAATCCCTGCTTCTAGATCTTTACCAAGAATGTAATCGCCCCAAGTTTTCCACTCTTCTTTAGCAGAAATTTTTAATCCAACATCTACAGCACTTACTTCAAAAGTAAGCATTACAAAAAATATAAAATAAATTTTGAGCCATAAACGCTTCATCACTAAATCCTAGTATCGCTCACATTCATTAAAGAGTGCTCAGCCTTTGCGTTATATTTATATATTTTATAAATAAAGAACACGCCAATTGGAATAAAGACAAGCGCATAAATCCAAAAGATATCAATAACTCTAATTCCCTCAATTTCTCCATCATGTTTTAATAAAAATTTTGGTGTCATTAACATAATAGAAGTCATCAATCTACCAGTCATCATATTAACAGAAGAAGATAAAGACCTAATTTTAGGATTAATCAAACGATGAATTCTACTAATGTGAGAAATTGTAAACATCAATTGCAAACCGATACAAACACAAAGGAATATAATAAACAATAAGCAGTTTAATGGACTAATATGTCCCATTTTCATTAATACAAAAGAAAAAGCACAACCAACAATTTCTAGTCCAAAAGCAATATTTCCAAGTTTGAATAAAGAAACATATTTAGCAACAAACGCCGCAAAATAACTAAATGATGAGCGAATAACATTATTAATAAAAATAACTACACCCATAACTTTAATATAATCTAGCCAATTTAAACTTATTAGATAATTCCAAGTAGCTTCTCCAAAAACTCTTGCGTCCCAGCCAATACTATCAGCTAAGTCAGTTAGCGATACAGAAGGGTTAATCCCTGAAGCTTTCATTAAAGGTTGAAAACTCCAGAAGAAGAAGTGAGAAACTCCAACCATAAAACCTGAAAAGAGTACTAAATAACAATATTTGCGAGATTTAAGTATATAACTGACAGCAACCCAAAATCTTTTTAATCTATCCTTAAATCCAACAATAACCTCTTTAACAGGTTTATGTGCATTGGGTAATAATGATAATAAAAGAACTGCCGTAGAGTAGATAACAAACTCAGCAATCAATAATACGTGCGAGCCTAGTTTTTCATACAAACCAGCACCTAATAAAGCAGCAATACCAGTGCCAATATACATCGAAGCATTAAAATTAGAATAAGCTTTAACCATCTTAGTCTCTTCATTATTCTTTTTCAATATATCATAAATAAAAGAAGAAGAAACAGAGTCAAAACAAGCTTTAGAACAGGCATAGAAGAATTCACCGATTAAAATAATTTCAAATCCTCTAAAGAAAATCCATAAAAACAATCTGGCTAAAAATAGAGAATAAGCCGTAATTAAAATATATTTACGCGGGAAAATATCACCTAAATATCCGGCAGGAATTTCAAATAAAAATGCAAAAAATACGATTAATCCTTGAATAAGATAAAAATCACCGACAGAAAGTCCGTTTTCTTGATAAAAGAACAATAAAACAGGTAATAAAAAGAGTTGCGAGCGCAAAAAAGCTGCAACGTTATACATACTCAACGGAACAAAAGATAAATATTTACTCATAATAACCTAATCCTAATTTAAAATATAATTAACCATAGAATAAGTTGTAGGATTTGTCTTGTATTATTTTTTAGTTATTATACTATAAAATAAACTAGAAGACTAAGGGATTATCTATGGAAAAAGGTCAATATACCAAAGAAGATAAAGAGTTTATGTGTATAACGCGTCAATCACTAAATTCTTCAAGAATTACTGAACTTATTACATTTATAAAATTAAATAACTATAAAAAAATAGGTATAGCTAATTGCTTTTCAGTAAATAATTTAGCTGAAAAGTTAAAAGAGATATTATTGAAAGAGGGTATAGAGGCAATAAGTATAAATTGCAAAGAATCAAAACTAGACGCTTCAGAGCTTTCATCAGAATTAACTGGTGCATCATGCGATCCAATTTCTCAAGCTCAATACCTAAATCAAGAAAAAACTGATTTTAACATAAACTTTGGTTTATGCTTAGGACACGGTATTCTTTTTCAAAAATACTCTCAAGCACCTGTTACAACTTTGTTAGTAAAAGACGCCTGCCATAAACATAACATTTTAGAGAATTTTGTATAAGCCATGAAAAAACTAATATTTATAATTTCACTTGTCTTATTGCTAGCGTGTATTGGTGTAAAACATCTCAATACATCAAACAAACATTTTTTGAGTGTTGTTGCAATCTTAAAAAACGAAAAACCATACATAAAAGAATGGCTGGAATATCATCTTATGCAAGATGTAGAACATTTTTATTTGTGTGATAACGATTCTACTGACGGTATAAAAGAATATCTCGCCCCATATATAAATAAAGGCATAATAACCTACATTCATCAACCAGGAATAAATCAACAAAAGGCCTGCTATGAAAAGGTTGTAAATCAATATAAGGATAAAACAGAGTGGCTTGCAATCATCGATTTGGATGAATATTTAGTGCCGTTAAAAGAAAAAACAATTGCTAAGTTTTTAAAAGAATTTGAAGATGTATCGGAGGTTAGTTTACATTGGATGAATTACGGAGATAATGGAGCAATTTATCGTGATAGTGGCTTAATTACAGAGTTTTTTACAGCGCATTCAAAAGCATTAAATCATACGGTTAAATCAATTGTTCGTCCAGATAAGGTAATAGACTTTAATTCATTTGGTTCTAATCATTATGTAAAAGTAGAGGGCAAAAGCGTAAACGAATACCATAAACCTGTAAGCTTTATGCTCAACTATAATATTTCAGGAGATAAGGCTCGAGTTAATCACTATATAACCAAAACATTTGCAGAATTTCATCATAAAAAGAGTAGAGGACATCCTGAAGGAAATCCTATAAACTACATCTACTATTTTTATCATAACGACAACTCTGTAACAAATGATACCACAATGCAACGCTTTTTGCCAAAATTAAAAAGACGTATGCAAAAAAGCCCTCTGGAAGATGTGGCTATTCCTGTACCAGATAATTTTCCTAAATCATACGAAGAATTTTATTTTAGCAAAGACGAAGCAAGTAATATTTTAAGGCATCAAGTACAAGAACCTATGAAATATTATGATGTTGAAAAAGCACTTAAAAATAAAAAGCCTCAATATAATTAATTGTTGACAAAAAAATAATATTGAACTATAACTTCAGCACCAAAAATAATTATTCTATAAATAAAATTATAATGTCTTATGAAAAAAATTATTAAATCTTGGCGTTGGTCGCGTTTAACAAAACGCTCAACATGGAATTTCTTTGTTGAGAATTATTTGCTAGGTACTATCTTTATTTTTTCGCTGTACGCAGCATTCTTGGTAACACTGTATAATTCAGCTGTAAATATGCTAGCTTTAGGCTTTGTTCCCACAGCATTGATTGTAACCTTTTTTGCATGGGAGATTAGCCGACTATGTATAGCAGATGACTACTACGAACTTACGGATGAGAATAATAACCTCTGTCGTATCTATATCTATGAAGACGGGCTAAATTCCTTCAAAATCCTCGCAAAACACTCAGATAGAAAAATCTGGTTTAAGGCAAGTGAGTACAAAACTTCATCAGAAGAGGAAAAATACAGTTTTCTCTATAAAGATATAGACACAGAAGTTTGGCGTATGATAACAGCATGGAATAGTCATCATGAAGAACTCGGCAAAAAAATCTCCAATCAAGTATTCAAATTAGATGAAGATAATCTAGTTGTACTTCAACCATTTAGGCAAGGACTTTTTCTTCCAATTAAATCTAATGAGTTCTACTGGGGAAATAAGGTTTTTATACCTAAAAAATCTAGAGAGAATTTATTGCAGTTAAATGATGATTTTATCGGTCCTACAAAATGTATTGATAAGCCGGATAAGTATCTGTTCATGAAACACGGTGATAAATATATGCTCTATGGATTCTATCTCAACTCAGATGAAGATATGGAGCCATTAGTTATACCACTGCTTGCAGAAACTGTGATTGTTTGCAATGATTATTTCAAATATGTGTTTGTTGCAAAAGATGATACGTATGTTGCAATAAAAAGAGAAAACAATTACTGCAGAGTTGCAAATGATATTTTTTTCGTACATTTGCACTATACAGGCTCTAAAGTAGATGTCAGGCAATACGATGAAGATACACAAAGCTTTCAGTCTAAAGCAATATGCTTGCTTGACAGTGTAGACTTTGATAATGGCGAATTTACAGGAAAAGTTGTCGGTGAAAAGTCTCTAACAAGGCTCAGTGTAACATTTGATGAAGAAGCTGATGCAAAGTTCGAAATCCAGGATTAACTAAAAAAATCCCCTCAAGCGCTAGCTTGAGAGGATTTTTTTTAATGCTTAATAACTTATTTTAAGCTATTAATTTTATTTTGAAGATCTGTATAACTTCTACCATAGAAAGGTTCTGTATTGATAATTAACATAGGTACGCCATTAATTCCCATAACTTGAGAAAGAGAATCAATATCTTGCACACCACGCCTAATTTCTTTTTCTTCAATCATCTTTTTGATTTCTTCAACATCTAAACCTTCATCAACTAAAATTTGATTGATAGTCTCTTCATTCATTTCTGGTAAAGTCATAATTCCTTCAAACACTTCAGCAAATTTTCCTTTCTTAAATGCAGCTAAAGAAACTTTTGCAGCATAAGGAGAATACTCACTCATGAAATAAAGTGGTTGAAATACAAATTTAACATCTGGATTATTTTTCATTAATTGCGCCATAACAGGAGCTAATGATTTACAATGTCCGCAGTTAAAATCAAAAAATTCAACTACTGTAACTTTTGCATCTTTAGGGCCAACATAAGGAGCAACATCAGAATTGCTTAATTTTTCCCAGTTATCAATATAAATTTGATTTTCTGGATTCGTCTCGGTTGGCTGAGCTTCTTCAACATTTTCTGCTTCAGAATTAGCAACTTCTGCAACCTTAAAGTTATCCATATTTTCTTCTAAATAAGCAACAAATAATTGTTTTGCATTATTATCCAAAAATTCCTTAACTTTCTTTTCAATCTCAGCATCACTTATTGCTGTAAAGTTTTTAATAGTCATTCCAAAATTTTCATTTTTAGAAACAACTTCAAATATTTTCTGAGAATTGTTTTTAATGTAATTTTCAATATGTTTATCAATAGAAATATTACCAGTTAATTTTTTCTCAGCACAATTTCTATCCATATATAAAACAGCACCAGAACCAAGAGCCGCCAATACAAAAATAGCTAAAGCTTTTAATACTAATTTCATAAATAAAACCTCCCATAAATTAAACTACCTATAATCTAACAGTCATAATAACTAATGCAATAGTTTTTATTTATTTCCACAAAAAAAGGCCCTCATTTTAGAGAGCCTCAAAGGGGATTGATAACTTATTATTTTAAATTATCAATAGCTTTTTGAATTTGTGTTTCATCAAAAGCTTGTAGTGGAGATCCATTGATTACTAAAGAAGGAACACCACGAATACCAACTTTATTAGAAAGAGCAGAAATTTTAGATAAAGCAGAAGAAACTTCTTCACTATCCATAATTTCTTTAGTTTTTTCTACATCAAGACCAGCTTCTTTGATTTTTTCATTAATAACGTCAGCTGTTAATTGACCTTTGTGATTTAACAAAGCTTCATAAACTTCTAAGAATTTACCTTGCTTATGAGCAGCCATAGCAGCTTTAGCAACAGGCATAGAGCCTAAGAAAGTAACTGGTTTAAATACAAATTTAACATCTGGATTAGCTTTAATAACTTTAGCCAAAGCTGGAGCTAAACGTTTGCAATAACCACAGTTGAAATCAAAGAATTCAACAATAGTAATTTTAGCATCTTTAGGACCAACAAAAGGAGAGTTTTCATCATTATTCAACTCTTCAATATTAGTTTTAAAAGCTTCAGCAGCACGTTTTTCAGCCTCAATACGCTCTTGTTCTGCAGCTAATTGAAGAGATTCACGAATTTTGAGAGGGTTAGTCATCAAATAATTTTCGATAGCTTGATTCATATTTGCAGGTTCACTAGATTTGCCACCAGCAACGCCAAGAGCTACTACTGATGAAACAACAACACTAGCAACTACAGAAACTAAAACAGTTGTAATAGTATTTTTTTGCATAATTCCATCCTTAAAAAATTGTTATATAACCATTTAAAAGTATCCAAGAAAAAAATAAATGCAAGACGAAAATAAAAATATGTTGACAAAGTGTGTAAATTTTAAAATTATTAAGTATGTAAAGTAATTTAAGACACGATTCTAAAAATATTTATATAAGGGATGGTAGATATATGTTTAATGTAAAAATTTCTCTATTTGCAAGAACTCGTAATTTAGAACACACCATAGACTGTCTTCATGATAAAATTATAGAAATGACAATGGTATTTAAAGAAGCTATTAATATTTATCTAAAAGAACACAGAAGCGAAAGTTATCGTAAAATCAGTAAAAAGATTAAAACTATTGAACACGATGCAGATACATTAAGACGTAATATTGAAAGTTGTTTGTATGAGCAAAATTTAATTCCAGATTTACGTGGAAATATTTTACAATTGGTTGAAAATTTAGATAAGGTTGTAAACTTATTTGATGAAGTTGCTCACAAATTCTATATAGAACAACCAGATATTCCTGAAACTTACCATGAACAATTAAAAACATTAGTAAATCAGGTATCAGATTGTGCTGAAAATATGGCTATTTCTTCCAGAGCATTCTTTAGAGATTTAAGCACATTAAGAGATTATTCTAAAAAAGTTTATTTACTAGAGCATCAAAGCGATAAAACATCTGGAAAATTACGCAGAGCAGTGTTCGATTCTGATTTAGAATTAGCGCAAAAAATACAAATTAACAGCTTTGTCGAAGAAGTTGCAGATATTGCTGACCTTGCAGAAGATTGCATTGATGCACTTTTAATATTTGCTATCAAAAGGGAAATTTAAGTAATGTTTAGTTATTTATTGTTTCTTTCAAGTGGTTTATTTTTAGGATGGTCATTAGGAGCTAACGATTCGGCTAATATTTTTGGTACAGCAGTTGGTACAAAAATGTTACGCTTCACAACAGCCGCTATTATTGCAAGTTTATTTATAATACTTGGTGCTGTTATCAGTGGTCAAAATACTGCAGAAACACTTAATGCACTAGGTGGAGTAAACACATTACCTGCAGCATTTGCTGTTTCTTTATCGGCAGCTCTTGCTGTTAGACTTATGCTAAAATCTGGCATTAGTGTCTCTATTTCACAAACAATTGTTGGAGCTATCATCGGATGGAACGTATATAACAATCAACCAACAGATGCTGAGACACTGATAAATATTTGCTCCTGCTGGGTATTGTGTCCTATTGTTTCAGGCCTAATTGCTGTATCTTTATACAAGTTAGTAAAATACATTCTTCATCATGCGAAAATACATATCTTATGGCAAGATTTTATAGTAAGATTGGGTATGATATTAACAACTGCATTAGGTGGCTTTGCACTAGGTGCAAATAATATGGCTGATGTTGTAGGTGTGTTTGTCGATTCGTGTGTGTTTCAGCCTCTAAAAATAGGCAATTTTATCACTCTAAGTGGTATACAAGTTTTATTTTTATTTGGTGCAATAGCAGTTAGTACAGGCGTATTTACATATTCACAAAAAGTAATAAAAACCGTAGGGAAAAATGTATTGTCATTAAATCCAGTTGTAGCTTGGATAGTTATTTTATCACAGTCATTAGTATTAATACTATTTTCTTCAGAAGGATTAGAAAACTTTCTTATATCAATAGGCTTGCCCCCACTTCCTGCCGTACCTGTATCTAGTACCCAAGCGGTAATAGGTGCAATTGTTGGCATCGGACTAGCCAAAGGTGGTAAAGAGGTTAAATGGAATATTGTGCTAAAATTAATGTGCGGTTGGGTACTATCACCATTAATGGCATTTACTTTAAGTTATATATCTCTGTCATTTATGGAAAACGTATTTGTACAGCCTGTATATTTACCCAAATAAAGGATAAAATATGTCTTTATATAAGCAAATATATCATAAAATTCCACCTATAGCATTAATATTGCATTTGCTTATAGGACTGCTCTTCTGCTTATATATTCCATGGTATACAAATTCCCTAGGCGGAGATACTTTAGAGCATATTCACTCTTCTTGGTTGGTATATGCAAATTTTATTCCATACAAAGATTTTTTTCAGCATCATAACCCATTATTGTGGTATATGTTTTCTCCTTTTGTAGGACTACATGCACATGGATTAGATGATAACATTATAAGTGCGTCAGTTGTGTCAGCATCTATAATTGTATCATTTATAAACTATTTCTATTTATACCTTATCGTTTCTAAATTTATAAGCACAAAACTCTCTGGATTAATTTCAGCTTCAATTGCTTTTACACCATATATCGTTTTATCTATTATACATTTTAGACCAGACAATTTCATGTTAGCAGCATTTTTTGCCGGATTGTACTATTATTTTTGCTACATAAAAGAACAAAAATTATGGCAGTTAAGTTTATCATTTATTTTGTTTTGGGCATCATTTATGTTCCTACAAAAAATAATATTTACATTAGTATTGTTAGCGGTAATAACTTTTTATTTAATATACAAAAAAAAGATTCGCCTAGCTGATATTGCTTATGCGCTTCTTTTACCAATAATGTTTAGCTTACTCTTTATAGCATATCTATATAGCTACGATATTTTATCAGTATGGTATCATTCAAATTTTACCTTTAATCTGCATATTCCTGAATTATTTGCAGAGAGTCGTCGTACTGGTATAATTTGGCCAGAATTAAAATTGCTATTACTAGGTTCTGTTTTAAGTTTGCTGTTTATACTAAGAAAATCCAATCTTTATTATAAAATATTGGCAATAATTTTTATTTTTGAACTATCTCAAAGATTACTTTATTTTTCAGCATTTGCTTATTACTTCTGCCTATTAGTTTATATTGCATCAATGCTAACCGCCGTATTCTTAACCGATGTTGTTTTCAATCGCTATTATAGCTTAATATACATACTAATTATATCTCTAGGAATTTGTATGTATAAACCAGCAATATATGAGGGAAATATTGGTAGCAGAGTAGGGCGTTTTTATGAACCACTAAATAAACAGGTGGTAAGATTATCTACACCTTGTGATTATATCTTAAATGGCGATGGTACAATATATAATCTTTATAATAGGGATCCTCATTATTATTGGAATTTATTAGGACAAATAGATGTTATAGGTGCTAAAGTAGGAATTAGGCCACTTATGGATATAAACCATATTATAGAAAATTATAAGCCAAAAATAATTAGCGCAAAGCCTTATAAAGACAAATATTCAAGTGAACGAGGTATAAATAAATTTATACATACACCAAATATGAATTTAATTAATAAATATTATAAACAAATGGGCGATAATGACTTATATATCTTAAAGCCTGAATATAGTAATGTTAAGTGTGAATTTGATTATAAAAAGAAATACTATCGTCCATATAATTAAAGAAAGGCGCTTCAAAGCGCCTTTACTTTACCACATAAAAATTATTAATCTGACTAAAAATGTATAAACAACAAAAGCCAATATCTTATATATTATTGCAATAGAAATTATATTTCCGCTACCAACAAAAAATTCTAAAGCAACTGCCACAATTAGTGCTAATCCAAACATAGTTAACCAATAGTGACGATTCTTTTTCATCAATAACGCAGACACAACAGCGATTATAGAAAGATAAATTCCTTGCATTTCTGAAAAAATGCTAGAAACAACACTCGTTACAGGCTTAAAGTTTATAACAAAAGAAACCAATATTCCAATCAAGGCAAAAATAAATATCTTAAAACACATTTTTTTAGACATTATTTTTTATCCTTTGCAAGTTTTGGTTTCATTGTAGTTTTTACTTTCTTTGCTACTGACTTTTTAGTAGTTGCAGTTTTTTTAGCTACGACATTTTTTTTAGTAGAAGTTGCTTTTTTAGTATTTGTTTTTTTATCAGCTTTTAAAGGCTTTTTATATACAAAAATCTTTTCAGGAACTCCGTAAATAGAAGATTCAATTTGTTTAACTTCATCTAAATGTCCAAGAGGGAACATTTCTGAAATAACAATACAATCATCTTTAATTTCTTCTGCAAGTTTTTTACCTAAAGGTTCTCCTGTTACTTTTAGTACATAGCACATAATCAAATCCATATCGCTATGAGAAGTTTTCATATAGTCACCCTTAACAAACTTGATATTTTTTAAGCCACAAGCTTTTATTTTGGCCATAGTCAAAGGAACAATATCCCACTCTAAACCGATAAATTCATGTTGAGGAAACTCCTTGGCTAAAGGTAGTAATAGAACACCACTTCCACATCCCAAATCTGTAACTCTCATAGGTTTTTTAGATTTTTTCAAAATTTGGCGCGCTTCATCTATAATATCATCTTTAATTTTACCATAACTAGATACAAAAGGACCATATTTACCACATCCACATTTTATATATGAATATACTTGATAAATTAAATATACAATAGCCCCAAAGCCAATTAATAAGGCAAAGAGTACAATTATTCCATTACAACACATAATCTATTCTCCTAATTATAAAAAGTAATTGTCAAAATTCTAATTAGTGATACATATATATTAAATTGTTTAAGAAAATGTTTAAGAGGGCGTTATGCGTAAAAAATACAATAGAATATTAATATTAACTGGAGCAGGAATTTCTGCTGAGTCTGGATTAGCTACCTTTAGAAGTGAAGATGGATTGTGGAATAAACATCGCATAGAAGATGTAGCAACAATAGAGGCATATTACAGAAATCAAGATTATGTACATGATTTTTATAATAATATGAAACCTGAATTATGGGATGCAAAACCCAATAAAGCACACTTGGCTATAGCAAAATTGCAACAAGAGTATTCAGCAGAGGTTAATATCGTAACACAAAATATTGATACCCTACATGAAAAAGCTAAAAGCAATAATGTATACCATATTCATGGGCAAATAAATCAAGCCGTTTGTATGAATTGCGGAAATGTACTAGAAACTTGGGGTGATGTTACCTCAGAAACAGTATGTCCAAATTGTCACATAATTGGCATGATGAAACCCAATATAGTTTTCTTTGGCGAGAATTTGCTATATATGGATAAAGTAGAAAAGTTATTGCAAACTTCAGATTTGTTTATATCTATAGGAACATCAGGACAAGTTTATCCTGCAGCAGGATTTGTTCAGACAGCAAAATATTATGGAGCAGATACAATAGAATTTAATTTAGAACCTACATCAAATAATTTCTATTTCGATAAACATATAATGGGAAAAGCTGGTATAACTTTTCCAAAGTTTGTAAATGAATTAATATCAGAAATTACAGACAATTAATATTCATTAAATTTTGAATATAATTTTGAGAAATTATATTAGTTTTATAAATCATTTTCAATCTATCGCAAGGAGATGAACTTAAAAATTTTTTAGGATTATCTGGTGAGAAAAAACTAGAAATTAAATTGAAAATAACATTATCAGTATCAGAATAATCAGGAGTATAGTGCTTAACAGAAGAAATATTTTTTATTAATACATCATCATCTATAGAAGCAAATTTTGCTCCATTAAATAGCATTTGCAACCAAAAGTGCCAATCTTCTCCATACTTTATGTTAGGATATTTTATCTTATTTCGTACAATAAAGTTTTTTCTAAACATAACATTAGAATTTCCAAAACTATTCATATTAATAAGGTTTGAAGCTATTTCATCGTGATGATTAAAAATTCTACCAAAGCCAGCAATTTGCCCTGCAACAGCATCAATTGATGGATTTTTTTCTAAAAAAGAAACTTGTTTTTCTATACGATTAGGTAAGCTAACATCATCGTCATCCATAATCATTACATATTTACCTCTAGCTTTTTTAAGTGCTTTATTTCTAGAAAAAGCAATACCTTTATTTTTCTTATTTTTAAAATATCTTATTCGATTATCGTTGAAAGATTTTATTACATCATCAGTATTGTCTGTTGAACCGTCATTTAAAATAATTAATTCATAATCACGAAAAGACTGATTTAAAATACTGTTTATAGCATTAGGTAGAAGATTATCTCTTTGATATGTTAACATAACAACAGATACCAAAGGACGATTCATCCTTTGGTACCATAAAAATCCCAAAAAAGAAAACAATATAGCAAAAAAACTATATAATAAAATACGTTTCATTATTTATTGAGCAATCACACGAGAAGGGTTGCCATATAAAACTAAACATCTTTGTCCAACGCCAAGAGGTTGAGCCGTGCCTTGTGTAATACTTATAACTTGTCCATTATCAAGTTTTAAAATGTATTCAATACCTGTTTGAGAGGTTACACCTTTTTCTGTAGCTCCACCAACCATGCCACCTAATAAAGCGCCACCAACTGCACCTAAAGTATGAGCTGTACTACCACTACCAATAGTAGAACCAGCAATACCACCGGCAAGTCCGCCAAGCATTGTGCCTGTACTACCGTCATTACTAACCCCAACATAACGAACATTTAACACGGTACATTGAGAAACAGTAGAAACCCTACCAGTCGCACTTGTATCATAGTGGTCAGAGTTAATATTAGAAGCACATCCGCTTAATAAAAATGTAGAAAAAGCCAAACCTAAAAACAATTTATTCATCATAAATCTCCTCAAAAATAAATCTATACTCAATTTAATATAATATTTTTTGTTGTCAATATATGTTTAAAAAGGTGATTTTAAATAAACACTTGACATATTGACAAAAATAGAGTATAACGCACTAGAAAATTTAAAGATATGTAAATTATGGAAAAAGCACTTAAACGTCTGGAAGATTCTAAAGGACTTTCAGCAGACACCAAAAAGGAAATTATGATGCAAGGAGACGAAGCTCTTGAACTGTACTATAAAAGAATTCAAGAGTTCAAGCCCGCTGTAAAAGACGAAGAAAACGTAGAAGTCACATACAGTGGAATAATGAATTGCGCTTGGTTTTCTTAAATCGCAGACCAAACAAAAACAGGATACCTCTCAAAAGAGCTATCCTGTTTTGTTTTTTTACCCCGTATTATATATCTAAATCTTCAGCAAATTTAGCGCGTTCAATAATAAACTTAAAACGTTGTTCTGGATCTTTACCCATCAATCTCTCAACTTGTCTTTTGGTTTCAAAAGCTTCATCACGAGATTCTTCTGTATTAGCAGTAGGAATTGTAACTCTTAAAAGAACACGATTGTTTTTATCCATAGTTGTCTCTTTTAATTGTAACGCACTCATCTCACCCAAACCTTTGAAACGGCTGATATCAGGTTTTTGATTTGCTTTGGCTTTAGCTAAAATCTTATCCTTCTCATCATCATCAAGAGCATAATAGTTTTTACCACCAAACACAATCTTATACAAAGGAGGGGTCGCAATAAATAAATGTCCATTTTCAATTAGCTTTGGCATATATTGATAAAAGAATGTCATCAAAAGAGATGTAATATGTGCGCCGTCAACGTCAGCATCGGTCATGATAATAATTTTTTCATAACGTAAATTTTCTTCTTTGTAACTATCTTTTGTACCACAACCAAGTGCCTCTATCATATCTTTAATTTCTTGGTTTTGTGTAATCTTATCAATACTAGCACTAGCAACGTTCAAAATTTTACCTCTTAAAGGCAAAATAGCCTGTGTCATACGATCTCGCCCTTGTTTAGCTGAACCACCCGCTGAATCACCCTCTACAATAAATATTTCTGTATCTTCAGCAGCCGCTTTTGAACAATCAGCCAATTTACCAGGAAGACGTAACTTCTTTGTCGGAGATTTACGATTCTGAACTTTTTCTTCTTTACGTTTTTTACGAAGTTCAGCACGACTAACAACATATTCAATCAAAGCTGTAGCATTTTCGCTATCAGAAGATAACCAGTGGTCAAATGAATCTTTAACCGCTTTTTCAACTAACGCAACAGCTTTTGTTGATGTAAGTTTATCTTTAGTTTGTCCCTGAAACTGTGGGTCACGAATAAATACAGAAAGCATAATAGCAGCATCACTTAAAAAGTCTTCAGCAGTAACACTAGCAACTTTTTTAATGTTAGCCATATCTGCATATTCTTTTAAGCTTTTTAATAAAGCTGTTCTAAAACCTTGTTCGTGAGTTCCACCTTGAGGAGTAATAACGGTATTGCAATAAGAATTACAAAATCCTTTTTCATCATCTGGCCAAGTAATAGCCCACTCAACTTTACCTTCATCACCAGCAAGTTCTGCCTCGCCGGAAAAAGCTGCTCTATTAACTGTAAGTCTTGTACCAATTTGATAATTTAAGAAATCTAAAAGTCCATTAGGAAAATTAAATTCTGTTTCTGTTGGAATGTTATCGCCTTCTTTTATTAATTCTTCTGCGCATTTCCAAAATATTTTAATGCCCTTAAACAAAAATGCTTTTGAGCGAGCCATACGGTAAATCTTAGTCGGTACAAATTTATTATCACTTCCAAAAATCTCTTCATCAGGTAAAAAAGTAATACTTGTACCTCTGCGATTAGGTGCATTACCGACTAATTCTAAAGGAGTTTGTGGTTTACCGCAAGAATATTCTTGTCTATATAATTTTTTATCACGAGCAACTTCAACAATCAATTTTTTAGATAATGCATTAACAACAGAAGAACCCACACCATGTAGACCGCCAGAAACTTTATATGCATTACCACCAAATTTACCACCAGAGTGCAAGGTTGTTAAAATAACTTCCAAAGCAGATTTATTTGGGTATTTGGGATGTTGATCAACAGGAATACCGCGACCGTTATCAGTAATGGTAACCGATAAATCAGCATTAACGGAAATTTCTATTCTATTTGCAAATCCAGCAACAGCCTCATCCATAGAGTTATCTAAAATTTCAGCAACCAAATGATGTAAAGCTTGTTCATCAGTTCCACCAATATACATACCAGGTCTATGTCTTACTGGCTCTAAACCCTCTAAAACTTCAATGTCCCTTGCAGAATATTCTTCTTTTGCAATCGCAGCTGAATTTTCAAATAAATCGCTCATTTTATCCTCTAATTATTATAATTATCTCGCCAAAACATATAAAATTAAAAGCAAATTCACAAGAAAAAACTGAAGTTATCAAACAAAAAAACATAAATTTAATAAAAAACTCACAAAAAATAATAAAAAAACACAAAAAACTCTTGCAAAATAAATATTTTAAATCTATAAACTTAGCCGAAATTAGCAATGGTGCTATTTCATAACAATACACACGCAAACAAGGCGTCAACCTTAGAGATGAGGCAACACGCTCCGGTGCTTAAAATTTTTTAAGCCAACAGTTTGCGGAGGTTTAACCGGAAAATAAGGAAATAAAAAATGACTCTTCCTACTTTTACATTACGTCAGCTAGTAGAAGCAGGCGTACACTTTGGACACCACGCTCGTCGTTGGAATCCACAAATGGCTCCATATATCTATGGAAAAAAAGATAACGTTCACATCATTGACTTGCAAAAAACATACCCAATGCTTTACACAGCATTGTCTGTTGCACGTGATGTTGCTGCAAAAGGCGGTAAAGTTCTTTTCGTAGCTACAAAGCGTCAAGCTCAAGAGATCGTTAAAGAAAATGCTGAAAGATGCGGACAATTTTATGTAAACTACCGCTGGTTAGGTGGTATGTTAACAAACTGGAAAACAGTTAACAAGTCAATCAACCGTCTCGTTAAATTAAACGAAATGGAAGAAAAGAACGCATATGAAGGCTATACTAAAAAAGAAATGCAAAACATTAAGAAAGAACAAGGTAAATTGGCTCTTTCTTTAGATGGTATTAAAAATATGGGTGGTCAACCAGATTTATTATTTGTAATTGATACTCCAAAAGAAGCTTTAGCAATTAAAGAAGCTAAAAAATTGGGTATACCTGTAATTGGTATTACAGATACAAATGCAAATCCATATGATGTTGATTATCCAGTTCCAGGTAATGATGACGCAATTCGCGCTATTCAATTATACTGTGAATTAGTATCATCAGCTATTCTTGATGGTATGCAAGCAGAAGTTGCTGCTCAAGGTGTTAAAGTTGAAGACACTGCAACAGTAGCAGCTGCAGGTGTTGCATTTGCAGAAGAAGAGAAAGCTTAATTAATTTATATTAAGTTACGGGTGGCGGTAATTCCGCTACCCAAGTTTTAATTTTGATATTTCAAAATAAGGGGAATTATAATGGCTGAAATTACCGCTAGTATGGTAAAAAGTTTGAGAGAGACCTCTGGTGCTGGTATGTTAGATTGCAAAAAAGCATTAGTAGAAACAAATGGAAATATGGAAGAAGCAATTGACTGGTTGCGTAAAAAAGGTTTAGCATCTGCTGCTAAAAAAGCTAGTCGTATTGCTGCTGAAGGTCTTGTATCAATTAGTGTTGACGAAAAAGGTGGCGCTGTTGTTGAAGTAAACTCTGAAACAGACTTCGTTGCAAAAAATGATATTTTCCAAAATTATGTTGAAAATGCCGCAAAAGCAGCTTTGGCTGTCAAAGGTGACCTTGAAGGTTTGAAAAATTTTGTTTGCCCAGTGGAAGGCAAAGATATGGGTACAATTTTAACAGATATGATTGCTAAAATTGGTGAAAATATGAATGTTCGCCGTTCTGCATATTTAGGTGTTAATAATGGTACAGTAAGTGCATATATGCACAGTGCAGTTCGCCCAAATCTAGGTAAAATTGGTGTTTTAGTTGCTTTAGAAGGCAATGCAGATAAAGCAAAAATGCAAGAATTAGGTAAACATATTGCAATGCATATTGCTGCTTCAAATCCTATTTCTTTAACAATTGCAGAAGTTCCAGCAGAAGCTGTTGCTCGTGAAAAAGCTATTTTTTCAGAACAAGCTTTGGCATCAGGAAAGCCTGCTAATATTGTAGAAAAAATGGTTGAAGGTCGTATTCGTAAATATTACGAAGAAGTTGTTCTTGAAGAACAATCATACATTATGGATCCAGATAAAAAAGTTAAATCTGTTGTTGAAGAATTTGCAAAAGAAAACAATGCAGAAGTTAAATTGTCTGGTTTTGTGTGCTTTAAGTTAGGTGAAGGTCTTCAAAAGAAAGAAGAAGACTTTGCTGCAGAAGTTGCTGCTCAATTAGGTCAATCAGCTTAATTATAAAGCAAAATCTAAAAAATCAGGTCTTGTTGCAAAATAAGACCTGTTTTTTTATTTTTTATAAATAAAATCTATTTACTTTTAAATATAAGAGGGATAAAATCATTTTCGCTTTAAAAACAATATTTAATCAATGGGGAATTATTTAATATGTTAAAAAGAACAAAAATTGTTGATTTGCTAAAATCAGAAACAACTAAAACAGAAGTTCTAGCAAAAGGCTGGGTTAGAACTCGTCGTGATGCTAAAGATTTTTCATTTGTTGAATTAAATGATGGATCTTGCTTAAAAAATTTACAAATTATTGCTCAAAATAATCTCCCCAATTATAATGAAATAAAAAGTTTAAGTACAGGTTCATCAATTGCTGTAAGAGGTGCTTTGGTCGAGTCGCAAGGTGGTAATCAAAAATATGAACTAGTTGCAGAAGATATCGAAATTTATAGCCTTGCTCCAGAAGATTTTCCTATTCAAAAGAAAAAACACACAGATGAATATCTTCGCACAATAGCCCATCTTCGCCCAAGAGCTAATAAATATGCTGCAGCTTTTCGTGTACGTTCAGCGCTATCATATGCAATACATAAATTCTTCCAAGAACGTGGTTTTAAATATGTACACACACCAATTATCACTGGAGCAGACTGTGAAGGTGCTGGAGAAATGTTCCAAGTAACAACATTAGATATGAAAAATCCACCATTGTTACCAAATGGAGAAATTGATTATTCTCAAGACTTTTTTGGTAAACCTGCTCATTTAACTGTATCAGGACAATTGAATGGTGAAATGTATGCATGTGCATTAGGTGATATATATACATTTGGTCCAACATTTAGAGCTGAAAATTCAAATACAGCTCGCCACGCTGCAGAATTTTGGATGATAGAGCCTGAAATGGCATTTGCAGATATTTTTGATGACATGGATTTGGCAGAAGATATGGTTCGTTTTTGCATATCTGACGTTATGCAAAACTGCGCAGATGATATAGAATTATTTGCAAAATTTGTTGATCCAACTTTAATGGATACATTAAATAACATCAAAAATAATAGTTTTGCACGTATAACATATACAGAAGCAATCGAAATTATGAAGAAATCTGGGAAAAAATTCGAATATACTCCTGAATATGGTATAGATATGCAAACAGAACATGAAAGATTTTTAGCTGAAGAGTATTTTAAACGTCCTGTGATTGTTCGCGATTATCCAAAAGAAATTAAGGCATTTTATATGCGTATGAATGATGATGGTAAAACAGTAGCAGCAATGGATGTTTTAGTTCCAAGAATAGGCGAATTAATCGGCGGTTCACAACGTGAAGAAAGATACGACCTATTACAAAAAAGAATTACTGATTTAGGTATGAAATTAGAAGATTATTCTTGGTACCTAGATTCTCGTAAGTATGGTTCTGTTCCTCATGCAGGTTTTGGACTGGGTTTTGAAAGAATGTTAATGCTATTAACAGGTATAGCAAATATAAGGGATGTTCTTCCATTCCCAAGAACACCAAAATCTCTCAACTTCTAGGAGAAATATATTGATAAGAATTCTTAGTTTTTTCATAAGCGTAATCATATCATGTGCATCATATGCAAATGATACATCATCAGTTGTAGAAGCCAACTCTGATAATGAACCAATAAAAAAAATTATAACATATGAAGTAAAAAAAGAGGTTTTACCACTTCCTACTTGTAGTGATGATAAGCTTATAGAAAAAACTAAGGAATTCGTTAGAAGTTATTATGATCAAAATAGTAATGATAACAGCGTAGTATACAGAAGAAAAAAACATTTTGTATTAAAAAGTTTAAATGATTTCACAAAAGAAAATGTTGCGAATTATAAAACAGAAAAATCACGTCCTATATCAGATGTTATAGCGGAACTAAAAGTAAATGAAAAAGTTATAGAAGAAAATATACTATTATGCAAAAATAATAGTCAGGATAAATATTCTAATAACATATATCTACTAGCATATCCAAAGGGAAAAGGTTATAAAGTATTTGTATTGAATTTAGATAAAAAACAACATATGAATAATTTCTTTGAGTATGAATGATAACTTGATTTTTTCAAAAAAAAGACCTAAATAAAATCCGATAGGAAATAAAAAATGAGTGAAAATAAAAGTCTAGTTGTTGTAAATAATAAGCCTCAGTTACCTATGGTAATTGAGGAAAATGGCTTATACTCATATTTAGAGCAAATAAAAAAGTTTCCTGTATTAACAGATGCAGAAGAAAAAGAATTAATTATAAATTTTCAAACAAAAGGTGATTTAGCATCTGCTCAAAAACTTATTACTTCACACCTACGTTTAGCTGCAAAGATTGCTTTAACATACAAAAGATATGGCTTGCCAATGTCTGATGTTATATCAGAAGCAAATATTGGATTAATGCAAGCCGTTAAAAAGTTTGATATGAATAAAAAAGTAAGATTAGCAACATATGCTATATGGTGGATTAAAGCAGCAATAAATGATTATGTGCTGCGTTCTTGGTCATTAGTAAAAATAGGTACAGTTGCCGCTCAAAAGAGACTATTTTATAATTTAAGTCGTATTAAAGCGCGTCTTGGATTATATGAAAATAAAGAATTAGAGCCCAAGGTTGTAAAACAAATAGCTAATGAGTTAATGGTCGAAGAACGTGATGTTACAGAAATGAACCGTCGTATTGGTGGAGATAGCTCACTCAATGTATCGTTAGGTGATGACGAAGAAGGTCGAGAAAAAATCGATATGATTGTTGATGGTAGAGAAAATATTGAGGCTAAACTAGCATATAAAGAAGAACAAAAATATAAGGCGCAAATTTTAGCTAAAAGTATTTTAGTATTAGATGATAGAGAACAATATATTATAAAAAATAGAATGTTGACTGATACTCCAAGTACATTAGAAGATATAGGAGACTACTTTAATATTAGCCGTGAGAGAGTGCGACAAATAGAAAAGAAAGCATTCGAAAAATTATCAGCAGAAGTTAAAAGAAATATGGCTGCATAAAATGTCTTTACGCGATACGATAATATCCCAATTAGTTCAAGCAAAAATATCTTCTCCACGTTTAGAGTGTGATATATTATTGCGTCAATATATGCCTAATTACCCTCAATATACTAAAGAAGAAAACATAAATTTAAATAATGCTATTAATCGTAGGATTAATCATGAGCCATTAGATAAAATTTTAGGATATAAAGAATTTTATAAATACACATTTCAAGTAGATAATAATGTACTATCTCCACGACCAGATACAGAAATTTTATTAGAAAAAGCATTGTCTTTCATAGATGATGATGCTAATAGCTCAGTACTTGACTTAGGAACAGGTTCTGGATGTATTTTATTATCAATATTAAAGGAAAAAATAAAAGCTCAAGGTGTAGGAGTTGATATATCAATTGATGCGTTACAAATCGCTAAAAAAAATGCCCAACATTTAAAAGTGCAAGAGCGAGTAGAATTTATTAATAAAAGTTGGGAAGAAAAAGACTTTGTAAATACTCAATTTGATATAATAGTTTCTAATCCACCTTATATACCAACTAACGAGATAGAAACTTTAGATGTAGAAGTAAAAAATTATGACCCTATAACAGCATTAGAGGGCGGTGTTGACGGTTTGAAATGCTATAGAGATATAGCAAAAATCACACCTTTAATATTAAAAACAGGAGGATATATATTACTAGAAGTAGGATACAATCAAGCAACTGATGTTGCAAACATATTTGAAAAAGAAGGGTTGAAAATAGTAGAAATAGTGCAAGATTTATCAGGGATAAATAGATGTGTTATATTAAAAAAATAAGTTGCAAAATAATTTTTTAATCTATAATATACACACTGTATTTAATGTGCAGTTTTGTTTTAAGGCACATTTTGATTTCCTTTTTTAATGTAATTTTATTTGTGGGTAAAATACCCATGTAAGTGTAGGAATGTATGAAAAAACAAAATAATAGATTTCGCAATGGTAATAACAATAACGGTTATACCCTAAATTATAAATTTGATAGTGTTAGTATTGCAGGTAAAATGAGTGGTACTGCATTGGATTTGATTCGTCGTTATAATGATTTAGCCAAAGAAGCTCAAAGTTGTGGTGATTATGTGGAGATGGAAATTTATCGCCAATATGCAGAGCACTATCGTAAAATAGTAACAGATATTAATGAGCGTCGTCAGAACAATAGACAAGAAAATCAAAATAAAACAGAAGAAAACACAACAGAAAATGCTCCTGTTGAAGAAAATACAACAGATAATACTGTAGAGAATAAAGAAGTTGAACAGCAAGACGTAAAACCAGCTGAAAATGGTTATGTGGAAACACTTCCTGCAACAGAGACTACAAAAACATTACATATAGTAGAAATAAAAGAAGAAACCGAAAAAGTTGTAGAAAAACCAAAACGTGTTTATCGTAGAAAAACACAAACAGCAAAAACATCAGAATAAAAAGCATAAGGGAGGGATATTATGCCAGCTATATTAGCGTTTGCAATCGTTGCAATATCTGTAATTGCAATAACTTATAAAACGTATATGGGATATGGAAATTACCATTGGGGAATTAAGCTAGGCTTTTTCCTATTTATAACTTTTGGCTGGTGTGCTCCGTTTATTGCTTTTTATTTACGTCACCACTTTACAAATACAAGTCTAATATATTTGACTAAAGGCTTGTATTTTGTTTTTGGATTTGTGTTTTTCTTATTTGCTATTACTTTAGTCCGAGATACTTTGTGGGTCTTAATTGATATTATAAGACGTGCTCCAATGGATAATATGAAAGAAACTCATATTTTGCAAAAAGTAAATATATTAACAATTGTATTTACCCTTTTAGTTAGTTGCTATGCCGTTTATGAAGCAGAAAAAGACGCTACCATAAAAAATTATACAATATCATCAACTAAAATAAAAGAACCAACAAAAGTTGTAATGATGTCAGATTTACATATTGATGCAGATGTATCTAAAGAATATGTAAAAGATGTTGTAAATAGAGTAAATGCTCTAAAACCAGATGCAGTTGTCCTAGTAGGTGATGTTATCGATAATACTCCATATTATTTATATGAACAATTGGAAGAGCTAAAAAAATTAGAAGCCAAATATGGTGTATATGTGACATTAGGTAATCATGAATTTTATAACAGTCCAATGGATTGGATGATGAAATTTGGTGGATTGCGTTTCAATATGCTAAACAATTATGGTATGAGATTAGGAGAAACAGGCATTTATGTTGCAGGTATTCCAGATATTAATGCAGCAACTCAAAGCCAAATGAAAATTAAATTTCAAGATTCATTAGTAAAAGCTCAAGAAGGTGATTATGTAATACTCTTATCACATACACCAAAATTAGCAGAAGGCGTAACATCTCAAAATGTAGATTTACAATTATCTGGTCATACACATGGTGGGCAAATTTATCCTTTTCACTATTTTAGCAAACAAGCAAATGGTGGAATGTTAGCAGGTTTTTACAAACCTGAAGGTGTAAATTTATACATTTCTCGTGGAACAAGATACTGGGGTCCTCCAATGCGTTTATTTGCTCCATCAGAAATAACAGTATTTAATTTTGAACCACAAAAATAATTATGCAAGAACTGTTAAAAAAAGCACTAAATATAGCTGAAACCTATGACGTTTCAACATACAAAAATTGTGCCGTAGTGTATAGCATTAGCTATATGCCACACGAAAACAACAAGTTGCAAGCAAAAGAATATACCAAAAATAATAATCAAGCAAAAATGCTAGATGATACCCCTTGTGGTCAAGCTCTTATTGAATTAGGGCTTGAAGGTAAAGTAAATGATGTAGGCAAAGAAATCACCAAAATTTGGCAAATAGCATCAATGCGATATATACAATCTGCTATAGGCAATATAACTGCATTTGTAAAAGACGCAGATGAACGTAGCACATTTTGCCAAACTGAATTAAATGAGATAATGCAAAATCCAAAAATCACTCAAATAAATGGAATAGATAAAAATATATTTTATCAAAATTTCCACCCTAAAAGATATTAAAAAAAGCCGGAGTAAATCCGGCTTAAAATTAAAATACTTGCTCACGAGTAGTTCGTAAATCAACTTTGGGAAAATCCTCTTTAGCTTTGTTTAAATGCCAAGCATTGCGAGCTAAGAATACAACTTCCCCATCATGGTCATGAGCAATATTTGCTTGATTGCCATCAATAAACTTATTTAACGTTAACTTATCCTCAGAAGCAAGCCAGCGAGCAGTGTAATATTGAGTTGGTTCAAATACAACAGGAATATTAAATTCTGTTCTAATTCTATCAGCCATAACTTCAAATTGTAATACACCAACAACACCTACAATCCATTCAGAACCGATAACAGGCTTAAATACACTCGCACCACCTTCTTCCGCAATTTGTTGTAATGCATTACCAAGGTGTTTTGATTTTAAAGGATCAAGAGCTCTCACAGATTTTAATAGCTCTGGAGCAAAACTAGGAATTCCTGTGAAATGTAATTTTTCACCTTCGGTTAAAGTATCACCAATACGAAGTTGACCATGGTTAGGAATACCAATAATATCACCTGCAAAAGCATCTTCTGCCAACTCGCGCTCTTGTGCTAAAAACATAACTGGAGTAGGCACTTTAATAGGTTTACCAGTGCGAATTTGTTGTAAAGTCATACCACGCTTAAAGTGACCAGAACAAATACGCATAAAAGCGATTCTATCTCTATGCTTAGGGTCCATATTTGCTTGAATTTTAAAAATAAATCCTGTTACTTTTTTCTCATCAGCAGTAACTTCTCTCTCTGCACTTGGTTGTGGACGAGGAGTAGGAGCTAATCTATGCAAACCTTCTAGAATTTCTTTAACACCAAAGTTATTGATTGCACTACCAAAGAAAACAGGAGTTAAAGCGCCTGCCAAATACAATTCTAAATCAAATTGAGGGCAGAGTTCTTTTACCATCATTACATCTTCGCGCAATTTTTCAACAGCATGCTGAGGTAATAACTCATCTAACTTAGCATCATCAAGACCATTAACAGTTTCTATGATGTCATTAACCTGTCCTTTGTTGCCGGTCTTATTCATCAAAATAAGTTGGTCATTCAAGAGGTCATAACAACCTAAAAAGTCTTTACCACTACCAATAGGCCAACTTAACGGACAAACATCAAGAGCTAAAGTTTTTTCAATATCGTCTAATAGCAAGAATGGATCTTGACCTTCTCTATCCATTTTATTGATAAAAGTAAGAATAGGAATATTACGAAGTCTACATACTTCAAACAATTTTTTAGTTTGTGTTTCAATACCTTTTGCTGAGTCAATAACCATAACAGCCGAGTCTACAGCAGTCAAAACACGATATGTATCTTCTGAAAAGTCTTCGTGACCAGGAGTATCAAGTAAATTAAATGTTATATTTTTATACTCAAACGTCATCACAGAAGATGCAACAGAAATACCACGCTCTTGTTCCACTTTCATCCAGTCAGAGTGTGCACGACGATTTTCACCTCTAGCTTTAACAGCTCCAGCTTGTTGAATAGCACCTCCGAATAATAACAATTTTTCAGTTAAAGTTGTTTTACCAGCGTCAGGGTGCGAAATAATCGCAAAAGTCTTTCTCTTATTTGTAATATTTTCAGGCATTTTTGTATCCAAATAAAGTTAAAATCTAAACTTACCGCGCATACTAACAAATATAATACAAAATTCAAGTGAAAAAATATTCTCCTTTCATTGACAAAGATTTTGATAAAATGTAACTCTAAAGCAACATATCTAATTATATGAAAGATTGAAACATGATAACAAAAATTATAACAACTCTAAAAAGTGCAAAGAGTTTATTTATGATTTTATTGTGTATAAATCTTTTTGTTGTTTTATATCACTTTTCTTATAAGCAAGGTTTTCACTCCGATGAACAGTGGTCATACGCGCATGCAAATAGTTCAATAGGAGCATATCTAGATAAAGATATAGACTCATTTTACCAAATTACAGATAGTATAAGAAGCAGATTGTTTAATCAATTTATAGATGCTGAAATTCTGCATAAATATTTGACTGTTTCAAATGATAAATCATTTACCTATACAAATATTTATAAAAATTTAGAAGTCGTAGAACATCCGCCTTTATATTATATACTACTCCATACCATTAGTTCATTTTATCCAAACACATTCAATAAATGGCAAGCAGGCACACTAAATTTAACAATATTCATTTTAATATACATAATGCTATTTAAGTTATCTAAATTACTATTAAAAGATGAGAGATTAGCACTGTGTGTTGTTGCATTATGGGGATTTTCTGAAATTGGTATAGATACCGCAATTTTTTTACGAATGTATGTATTGCAAACATTACTAAGTATATGCTTAGTCTATGAAACGTTAAAAATATTAGATAAAAATAGTGCAACAAAAAAAGATTTATTTTTAGTTTTCGTATATTCTTTTCTGGGTATATTTAACCAATATAACTCAATATTCTTCTCCTTTTTTGTCACTCTAGTATCTTTCTGTGTATTTATTAAACGCAAAAACTATACATTAGCATTTAAGTTCTGTTTTATAATGTTACTGAGTTTTTTGACGTTGTTTGCGCTATATCCGCAGGCTTATAATGTATTGTTCGGTTCTTTAAGAGGAACGCAGGTTTTATCAAGTATTAAAAATAACAGAGATATTATGAGTATGCTTTGGTCTACAGAAATAAAGTTATCTAGAGCAATAAATACATATTTTAGTCATTTCTTGGTAGTAGGTAAAATAAATAATTCAATACTTTCATTCATTTTTATTGTTTCAATCTTTTCTGTAATATATTTTAAGGTAAAAATAGATAATAGAATAAAGTGGCTGATAAGTATAGTCTTATTATATTTT
>JAZNKG010000039.1:0-17354 GCA_045578445.1 Alphaproteobacteria bacterium
AAAAAAACGTTTGATAAACGTTTTTTGCGAGAGCTACAGCTACTGTTAGCGAGTGACTTGTCGTAAGACAACTAAAACGAGCTCTACAGTTGCTTGCCCGAAGTGAAGTTGGTTTACAATAGTAAACCTTACGTAACAAGACTTCCGATTAAATTTTCTCCATCTTAAAATAATAAAAAAAACCGCCCCGAGAAAATCAGTAAATCAGAAAATCTGAAAAACTAAAAATCTAGGGGGCGGGAAAATATTAATAAAGTTTATTATCCTTTATATATTTTTTAAACTCTTCATCGCTCATATTATGTGTATCACATAATATTTTGGTTTGCTGAGCTAAAATAACAACAGCAACACACAAAGCAACGATAATAAAGAAAGTTTTCATAACATTAATATGTTAAGCAGTTATCCAAAAATAAAACCTATTACTTCCGAATCACTGCATTTATTATCAAAATAATACCTTTCTTCCTAAAACAAAGCAACCTCCATAAAAGGAAGAAAAACTGCAGAACGTCTTAGAAATAAAAATATGGTATCACTAAAGAATATACCACATTTTTACCCCCATGTCAACAAAAAGCGCTCAAAAAAATCATAACAAAACGAAAAAATCAACTCCCAACACTCTACCAATAAACAAACTTTTATCCCGTCATCCCTTCGCTCTAGCACCTATCAACTTTAAACCGTCATCCCTCGTCCCAGCACCCATAAACTTTAAACCGTCATCCCTCTCAAATGCATCGCATTTGAGTCAAGGGATCTTCGAATTAACTCTTGGTCATTCTTACACAACTGCACAAAACTTCATCTTACACAAAAACAAGGGAGGAAAAGTATGATATGATAGATGCTATATCAATCCCCCCTTCCTCCTCTCTCATTTTGTGTTTAAATGAGATAAATTTTATGTTTATAGCCTCAGATGTCCTGCCCTAAAGCGGAGCGTACATAGAAGTACGTGAGCATTTAGGGACAGGCTTCCATCTGAGAGATAAAAACTAAAATTTGCTCATTTAACTAAGGTCTGATATTAAAATCAGGAGGTATAACCAAATCCCCCCTCTTCTTCGCGCCATTTTTCAACACCTTAGTCTCATCAGGTTTAGAACGCGCCATACCAAGCTTTTCTTTGGTCAATCCACAAGAAGTAATAAAAAGAACCGCCACTAATAACACTAAAACTTTTCTCATTTTTCTATTCCCTCATGAAAATTCTTCACTTTATCACAATTTTTTGCACACAAACCATCTAGGATGATTAAAAAAGCCCCGATACAAATAAAACTGTCAGCTATATTAAATGCTGGCCAATGATATCCAAAAGCATGAACATCTAAAAAGTCAAACACTGCGCCAAGTCTAATACGGTCAATTACATTACCAATTGCCCCACCAATAACCATACCCAGAGCAACTTGCATATATATCTTATTTTCATTTTTAAGCCAATAAATAAGCATACCAGCCACAAACAAAGAAAAACCCGATAAGATATAAACCCCATTACCACCAAGGTTATTAAACATAGAAAAGCTAACACCAGTATTCCAAGCTGTAACAAGGTTAAAAAACGAACAAACTTCTACCACTGGTGCAGTTTCTGATAAATAACCAAAAATAAGACTTTTAGAAAGCTGATCAAGAACAGCAACACCAAGTGCCACTAACAAACCGACTAACACGGCAACTCCTTTAACATTTTTCATCAATAATGTCGGATTATAAGTAAAACTAGGGCTCAAGTGCAAATGCTATTTTTATTTTTCCACAAACTAAAACTGCGGTTTAAATATCTTCTACTAATTATCTCTATTTCTCATATATTTATATAGTTGTGTAAACATCACATCTTCTAAAACACTTTGACGCAATTCATCAGACATTTCTTTCAATGCTTTAGCCTTCTCTTCTTCAGGTAATTTACTAATATATTCCTTAACTTCTCTAGCTACCTCGTCAATAACAGTATCATCAACTACATCTTCTGTAGTAGTAGTGTTATTTTGGTAATTAAGCTTATTTTCTAAAATTTTTTCGATTTTTGTATCTTTATCGCTCATATTAACCTCCTCAAATATACCTAATATTTTATCATAAAAGAAGAAAATCGTCAAGCAATAAAATTATTCTACATAAAAAGGTGCTAGCAACACTCTCACAACAAAACTCAAGTTTAACTAAAAACAATTCTTAGTTATCCTCGGACACACCTTCCCCCTCTACGGTCATCCTCGCGCTCAACTATCTTACTGGTCATCCTCGGGCGCACGTCACCTCTTTTATGGTCATCCTCAGGCGCACTTCAGTGCGAACCGGGGATCCACAAACCAGTGTACCAGCACTCCTTATTTTCCCCTCAAAGCACCCATAAACAATTTAAACCGTCATCCCTCGATTTGCGCGAAGCAAATCGTCAAGGGTTCTTCGAATTAACTCTTGGTCATTCTCACACAACTGTATAAAACTTCATTTTATACAAAACAAAGATACATATTACCCCACCATCTCCCCTACCTGTAGGGGAGTGACAATATCGAAGATTCTTTGACGTTCAGACTTACGCTGAACGTAGAATGACAATTTTAAATTTATCTCTCCTCACAGCACCCATAAACAATTTAAACCGTCATCCCTCTCAAATGCATCGCATTTGAGTCAAGGGATCTTCGAATTAATGAAAATAACTAAAAACTCCAGTTACATACTTAATGGCGAAAAATTTTGCGTTTATAGCCTCAGATGTCCTACCATAAAGCGGAGCGTACAAAAAAGGTACGTGAGCGAGTGCCGACGCTCATATGATGGCGATTTAGCACATCCCCCTTACCCATTTAAAGAGGAACACTTACCTTCCAACCTAGCCCCTGGCTCTATTGCTATTGTTTTATAGGTTGAATCTCCAACAAATTTAGCCGTACTAGCAATAAAAAGGCTCTCGGCTTTAATTGAGCCTGTAATTTCTCCATAAATTTCTATTGTATGAGCACGAACATTACCAACGATAACACCGGTTGCGCCTAGAACAAGCTCATTACAAACAACATCACCTTCAAGATATCCGTCTACATGAATAACATCACCATCTGTGATATTGCCAGTAATTTTAGTACCAGTACTAATGATACAAGGTACAATATTTTTCTCACCACGAAACATTCTAGCAAATTTCAAAAACATAACACGTCTAAATTTTCTCATAACAAACTCCAATCGTTACTTTGCTTTAATAAACACCATAGGGTTAAGATGCGCACCATTATACAAAATTTCATAATGAAGATGAGGACCTGTTGAACGCCCTGTATTACCAACTTCACCGATAGCTTCATTCTGCGCTACTTGTTGCCCTTTATTTACATAAATCTTATTAAGATGACCATATTTAGTCTTAAAACCGTTACCATGGTCTATTTCAATAACTTTACCATAACCGGAAGCCCATCCAGCACGAGTTACTTTACCTTCTGCCATAGTTTTAATTTTATTACCTGTATTAGAAGCCAAATCTACACCTTTATGGGTAGCACTTTTTTTATTTAAAGGGTCTTTACGTTTACCAAAAGGAGAAGAAAGCCAATAAGTCCAAACAGGTTTACCAAGAGGAACTTTTTTCATAGCCTCTTTATAATAGCGGTTGTCATCAAGAGAAGAAAATGTTTTCATAGCCTGATTAGAGAGCTCATCATTTTCAATAACTGACAAACTATCTGGCACAAAAACCCCACCTTTATTATCTTTTTTAGAGTTTGCAAGAGGATTAAAGTACCTGCCACGTTTTTTCAACTCACTATTAACAGTAGAAATAGAGCTTTTAATTTTATCAATTTCCTTATCAGAAATATTTTCAATTTTTTTCAACACATCAAGCTCAAAGCTCTGCAAAGAAGAAATAACCCCTTCTAGATGCTCAATTTTTTGTTTTAAGAGGTCATTAGTTTTAATAGCAACATCTCTATCAATTTCCGCATCTTTTAAGGCACTTTGGTCGCCTAAATCTTTTTCATCAATCCAATCTTCATTAGCTGTAATATTTTTAATTTTTTCTTCAATAACCTCAGCCTTACGCAAATAAACATCAATTTCTTCTGCTTGTTTATTTTCTTCATTACCCAAAGATTGCACCATAGATGTAATATTTTTGTGCACAGAAACAAAATCGCTCATCAAATCAACATAAGCGCTACGAGTTTCATCTAATTCTTTAGATTGATAAGAGATAATTCTATCAGAAACACTATACATACGATAAGAATAAGCAGTCCAGACAGCTCCTGCAACCATCAAAGAAAAAACGATAGCTTGCAAACGAGCTGAGATTTTAAAAACTTTCATCTGACCATTAGAGCGGATAATAAACTCTTTTTCAGAAAACAGTTTTCTATCTTCCGTAGCTTGATATTTTACAGGCTTAAGCCTTTTTTTATGACTTTTATATCTCAATTATTACAAATCCAATCATTAACACAAAAGATGTCTTAACCAAGACATCTTCCCCTTTATAGCAAAACTATTTTAAATTACAACGAATTTTTAATTCTTATCAAGACCCCTGTCAATAATCACATATTCATCATCGCTAGCCATATTCAAAACGATTCTAGCTCTTTCCTCCAAATAGTCCAAGTCTAACGAGCTTTCAGAAAGCATTGCAACTTTATGTTCCAAATCTTTTTTAATGTTAGCATAATGGTCTCTTTTAACCTGAGCATCTTCAACTTTTCCCTTTAGATACAAATACCTAAAGAATCCTCGCTCCCCACGCACAGCATTAATCGTAAAATAAAAAGAAAAAATAGCAAAAACTAATACCACACCAGATTTTTTCAACTTTTCAAAAAAGTTATTTAATAAAGTCATTGCTATATTCACCACTAAAAAATAATTATTAAACCAATATTGAGAATATTAAATACTATGATAGTTAATAATTAGTTATGCAAAAAACTTTTTTTACTATTTTTTTCCAGAAATTTCAAAAACCCTTATATTTCCGTTAGTTAAGAGTTCTCTAGGCATATGCTTTTTTATAGCATTATTCACATCATCAAGTTTAATTTCACGCACAAGCCCTTGCCTTTTTTCCAAAAAATCTATTCCCAATCCTTGATACTGCATCATTTCAAGTTGAGAGGCAATATCAAACAAACTAGAAAAACGCAAATTAAACGAAGAAAGCATATTATCTTTAGCCAGTTCTAATTGCTCATCTGTTATGCCGTTATTATAAAAGTCAGCATAAACATTATCTGTAATCTCATAAATTTTATCAACATTATCTGGCGTTGCAGAAAAACCGATATTCCAAAATTCACCCGCATCAGAAAAAGAAAAATAGCTGTAAATTCCATAAGTTAAACCATTATCTTCACGCACAGCTTTACTTAATTTTGAACTCAAACCAGACCCACCAAAAATATGATTCGCAACATAAAGAGGATAAAAATCTTTATCCAAACGCTTAATGCCTTTAGCCATCATAAGAGCAAACGACTGAGCCGATGTCTCTGAATTTTTTACATCTTTTTTATACTCAAAATCTGGCTCAAACTTAGGCAAATCTTTCAAAACAACTTCATCATCAAGTCCCGCAAACACTTTTTCAATAAACAAAATAGCTTCTTTATCAGAAATATCACCACTCATCCCAATAACAATATTATTCTTTCCCCAAAAAGAACGCATATATTCAAGCAAATCAGTCCGAGAAAGCTTCTCTAACTCCTCCGCTGTTGCTAAATCATCTTTACCATAAGGATGCGCTCCATAAAATTCTTCTCTAACTAGTTTTGATAATAAATATTGAGGATTTTCCTCCCTTTGCACACGAGAAACTTTCAACTGTTCACGCACCACATCAAGCTCATCTTTACCAAATTTTGGTTCATAAAGCACCGCTTTTAATAGCTCAATCGCTTCTTTTTCTTTATCTTTTATATAACTAAACGAAAAATTTGCCCTATCATTATCAATATTAACACCTAACTTAATACCATGTTCTTTCATAAAATCTCGCATTTCATGACGCGAAAACCTTCCTGCCCCATCCAAAATTGTACTCTCAACCAACAAAGGTACACCGTTTTTTGCCACATAACTAGCTCCAGCTTTATCAAAACCAAAACTAACTGCAACAATAGGAAGACTATGCTCCTCCATCAAATAAGCTTTAACTTTACCATCAAAAGCAGATATTTCCTCAACTTTGCCTCTAAAATTTCTCTCTTTTAAGATAGAATTATCAACAATTCTATCGGCATCAAAACGGCTATAATTAAACCAAACACCAATAGCAAGCGCCAAAAATAAAATCACAAAAAAACATTTAAATTTCATCACTTACCCCACCAACATAACCATTCACTTTAACTTTAGAAGCTTTTACTTTTTCCCACACTTTAAGCAAATCATCAACTGTAATAGCCTTAATCGCCTCATCAAAGTTTTCAATTTCATCTATTGAATAACCAGAAAATAATAAACCAACCACAAAATTAACCGAACTAGAAGGATTTTCTTGTAAATAAATCGCACTGCTTAATGTTGAGTTTTTAATCTTATCAAGCTCTTTTTCATCTAGTTTAGCAAGCGCCTTTTCAATTCCCTCATCAATAATCTCTTCAATTTCATAAATATTTTGCTTATCATCAATAGGAGTTGCATAAATAGAAAGCTTTCCCCCAAACCTATTTTCATAACTTGAAGAAACTCCAATGCTCAAAAGCGATTTATCTTTATAAACAATATTATCATAAAGAATTGCCGTATCATCTTCAGTCAAATAATCACAAAGCAAATCCAAAGCCAACTCTTCGGATTTAGAAAGTTCCCCTGCATCAAAACGATAATATCTAACAAATCTCGGTTGTTTAACCCCGTTAATTTTTGAAATTACATTTGAGTGAATCTCGCGTCCATTCGGCAAATTCAATTCTTCTACCTTAGGTCCAGATTTAATTTTGCCATAATACTTATTCGCTAAAACTTTCGCTTCATCAAGCGTAATATCGCCATTTAATACCAAAAGTGCATTATTCGGATGATAATAACGATTATAAAAATCAACAGCATCATTCAAAGATAAATTAACAATCTCTTCAGCGCTACCGCTAACCGCATTAGCCAAAGGATGCTCCTGCCAAAGCATTTTATTCATATTTTCATAAAACATTGTAACTGGATTAGTCTCAAAACGTTGCTTACGCTCTTGTAACACAACATCACGCTCGGTAACAAAATCATCTTCATCAATCACAAGACCACGCATGCGTTCAGCTTCTAAAGCCATCATAAGCTCTAATTTAGAAATATCTGTAAATTCATGATATCCCGTTACACCATAAGAGGTAAAAGCATTGTTTCTCGCCCCAAACTTTTCTGTAATGCGGTCAAATTCCCTATCTTTAAGCTTTTTTGTTCCTCTAAACATCATATGCTCTAAAAGATGAGCTATTCCCCCTTTTCCTTTCGGGTCATTAATTGAGCCAGTTTTATAAAAAAGCATCTGCAAACCAACTGGAGCTTTATGGTTTTCAACCACCGCCACTTGCAAACCATTCTCAAGCTCAAAATATCCCACCTCAAGAATTTTAGCACTCACACTACCTGCAAAAACACTTGCAAAAACAAAGCTTAAAACAAACTTATTCATCTCATACCTCAAAAATCAATTAAGATATATATAAATAAAACCCAAAAAAATGCAAACAAAACAAACTATTTATTCGCACCTTAGCTCATCCCAAACTTTAAACCGTCATACATAGTTACAGCACCTATCAACTTTAAACTGTCATCCCTCTCAAACGCACCGCATTTGAGTCAAGGAATCTTCGAATTAATTTAAAACCACAATCATGATGCCTGCCAGACAAACGCCCCCTATAAATAAATCAGCAATGGCTTTGGATAGTAGGTATGCTGGAAGCAAATTTACGACTGCAGTGTACATAAAAAAGCGTACATAAAGGAGTAAATTTGCAATCATGATGCCTGCTATACAAACGCCCCCCATAAATAATAAATTGTAACATTTTGTTATTTTACATTTCACCCTTTCCCCTGCATTATTCATACATAACGATTTTTTTAGGAGAAAAGATATGATTCATCAAACCGCAGTTGTAGAAGCAGGCGCACAAATCCACGAAACCGCAGAAATTGGACCATTTTGCTATATTTCAAGCCGAGCAAAAATCGGTGCAAACTGCAAATTAATTGCTAGAGTAACAGTATTAGGCGATACTACATTGGGCGAAGGCAACGTAGTATTCCCTGGCGCATGCTTAGGTGCAGGCCCTCAAGACCACGGTAATGAATTTCAACCAGATGCAAAATTAATCATCGGCAATAACAACGTTATTAGAGAAAACGTAACAATGCATGCCGGTACACCAAAAGAAGAACTAACAACAAGAGTTGGAAGCGACTGTATGTTCATGGTAAACTCACACGTAGCACACGACTGTGTTGTAGGTAACAACGTAATCATGACAAACAATGCTGTAATTGGTGGCCATGTAAGACTAGGCGATGGCGTAATCTTGGGTGGTAACGCAGCTGTACACCAATTTGTAAAAATCGGCAGAAAAGCTATGATTGGTGGTTTAACTGGTGTAACAAGAGATGTAATCCCATTTGCAATGGTAACAGGCGATAGAGGTAAACTAAGAGGCTTAAACGTAATCGGCTTAAAACGTAGTGGCTTTGATGAAGCAACAGTAAAATCTATCACAAGAGCATATATGTACATCTTCAAATCAAAAGAAGGCAATTTTGAAGAAAGAGTTGCCAAAGCAAAAGAAAAATATGCTGACAACTCTATGGTACAAGAACAAGTAGCATTTATTGAAGAAGCTATGCACAGCCGTAGACAGGTTTTAGTTGCAGAATAATAAAATACAAAAGTATAATAAATCTCGTAAGTGTCATACTTGCGAGATTTTTTTTATATATAAAGGCATTTGATGAAAAAACAAAAGAAGATAATATGTTTTATAATAGCACTATGCTTAGTAGTGCTAGGCATATTCCTATACCCTAAAAAAACTAATCGTTATGCCATATTTGCTGGATACAATGCCAATCAAACCATTCCTGACTATGTAATCACATATATAAAAGGTTTAAACAAAGTAACTGACGGAGTAGTCTATATTGCCGATTCTGAATTAAAGGCAGAAGAATATAAAAAGATAAAAAACCTAGTAATATACACCAAACACAACCGCCACAACGAATATGATTGGGGTAGTTACAAACGAGGCTTTGAATGGCTAAAACAAAACGGATATTTAGAAAAAGCTGAAGAAATTATCTTTGCCAACGATTCTTGCTATGCTCCAATGACAAGTTTCAAACCAATGTTTAAGAAAATGTCTCATAGTCCCGAGCTAGATTTTTGGGGGGATAGCCAAAACACAGCTTTTACTAATCATGTTCAAAGCTATTTTATGGTAATGCGCAAACCAGTAATAAACTCTAAAGCCTTTCAAAATTTCTTAAATAGCGTAACCCACCAAGAATATACATCAATGTATATAACTGAATACGAAGTAAAACTCACCCCGATGTTAGAGCACTTAGGCTATAAATGGGATTCCTACCTCCCTTATGAAAAATTGCAACATTTAGAGATAACCGACAAAAACTCATATCCGCTGACATTAATAAGAGATTTCAATCATCAATTCTTAAAAAGGCGCACATTTACCACCAATTTAATGATAGTGGAATCAAAAGATGAATTATTAGAGTATATAAAAGCCACCTACCCTAAACGCTATAAAGAAATAATAAAAGAAATCTCACCTAAAAAGGAGAACAACTAATGTTAAGAAAATTACCAATTTTATTATGTATGCTTGCACTAATAATCAGTTTTAGCTTAGATTATACAACAAAAAGAGACATAAACTTAACATTAACTCCGCTACAAAGCGATAAGAACACCGCCATATATGCGGGCTACTCTGAAGACGGAACAATCTCGGACTATGTTATAACATACTTAAAAAAGCTAAAGAAAATTGCTCCAAACATTGTTTTTGTAACAGATAATCAAATGTCTAAAAGAGATTTAAACAAAATCCGCCCATATGTAAACCACATCATAGCATATCGCCATGGCGAATATGATTGGGGCAGTTATAAACGAGGCTACAATTGGCTAATGTCACAAAATTTACCCCGTCATCCCTCCGAGCCAAATGGCGAGGTCAAGGGATCTTCCGATTACTTAAACAACGATAGCACTTTAGCACACCCCCAAGAAAATTTAAAACCAAACACCGACAGCTCTCCCTCTACGGTCATCCTCGAGGCGATGCGTCAGCATCAGCACATCGGGGATCCACAAACCAGTGCGCTAGCACACAATAACGATAACACTTTAGCACACCCCCAAGAAGATTTAAAACCAAACACCGACAACTCCTCCTCTACGGTCATCCTCGAGGCGATGCGTCAGCATCAGCACATCGGGGATCCACAAACCAGTGCGCTAGCACACAATAACGATAGCACTTTAGCACACCCCCAAGAAGATTTAAAACCGAACACCGAAGGTGTTGCCACGGGTGGGATAAAGTATGATGCTGGAAGTGAATTTGCGACTGCGGTGTACAAAAAAGGGTACATAAAGGAGCAAATTCACAATCATGATCATGCTTTAGCACACCCCCACCCCCCACTCTTAATATTGGCTAACGATTCTACCATAACTCTTGCCGACTCATTCGCGCCTCTCTTAGCCGATATGCAACAAAAACAAGCTGATGTTTACGGCATAACCGCCAACCAAGACGGCACATACCACATCCAAAGCTACTTTATAATATTAAATAACAAGTCCTACAGAGATAAAAATTTCGCCAACTACCTAAACAATGTAAAAAAAGAAAAAGACGGCTTAACTGTAGCATATAGATATGAAGTACCATTTACTCAGTATATGCAAAGTTTGGGCTATAAAACTGCAACTTATATACCATATGAGAGCTTATCACACCTCCCATTAAATGATAAAAACTGCTACCCATTAACATTAATAAGCCAATACAATATGCCTGTGCTAAAAATGCGCACATTCACTAATCGCTTAACCGTACAAGAGCCGAGAAGATTAGTCTTTAGCTGGCTAAAAAAACACAAAAACCAAGCCTATAAAGAGCTGATAAAACACTTAAAAAAGATAAACTCGCCCTATTTGAGCGAAAATAAATAAAATCTACATCTCTATACCAACATTTGCAGACAAACTACTTACTTTTCCCTGCTCATCAGCATAAATTGTTTTTATATGAGGATAATATGATACCTTATCAGCCCAATCAACAGCTTGGTCTTTATTCTTAAATATAACAACCTCAACCTTGCTGATATTACACGAACCGATATCAACCCTGCCACAATTAGAAAAATCTATCTTTTTAGGAAGAACAGTACAAACCTCATCCAAATCACTATCTAAGCAAACATTTGCCCCATCTTTAAATTTTAAGGTCTTAACATTAGATAAATCACACCCCATAATAGTCACATTGTTAGCAAACGATAAATCCAAATTTTCAGGTATATTTTCACATTTTTCAATTTTGATATCTTCCAGCTCATCAGAAACTTTAATCTTATCCAATTTAGTTAAATCAAAGCCTTTAAGATTAAGCACATTACAATCAGGAGCATCAATCTGTTCAGGCACATTTTCACAATTTCTGATAAACAGTGAGGTGCATCCATTAAAATCTAACTTATCACACCCTTCTTTCCATGTGGTAGAAAGAAACCACAACCGTTTAGTTTTTTCCAGAATAAAACAGTCTGTCACATTAGTAACATTATTTAAAGTAAACTCATGTATATCACTCATAATGCCAACAACATTAGAAAAATCCATATCTCTAAAGGTCGCACAATAACTGGGATTAGTAGATTTATCTATATCAATAAAAACAGGAATTCCCAAACTTAATTTATTCTTAATGTCAGCCACTCTCAAAGAATCTCTAATAACAACACCATTGAAAACTTTATTGTTATAAACTTTTTTCTTACTATTTATCTTATCAAATTCTTCTCTAATACCACCTGCGTCAGCCAACTCTTGTAACCCAATAAGGGCCATACCTTCGTGCTCTCGCCTATCAACAGCAGATAAAATAAAATCTTTATAAGCTAAAACTTTATCAGCTACCAACTCGCCATTTTCATCTAAGCAAGCTTTTTTAATATTATTGATAACCTTTTTAATATGCGCAAAATGATTTGTTTTACCTAAAATCTCCATAGCAAATTCTGGCGAAATTACTCCACCATTAGCGTCGCGATTGGTCTTAATCCATTCCTCAACCTTTAAAGCGTCCATATCAATATTATCAATTTCTACAAACATCAGCCTACACCCTTTTAAACCGTCATCCCTCCATTCGGTACAACCGAATGGTCAAGGGATCTTCGAATTCCCTTAAACATACAATGATTCTAACACAAAAAGCACCACTTGTAAAGCAAAATATCTCTCGGTCATCCTCGAGCTCAGTCTCCACCCACGGTCATCCTCGAGGCACGGCGTAAGCCGTAGCACGTCGGGGATCCACAAACCAGTGCGCCAGCACACAATCACTTTAAACCGTCATGCCTCGTTTTGCGATAAGCAAATTATCTCTCCCCTTGTAAAATCAACATTAAAACATATATAAAGGCAAATTAACTTCTAGCACCACAGTGTACAAAAAGAACTAAAATTTTAGTTATAGAAGTAATTTTAGTAGTGAGTAGCAAATGTCCACCAAAGAAGGGGCGCGTACAAAGTAGTACGTAACCCGACTGAAGAGTGGCTTCCATTTGCTAACTCAATGCTAAAATTTAGCGCATCCCCAATTTAAAACCGAACGCGATAGCGTTGCCACGGGTGGGATAAAGTACAATGCTGGAAGTGAATTTGCGACCGCGGTGTACAAAAAGAGGTACATAAGGGAGCAAATTCACAATCATGATTGTACTTTATCACATCCCCCCCCAAAAAAAAGGAGAAAATATATCATGGAAACATACCTATTCATCGCCCTCGCCTTCATCTACTTACTAACTGTAATGTTCATGCCCAAAGTCTTACAAAAAAGAATATGGACAATAGCTTACATCACAGCTTTTGCCATAACAAGTGTATCCATATATTTTATCAAGGACTACGCCACCGATACATTAATGAAAGTCGGCGAAATAAACTGGTATTATATCTTATATGTCTTTGGCTCAATCAGCATAATATTAGGGATTATAAATTTATGGATGTATAGACACGAGCTACTTGACTTATTTATTTCAAGCGATGACGAAGACGGAATTTAAAAAAAAGAGAAGCCTCTTATCTAACTAAGAGATAAAGAGGCTTCTTCATAAACATAAAAATTCACTCAGCGGTTCAAATATTAAAGAACCTGAGCTCTTCTGTTGTCAAACCAGCAACAGACACATTGTTCTGCTTTCTTAGCTTCGCTACAAAACACGATACATAGACCGCGACGGCTGAAATAATCACAGCCAATAGAGTTGATGATTGTGCTAACAGTGTTTTCATTTCACAACGATTTATGCAGACAAATTGTCTGTGGTTACACAAAAATATAAAAAATATAAGTAATTTGCCTCACTTATAAGATATTAAACTTTTTTTGTCAAGTATTTTTTAAGAAAAAAAGTATGTAAACTTCTATTTTTTAAAAATATTTCTCACAAAATCTTCTAAATAAGCCTTGTAAATATAATAACATAGAGCAAAAACTAAGGTATATGCAAGAATCACTAACAAAATAGGAAGTAAAGCTAAAAATACGTACAAAAAAGCTAAACCAAACAAGGCCAAAACCAAACAGCCCATCTCATTTGCACGTTTAATTTTTTTCACTTCTTCATCAAAATCATGATTATCATCTGGTGGTATAATTTCAATTTCCATAATATCTCCTAACAAGATATATTTAGGAAACCAAACCACCAAAGTCAAGACTGGTATGATAATAAAATTTCATCATCAATTAAAGCAAGCTATCTTCCTCTATTTATAAGAGTTGCCATTTTTTTCGCTGTATCCAATTCATCAGTATATACATACTTACCTTTAAAATTTTTACCTGTACCCCAAACAAGTGGTCTATCGTCTTCATTATAGAAACCACGACTTTTTAATTTAATTTCTCTAACTCCCCTTAAATCTGCACCTACCATTTTTATATAACTACAATTTACAAAATCTAAATATCTCGGCAAATTTTTAGCATAAGCAATATTAAGCCATGTTCTTTCATGCAATAATTTCAAATCTTTAACTTTTCTCAAATCACATCTGCATAAATTAACTTCTTTACATAAAGAAACATCCAAAGTGCTATTTATATTTTTTGACCAACTCAAATCAACCTTAGAATTTGCTGGAAAAACAAGATTTTTCAAACTTCTTAAATTACAATCACACAAATCAATAATAGAGCCTTCTCCAAACTTCATATCTCTAACACCTTTCAAATTGGCTCTAAACATATCCACTATTTCGCATTCAGAAAAATCTAAAGTTTTAGGCAAATTCTTTGCAAATCTCAAATTCACACTTGCCCCTTTCATAAACTTAATTTCTTTAACCCCTTTTAAGTCTGCCCCTTCCAAATCAACGTTTTTACAATTAGAAAAATCTAAAACTTCAGTTTTAATAGTTTCCTTTTCATCTTTTGCTTCATTAAATAATTTTCCTTGTTCGTCATAATGTTCATAAGCAAATTCCACCTTTTCACACATTGAAGTATCCATCTTGGCAGATAAATTTTTCACATTATAAAATTTAACCTTAGCCCCTTTTCCAAACTTAATTTCTTCAACCCCTTCCATATCGCAATTTGATATATTAACAACTCTAACATTAGATAAATCAAGAACTTTTGGCATTTTTGTAACACCGTCGAAACCGACTACATCACAATTAGAAGCATCAAAACTATCTGGCAAAACAGGACAATTATTTACCCACAAATGAGCCCCTTTCCTAAACTTCAAGTTATTCAAATTTGCCAAATCAAGAGCAAGCAGACTAACTTCTTTACAGTTAGAAAAATCTATATTATCCCGCAATCCTTTCACCGTTGCAAAAGTAACTATAGCCCCCTCTTTAAATTTAAACTCTTCAACATCACTCACATCACAATTTCTAAAATTCAGCCTATAACAATTAGATACATCAAAATATTTTGGCATAACTTTTTTATTAGTAACAGTAACACTTGCCTTATCCTTAAAGTAAAAAACAGCCACTCTATCTAAATAAAATTCGGATAAATCAACATTATCATTATCATAATAAACCGCCAAATTATTTCCTTTAATCGCATCAAACTCTGCTTTAGATTTAACAGTATCAACAGTCAAAAGTCCTTTTTTATAAATTTTATCTTTTTTATTAATCACATCAAATTCTTTTTTAAATCCACCTTTTTCAGCTAATTCTTGCAACATTTCTAGCGCATTCGGTGACGTCTCTCGCCCATCCACACAAGATAAAATAAATTCTTTATACGGCAACAACTCTTCATTAGTTTTATTTTTTGTTTTAATATCCTTCAAAACTTTTTTAATAACGGCATAGTGATTAGTTTTCTTCAAGATTTCCATAGCAAATTCTGGCGAAATTTTCTTACCCTCAGTAGCATCGCGAGTGCGATTAATCCACTTATCAAGCTCAAACACATCTATCTTTTGATTATCAATCTTCACAAACATCAGCCAACACCCTTTTTAAACTGTCATCCCTCTATTCGGTACAACCGAATGGTCAAGGGATCTCCGAATTCCCTTAAACATACAATGATTCTAACACAAAATATAGCATATGTAAAGTAAAATATCCCTTCTATATCCTCAGCGCAACCACTTTTCTTACTGGTCATCCTCAGCTCAACCACTTTTCTTACTGGTCATCCACATGCACACGTCACCTCTTTTACGGTCATCCTCGGGCGCACGTCAGTGCGAACCGGGGATCCACAAACCAGTGCGCTAGCACACAATCATTTAAACTGTCATCCCTCGATTTGCATAAAGCAAAACGTCAAGGAGCTCGCAGTCCACAAAACGTTTGATAAACGCTTTTTTTTTACAAAAGCTACAGTTAATAAGCGAGTTTATTGTAAAACAACTAAAACTGGCAATTTAAACCTTGACAGCGCAAAATAAATCATCTAGCCTAAAAGTTCACTAAACCTACAATTATAATAAAAATTATTATGAAGAATTTAATTACTATTAAAGGGAAACTGCTGGCAAATCCAGTAATTCTCACTCGTTACGTAACCCCAATTGATGAAAAAATCGGTTACAACGAAACAATCGTATCCATTTACGTAGAGGTAGAAAACCCAAGAAGTGTAATGGAACCAAAGAAGCGCATACTTTACTATGCAGAAAAAGAGGTGTCATCGGCAAAATGTGGTATTGGCAAACTCGCTAGCTCACTTGCAACACAAATCGCCTTCTCAAGCAAGGAAGACAAGGTCTTTATCGAGGTAGAAGCCAATAAAATTGACCAACCAACAGACAAAATCGTATCTTACTACGATTACACAACGCAGCTCGGCAACCTCACCCAAGGTAAGTAACAAACCTTGCACAACAAAGCCCTCAAACACGAGGGCTTTTTTTATATAAAAAACTAATAAATTAAACAATAAAATAAATAGACAAAAAAATATTGACATACCTTTAAAAACATGATATAAAGACTTCAGATTAAGTCTACTATTCTATAAATCTAATCAAAATTAGTTACAATTATGAGTAAAACTGTAAAAAACAGCAAGTGCGAAATTATCGCCAGAAAAACATGGTCAAATGCAAAAGCATTCATCAACGTGAATTTTCATACCAGAGAAATTGAGGTATACGGAAAGTTCTATGACAACGGAAAAGGTTTCCCCGGACCATCAACAATTCTCAAATACCCGATGCCTTTCCACATTCTTGATGATGTTATAGAACATCTAGAGAATGGCTGGCCAATGGGCTCACAGAGCGAACAACTTGCAGATTACATCAAAAAAATCTGGAAAGACGCACAGGAACAGGAGAACTGGTTTACCTACGAGGTATAACAACTTCTCAATCCACCACAAAAACCGCCTTAACCGGCGGTTTTTTATTTATAAAAATAACAAAAACTTATACTCCACTCTAAAACACCTAAACCTCTCCTCCCATTCATCACCCCATAAATTTTAAACAACCCTCAAACACAACTCCCCCTCTATACGGTCACTCTCAAGCACACCTCTCCTTTCGGTCAGCCCTCACACTCCCCTCAGCTCCCCCCC
>JAZNKG010000040.1:0-87801 GCA_045578445.1 Alphaproteobacteria bacterium
GTTTAAAATCATAAGGTAGTTGTTTTTAAAAGAAAAAATATATGAAAAAGATGTCTTTTTTTTGACAATCTACTTGCTTTTTTTTGAATTTGTTTTTATACATATTCTGTAATCTATTTTTGTTTTTATTTTGGAGTTATAGTTATGGTCAGCACAGTTAAAAATAAAACTGTAAAAAAAGAGGAAAACGGACAAGCGCATAATTTTGCAATTTTACGTCCACAAGGAGATAATATGGGAAATTTACTTTCTAAAGAAGAAATGGAATGCATAATTAACGGTAATTATGAAAATGTAATGGCTGTGTTGGGTATTCATAGAGATAAAGGTAGCAAAGAAGTTTATATTCGTGCTTTCAAGCCTAATACTAAATCAATAGAACTACTTGATGGTAGCGAGAACTCTTTGGGTATGATGACCAAACTTGATGATAGAGGATTTTATCAGATTAATTTAGGTGTTACAAATACAGATGGCTTTAAACATAAATTTAGAATTACTAATGATAAAGGCGATGTGTATTTAGAAGAAGATATTTATTCTTTTCCTTCAATCTTAGGTGATATTGATGAATATCTTTTTAGTGAAGGTAATCACTTAGATTTATATAAAAAGCTTGGTGCTCATGTAATGGAGTTAAATGGCGTAAAAGGTGTTGGCTTTTCTGTATGGGCTCCTAATGCAAAAAGAGTTTCTGTTGTTGGTGGTTTTAATAACTGGGATGGTCGTGTTAATGTAATGCGTAAACACTTTAACTGTGGTGTATGGGATATTTTTATTCCACATATTACAGAAGGTGAATTATATAAGTTTGAAGTTAAAACACACGAAGGCTACATTTTAACAAAGAGTGACCCTATGGCGTTTTATGCAGAGGTTCGTCCAAATACTGCATCTATTGTTTATGATATAAATCATTATAATTGGAATGATAATGATTGGATGAAGTATCGCGCTTCTTATAATAGCTTTGATAGACCAACAAGTATTTATGAAGTGCACCTTGGTTCTTGGAGAAGAAAAGGTGATAATGGATCTGAGTATTTATCATATAGAGAGTTGGCAGATACATTGGTACCATATGTTATGAATATGGGATTTACTCATGTAGAATTTTTGCCTGTTTGTGAGCATCCATTTGATGGTTCTTGGGGATATCAAGTAACAGGGTTATTTGCACCAACTTCTCGTTTTGGTAATCCTGATGATTTTAGATATATGATTGATAAATTCCACCAAGCAAATATTGGTGTGATTATGGACTGGGTGCCTGCTCACTTTCCTAAAGATGGACATGGTTTAGTTGAGTTTGATGGTACACATTTATATGAACATGCAGACCCAAGAAAAGGTGAACATAAAGATTGGGGTACAAAGATTTATAACTTTGGTAGAACAGAAGTTAGTAATGTATTGTGCTCAAGTGCTTTGTATTGGTTAAAAGAATACCATATTGATGGTTTACGTGTTGATGCAGTAGCGTCTATGTTATATTTGGATTATTCTCGTGAAAATGGGGAATGGATACCAAATATTTATGGTGGAAATGAAAACCTAGAAGCTATTTCATTTATTCGTAAGATGAATGAATTATGTTATGGCGGTTGTGAAGGCGTTATGACTTGTGCTGAAGAATCTACTGCATGGCCAATGGTATCTCGTCCAACTTCTATGGGCGGTTTGGGATTTGGTTATAAATGGAATATGGGTTGGATGAATGATACCCTTTCTTATATTAGCAAAGACCCTGTATATCGTAAATACGAACACGGTAAATTAACATTTGGTTTGTTGTATGCATTTAATGAAAACTTTATTTTGCCAATATCTCATGATGAGGTTGTTCATGGTAAAGGTTCTATGCTTTCTAAAATGCCTGGTGATGAATGGCAAAAATTTGCAAACTTAAGAGCATATTATGGCTTTATGTGGACACATCCGGGTAAAAAATTACTCTTTATGGGTTGTGAGTTTGGTCAAGATTGGGAATGGAATGCAAATGAAAGTTTAAGATGGCACTTATTGCAATATCCTATGTATAAAGGTATGCAAAATTGTGTTAGAGATTTGAACTTGATGTATAAAGGCAACTCTTGTTTTTATGAAGAAGATTTTGATAGTAAAGGCTTTGAGTGGATAGACCATGCAAATGGTAATGATAGTGTAATATCTTATATTCGTCGTGGTCATGATTATAATAATTATATGATTGTTATTTCAAACTTTACACCGGTTGTTCGTCATAACTATAAGTTGGGCGTTCCAGATAGTGGTATGTACCAAGAAATCTTTAATAGTGATGATAAAAACTATTGGGGTAGTGGTGTTAAAAATGAGGGAGAATTATGGGCGAATGATGAGAGCATTAATGGCCGTCCTCATTCTATTAATTTAACCTTGCCACCACTTTCTACTATTGTTTTGAAACACATTAAATATTAGTAATATAAAATAAGAGAGGGAATATGCCAGAGATTAAAGTATGGGATGGTCGTTCATATCCATTAGGGGCAACACCCGATGAATGGGGCGTAAATTTTGCTTTGTTCTCTGCTGGTGCTTTGCGTGTTGAACTTTGTTTGTATGACAACAGTGGGGTGCATGAAACAGCAAGATATGAAATGGCTGTTAGAGAAAATAATATCTGGCATATTTATCTTGAAGGTGTGAAAGCTGGTCAAGTATATGGCTATAGAGTTTATGGTCCATATGAACCAAGCAAAGGTAAACGTTTTAATCCAAATAAATTACTAATAGACCCATATGCAAAAAAATTGGTTGGTAGACTTATTTGGCATAAGGCTATTTTTGGATATGATGTTGATAGTCCTGATAAAGATTTATCGTTTTCAACATTGGATAGTGCACCTTATGTGCCAAAATCAGTTGTGGTTGGTCCAAATGAATTTGATTGGGAAGGAGATGTTCCTCCTCAGGTAGAACCTTCAAAAACTGTATTTTATGAATTGCATGTAAAAGGATTTACAAAAGCACATCCAAAGGTACAAGATGCAAAACGTGGTACATTTGCGGGATTGGCTACGCATAGTGTTTGTGGTTATTTAAAATGGTTAGGTGTAACCTCTATAGAATTGATGCCTGTTAATGCCTTTATGGCGGAAAGAAATGTTGGTATTAAGCCTAATTTTTGGGGATATGAGAGCTTAAACTTTTTTGCGTTAGAACCAAGTTATCTTGTTAATGGAAATGTTGACGGATTTAAGAAAATGGTAAAACGCTTCCATGAAAATGGTATGGAAGTGATTTTAGATATGGTATATAATCACACGTTTGAAGGCAATCATTTAGGTCCTACACTTTCTTATAGAGGTATTGATAATGAAAGTTATTATACCTTGGATGGAAACAACAAACGTTATTACTATGATAGTACGGGGTGTGGTGCTTCGTTTAATTTACAGAATCCTTATGTTTTGACTTTGGTAATGGACTCTTTGAGATATTTTGTTGAAGAAATGCATGTTGACGGATTTAGATTAGACTTAGCAACATCATTGGCAAGGGTTAAACAAGAGTTTAGTCAAAGTAGCGGATTTTTAATGTCTTTAAGACAAGATGAAGTGTTGCAATTGGTAAAAATAGCAGCAGAGCCTTGGGATGTTGGAATCGGTGGTTATCAGTTAGGAGCATTTCCTCCAGGGCATATGGAGTGGAACGATAGATACCGTGATGTTGTAAGACGCTTTTGGCGTGGAGATGATAGACAAGTAGGCGAACTTGCAAGTAGAATTTCTGGTTCAAGCGATATATTTGGACCGATGCGTCGTTCTATATGGAGTTCGGTGAATTATATTACTGTTCATGACGGTATGACATTAAACGATTTGGTAAGCTATAATCATAAGCATAATTTTGCTAATGGCGAAAATAATCGTGATGGAACAGATGCAAATTGGAGCTATAATTCTGGTGTGGAAGGTTTTACAACAGATGAGACAGTTTTAGAAAATAGAAGATTGCGTCAACGAGCTATGATGAGTACGTTAATGCTCTCTTTTGGTACACCTATTATTCGTTTTGGTGATGAGTTTTTGAATACCCAGTTTGGTAATAATAATACGTATTGCCAAGATAATGTTATTTCTTATTTGGTTTGGGAAACTATTAGTGGGGCAGAAGTTAATAATATTCGTTTTGTGAAAGAACTTATTAAACTTCGCCGTAAGATGGGCGTATTTAATCGTAAGAATTTCTTTTATGGTGGATATGTTGATGCTAAACAAGGTATTAAAGATATTGCTTGGTATACAGAAAAAGGTGTTGAGTTTACGCAGTCAGATTGGTCTCAACATAATAGGAAGATGATATCTTATATGGTGGCAGGACAGGACAGAATGTATATGGTTATCTTTAATGCCAATGCGAATAATGTAAAATGGAAGCTACCAAATATTAAGAAGGCATATAAATGGACTTTATTATTAGATAGTTCTGATAAATTTGAGCCTCAGAAAATTGCTTCAGGCGAAGAAATTTGGGTGCCAGCATGGAATGTTTTATGCTTTGAAATAAAAAAGTAAGGGAGGATATATATGAGTCAATTGTTAAACAGTTTAGCTGATAAATTGGGTATTGCTACTGAATATACATTTGGTTGTGGTGGAGATGTAAAACATTGTAGTGTGAATGAAGATTTGGTGCGCTTTTTTGTTGAGAGTTTAGGTTATGGCGCAAAAGATGATGTTGAAGTTCAAAAATCTTTAGATACATTAGAAAAAAAACGTTGGCAAAGAGCGTTAGAAGCTATTTATGTTGTTAATACTGATAAGGTTAATTTTGATATTGTTGTTTCAACTGAAGAAGCAGAAAATGAAATGGTTGTTAGTTATGCAAAAGAAGGTAAGAATAATTTTGCAAAGCTAAAGGTATCTTTTAATGAAGTTTGTCGTAAAAAAGAAAGAAAAATTGAGTATGTGCAATATGAGGTATTAGTTGAGAATAACCTAGAGCCAGGATATTATGATATAAAAGTAAAAACATCAAAAGCGGAATATAAAACAGTTTTAGCTGTAGCTCCAAAAAAATGTTATGCTTTGGATAAAAAGGGTAAAGAAAAATTATTTGGTTTTGCTATTCAGCTATATTCTTTAAAAAGTGAGCGTAATTGGGGTGTTGGTGATTTTACTGATTTAGAAAATATGATAAATATTTTAGCTGATAGCGGTGGTGATGTTATTGGCTTAAATCCATTGAATGTGTTATTGCATAACTATCCAGAGGCAGCTAGTCCTTATGCTTCTATTAGTAGATTGTTTTTGAATCCTATTTATATTGATGTAGAAAAAGTTCCTTTTTATAAACAAGAAGATAAAGATGATAAAGCAATATGGTTTGCTAAAGAGAAAGAAAATATTGACTATACAACTATATATAATGCAAAAGCAAAAGCTTTGGGAAATATATATGCTAGAGTTATTGATAATAAAAATAGTGCTTATGCAAAAGAGTTTGAAAAATTTAAAAAAGCAGATACTGGAGAGTTGCATAGATTAGCTGTTTTTCAGGCTGTATATAATGAGCGTTGTAAGTTGTGTGGTAAAACTTCTAAAAAGTGGGAAGATAGTGTTAGCTCAGCTTTAAGTAGTGGTGTTGAAAAATTTGCTGAAACACATCAGTATGATGTAGACTTTTTTAAGTTTTTACAATTTGAGGCAGATAGACAATTAAAATTGGTTGAACAAAAAATTAAAGATAGAAATTTGGTTATAGGTTTGTATCGCGATTTGCCTGTTGGTGTTTCAAAAGATAGCGCAGAAGTTTGGGGAGATAAATATTTATATCTTCAAAAAAGCGGTGCAGGTGCTCCACCTGATAATTATTTCCCAATGGGTCAAAAATGGGGATTGGGTGCGTTTAATCCATTTGAATTGAAGGAACGTTGCTATAAACCGTTTATTCGTATTTTAAGAGCAAATATGCGATATGCTGGTGCTATTAGGATTGACCATGTTATGGGATTGTCTCGATTGTATATTATTCCTGATGATGGTAAGGAAGGAACATATATTCGATATAACGAAAAAGATATGATGAATATTTTGGCATTAGAAAGTTATTTGAATAAATGTGTGGTTGTTGGCGAATGTATTGGTAATGTCGCTGAAGGTTTTCAACAAATGTTGACTGAACGTAATATTTATTCATTAGGAGTATTATGGGCTGAAAGAAAAGATGCTAGTGGGACAATGAAAGCTCCAGCTGAATATGAAACAAAATATTTTGCTTCTGTTGGTACTCATGATATGCCACCGTTAAAAGCTTGGTGGTTTGGTAGTGAAATTGCGACAATGAATAAATTAGGCTTTTATAATGAAGAAGAAACGAGGCGAGCATATCAACATCGTGAACATGAAAGACGTTTATTGCTAGAAGCTTTGGATAGAGAAGGTGTATGGCCAAACGATAGATGGCGTAAAGCTGATTATATGTATGGCGAGGGTTATCCTGAAGGAATTGAAGAAGCTGTACACGCATATATGGCTAAGAGCAATAGTGAAGTATTTATGCTTCAGCCAGAAGATATTTTCCAATCAATGAAGATTCAAAATTTGCCAGGAACAGACGTGGATAAATATCCTAATTGGAGAAGTCGTCTTAATGTAAATATTGAGAATATTGGTCTTAGTGAAGCTTATCATAGGAATATAAATACTGTAAAAAAATGGCGCTAGTGTTTTTGGGGAGCAGATGTTAATGAAAGGTATTAATATTAAAAATAAGATATATTTGCTTCCAGATATAGCATTGTTTTTTACATTGTTGTTTGTTTTATTTTTAATTTCGTTGGTATGTTTTTGCAATATTTATCCTGAAGGGGATGTTATGGAGCACATTAAGGCCTCTTTTAAGGTATATAAAGGGGAAGTTCCGTATAGAGATTTTTTTGAACATCATCATCCTTTGTTATGGTATTTAATGGGGTGGTTTGTTGCTCTTTTTGAGGGAATGGGAAATATTATTGTATATATTGCTGATTATGTAACGTTTTTATTTTTCTTAATAGGTGTTTTTTATATCTATAAAATAATGAATGAGTTTATTTGCGGGCGTACTGGAGCTTTGTTATCGGCATTATTTATATTATGTCCAGGAACGATGCTTTATTATATTTATTTTAAACCAGATAATTATGTAACTACATGTATTTCTGCTGGTTTGTATTATTTTTTTCGTTATATACGAGATATAAAAAGACGAGACTTGGTTGTTTCTTATTTTTTGTTTTGGCTTGCTTTTATGTTTTTACAAAAAGCAATATTATTTTATCCTGCTATTGGTGTAGTATCTTTGTTTTTTCTTTATAAAAAAGAGATAATGTATAAAGATTTTTTGATATCTCTTATTGCTCCAGTTCTATTTAGTATTGTTTTTATTTATATTTGGGTGCATTTGGGAATATTTGAGCTATATTGGAAAACTAATTTTGTATTTAACACATATATGCGTGAATATATGGGCGAATATGGGATTAATAAAGCATGGCATTTGGCTGATATATTTTTTTATGTGGCATCATTTTCTTTGCTAATTCTTTTTTGTAGTATGAATAAATATTACAGAATCATGGGCATTGTTTTTGCTTCACAGTTGATGTTTAACCTATTTTATTTTTCGCCACATGTTTACTACTATTATGTTCCATTTTATTTTGCTGTTCCTGTGGCTGTAGCTGGTGTTTTAAAAATATCAGAAAATAATAAGATGTTGAAAATTGTTGTTATTATTCAATCTATTATTTATTTTTTATATGGTGCATATTGGTTTGTTCATGATATTAAGGTTTCATATGCTAATTTATCTCATGCTTATGACAGAGAAGATTATTTGAAAAACTTAGTTAATAAATGTGACTACACATTTACACCTTATGATTTTGTTTATAATAAAGATTTGGGTTATTATTGGTTTTTATTAGGTCAATCTGATGTTATAGGGGATAAGGTAGGTATTAGACCAATAGAAGATATAAATAAGTTAATTGAAGATAAAAAGCCTAAGCTGATTTATGTTCAAAATATTTATGAACGCTATGAAAAAGTTAAAGGTAATAAAGTTATAGTACATAAGTTTGATATGGATATGATAAATAAGTTTTACGATAGAGTTAAGGATAATGTTTTATTTGATGAGTTGTTAGAAATGGAGGACTTTAGCGAGACGTATAGTGAAAGGGCTATAAAATATCTATTAAAGCCTGAGTTTAGAAAAGATAACTGTAAATATAATCCTAAAACAAGGAAATTTGAATATGAACAAAATTGATTATATCCATATAAAAGATAAATTTTTTAGGTATGTTCCTTTATGGGCGGTTATTGGTCTGATTGTTTTTTCTTCAATATTACATACTCTTGTTTCGGCACATTTGCCAACACAAAATGGGGATAATATTGAGCATATTCATTCTAGTTTTATGATAGCAATAGGGCAAGTTCCTTATAAGGATTTTTTTCAGCATCATAATCCTTTATTATGGTATTTGTTTGCTCCTTTAACAAAGATTTTTGAATATAATGCAACTATTTCTGAGGTAGTTTGTGTTATTTCATTTCTTGTTTTTTTGAAGTCTTTAGTTTATGTTTATCGTATAAATGAGGAGTTCTTAACTAATAAATTATGGGGTATTATTGCAGCAGGGGCGATTATCACACCAAGTTTTAAGCTATATGCGATAGATTTTAGACCAGATAATTATATGCTATTTTGTTTGGTTGCGGGTATTTATTATTATTTTAGATATTTAAGGGATAAAAAGTTAAAAGATTTATCAATTGCGTTTATATGGTTTTTTGTGAGTTTTATGTTTGCTCAAAAAGCGATATTCCCATTATTTATTTTAGGTTTAAGTGTAATATGGTTTTGGTATAAAAAAGAGATTAATACATTAGATTTGTTAAAAGCTAGTGTTTATCCCATTGTAGGTTTTGGGTTATTTTTCTTTTATTTATATCATTATGATATGCTTGAACTGTATTATGTTTCTAATTATACATTTAATTTAAATTTAGTTGAAGGTTTTGATATTTCAAGAATTGTGTCTTTTCCTAAATATATGAAAGTTATTGTTATACTAGGGGGGATAGGCGCATTATGTTCCGCATTTAGCCATAACAAATATTGGATGGTATTTGGGGTAATGTTTTGGATTGAATTTTTGCAACGCCGTATGTATTTTTCGCCATATTCATATTATTATTGGATGCTATTTTATTTTGCCGTATTTAGTGCAATTCCGTTTTTGTATGAACTTGATAAAAAAAATAGAGTTATTCGGGTATTGTTTATTGGTATAATGTATTATTTTTTGTTTAAGGTAACAGTTTTTTATATCAATTTATATAAAAATAAAAGAGAAATGTATCTTCCTGATTATATAACACAAAATATTAATCGTTGTGATTATGTGTTTAATGGTAATGGAATGATGTATAATATATTTGCTAAAGACCCTGCGTATTATTGGCAACTTATAGGTCAATTAGATGTGATTGGGGAACAAACAGGTATTTATCCAAAACCAAATATTAATAGATTAATATTAGATTTAAGGCCTAAGTTTATTTATGGGCAAAGTTATCTTAATAAGTTTTCTGATGAAAGTGGGCGCAATGAAATTGTGCATTACGTAGATAAGGATATTGTTGATAAATATTATAACGCTACTGGTTTTGGTTATGTTTATGAAATAAAGCCAGAATATGCAAAAAAGGTATGTGTAAGAAATGAAAAGACAGGTGTGTGGTCGTATATAGATTAAATTCGTTTGTTAAATAAGTTTTAAATAAAAGATGTTATAGGTTAATATATAGCAGTATAAGTAAAAGAGAGGTTGGCTATGTCTGATGAAAAACAAAGAAGTTCACTGTTTAAGTTTTTTTATATTATATTGAGAGTGTTAACTTTTCCAATTTATGTAGTTTTATATATATTAAAACATCCTGTGTGGGTTTTGTTTTTTGTTCTTTTAGGGGCAGGTATTGTTGCTTATTATCCGATGAGCAAAGGTGTGCCAACTTCTGAAATTATACAGTGGTATAAAAATAAATATGCAGAAGTTAAGTATGATGTAGTTAAGAGTGTTGCTGAAAATGTAGATGAGGGCATTGTGCCAGAGGTATTGGCGGAAAAAGTTAAAAAAGAGCAACAAAAAATGGATGAAGAAAAAGCCGAAGCAAAGCGTTTTAAAGGTGAAAATTATAATGCTAAAATTGATAGACAAGACGAGTTCGAGAATGTTGCTGAAAGTATAAAAAAACGTGGTGGTTTTAAGAAAAAAGTAGCAGATACGCAAGAAGAGGAAGCTGTTAGTGTTGAGGTAAATGAAAGTGTTGGTGGTTTGTCTGGCATTTTGAAAAAAATGGAAACAGAAGAAATAAAAGAAGACGAGGTAATTAGTAGTGAAGTACAGGAAACTAATTCTGATAATGCAGTGCCAGAAGTGGTAATTGAAGAAAATCTTGTAGATGATACTAAAATTGAACAGCCTGTAAATAAAACAGAGGAAGTAGGCGAAACTAAATCTGATGAAGATAGCCAAAAAGCAGATTTAGAACTTTTATAAATTAGCTTTTTGCTGTAAATTTTTTAAGATATATAACCTTATAGCAGAAGATAGGTTTGTTGTTGTGCGATTTTTATCTATTTGAGTTATAAGTTCGTTTGGGGATAGATTTTGCTCTTGAGCTAAGATGCATAATATATGATAAAATTCTTCTTCTAAAGATATGCTAGTTGTGTGATTTTTAGCAATTATTACGGAATATTTTTTCATCTATTTTTTGTTCCTAAAACTATCAAAAGAGATAATTTGAGCTGTTTCTCCAGAAACTTTTCTTTCAGGTTCAATATCTTCTAATGAATGAACATCACCGTTTTCATAAAAAGAAAAACTTAAGCCAAATTTTGCAGATGGATCTGCAAAATATGTAATTGCTTCGTAAGGGATGATAAGATTTTGAGCCATTCCTCCAAAACTTAAATCTACAGAAAAGAATTTTTCTTCTATAGATAAGTTTGCATACTGATGTTGTAATACAATGGTCATGCTTTCAGGATATTGTATTTTTAGGTTTTGAGGAATGATTGTGCCAGGATGATCTGTTTTAAAAGTGATATAAAAATGATTATCACCAGGAAGCCCTTGTGCTTCTGCTATTTTAAGGGCATCAACTACCACTTGTTTTAAGGCTTTTTCAATCAGTTTATCATAGTTTATTTCACTTACAAATTCTGTCATTTCAAACTCTATTTCTTGCAATTAATTTAAGTTAAAAAGAGCCGTTCTGTTGCTAGGTGGCTCACTCCCCACTTTATGCTAACCATAGCTTAAAGAATTTAGATTTGTTGCTTTAACTTAAGCAGCTACAGCAACTGGTGCAAAATTATCATTTGCGTTTATTTAATTTGAACCGATAACGGTGGTATCTCACCGAATACAGCACAGATATCTTTACTATACACTGTCTAACCTATTTCGCCCCCATAAAATTTTTGGTGGAGGCGCTGGGTACTGCCCCCAGGTCCAACATATCTATTCCATACGGCTTTTCGTATCAGAGTTTTGCGAGAATCGTAAAACTTCTAAAATTATAGTGTCAAAAAAAATTATTTTCAAGATATATTGTTTATTATATTTTGAACATATAGAAATTTTTTTAATATTTTATTTAACAATATGGTATATGTTTTTTGTATCTAATATTATTTTTAGGAATAATGCAATGAACACACCTGTAAAACATTCTTTGAAGTTGAATAAAGTTAGTCGCTCTAGTGGATCATCTTATAAAAAAGCTAATAGCTTTGCAGATAAGATGATGCGAGTTATATATATGTTTTTAATTATGGCGTTGGATTTTATATTGTTTGTGTATTCTATTAATGGAAAACTAATAGAGAATGGCGAACTTAATCCTGCTATGATGTATATTTTTGCGGGAATGCTTGCGATTTCATTTACTTTAATATTTGCGTTGTTTTTTTCTAAAGATTTACAAAATATAGTGTGCGCATTGTTAACTCTTGTAATGGTAGTTGCATTTTATAATCAGTTTGCGCTGTTTAATGTAGATAATTTTATTGAAACATGGCTAGAAAAGCATATGAGTTGGCTTAGTTTCATAGCTATTGTTCCTTCTTCTTGGTTGGTTGGTCTTTTTTGTGCAGTTATTATATTTTTTGCCTTTAGATTTTCTATAACTTTATATTTTATAACGATTGTATTGCTATTATCAAGTGTGGTAGGGGTAAAAAGTATTGAATTTGCTGATGTTGATAAAAAAGAATATTATAATTTAAAAGATATGGCAAAAAGCGCAAAAGGGAAAATAGACCATAGTATAATTTATTTTATGATTCCAGAGCTTCCATCATATCATTTTTTAAGCAACTTAAAGAACAGCGATTTTAGAGAGTTGCGTGATTTAATGATTGGTTTTTATGCTAATAATGATTTTGAAATTTTTCCGAATGCATTTGTTGAAAAAGATGACGCTATGAGCAATATTGTCGATATTTATAATCAGGTTGATTATACGAGTACAAGTAGTGCAAATAGAGGATATGCGGAAATTATTCATGATTGGAATTTTAGGCATGGTACTTTAGATTTGTATGGATTGGAGTTTAATGAGTTGTATGACGCATTAAAGAAAGATAATGGCTATCATATCAGTACGTATTCAGCTCCAGAGTTTAATTTATGCTATAAAAAAGATGATTTATATTCTGATAGGTGTGTAGTTAAAAACTATAAAGTCGTTTCTTTATACGATAAAAATAGTGCATTAGAAAAAAATATATATGCCCTATTGGGAGAATGGGTTTTAAGTCTAAAAAATAGAGATTTGAAGTTTGTTGCAAAAACTTTGATTGATATGTCTAATCTTAAGAATATGAAGGTTTTATCTGAGAATCGAAGGGTATCAATTGAGGGTTCGAAAAAAATATTTGATATTGTATCTAAAGATTACATAAAAGATGGCACAGGTGGTGTTTATATGGTTTATGTGGATTTGCCGTCTGATATTTATATTTATGATGAATATTGTAATTTAAAACCTAGAAAAGAATGGGTGGCTATAAAAGATAATTCGTTATATTCTGGAGGAATCGACAATAAAAGAAAAGCATATGTTGAACAGACGAAATGTTTGATTGGTAAGTTACAAAGTTTTATAACAGATATAAAATCGGATAAAAAATTTGCTAAAACAGATATTATTATTCAAGGTGTTAGTAACATAAAAGAATTATCTGATATGCAAGCAGGTAGATATAGTAATTTTGTGAAAGATAGATTGGTTAATCTAGCTATTAGAAAAGGTGGAGCGCCTAAGTTTTTGATTAATGCGAATATTTGTTTGGCAAGTGACTTTACTAAATCAATTTTACGCTATCAAGACTATTGTTATACCATAGATAATATGAAAATGTCTTCGGAAGAGATGTTTAGTTTAAAACAAAATTTAATTAACAATTCAGTTATCCGCGGTAGTAAAATATCAAATATTGCTATAAATTATCGTGAGTGGTATGCAGATTTTAAAAACAAAAATGAGGAGTTGCTTGTAAAACAAAGGCTTAGTAAAAGTGTAGATGAAGATATAAAACTAGAAATAGAGACAATGAAAAAAGCTCCTGAGAAGGTGAAAATAGATAATTCTTCTGCAGTATATTATGATTTGAAAGCGTTTAATCCAGATAATATATATACCCCAGCAGATGAATTATTACCTGAAATAGAAGAAGTTGAAGAAAAGGCAAAACCAATAGAAAATAATGTAGAAAATGTTGAAAACTCTAATGAAAGTAAACTACTAGATGAAGAAATAGAAAAAGCTGTTGAACCAAAGAATGTAGCTAACGAGAATGCCGTTGAATCTGAGAATGAAGTTAACGAGAATGCTTCTGAAGATGTTGATGAGGTAGTAGTTGACTTAGATGAATTTGTTCCAGCGGAGTTTAGCGAAGATAGTCAAATAGATTTCTAAATAAACGTGTTTAATTGTTGATTAAAAGCTTGTAAACATATAAAAAGTGTGTTATCTCGGTCTTATAGTGATGAAAAGGCAGAGATATTGTTGATGAGTTTGGATAAATATATAAAAAATAAACGCTCTAAATTCGCATTAATTTTTTTAATGTGTTTGATGTTATTGTCTTTATTTGCTGAGTTTATTGCTAATGACAAGCCAATTATATTAAAATATCAAGGAGAATATTATTTTCCTATTTTTAAGGTATATACAGATGCTAGATTTGGTGGAGATTTTCCAACTGAGGCTAATTATAAAGATGAATTTATAAAAGATAATATTAATGAAGATGGTTTTATGATTATGCCGTTAATAGAATTTTCGTATAATACGGTTGACTTTGAGTTAAATGAACCATTTCCAGCATCTCCATCTTTTAGGCACTGGTTAGGGACTGATGAAGAGGGACGAGATATTGTTGCTCGTCTTTTATATGGTATTAGGCTATCAATGGTATTTGCGGTATTGTTAACAGTTCTATCATCTGTTTTAGGAATATTTTTTGGGGCTATTCAAGGGTATTTTGGTGGCAAGTTAGATATTTTAGTGCAACGATTTATTGAGGTTTGGGAGTCTATGCCTCAGTTATTTGCTCTTATAATTATTGCGAGTGTTTTTAAGCCAACATTTTTTACCTTATTAGTGATTTTATTGTTGTTTTCGTGGACAGAGCTAACTGGAATGGTGAGAGCTGAATTTTTGAGAGCGAGAAATTTTGAGTATGTTAAAGCAGCCAAAGCTCTTGGTGTTAGTAATTTTAGGATTATATGGCGACATATTTTGCCTAATGCGATGGTTGTTATTGTTACATTTGTTCCATTTATTTTAGCAGGTGGAATTGTTGCTTTAACTGCGTTAGATTTTTTGGGGTTAGGTTTGGGATATGAATATCCTTCGCTTGGAGATTTGGTTCGTCAAGGTAAAGATAATTTGCAAGCTCCTTGGATTGGTCTTAGTATATTTTTTGTACTTTCAATGTTATTGACTTCTCTGATTTTTATTGGAGAAGGAGTAAGAGATGCTATGGATAAGAGAAGATGATGAATGAGACGATTTTAGATGTAAAAAATTTAAATATTCGTTTTATCCGTAAAGACGGGTCGTTCTTTTCGGCTGTTTATAATAGTAATTTTTATGTTAATGAGGGTGAGGTTTTAGCAATAGTTGGTGAATCTGGCTCAGGTAAAAGTGTTACAGCATTGTCTTTGATGGGATTGATTGATGCTAAAAAAGTTTTATACAAAAGTACCAATTCTATTGTTTTTGAAGATAAAGAATTAACATCACTTAGCGAAAATGAATGGCAAACTATTAGAGGCGATAAAATAGGGATGATTTTTCAGGAACCAATGAGTTCGTTAAATCCTCTGTTGAAAGTAGGCGAGCAGATTGCTGAAGTTATTCGTTGTCATAAAAAAGTTTCTGATAAAAAAGCAAAGGCGAGAGCTAGATATTTATTAAAATTAGTGGGTATTGATAATGCTAATGAAAGAATGAATGCGTATCCTTTTGAGTTATCAGGAGGACAAAGACAACGCGTTATGATTGCTATGGCTGTTGCGAATAATCCTAAGATATTAATTGCAGACGAGCCGACTACTGCTTTAGATGTTACAGTACAAAAACAGATTTTGGATTTGTTGTTAAGGCTAAAAGATAAGCTTAAGATGTCTGTAATTTTTATATCGCATGATTTGAATGTAGTAAAAAAGATTGCTAATAGAGTTATAGTTATGCGTCATGGTGTTATTGTTGAGGAAGGAAGTGTAGGTAATATTTTTAATGCGCCATCTCATCCTTATACAAGAGAACTATTAAATGCTTTTAATAATAAGACTATAAGAAAAGATTTTATATCACGAAAGCTAATGGAAGCTAGAAATATTAATGTTAGTTTTGTTTTGAAAAAGAATATATTAGGTAAAACGATTAATGAATTAAAAGCTGTTAATGATGTAAATTTAGCTCTATATGAAGGAAAAACTCTTGGTTTGGTTGGCGAATCTGGGTCTGGCAAGACCACTTTGGGGATGTGTTTGGCTAATCTTATTAAGTACAAAGGAGAGATTTTATTATCAAAATCGGTAAAAATTAAAGATGAAAAAGACTTTAGAAAAAATGTACAAGTAGTTTTTCAAGATCCGTATAATTCATTAAATCCACGTATGACCATTGAAGATATTGTTGGAGAAGGTGTTTATGTGCATTTTCCTAAATTAAGTAAAGAGGAAGTGCGTAAGAAGGTTAAATTGATACTTGCAAAGGTTGGTTTGAGTGGGGATGATATATTAAAGCAATATCCTCATGAGTTTTCAGGTGGTCAAAGACAAAGAATAGCTATTGCTAGAGCATTGGTGGTTGAGCCAAAAATTATAATATTGGATGAGCCTACTTCGGCTTTAGATGTTACTGTTCAGGCTGAAATTGTTAAGTTATTAAAGCAAATTCAGGATACAACAGGTATTGCGTATTTGTTTATATCTCATGATATGAAAGTTGTTAGAGCTATTTCTCATGAAGTTGCGGTTATGCGTAAAGGTAGAATTGTTGAATATGCTAGTGCTGATGAAATATTTAATAATCCACAAACACCATATGCAAAAGAGTTAATAAAAGCTTCTATAGGGTAATTTTATATAATAGATTTACGTTATCATCTTGTTTTGTCGCCTAATATTAAAGGTGTTTTTTTGTTGATAAAATTCTTTTTTTATGATACAATTATATAGAAGTTTTTGATTGGACTATTGTGATGAGTAAAATTGGAAATTACATTGTTGGTGCAAGTGTTGTTGCAGTTATGAGTGGTTCACCTATGGAGGCTGAAGCACACAACAACTATGGTGATGATAATATAGGTGACAAAGATAAAGTTGTATATGTAGAAGACAATATTAGAGATACTCTTAAAAATGATAGTACCATAGCATGGGAAATGGTTGCTAATAATGAACAAGAATTAAAAAATACTCCGCCATCTAATCAGACAAAAGAAGAGTTAAAAGAAGAGTTAAAAGAAGATAGTTGGCGAGGATATGGCACAATAAGAGAAGTTGGTCGTGCTCCAAGAATTGATAATTTGCAGTATCAAAACGATACGGTTAGTGTAAGACCTGAGGCTGATGCTTATTATTCGCCAGATTTAAATACAATTACAGATAATATCTTTGAAGGACAAGAACAAAGTATAGAAAGCACTTTATCTACGCTTGCTCATGAGGCAGAGCATATGCATCAACGTGAAAAAGTTAATTTTAGTGCGGATATGAGCTTGGAGCAACATTATAAACTTCATTGCTATAAAGAAATTGGTGCTCAAGTTGCAGGACTTTTGCAATTGAGAGAGATGTATAAAGAAGCTCAAACAGAAGAAGAAAGAGCTAATATTATAAAAGAAGGTAAAAAAGAAGGATATAAAGATTATTTTAGTAAAGTTGAAAATGGAGAAATTAATCCTTTAAGTGATAAAAAAGAAGATTTTGATAAAGAAATGTCAGTTGTTATTAATTCTGTAAGTCGTCACTGGATGTCTGCAAGTGCTGATTTTTATGATGATAAGCATGTTAAAATGGCGCTTAGTGATGCTATGCATGCTGATGTATTACCAAATGAAGAAAATTATAAAGAAGGTGTAAGTCTTTTATTAACAATAGGTGGAATTGATTTTTCTCAGTATTTAAATGAAGATATAGATTGTTATAATAGATCAGTTAAAGATATTGATAAAAAAATACAAAATGGTGAAGATTTTTTTGATATAAACTATCAATTAGTTAGTAATAATAATGCTGATCATAGGTATTATGGTATAGAGTTTAATGAAATTGATGATTGTAAAGGATTTAGCTTAGAACAAAGATATAATTTAGCAGTTCAAAAAGCATTTGCAGATAAGATTAAAGATGCTGGATTGGCTGATTTGGTTACTATGTATATGGACAATGGAATTGAGACAATTGATGCTGATATAACAAGAATAACAAAAGAGATTTGCGAACTTAATGATGTTAATTTATCTAGTTGGAATTTATTAATAAAATTGGGGGAAAATGAAGGAATTGTAGGAAAAGCTTCTGATAAAGAGTATCTGGAAAAATTACGAGAAATTTGGACTGTTGAAAACTCCAAAGGTGAAAAAGTTTGTCTGCTTGATGGAATGTTAGAAAAACCGGATTTTAGCGAATATGTATCTAGTAGTTATCCTCTTGAACAATTAGATAATCGTCCTTTTTTGGTAAAAGTTCGAGAAAATATAAAAGAGAAACTGCATAAAAATGATAAAGAAGATGATAATAGAGCAACAGATTTTCAATTTTCTAGTAGTATAAGTGATATCGAGCCGTTAGCGGCTCCTAATTATACAATGTCACCAACTCGCTCAGAAGTTATGACTACAAGCGAAATAATAGATACACGTACAGATTATTTGGCGCAAGAGCGAGAAAGCCGTATAGAAAATGCTAAACAGATGCTGAGTGAAGATTTAAGAAATATTCACCCTAAAACAGAAACTGTTGATTTGAATAAACAAAAATTAAATGACGAACTTAGCAATATTCATCCCAAAACAGAAAATGTTGTTAACTCAAATGATTTAGTTATGGCGATGATACAACAAGGGCGTGGTATGAATTAGTGTTTTTAATTGTGGGAAAGTACTAGGCTTTATATGTACAGTTATTTTAGTTAATGATATGATAGTCCTGATAAATATATTTGATGTTTTTAAAAGTTATAAGGGGCGATTTATTTATGTTTTCAAGCTTTAAAAAAGTTTGTTTGAGCTTAAAAAATAACAAGATTGTTTGGTTGGCGATAATGTTGTTGTTGCTAAATCTTGGGCTGGTTTTTCATTATTTTAGTCTTAAAAATAATTTACATCTTGATGAACAATGGTCTTATGCTCATGCTAATAGTTCTCAAGGTGCTTTTTTAACTAGTGGAGCTGATCATTTTTTAAGAATATCGGATGTAGCTCCTTTGTTTAATAGGTGGATTAATTTTCCTAGTTTGAACGATTATATAACAGTTCAACAAGATGAAGTATTTAAATATTCTCATATATGGGATAATCTAAAAGTTGATGTTCATCCACCTCTTTATCATGTTTTATTACATACAGTAAGTTCTTTTTTTGTTGATAATATTAGCAAATGGCATGGTGCTGGATTGAATATTGTAATTTGGGTAGCTTTGTTGTTTGTGCTATATAAGTTAGCTGACTTGATTTTTAAGGACAAATTTATTGATTTAGCTGTGGTTTGTTTTTATGCTTTTTCGATGGTTGGACTTAATACAGTATTATTTATAAGAATGTATGCATTACAAACATTGTTGGCGGTTTGTTTAATATATCAAGTATTGTTAATGTTAGAAGATAAATGTATAAGCAAAAAAAGGATGGGGTTAATATTTTTATTTTCAGCATTAGGTAATCTTACTCATTTTAACTCATTAATATTTTCTTTTATTGTTTCTGTTTGTGGTGGAATTTATTTATTAAAACAAAGAGATTATAAAAAGTTAGTTGCTTTTGGTTTAGCAATGTTTTTTGGGTTTGTGTTATTACTTATATTATTTCCTTATAGTAATGACATAATTTTTGGTTCAGCTCGAGGAAAAGAGATTTTTGACAAGATTAATTATAAACATGTAATTTTATGGTTGCTTGTAGGTATCGGTTTTATATGCGCAGGAATAGTTATTGTTCGGCATTATGATATAAAAAGAATATTTAAATTAGAGCGACTAGCCCTAGTTATAGGTGTTGGTTTGTATATTCTATATTTAAGAATCGACTATGATTTTGATAAAATGAGACATCTTTTAGATGATTTTTTTAATAAACTATATTTTGGAGAATTTATAACAACAAGATTAATTTCATTTACAAATATTAATGTTTGGTTATTTATTTTGGGCGTGATAGTATATGCAATATTAATTAAGATAAGATTTGTTAGAAAAGATATTTTGTTTTTGCTTTCTACTTCTGTTCTTATGGGGATGTGCTTAAATTATTTTATGCCACATATGTATCATTATAGAGATAGGTATTTTTTTATTATAATGCCGATGTTTAGTATTTTGATAGGTTATTTGTTTGTTGTTGTATATGATAGATTTTTATCTAATTATAAAGCTAAAATATTGTTGATGTCTGCGTTAGTTTTATTAAATTCGTGTATGGTTAATTTTGAAAAAAATAGTCCATATTCTTTAGGTGCTAAAGAAAAAGATATGTTAGTTTGGGCAGAAATTAAAGATAAGCCTGTATTTGTGATAACTTCAGAAAGATGGATGATATATGAGTTAGTATATTATCTAAAAGATGCAAAAAAAGTTTATATGACATTACCTAATATAAAAGATACATTTTTTTATGAAATGGATAGAAATAAAGATGCTTATTTGCTTGTTTTTAATAAAGATACAAGATTTGGTAATTCGTTGGATTATCCTAGAGAGAGGTTGATTGTACCACGTATTTTGGCAGATAAAATAAAATTTATCACAACTGTTAGAGCCAGTGAACGATATTACGATGTATATAAAGTAAGATAGATGTGATATTTTGCTTGCAAATTGTGAGGTGGGGATTTATAAGGTTTATTAGTGTGGCGGCGTAGCTCATCAGGATAGAGCAACAGTTTCCTAAACTGTGGGTAGTGGGTTCGAGTCCCGCCGCTGTCACCAAAATTATAGTTTGAATGAGGTTTTGAATTTTAATAAGATTAAAGTTACAAAACTCGAACCCACGGGTAAGTGGGTTTGACTACAAGCGAAAGGCAGACGGTAGTATGCCGGCGAGCTTTAGCGAGTGAGCGCAGTGAGTGAGGCAAAGCCGAGCAGTCCCGCCGCTGTCACCAAAAATTTTGATTAAGGATAATATCATGGAAAAAATAGCAAGCTTTATGGTTAATCATTTGACTTTAAGAAGGGGAGTATACGTTTCTAGAGTTGATAGATTTGGAGATAAAGTGATAACCACTTTTGATATTAGAATGACTAGACCTAATTTTGAGCCTGTGCTAAATACTGCAGAAATTCATACAATTGAGCATTTGGGTGCTACTTTTATTCGTAATCATAAAACTTATAAAGATAAGGCGGTTTATTTTGGTCCTATGGGGTGTAGAACAGGTTTTTATTTGTTGCTTGAAGGTGAATATACTTCAAAAGATATTGTTCCTTTAATGATAGAAATGTTTGATTTTGTTCGTAAATATGAGGGCGAAGTTCCTGGAGCTAGTGCAAAAGACTGTGGTAATTATTTGGATATGAATTTGCCAATGGCAAAGTATGTTGCAAACAAATTTTTTGAAGAAGTTTTATTAAATATTACTGAAGAACGGCTAATATATGCGGATTAGATGTTATAAAAGAGGGTTTTAGCCCTCTTTTTTTATTAAAATTTTATGTCGCTTTTTGCTTGCATAGGTCATTTTTTTGTGTTACAATATGTATGTAATAAGGGAATTTTTATGGCAGGAGATATGTCATGGGAAAGATAAGTAGTGATTTTGAGCGTTTTTTATATGCTAACTATCCAGATGATTATATGAGAGCTACAGCAGAAGATGTACCTGATGATGTAATTACTGCTATTTTGTCGCGTCATAGTTTTCATTATGAAGTGTGGAAAGATATTCCAGAGTGGATACGTGCGGAATATAGAGATGATATTCCTGTTGAAGTTTTGAATGGCAATACACGTGTAGAAGATTTTATTTATGATGAGTATGAAAAGTTAACTCCTGAAGGACAAGAAAAGGCAAAAGAAGAACAAGAAAAAGAAGAACGTGATGCTATGTTTGTGGCTAATCTTACAGTGGCATTTTTGGCTGCAGGATATACAGCAGAAGCTGTATCTCATATGGCTGAAAACCATAGAGAACGTAGTAGTATTCTTAAACAAATGGGAATTTATGGTCGTACTCCAGAATTGGTTGCTGCATATCGTGCCACTAGAGAAAGTGATAAAAAGATTATTGAAGACGAGTATGATGGAAACGAAAAACTTGTTCATAAAAAGGTATTACGTTTAGTTAAGCAATTAAACCGTATGAAACGTAGTAAAGATGGATATGATGAAGAAAAATATAGAGAAACAGAAGCAAAATTAAAAGAAGTTATGGCTTTTGTAGCATCTAATCCAGAAGCTCGTAAAAAAATTGAAGAGCATTTAAAAGACCCTGTTGCAAAAAGTGCTTTAAGGCATTTAGTACCAGAAGTAAGTGCTATGTTCGGTTCTTTAATGGGTGAGGCAGATTTATTACCAGCATTGCAAGAAGCAATGGCAAAGAGTGACAAAACTAAAGGAGCTGGAGTAATAACAACAGCATTGGCATCTTCTAAAGCTCAAGATGTTGAGGTTATGGCAAAATCGTTTGAACAAACTCCAGAAAAAAGTGTTTTGAGATTTGCTAAAGCATTAAGTCGTATGCAAAAGTCTCAAAATGGGTATGATGAAAAAGAATATGCAATTTTAGAAGAGAAGTTACAAAATGCGGTGGCTCTATTATCTGGTAATGATGAGCTAAAAAAAGGTATTGTAGATTATTTGAAACAGCCATCATCTCAAGGCGCTATACGTAATTTGACAGATGATATTAGAAATAAATTTGTGCTATCTCTAAAAGATGTGGGAATTTTGGTTAATCCTAATGAAGGTGGTCAGAAGAATTATGAAATTAGTCGTGATACTCTAGTTGAAGGATTAAAGAAAGATTTTGCTGAATGTGAAAAAATGGAGAAGATTCTTGCTAATAAATTGGGACACAAGAATGTTGAATTTATGAAAGCAAGGGTTCAAGATGTTGTTAGCACTATACCTAATGACAAAATTGATAAATTAGTAATGATGAGTAGAGGAGAAAATGTTTCTATAACATAATCTCCTAGGAGGTTGATATGATAAGCAAATCGGCTGATTTTGAGCATTTTATGGAGGTGCATTTTCCAGATGCTTATCGTAGACTTACAGCAGAAAATGTTAAAGATGATGTGTATGTAGCAATATTTTCTGAATATGAAGCCCGTTTTAAGAAGTGGCAGAGTGTTCCTCAATGGATAAAAGACTTTTATAGAGATGTTCTTCCTCCAGAAGTTCTTAATGGTAACATTACTGTTGATGATTTTGTTGAAAATTTAGAATATGTGTATTTGAGAAGTCCGGATAATGATATAGCGAGTATTCGTTCAAATAATTTCAGAAATGTTTTGTATGTTGAAAATATGAAAAAAGAAGAATATGAGGATAAAATATCTAGAGGATATAGTCCTAAACATGCAATACAACTAGTTGAAAATAAACACGTTAGAGATTGTTTGTGTGCGGCTTGTTATAATCGTAAAATGACTGAAGAAGAACGTAAAATGTGGCGAGATTCTAGAAAAAGAGATAGTCATATTATTGAAGAAAGCTTTAGAAAAGACCAACCTGAAAAAATGGCGTATCATAGCATTAAGCAATATGATATTAATATGCGTAAGATGCGTAAAGAAAAATTAGCTAAGAAAAAAGTAGAGTATTTTCTAAAGGCGATGAAGTGTAAATTTGAAATTTTCAAACATTTACCACGAGTTAAAGATAAAAAACTTAGAAGAGGATTGATGCGTATGTACATTGTGTCTCGTGATAATTTGGGTTATAAGAGAATGAGTGAAGAGCGTAAGAAAATTGCTAAATATGTAGTGGCAAAACCACCTAAAAAGAGAGTTAATAAAAAAGCTATGGCAGATGTAATGGCTCAATTAGGTGTGAATACTAAAATGTAATGGAGGTTGAAATGAGTGACGATATTAATGAAGAAAAAGCTAAATTTGTAACAAAGTGTATTGAAAAGGGGTATTCGGTTACAATTGCTGACACATTGTATTATAATTACAATAGAAGAAAAGAAGTTATGGCGGGTGCAAAAGGAAGAGCTTTAACTAAAGAAGAAAAACAAGAAATTGCTAGAACCCGTAAATCTGATAGAGATGTTATAGAGTATGATTGGAAAGAAAATCAGCCAGAAAAATATGCTGTTTATTATCTTAAACAAGTTAGTAAAATGAATAAAAGAATTGATAATGCAAAAAATAAGACAGAAAAGACAGCTTTAGAAAAAGAAAAATTTGATTATATGCAAAAGAATAAGAGCTGGGTTGAAGAAAATAAAGAGGTGGTAATTGAGGTTATACAACAACTTAATGAGCCGTCAAAACCTAAGAAAAGGTCTTCAAACGATGATAATAAATTTATTAAGTTTTTTAATAATCGTGAAAGATAACAAGAAGAGGGGAACATCCCCTCTTTTTTAATAGCTGTAATTATTGCTATATGATTGCTTTCTTCTTAATGATTGTTGTTCGTATTTTTTTTCGTATGTGTAGTAATAAATTAATTCACGTTCATTTATGCGGTTAGCATCTATAGCAGCTTCTGGTATGCCCCATAATATAGAAATAGGCCAAGTCAATAGATTAAGTGTACCATATAAATAATGCTCACTTTGTCCACCATTACCGCTAGCTAAGTAAAAATTGCCAAATCCTGGTAATAAATTTAATAAACCGGCACTTGCAGGGTTTGCTGGTTTTTCCCAATCGCATTGTGGATGGTCTATACTTATGCCTTTTGCTTTTAGTTCACGTAATGTGCGTTGTTCGTGGTGAGTTAGATGAGTGCAAGCGGTCAAAAAAATGAGAGATAATATAAAAAGTTTTTTCATAGTTCAAACGTCCTAATTTTAGTTAAAATAAAACCCACTGCAAAGAGAGTGGGCGGATGTTCGAAAACCGTATCCATGTGAACGGCTCGACTTATTTGGCTGAGCCTTATTCGCCGACATCCGTCCATAAGACAGTTGTCGGCATAAATTTATTTAAAGCTATTATGCCATAGCTTACATGGATAAAGGGTTTTCGACGCCCTATCTCGAGTTTTTTGCTCAAGACATTGTTTATGATAATGTATATGTGATATTTATTCAAGGATTTTATTTAATTACATTGCAACACAAGAATTTCCTTTATATTGCCAAGAGGATACGAGGTTATTTTTTATATAAAAGTCTGTTTTGCAGTAGTCTGTGATAACATCGCCCATAAAACTACCAACGGGAATTATGCTTCCACCATAAGTAAATGGATAAAACATTTCATCTTCGGTTAAAAAATCATTATTAAAGCCATATTCTGGGTCTGGTAGAACTTGTTGATTTATACTTATATAGGTTATGATTTCGTTGCCATTGTCTAATTTTTTTACTTGGCTAGGTTGTCCATATTTTCCAATAAGTTGTTCTGTGGTTTTTCCGATTTCTTGGTTTAATTGGTTAGTATAGTTTTGTGAATTTGCACAGGCACATAGTAATGCGATGATGAAAAATGATGTAAATTTTTTTAGCATAATGTATCTCCTTAACTGATTTTAAGAAGATATATGCCCTTGTTATAAATTTTCAATAAGGATTATTTTTTTAGTTCTCTATCTCTATTTACATAGAATGATAATATAATTCCAAAGCTAGCCATTACGGATATTATTACTGTTCCACCGTAGCTAATTAGCGGTAATGGAACCCCAACAACAGGGAGCAAGCCTATTACCATAGCTATGTTAATAAATACGTATAAAAAGTAATTAGTGTTTAAGCCTAATATTACCATTTTGCCAAAGTAATTTGAGTTATGAATTCTAAAAGCAAACCAATAGCCATAGCTTATTAGTATAAGGTTTAATATTAATATGAGCGCTCCGCCCATCATACCAAATTCTTCAGAAAACATGGTAAAAATAAAGTCAGTATGTTTTTCGGGAAGAAAATTTAAATGACTTTGTGTGCCTGATAAAAATCCTTTACCCCATAACCCTCCAGAGCCTAGAGCAATTTTTGCTTGTATGATATGATATCCAGCTCCTTGCGGGTCTCTTTCTGGATTTAAGAAAGTTAGAATTCTGTTTTTTTGATAATTATGTAAAAAATGCCATAAAATAGGGGCAGAGGCACCAATTGTACCTATAGCTATAGCAAATTTCCACCATTGAACACCGGCAAGATAAAATAAACTAACAGCACAAAATAGTATCATTAGTGATGTTCCAAGGTCTGGTTGTATCATAATTAAGCCAACAGGAACAGCTACAATTAGTGATGGAATTAGAATGCCTTTAATAGTTTTTATATCTTCTAAAGGAGTGTTACTAAAATATCTAGCAAGCTCTAATACAATAGCTATTTTCATTAATTCTGATGGTTGAAGCTTGATAACGCCTAAATCTATCCAACGTTGTGCTCCCATTCCTGTGTAGCCAGCGATTTCAACTATAATTAGTAATAGTAATGTTAAAATGTAAAATGGGGTAGATATTTTATAATAAAATTCAGGTGGAATTAATGACGCAACAATCATTATAGCAAAACCTAAGCCAAAGCGAATGCCTTGATTAAGAGCCCAAGGTGAAAGATTTGCGCCAGCGGCAGAATATAATATCATGCAACCAATGAAGGCTAAAATACAGATAATACCAATATATGCAAAGTTTAGATTAAAAAATCTTTCTTTTAAGGTTAATTCTTTATTCTTGTTTAATATTATATTCATTTGCTTTCCTATCTGATGTCTAAATCTATTGCGGCTTCGAGAATTTTGGAGGCAATTGGGGCTGCAACTCCAGAACCAGAACTACCATGTTCTACAATAACAGCAATTGCGTATTTGGGTTTATCGTGTGGAGCATATGCCATAAACCAAGCGTGGTTGCGATATTTCCAAGGTAAGTCTTCATCTTTTTTTATTCCAGAAGCTCTTTCTTTTAGAGTAATTCTGCGGACTTGAGTTGTGCCAGTTTTTCCACTCATTTTTAGGTTTTTATTTTTGAAGCGAGAATTAATGGCTGTCCCACCAATACCATTTACAACTTCAAACATACCTTGTTTTACTATTTCTATATTTTCAGGTTTTATATCTAGCTTTGTTGTATTGGTTGTTGTATTTGATTTTATTAGTGTTGGATTGATGTTTTTTCCGCCGTTTACAATACGTGATAACATTGTTACTAGTTGAAGAGGTGTAACGGTAACATATCCTTGTCCGATACCAGCTAATGCAGTTTCACCTTGTTGCCATGCTGAATTTAATTTTTCTTTTTTCCATTTATGATTGGGAATAGTGCCTGAACTTTGGTTTGTAAGTTTTAAATCATAAGTTTTTCCTAGTCCTAGTTTATAGCTCATTTCTGATATTTTATCAATTCCTAGCTTTAAAGCGGTTTCATAAAAGAATATATCGCAAGAGTATTTTATGGCATCAATTACATTTACTTTACCATGACCACTATGTTTCCAACAATGGAATAAATGATTTCCTAATTTCATTTTTCCAGAACAATATGATGTGGTTTTAGTATCTATGAGTCCTTCTTCAAGAGCGGCTAATGCTACAACAATTTTGAAAGTTGAGCCTGGGGAATATGTTCCTGATATGGTCTTATTATTAAGAGGTTTTTTTTCGTTGTATAATAGGTTGTTCCAATTGGTTGAGGATATGCCATCAATGAAGAGGTTAGGGTCATATGATGGAGCAGATACAAAGGCTAAAATTTCTCCAGTATGAACATCCATTACAATAGCGGCACCTGAGTGATTTCCAAAAGCGTCTAAGGCAATTTGTTGTAAACGAATGTCTATTGTTAAGTCTAAATCTTGTCCTTTTATGCCATCAACTTTTTCCATTTCTCGCATAATACGACCATAGGCATTTACCTCATAAGTGAGAATGCCTTCTTTACCTCTTAGGCTTTCGTCATATGTTTTTTCAAAACCTGATTTACCTATTTTAAATCCTGGAACTTGTAATAATGGGGCATCAGATTTTTCTATATCTGTTTTTGATACAGAGCCAACATAGCCCAATGGATGAGCAGTATATTCTTTATAGGGATAGTGGCGTGTTAAACCTTCATCAATAAATAATCCAGGGTAGGCATTACTATTTATCATAATAGTAGATACTTCTTCCCAACTTAAATTGTCTTTTATTTTGATTGGAACAAATTTTCTATGGCGTTTGATATCTGTTTTGATGCGAGTAATATCTTCTTCTTTAAGATTTAATATTGGAGTGATGTTTTCTAACAGATTATCAATTTTGCGTGCCTGTTCGGGTATGAGCATAGCTTGAAAGTTTTGATTATTGGTTGCTAGTTCTATACCATTTCTATCATTTATACTACCACGAGGTGGAACTAGTAAGCGCTGTGACATACGGTTACTGTCAGATAATAGTGCGTATTTTTCGCCTTGATAGATTTGCAAATAATATAAACGTCCTAAAAGTATAAATATTAAAAGTATGTTGGCACTAAATATGACAAGTGAACGTTTGAGGAGGATTCTAAGTTTACTATTAGATTTTTTCATAATTGTCCTCCAAGTGGATATAGCGACGTTCTATCCATACATAAAAAGGAGATATAATTGGATATAGTGCGATAGTTAAAGCAATTTCTAAAAATAAGAAATTTAATGGTATTAGTTTACGATAAAATGCGCTTATTAGAATTGCTTTGAATATTAAGGTTATAATACCGGCTAATGAAAACAATATCCAAGAGTATGAAAATTTTTTTATATTAAAATAAAAAAGTATTTTAGAAGATATAATATACAATGCTAGGAACGATATAATATTTATACCGATTGGAGTGCTACTTAGTACGTCAGCAAATAAGCCTAATATAAAAGCAGATAGTAGAGTAAAGATATCTTGACGGATATTGGTCCAAGTGTAAATGCCAATATAAAAAGGGGTTAAACGCATAAAATTCCAAAAAGGATTAGTGCGTGGAGCATATAAAAAAATTTCTAAAAATAAGATGCTTAAAATTGGAACGAAAAAAATTATAATATGGGTTAAGATATTTTTTATAGAGTTTTTCATTCTAACTCCTTAGATGTTTTTGTATCAGGAGTTATGTCATAAGCTATTATTTTAATAATCTCAATATTTGTTGGATTAAATAGTGGGGTAGCTGTTATTTTATCAACGTCAACTTTGGTGATGCGAGCAATTGGTATATCTGCAGGTAATCCTCCGCCAACACCAGAGGTAACTAGCAAATCTCCTTTGTGTAAATTGGCTAATAAGGGAGTAAAAATTAGTGTAAGTTCTTTCGTGTTATTGCCAACTAAGATTCCTCGTTCACGAGTTTTTTGAGATATAACAGGAATTTTGGAGTTAATATCGGTTATGAGTGTTACTCTAGCGTATTTGCCACTTATAAGGTCTATTCTTCCTATTAAACCATGTTTATCTACCACAGCATAACCTGTTTTTATATTATCTGCATTGTCACCAAGATATATGATGAATGAGTTAGAGAAAGCATTACCATTTTCTGCTATAATTTTTGCGGTGTAGCTTTTTGTATTGGGGATGTCTATATGATGTAATAAACTTTTTAAGCTAAGGTTTTCTGCTTGGACAGCTCTAATTTTATCTTTAAGTAAGAATAGCTCTTCATTTTCTTTTTTTAAGCGTTTATTTTCTTCATAGACATTAATTATTTCTGATAGCTTTTTATAACTATAGCTAAGTCCTTCTGCAGGAAGTGTTACAACTTTTATTACTGGGGCAGTGATATAGAAAATACTTTTTGATATACCAGAGATAATGCCTAAATCAACTTTATGAACCATAATCAAAAGCAGGGCTATAATAAATAACCCTGTTATGATAAAGTTTTTTAAAACTTTTAGTACATAATTTTGTTTTAGAAATAGTATTCTCTGACGTCTCATTATCTACCCTTTGATGATAAATTAGTTGTCATACAATACGCCACGAAATTCCTCAAAATAGTCTAAAGCTTTACCTGTACCACGTACAACGCAAGTTAATGGGTCTTCTGCTAAAGATACTGGAAGACCTGTAGCATTGCGGATAACAGTATCTAAATTAGAAAGTATAGAACCACCACCTGTCATCATAATACCTTTATCAACAATATCGGCAGCTAGTTCAGGTGCTGTATTTTCAAGAGCTAATTTTACTGCTTCAACAATTGCCATAACAGGTTCAGCTAAGCTTTCTGCGATTTGACGTTCTGTAATAACAATCTCTTTTGGTACACCATTAACTAAGTCACGTCCTTTAATTTCCATTGTTCTACCATCGCCTTTGGCTGGAACGCAAGCAGAACCGATTTCTTTTTTAATTTTTTCAGCGCTACTTTCACCAACAAGCAAGTTTAAGTTACGGCGGATATAAGAGATAATAGCGCTATCCATCTTATCGCCACCAACACGTACAGAACGTGAATATACAATACCGCCTAATGATAATACGGCAACTTCTGTTGTACCACCACCAATATCAACAACCATAGAACCTGTTGGGTCGTTTACAGGAAGTCCAGCACCGATTGCTGCAGCCATTGGTTCATAAATTAACCATACACGTTTTGCTCCTGCGTTAACAGCAGATTCTTTGATAGCTCTTTCTTCTACTTCTGTAGCACCACTAGGAACACAGATAATGATAGTAGGACTAATTAAACGGCGACGATTATTTACTTCTTCAATAAAATATTTAATCATAGCTTCGGCAGCTTCAAAGTCTGCAATAACACCGTCTCTTAATGGACGAATTGCGCGAATATCTCCAGGAGTTCTTCCGAGCATTTGTTTAGCTTTTGTACCAACAGCCCAAACTTCTTTTTTACCATTTATATCTTTAACAGCAACAACAGATGGCTCGTTTAATACGATACCTTTACCTTTTACATGTACTAAGGTATTAGCTGTTCCTAAATCAATTGCCATATCGGCTGAAAATAGACCTAACAAATTTTGGAAAAACATATTTATCTCCCGTTAAATTACAAATTTCTTTTACTTTTAAGCAAAAAACGTATATTTTGCAAGTACTTTATATTGAATTTTTTATATCTTCAACAAAATTTTTATCTTCATCATAACAAGTTGGTATAATAAAATCTGCTTCAAAGCGGTTATTAAACCATGTAGTTTGGCGTTTTGCATATTGTCTTGTATGCAATTTTGCATTTTCAATTGCTTCGTTTAGAGTTATGTTGCCAAGAATATATGATTTTAGTTCTTGTACTCCAAGGGCGCGCATAGCTGGTAACGAATCGGGTAAATTTTGTTTTATTAACTGTTCAACTTCAGCCAATGCCCCTTGTTTCATCATAATATCAAAACGTAATCTTGCTCTTATATCTAATATTTCACGCGGTGGTTTTATATATATCTTTATAAAATCTTTGGAATTGAAATAGTTTATTAGAGGAAGACTGTGCCAATAAGTTAGGTTTTTGCCTGTATGGTACCATATTTCCATAGCTCTTTTGATACGAGTTGTATCGTTTTCGCTCAGTCTTGAAGCTGTATCTTTATCAATTTCTTGAAGTTTTTTATATAAAAAATCTAGACCTTCGTTAGAGATGATTTCTTCAACAGTATTTCTTACCTCATTTGGGGTTTCTGGAATTGGGGTTACACCTTTTGTAAGAGCTTCAATGTACATACCTGTACCGCCGACGATAATTGGTGTATTATTGTTTTTTTGAGCATTAAAAATTTCTTGTTTACATAAATTTAGCCAATCAACAACATTTCCTCTGACAGAGGCATCATATATGCCATATAGTTTGTGAGGAGCTATGGATAAATCATTAGTTGAAGGAGAAGCTGCTAAAATAGGTATGTCTTTGTATACTTGCATCGAATCGGCATTAATTACAACACCATTAGTAGCTTTTGCTATATCTAAAGCTAATCCTGATTTTCCAGATGCAGTAGGGCCTGCGATAACAATTATTTTAGAGGTCTGCATGATGCTTCTTCCACTAATGTTTGACATAAGTCTTCATAAGATATGCCAATATGTTTAGCTTGTTCAGGAACAAGTGATAGTTCTGTCATTCCAGGGTGTGTGTTAATTTCTAGAAATACAACTCCGTCATCTGGATTGTAACGAAAATCTGAGCGAGATACAGTCTTACAACCTAATTTATTATGCATTGTTTGTGCGTAAGCTTTGCAAATTTCTGATACTTCGTGTGGAATATTTGCAGGTAAAATATGTTCTGCTCCACCAGTAGTGTATTTATGTTCATAGTCATAAAAATCTTCTTTAGGTTTGATTTCTGTTACAACATGTGCTTGATTTTTATAGCACATAACTGTTAGTTCTTGTCCTTTAATGTATTTTTCTATTAAAATTTCAGTATCAAGATTTTTATATTTTACTAAAAGGGCATCTTCTTGATTATTTACAATAAAAACACCAACAGAAGAGCCATCTGATATGGGTTTTACTACGTATGGATATTCAATTATTGTTCCAGAAGAAAGATAATCTTTAGCAGTAGTTTTTTGTGAGCTTGCGGTTCTGATACCACTGTTTTTTGCAATTAATTTACATACATATTTATTCATACCAATGGCGGAAGCAAGCATTCCTGAGTGAGTATATGGAATTTGTAATAAATCAAATAGGGCAGAAATTGTACCATCTTCGCCCCAGTTACCATGTAGAGCATTAAATATCACGTCTGGATTTTCTTTTTCTATAGCTTTAAGAAGTTTTCTAGTATCGGTTAAGTCGTGTTCGATAACTTCATACCCTTTTTTATTTAGAGCTTTTATAATCCCCTTACCACTGATTAGACTTACTTCTCTTTCTGATGAAAAACCGCCCATTAAAACCATTACTTTTTTAGTCATTATTTAACCTCTTGTGTTTTATTGTTAAATTGATATGGTTATGATTTTAAAAGAAAAAAATTAAGAAAGGTTAAAGTTTTGCTTAAAAAAGTACTTTTTATTTGGGCTGTTTTGATTGTAATGATTAATAATGCTGAGGCAGTTGGTTTTGTGCAGAATATGAATGTAAAAATTGGTGTATTTGAAGCAGCTACGGTTAAGCTAGACTATGAAAAAGTAGAAGAATCGTATGTAATATCTGCAGATGTTGAGACGGCAAATTTTTTTGGTAAAATGTATCCTTTTGTTGCTAAATATATGAGTAAAGGTGCTTTTTTGAAAACTGGGATTTTGCCAGATATTTATGAAACAAATACAAAATCTAGAAATCATGTTAGAACAAAAAAGATTTTTTATGATAAGAAAGGTGTAGCTTATAAAAGAATTTCTACCAAAGATGAGCGCATAAATGAAAGAGCGATAGAGAATGTTCCTCAGACAGCTGATGCTGCAGATTTACAGACAGTTTTTGCAAATTTAATTGATAATTTTTATAAAACAAAAGACTGTGAAATGTTACGAGAGGTTTATGATGGCAAAAAACACTATAAAGTGATTGCTAAAAATGAAGGTAGTGAAACAAAATATTTTGATTTGATAAAAAAATCACAGCCCGCATATAAATGCTCAATTTATATTGAGAACTTAAAGGAAAATAATGATAATATTTTGTGGGATGTGACTGCAGATAGGCCTATTAATTTATGGATAGGAATCGATGAGAAGACAAAAATGCCATTTGTTTTAGAAATAAGGATTGACTCTACACCATTAGGTGCGCTACAAGTAACACCAAGTACTTTAGAAATTAAATAAGGAATCGAAAATGAAAAAGTCAGAACTTTTATTGCCAGCAGGCTCTTTGGTTAAACTTAAGACAGCTCTTTTATATGGAGCTGATGCAGTTTATGCTGGTACTCCAGATATGAGTTTAAGAACTCAATCTAAATTTTCTTTAGAAGAATTAGAAGAAGGAATTAGAATTGTTCATGAGCAAGGTAAAAAGATTTATCTGACTTTGAATTTGTATATTCATAATGAGGAAGCTAAAAAATTACCTCAGTTTGTTGAAACACTTCGCAGATTAAAACCAGATGGTGTTTTAATGGCAGACCCAGGTGTTTTTTATTATCTTAAAGAGCATGCCCCTGAACTTAATAGATTTGTTTCAACTCAAGCTAATATTTGTTCGGCACAAACAGTTAAGTTTTGGCAATCTATGGGGGCAAAACTTTGTGTGTTAGGACGTGAAGTAACTTTTGCTGAAATGGAAGAGATTAGAAAAGAATGTCAAGATGTTGAACTAGAATGTTTTATGCATGGTGCTATGTGTATGTCTTATTCTGGAAGATGTTTGATTTCTAATTTTATGGCTGATAGAAGTGCAAACAAAGGTAAGTGCGCACATTGTTGTAGATGGCATTATAAACTTCATGTACGTTTAAAAGATGGCAGTGTTAAAGAGCTTATTATTAATGATGATAATAAAGATAACTTTGAATATTTGTTGGAAGAAGATTTTAGGCCAGGTGAATATTATGAAGTGGTTGAAGATGAGCACGGAAGTTATCTATTAAACTCTAAAGATATGTGCATGATGCCAAGATTGAATGACTTGCTTAGAATCGGTATGGACTCGCTTAAAGTAGAAGGCCGTAATAAAACAGAATATTATGCTGGTGTGGTAGCAAGAGTTTATAGAAAAGCTATTGATGACTATTATGTAAATCCGAATGAATGGGATTATAAAAAGTATATGTCTGAATTAATGACATTACAAAACAGAGGGTATTGTTTGGGATTTCATGATGGTAAACTTACAAATATTAGTCAAAATTATGAATACACTCGTACATTAGGCGAATGGTTGTTTGCTGGTAGTATTGTTGAGTGGGACGGAGATGATGCTATTTTTGAATTAAGAAATTATATAGAAGCTGGTGATTTTATAGAGTTTTTAGTTCCTGGTGGTTTAGAAAACTTCCGTTTGACAATGTCTTCTTTTGAAGATGCTATTACAGGTGAGGTAACTACAAAAGTTTCTGCAGGACAAGGCAAGAAGATTAGAATTAAGCCAGAAGTTTGGGGTAAAGATATTAATGAAATTAAGAAACTGCTTCCTCAATATACTATTGCTCGTAAGCCTCAATCTTTGAAAGGTGAAAATAAAGAAATGTATGAGCATAAACTAGAAGAATGGGATATTCTTTGTAACAAGAAATAATATTGTCAAAAAAAGCTTTACATTTAATATTTTGTAGTATATAAAGCGGTTCAGATTGTGAGAATCGCTGATTCTCCTATTGTTTCGTATACATGAAGGTGGTACGAAAATTGGTTTTTATCCGCTTCGGGGTCCGAAGCACAGAAAAAAGAAAGGAATTTATTATGAGACACGGTGACGCACATAGACGTTTTAATATGCCAAAAAGTCAAAGAAGAGCTTTGTTTGCTAACTTAACAAATGCTTTGTTAACACATGAACAAATTACAATTACTTTGCCAAGAGCTAAAGAATTAAGAACTTTTGCTGAAAAAATGATTTCTTATGCTAAAAAAGGTGACTTAAATTCTCGTCGTTTGGCATTGTCTTTCTTGCGTGATAAAGAAGTTGTTTCTAAGCTTTTTTCTGTTTTGGCTGATCGTTATAAAGAACGTAACGGTGGTTATACACGCGTATTAAAATCTGGCTTTAGATATGGCGATTGCGCTCCAATGGCTATTATTGAATTAGTTGACAGAGATGTTAATGCTAAAGGTAAAAAAGATATTGAACGCGTTAAAGCTGAAAAAGCTGCATTAGAAGCTGCTAATGCTAGTGAAGAAACTGCTGCTTAATTATATAAGTAAGTATTAAAAATAAAACCGCTCTGATAAAGGGCGGTTTTATTTTGTGGTAACGGCGGACTGTTTATTTAGTTTGAACGTCGTTTTTTATATCGTTAATAACAGAAGAAGCATCATTTTTCATCTCCTTTATGGTTTTTATACTTTCATCTTTTACTTCTGTAACAGCTTGTCCTATTGTTGTATTAGAAGTAATTGAGCCGGTATAGGCTGCTCGAATTAAAACATAAACTGCGACGACGACTAAAAAGTAGATAATGTAGGTTATAATTTTACCCATATGATATCTCCTTGTGGTAGTTTATACGCTAAAGGAGATAATAGGTAAATTTGTTATTTAAAGATTATATAGACTTATTATATGTTTTATGAAGCTGTTTTTCTTTTTTCTTGGATTAAGGTATAGGCATTTAGTGCGGGGATTACAGCGCAGTCTATAAGATGAATTTGTTTTTCATCTAAATAATAAGAAAATAGTCCTCTTAATTGGTCAATCATGCCAACAGTTAGTGCTTTTTTACCTTTTTCATAATCAATACCAATAGCCTTTGAATTATGTTCAGCTGTAAAACCGTAGAGTTGAACAGGGTGGTCATATTCGTATGTTTCGCTATATGTATATGCATTTGCTGTTTGGTATTCTGTTTCGTCTTCAAAAAATGGAATCACATTGTAAATATTTTCATCAAATTGAAGTAATCCGCCAATACTTTGCTCTTTGAAATGTCTGGTAGAATTTACAACAACATAATTATCTTCTTCATTGGTAACTATAGCCACAAAGTTATGAATAAGACTTGTTTCATCATAAGCTGTTTCATTTGGGGCTAAGATTCGTAACTGATTTTTTTCTTGTGTTACGATGTTGTCATACAATGGATGACCAGGAAAAATGAACTCTACATGGCTTTTTTGACGTTTCATTTCTGCTACAACTTGTGCTTTAGCATCTGTTGTAGTGCTTTTGGGCTCTTTAAACGATTTAAACCAGTTTAATATCATGTTCATGGCTTTCTCCTTTTGTTTTTTAATCATAACATAAAAAACATAATCAGTAAATACTTTTATTACTTTATATCAGAGATACTTAGCAAATTCCTAATTTTTTATTTAAAATTAAAAAAATTATCAATAAATTGTGTAACTCGACGATTAAAAATATTGGTATTAAAAGTTTCTGATTGAAGACCTGATAATGTGCGGTGTTGAAAAGATGCATAGTCAGAAATTTTAATTAAAGCTAAGGTTAGAGGTCCTCTTAGCTTAAAAGCAGAGATAAATTCAGGATGTTTTTGCTCATCTATTAGATAAATATTGAGGCGATTGGAATAATTATTGTTTAATAAATCAACAAGCATTCTTATTGCTTTGGGACAGTTTTGACAAGTGTTTGCTGAGTTGTAGAAAATAATTGCTTCTGAGCGATTTTGATTTTTGGGATTTATATATAGATTTTCTAAATTGAGTTTGGTTGCATAAGCATTTGTGCATAGCAAAACTAACGTCCATAGTATGAGTATGAAGCGCATATTATATCCTTTCTGTAAGTTTTAATTTAGAGAGGAGAGCAGGATGATTTTAACCACTCTAGCTCTTGTTTAGATAGATATTTTTTAAGTTTATTAAATACTTGTGAGTGATATGTATCTATCCATTTTATCTCGTCTGGAGTTAAAAGATATTTATTAATAAGCTTTTTATCAAGAGGAGCTAGGGTTAAAACTTCAAATTCTAAATATTTAGGATTTTTAGACTGCTTTACATAGTATAGATTTTCTATTCTAATTCCAAAAGCATTTTCTTTATAAAATCCAGGTTCTATTGAGGTTAACATTCCGGCTTTTAGAGTTGCGCTATTTTTTGCATTAATAGATATGCAATGAGGGCCTTCGTGTACGTTTGAAAAGTATCCAACACCATGTCCTGTGCCATGATTATAATTTAGGTCATGTTTTAATAAGTGTTGACGGGCAATAAGGTCTATTTCGCACCCCTTAGTATCTTTAGGGAATATAGATGTTGCTAGGGCAATATGAGCTTTTAAAACAAGAGTGTTTTTTTCAATCATATCAACAGTTGGTTCTCCAATAGCTATAGTTCTTGTGACATCGGTTGTGCCATCAAAATATTGTCCACCACTATCTAGCAATAATACAGAGCCCTTTTTGAGTGTTTTATTACTTTTTTCATCGGCACAGTAATGGACAATTGCTGAGTTTGTGCCAAAGCCTGCAATTGTGGCAAAACTTTCAGAATGAAAATTTAATTCTTTTTGACGGAATGAAAGTAGTTTTTCGGCGATATCTATTTCTGTTTTATGTTTATAATTTTTTGATAACCAGAACATAAATTTAGATAGAGCTACTCCATCCTTTAGGTGGGCGTTTGTTATAGATTTTATTTCTGTTGGAGTTTTGATTGATTTTAAATTATCAATATAATCGCTTACATCAATTAGGTTAGGGCAATAATCTTGCAAAATACAAGGTGTTGTTGAAAAGTCAGAGCCAATGTTTTGGTATTTTTCTAAATGTTTTTTTAACTCATTAAAAGGTAGGGCTAAATTTAAGTCGGTATGCTCTGCAAATATTTTGTATGAGCCAGTTTTTTCGACTAAAACATAGGCTCTTAAAATTGGGGTATATGGTAAAGCATTAGAACGGAGATTTAGTAACCAAGATGTATTAGATGCTGAAGTTATTAGATATGCATCTAAATTATTATTTTTTATGTATTTTATAACATAAGAAATTTTATCTTTTGCTGATAATGAATTAAACTTTTTTTGGTGGGTAATAGTTTTAACTTGATTATCACTTAATAATGTTTCTGGATTTTTTAAGGGAATAAATTTTGCATTGGGAAGTATTTTTTGTAGTTTCTGTAAATATTTAAGACTAATAACCCAAGGATTATAGTTTATTGAAATAGTGTTTTTGGTAAAATTTTTTATGAGCCATTTTTCAAAACTTAATTCTGTTGTTTTTACAATTTCTATTTGGCGAAGATTTACTTGTTTTTTTGCTTGTATTTCATATCTGCCATCAACAAAGAGGTATGCTTTTGTTTGTGTTACAAATAAAATTCCTGCTGAACCAGTAAACCCTGTTAATTTATAAATCTGATTTTCAGATGTTAAAATATCTTCGTTAATAAACATATTGCCAAGGGTAAAAAGTCTGGCATTTATCTTGTCTTTTTTTAGTTGTTTTTGGATTTCTTTAATGGTCATAGCTTTTCTCCTTTTATTTTTGTAAAAGTGTAGCACACCAATTATCTATTTGATAATTTTTTACAACTTTGAAACCAATTGAAGTATGATGATTTATAATGTCTTGCTTTTGATTTTCTATAAAACCTGATATTAAATAATAACCGTTTTTATTTAAGCATTTGTATGCATCTTCGGTCATTGTTTTTAGTGGATTAGCTAATATGTTTGCTAGTATTATATCAAATGGAGCAGATGTTTTTATGAGTGGGTTTTGATAGCCATCACTTAATATTGATGAGATTGTTTTTTCAACGTTATTAGTTATAGAATTATTTTGAGTAACATCAACCGACTCGGGGTCAATATCTGCAGAAATAATTTTTGGAGCATTATTCCAAATTTTAGCAGAGGCGATTGATAATATGCCTGAGCCTGTTCCCATGTCTAATATTTTAGAAGGGGTTGGTATTTTATTTTTTAGTTCGCTAATTGCAGTGAGGCACATTTTGGTGGTTTGGTGCTCTGAGCCAAAAGCAGTGGCGGCATAAACTTGTACTGGAATTTTTGTTGTTTGAGGGCAGGTTGCTTCGTGTATACCATAAATTAAAAATTCGCCAATTTCAAAAGGTGGAAATTTTATAACATTTTCGGTTAACCAGTTTTTGCTTTCTAAGATTTCTTCTGTGTAGTGAGGTAAATCTAGTTTATTTTCTTTTATATCTTTTTGAAAAGTTTGCGAATCGAAATCAAGTGGCGCATAACAAACGTATTGTTCTAGCCCATCGTCTGTGTAGTCAATAGAAACAACATCAAATATATTTTCTAAGAATTCGGCTTCGATTTCTCCTAATTCAATGATAGGTTCAAATTTAATTAATTTACAGCTTTTACCAATGTTATGCATAGTTTCACCTTTTTTGTTTACAAGTTTTATTTATCGTTGCATAAATATAGTGAGGAAAACGTTAAAAAAGAGATTATATTATGAAAAAAATATTTATCAGCTTAGTATTATTAGCGGTATCGTCTTGTTCTTATCTGAAAGGCGATTATACTTTGGGTAAAAGAAATACTTTTAATGACTTCTTTTATACATATAATATCCGCTATTATGATACAGATTCATTTTCAAATGCAAATACAGAAACAGTTACAGTTAGCGACTATGATTTAGGTGCGGTACGTCATGCTGTTCCTGGTGGTATTGTTGTTTATTCTAAGATAATTAGAAAAGAAGTGTATTCAGATGAATATGTTCGTCCAACAGCTAAAGGTGCTTTGGTTTCTTATACTGTTCCTGTTGAGTTTTCTGATGAAAAAGTGTATCAAGCAATTGGTGAAGTTGAGATTAATGGTGAGACATATCGTTTAGTTAAACCGAATCGCATAGGTGATGTATTGCTAATTGGTGCAAGAGGAGATATTTATCCTCGTGTTGGCAAAATTTATAATGATAGATTGGCATTACTTGAAACACAATTTATTTTAGAGCCAGAAAATGTTAAGTTTGTTAATGAAACAAAGAATCGTTTTGGCGAAGAAGACACAGTTGCTGGTTTTGAAGTTAGATACATTGGTTTAGAAGATTATCAAATGGTATTTAGCTTGCTTACTGTTTCTCCAGATGGCGGAATGGAAACAGAGCAAACAAAAACATTCAAGTTCCCTATGTATGATAAGAAAATTATTATTGATGGTATAAAATTAGAAATTTTAGGCATTGATGATAGTGGTATAGAATACAAAATTTTGGGAATCTAGTTAAATTTAATATAATCTAATAAGAGAGCTACAGAGATGTGGCTCTTTTTTTATAACTAAAATAGAGGTTTAATTTGGTCTTAATCATAATATTTCAATGTATTATGAAAGGAGGCAATATGCGTTTTATTAAACCTGAAAGTATTGATAAAAATTCTATAATATTAGATGTGAGAGCTGATGAAGAATATAAACAGGAACGTTTGGCTCTGCCTCACATTTTGATAAAAGCAGATGAAATAAATCCAGATAAATTTATGGCTCAATATAATCCCAAAGGAGATAAAGTGATTAATATTTTGTGTACCTCAGGAGGATTAGCTTCTGAAGTGGCAGAAAAATTTGAGCAGGCAGGGTATGATAATGTCGCTGTGGTTTTGGGTGGAATTATTGAAGCGGAATATGAAGGATTAGAAATTTTGAAAAATTGAAATAAAAAAGAGTAGGATTTTTATCCTACTCTTGTAAAGTTGTTAGAACTACCGGCGTGTTACTTCGACGCATTCTGGACAACATACCTTGCACAGAGCTCGCATTTCTGGTTCGGTCACAGTGAATTCTGCATTGGCTTTGAGAGCTCCATTTGCCTTTTCGAAAAGAGGCCTTGAGATTTTTTCGTCTTTTAAGCCCTTTCTCAGTTTTGCTCCGATGTCATTTACCCAAAAGAGCTGACCATCGACTGATATGGTTGAGTAGGTAATGTTGTTACCGTGCTTTTTGAGGAACATACTTCCATCAACCCAGGCAACAAGAACCTCAGAGAGACGAATGAAAATGGCTACATAGCCAGTATATTTTTCATTATTACGGAGGAGTTTGCTCTCATCGTAGGTAAGACCTGCGATATTAAGAGCACCTTTGAAAGAACTCACAGGGCACATTTTGATGCTCTGTCTTGCGACAAGTGCCTCATGTTCAGATATTTTTTGAACATTGAAACCTTGAGCGCAATCAATTTTGTTAGTGCTTTTTGGGGCACTGCATACTTTGAATTTTACTTTCATAAAAATAGTGTTTTATTAAATAATGTACATAACCTTAAATAAAGAGTTATTGGTTGTAGCATTTTTTTTGCGAATGTCAATAGATTGTTTTCAAAAAAGCTTGTTTTGTATGAAAAAACATATATGATAAGCTTAAAAAGGAGATATTGTAATGCCAAATTTTGAATTAGAAGATAGTTTTGCAGGTGCTGTGGCTGGTGTTGATGAAGCTGGACGTGGTCCGTGGGTTGGTCCTGTTGTTGCTGGGTGTGTTTTTTTTGTTAATAGAAACGTTGATGCAAAACTTTTAGAAAATTTAAATGATTCTAAAAAAATATCTAAGAAAAAACGTGAAATGCTTTTTGATTTGTTGCATGTTGAAGCAGAGAAAGGAAATGTTTTAATAGGAATTGGCGAGGCGAGTGCAAAAGAAATAGATAAAATAAATATTCTTAATGCTTCATTTTTAGCAATGAAGAGAGCTGTTGAAAATGCAAAAATTAAACCAGATATGGTTTTAATTGATGGTAATCGTGAACCAAAAGATTTTGGTTATAAAACTAAGGCTATTATTAAAGGTGATGCAAAGTCATACTCTATATCTGGGGCATCTATTTTAGCTAAAGTTTATCGTGATAGATTAATGGAAGATATGGCAAAAAAATATCCGTATTATGGTTTTGAAAAAAATGCTGGATATGGAACAAAGGCTCATATTGAAGGACTTGAAAAATACGGCATAACACCAGAACATAGAAAATCTTATGCGCCAATTAAGGCTTTTTTGAAATAACAAACCTAAGAATACGCTTTATTTGTTGATAAAGTATAGTTTTTACTTATGAAAGTATATAACATTGTATATCGTTTATGCTATATGTGTAATGTTATAGAGGACTATCATGTTTAAGAAAGCGTTTTTATCTCCATTTTTTATGCCAGTGTTTTTTGTTTTGTTATGGGCTATGTTTTTATGTTATACCATATTTTTTTATAATGGAAATGAGGCAATTTTGGCAGTAACAAAAGAAGGTGGAATTATTGAAGATATATCTCATGTTGGATATATTTTCTTAATAGCATTGTTGTTATTAGTGTCTAATGATTATAGAGATAAGATTAGATCTTGGGGAATATATTTGTTTTTAGCTATTTGTGCTTTTTTAAGAGAAGAAGGAATTCATCATCACTTGTCAAGAACAGATACAACTCCTTTTAAGTCTCGCTTTTTCTTAAACCCTAATAATGCATTGAGTGAGAAGATTGTGTTTGGTATTTTCTTATTAGTGATTTTATGCGCTGTGATTTATTTGGCTAATAAATATGCTAAACATTTAGTAAAATCATTTTTTAAGTTTGATACAATTTCTTGGTCTATTGCTGTTATGTGTGGTATTGGTGTTGTGTCAAAGTACATAGATAGATTTCCAGCTAATTGGCGCAAAGCACATGGTGGAGTTAAGTTATCAGATGATGTTTATACAATGTTTCAATTGGTAGAAGAATCGATGGAGATGTTTTTACCGTATATTGCTTGTTTTATTTTGATTCAATATCATTATCTGCATGCAGAAAAGAAATAATTTTTATAAAGGGGCTGAAGAGCTCCTTTTTTTTGACTTTTTTTATATAAAAGACTTGAAATATTTTGAATGATATGATAGTTCTATAAGAACGTTATAAAATAATTATGTAAATATTACGATTATGGAAAAAACTAAGCTAAACCTAAGCGGGTATCAGATTGAAACCGCATCTGAAGTAGAGGTTAACGAAAAGTTCAACCTTGTGAAGGGACACGAAATTAGTGTATCTGATGCCGAAGGAAAGAGTCTCTTTGAGAATTTGAGAGGTTTTATGGCTCTCAAGAAGGCGTTTCTCATAAGAGAAGAAGATGGCACTTGGTATCTTTGCCCAGCTAAGGGTGGTAAGAAAGTTATCAAGAAAGCCAATGTAAAGATAAAAGATAAGGTACTGATGTTCGATGAGAGAGGCAAGTTGCATCTTGACCAGACCTCTCCGCATTATAGTTCCTTTGCATTCTAGTTTAGAATTGGTTTCTATGACTAGATTGTGTGTGTGTAAAGAAGAAGCAGGCTTTTTAGCCTGCTTCTGTGTTTTAGAGCTCTGGGATTGATGCTTTTGTTCGCTTTTCTTCTGGAACAGGGGCATCTTTTGTTTTATCTATCATTTTACCAGATAAAACCTCTTTAATTTCATCACCAGTAAGTGTTTCATATTCAATGAGAGCTTCGGCTAAAATTTCCCAGTCTTTTTTATGTTTTTGAAGAATTTTTTTAGCTTCTTCATATCCGTCAGTTACTAGACGTTTAATTTCTGTATCTACCAAACGAGCGGTTTCTTCACTCATATTTTGGTTTTGCGTTACAGAACGACCTAAGAAAACCTCATTAGAATTTTCTGAATAACGAATCGGGCCTAATAAATCGCTCATACCCCATTCCGTAACCATTGCACGAGCTAGATTTGTGGCAGCATTAATATCAGATGAAGCACCTGATGTTACGGCATCATATCCAAATTTTAGCTCTTCTGCAACTCGTCCGCCCATCATGATTGTTAGGCGAGAAAGCATTTGTGCTCGAGAGTAAGAATATTTATCTTTTTCGGGCAATTGTTGAACCATACCTAATGCTCTACCTCTAGGGATAATAGTTGCTTTATGGATTGGGTCGGTATCTTTAACGTTTAATGAACAGATAGCATGTCCTGCTTCGTGATATGCAGTTAAACGTTTTTCTTTTTCATCCATAGCCATAGATTTGCGTTCGTTACCCATAAGAACTTTATCTTTTGCTGCATCAAAATCAGTTGAACTGACTTTTAGTTTGTTTTTGCGAGCAGCAAGAAGGGCTGCTTCGTTAACAAGGTTAGCTAAGTCTGCACCAGAAAAGCCAGGAGTACCACGAGCTACAACATTTAAGTTAACATCTCTACTTAATGGAACTTTACGAGTATGAACTTTTAAGATTTCTTCTCTACCTTTTACATCAGGATTGGTAACAGTTACTTGTCTATCAAATCTTCCTGGACGCAAAAGAGCAGGGTCTAATACATCTGGGCGGTTGGTTGCAGCAATTAATATAATGTTTTCATGAGCATCGAAACCATCCATTTCTACTAATAATTGGTTTAGGGTTTGCTCACGCTCATCATTACCACCACCAAGTCCTGCGCCACGATGACGACCAACAGCGTCAATTTCATCAATAAACAACAAGCATGGTGCATTCTTTTTAGCTTGAGCGAACATATCTCTTACACGAGATGCACCAACACCAACAAACATTTCAACAAAGTCTGAACCTGAAATTGAGAAAAATGGAACATTAGCTTCTCCTGCTACTGCTTTTGCTAATAATGTTTTACCAGTTCCTGGAGGGCCAACAAGTAAAACACCCTTTGGAATTTTTCCACCTAAACGTTGAAATTTTGCAGGGTCTTTTAAGAAATCAATTATTTCTTCTAATTCTTGTTTGCTTTCATCTGCGCCAGCAACGTCTTTGAATGTTACTTTTTTAGTATTTTCGATTAATTTAGCGCGAGATTTGCCAAAACTCATAGCTTTGTTGTTACCAGAGTTAGCTTGACGCATAAAGAATATCCATACACCAATTAATAATAACATTGGGAACCAAGAAATTACAATGCCCCAAAAAGTATTTTCTGTGGTATCAATTGGTTTGGCTTCTATTTTTATATCTAGCTTTCTTAAAGTTTCTACCATGCTTGGGTCAAACGGAGCATAGGTTTGAAATTTCGTATTGCTATTTTTATAAGTACCGATAATATCGTTGCCAACAATGGTAACAGAATCTACACGATTATTTTCAGCATTATTCATAAATTCAGAAAAGGCGATTTTTTCTGTTGGGCCATTTTTTAAATCTGGAGAAATGCTATTTAATAATGTAGTTAGAAAAAGAAAGGCTATAAGCCATATAAGTATGTTTTTTCCTGCTTTCATCTTTTTACTTTTCCTAATAAAAGTTGTTATTTAAGTATAAAAAAATATTCTTATAAATATATAGAGTGAAGAGAGCTAAAACTCAATAGCTATTTTTGATTTTTAAGCATGTTTTATGAAATATTAGCTGTGTCTTAGCTTGAATACGCCGTCTTCATAGCCTTGAATTGTCTTATCAGCATCTGCCATTTCTAGACGTTTTTCTGCAATAGCGACATATTCTTTTTCGCGTTCTATACCAACAAAGTGACGATTTAATTTTTTTGCGGTTACAGAGGTTGTGCCTGAACCTAAAAATGGGTCAAAAACAACATCGCCTTCGTTACTAGAAGCAAGAATTAGTTTTGCAATTAATTTTTCTGGTTTTTGGGTTGGGTGTGGAGTGTTTTCTGCCATTGACCAGAAAGGAATAGATATATCTGTCCATAAATTAGATGGAGCTGTTAGGCGAAATTTTTTTCCGTCTTCGGTGTCATCTTCTTGCCAGTCTTTAGGTATACCATTATCGTCTTTGTATGGGGCTAATACTGGTCTTTTGAGTTTTACTGCATCTAGGTTAAATGTATATTCGGGGGATTTGGTAAAAAACCAAATATCTTCGATACAGTTTTTCCAGTTGTTGCCAGCGCTTCTGCCTTTTTCTCTTTCCCAAGTGATACGGTTTTTTAATAAAAAGTATTTACCGGCAATTTCTGGGATGGCAATAGATGTGTTCCAGTCAGAACAAATGTATAAACTACCATTAGGTTTTAGCGAAATAAATACTTCGGCTAGCCATTTATCCATCCAACGTTTATAATCGTTCCAATCCATAGATTTAAATTCTTTAGTGCCGAATTTTTTGGTAAGATTATATGGAGGATCAACAACTACTAAGTCTGCAAAGTTAGCAGGTAAAAACTTTAATGCATCAAAAGTATCTTGATGAATAGTTTTATCTAGAATATCTTTTATGCCAGTTTTTTTTGACAAGGTTATGGCACGAGAAGAGTATTCGGAAATTTCCGCCTCTGAAAGCATGATAGTTTTATTGCGAGGGGCGGGTGTCTTACTCATTGTTCTTCGCCAAATTTGTTGTTAATTAACTCAGATAATAAATCAATAGCTTTTTTAGCATCTGCGCCAGATGCAGATACTTTTATGCTTGTACCTTTAGAAGCTGCTAACATCATTAATCCCATAATTGAATTACCGTCAACAGTTTGACCGAGACGTTCTACTTCTATATTTGCATTTAAGCCATCGATTGTTTTTACAAAATTCGCTGCAGCTCTTGCATGAAGACCACGTTCGTTTATTATGTTTAATTCTTTGGTGATTGTATCTGTCATGTTATTTTCCTAATAATTCTGAAGCGATTGTAATATATTTTATACCAGCATCTTTAGCGCCAGTAACGGAATCTTTTAAGTTCTTTTCTTTGCGTAAATTGCTTAATTTAACAAGCATTGGTAAATTAATTCCAGCAATTACTTCAATGTTAGCTTTATCCATAATTGATATTGCTAAGTTAGATGGTGTGCCACCAAACATATCAGTTAATACAACAACGCCATCTCCAGTATCAACTTTATTTACTTTGTTTAAGATGTCTTCACGACGATTATTCATATCATCATTAGGGCCAATGCAAGCGGTTTCAACCTGTTCTTGGTGTCCTACAACGTGTTGCATGGCGCTAACAAATTCATCAGCTAAATTGCCATGTGTAACAATAACAATACCTATCATTTATTTGTCTCCACTTTTCCATACTTTTACAGCACCGAAAACAGCAAGAATTTCAGCTCTACTTTTAATGCGTTCAAGCTCATCAGCTCTAGTTTGACGTCCTTTGAATGTAAATTCTTCAACTGTTTCTACTGGAACACCATAGGTTCTATCTACAGTTTCACCATCTAATTCTACAATCATTACAAATTCTTGTTCAGCAAGTACTGCTCCAGTTTCGGCATTAATGCCTTCAAGTTTTACAGCAATTTTGCCATCTCTTTTTAATAATGCGGTATTTTTTCCGTCATATTCTAGGCGAGGGTTAGCTGGTTCACCGGTTCTTGTGTCAATAAAAATAGCTAATTCGCCAAATTTATTTTCGATAATTTCAAAGAAATCTTGCTTTTCAATTAATGTGTAGTATTGATTTTCCATAATATCTGCCTTCTTTTAGAAAATTCCCATCTTTTATAAGGTAGCATAAATTTTTAAAAGTGTCAATTATGTTCTTCTAATCTTTTTCGTTTTCAGCGTTTTCGTCTGCTTCAAAGTCTTTAAAGCGATTTAAACCTTGGGCAATTTCCATAAGACTTTTTTTCTTTGTTATTTTTTTTCTGCCGGATTTTTCTAAAACAAGTTTGGCTAATTTTGCTGGATCTTTCTCATTTTCAATAGAATCGGTTTCTTCTTCTATATCTAAAGGTGTGGCTAATTTTTCTTTAATTGTTTTTTTTCTAACTTCTTTAAATGTAAGTTCAGGTTTATCAGCAGTTTTAAGGTCTTTTGGGGTAATTTCTGCATTAAGGTTAGCTTTTTGAGCAGCAAGCGCAGAGTTCATTATAATATTTAATTTTGAGGTTAGTTCTTGCTGTTTGCTAATTTTTAGTACTTCAATTTCTTTCTTTTGAAATTTTTCTTGATTTTGGATTATATTTTCTTGGTCTTGAATCAAGTTTATTTGATATAAAGGGTTATTTATCAAATCATCTTGATCTTCATAATCATCTTCTTCATAAATTTCTTTAATTTTTTTCCTTAAACGCAATAAAGGTTTGCCTGTTGCACGAGGTGGACGTGATTTTTTAGGCTTATCGTCTTTGTCTTTACTACGAGAGAGAAATCTATCTGAATCGCTTGAAGATTTCTTGTTCCAGTCTATAATTTTGCGTTTGTTTGGTGCTTGTTTTTCTGTCATCATTTAACCCTTTGTTTTTATTATTATGATAAATATTTTTTTATTAGGCAAGTATTTTATTCTTTATGATATGTAATCATTAATGATGTGTCTGCCAATATTAGTGGTGTCACTTTAAGTTTTTGTTTGTTTTTCAACTTTAATGTAAAAGGAGTACAAGAGGTTATATGCTTTAACATATCTTCTCTAAAGTCATTCCAATTATCAAATTCTGGCAAAAGATTTTTTTGCATATCAAGTATATCTCTTAGATATGGTTGATTGTCTAGAGTGCTTGTTTTTATTTGCCATTGATTTAAAAATGCTACGTTATAGGTTTTTAATTTCATATTTGGGGCAAAAATTATAACGGAATCGGAAACATTGTTTAAGATACTTTGTTGTATTGATGCTAAATCGTTTAGTCTGCGAGTGGTTGCTAAGCGCTCAGTTATATCTTCATAAACAATGATTGTTCCATCTGGGTGTGGTGCTCTAATTCGACGAAATGTTCTTCCATCTGGAATGTATAATAAATCTTCTTTTTGTTCGGTAATGGCGTCAAATGCTTTGTTTTCTTCTTCTTTATAGGCTTTAAAATCTGAAACTTCTGGTAGAGATTTTTGTTCTCTAATCTTATCTAAGAATAGGTTGTAATGAGGCGCGTTTTCTATAAAGTTTTCATCTAAATTCCACATTTTTAAGAAGGCGGTATTACCAAAAGTAAAATTATGCTTGGTATTAATGATACAAAATGCTGTATCTAATGAGCTTAAAATATCTAAGTGCGAATCGAGGTGCACTTGATAATTTCTCTTTGCTTCATCAAAGCTAGTTATATCAATTAATGAGCCGATAGTATGAGATGTTTTTAGTGTTGAATCGTAATATGGTGTTTCTGTTATTTCATATTTTTTAAGTTCACCATTGTGCAAGATGTTAATTTGTTTTTTTTGCTGATTATTAGACTGTTTGGCATTTTTTGCTAGCTCTAAAAGGTTGGTTGTATTGCCTAAGTCATGTAATACGATATTGTCTTTATTGATTTCTTTAAATTCTTTTAAGCCTAATAGTTCTAGGTATTTACGGTTTAATATAGAGATATCTAAATTATTATCTCTGAGCCATATTGGGCATGGGAGATTGTCTATTAATATTCTAAAATCTTCTAATTGCTGACGGCATAATGCTGCTTCATTGGTTACATTATTTATATATGTGGTAACGGTAGTAATATCTTGAAACCACAAGCAGTCACTAGAAACTTCCGAATCGGAAGAATTTATACGAACACCGTTTATCGTAAAGATTTTATCATTTTTTGTTTTTGCAATTAATTCAAAGCTTAATCCTGTATTTTTAAGACGGTTAAATGAGGCTGATATTTGCTCTGAGTCTTCTTTGTTAAATACGGATATTATCTCGCTAAGAGTACTATTTTCTCCATTTTTTAGATTGAGCATAGTTGCAAGACGACGAGAACAATATTGAAATTCTTTGTTTTTATAACTGGAAATAGTTAAATAGCCGTCTTTTGAAGCATATAGCATTTCTTCATAATAACGGTTAGCAAGGTTTTGCTTGGCAAGATTATTTTTTAAGACGCGATTTTTATGTATTATCCAAATAGCAATAGCTGGAAATACAAGACTTATAGATAGCCAAATATATAAAAAAACTGTAACGGTCTCAATGCTCATCGTAAAACTTTCAAAAAACAAAAAATAAAGGGTTGTTTGTTTATTTATTTTATTATATAGCATTTTGTAAGGCATTTGTCTGTTTATAGCAAACTAAAAATTGAAAGAGTGAACAAGCATGTATACTTTAGTTTTTGATACAACTGGTAATGGCGTGGTAGCCGCTATATATAAAGATAGAGAAATAAAGCAAAAAATTGAAAAGAGTATGGAGTTTGGACAAGCTGAAGAGTTGGCCGTTGGTGTTGATAAAATGCTAAAAGATGAAGGAATTGAGTTTAATGATATTGCTCTTTTAGGTGTGTGTACAGGTCCTGGTTCTTTTACAGGTGTTAGAGCTAGTTTAGCTTTTGCTCGCGGTTTTGCTATTGGAAAACCAGATTTGTTAATTACGGGTGTTTCTGGTTTTGAAGTTTATGCTCGTATGCTAAAAGAAGAAAATAGAGCATTATATAATGCGGTGGTAATTGAAACAAAGAGGGATGATTTTTATTTTCAGTTGTTTGATGAAAAGCTAAATAAGTTAACTCAACCATTAGCATTAACAAGAGAAGAAATTGCACAAAAGCTAAAGAATCATCAAGTTAGCTTTATTGGCGATGGAGTGGAGAGACTGTTATCTCAATCATTGGGATTACAGATAAAGTATGTGGAAATTGTGGAAATGATGGACGTTAAGTCACTTTTTGAGGCGGTTTTTGCAAAATATTTTAATAAAACCCTTGATTTTCCTAAACCACTGTATATAAGAGAAGCACAGACTTGTGTAAAATGAGAAAAAAATTATAGCTATGTTATAAATTTGATGTTACACAAATTTGTGAATATTAGTTTTATTTTCGTGAAAGAGGTATATTGTGACTAGATCTGAATTAATTGAAAATATTGCAAAAAAGAATCCTAATCTTTTGATTAGTGAAATTGAAAAAATTGTTACAGTTATTTTGACAAGCATGACAAATGCTTTAGCAAAAGGTGATCGTGTTGAGTTCCGTGGTTTTGGCGTGTTCTCTATTCATAAGCGTTCTCCTAGAGTTGCTCAAAATCCTAGAACAGGCGATAAAGTAAAAATTGGTAATCGCAATATTGTTCACTTTAAAGTAGGCAAGGAATTGCACGAGAAATTAAACGAGAATTAATGTAATTTTAAGGAGACGGATATGTGGCTTTTGAAAGTTTTGGTTTCGCTTCCATTGTTAGTTTTTTTGGTTTTATTTTTAATCCAAAATAATGAATTAGTGGATTTATGGCCTATTCCGGATTTAAAAATTGCAGTTGGTGCAGTTTACTTTGTGTTGTTGTGCATCGGATATTTGTTTGGACGTTTTGACGCTTGGAGAGCTTATTCTCCAATGCGTGCAAAACTTAAAAAGCAAAAGAAAGAAAATAAAGTTTTGTTTAAAGAACATGAAAAACTTAATCAACAACATGAAAAATTGAATCAACAGTTTACTTCGTTGCAAGAAGCTGAAAGAAAAGATAGAACAAATGGTTTCTCACTAAATAAAAAAATAAAAGGTTGGTTTTCTAAGCCATCTATTGAAGAGTAATAAATAAGCGAGGTACTAAAAATGAATTGGCTTACCGATATTGTTAGACCTAAGATAAAAAAGACAACTCCTAAAGAAATTGCTGATGATTTGTGGGTAAAATGTCCTGAATGTGGTCAGATGCTTTTTTCTAAGGAGTTGAAACAATCTTTGTATGTATGTACAAAGTGTGGTCATCATTTGAGATTATATGTTGATAAGCGATTAAAACAGTTGTTTGATAATGGCATTTATAGAGAAATGACATTACCTAGCGTAAAAGAAGACCCATTAAAGTTTAAAGATACACAGCGCTATGTTGATAGACTTCGTGTTTATCGCAAAAAAACAGGTAACAACGATGCATTAAAAGTTGGTACAGGTAAAGTTGCGGGAATCGATACTGTTGTAGCAGCTATGGATTTTTCTTTTATGGGTGGTTCAATGGGTACTGCAGTTGGTGAAGGTATTGTTGCCGCAGCTCAGTATGCATATGATAACAATTGTCCTTTGATTATTGCTAGTGCTTCTGGTGGAGCTAGAATGCAAGAAGGTATGTTATCTTTAATGCAAATGGCTCGTACAACTGCTGCTATTAATAGATTAAAAGAAAAGGGATTACCTTATATTTCTATCTTTACAGATCCTACTACTGGTGGTGTTTCTGCTTCTTTTGCAATGATAGGAGATATTCATATTGCAGAACGAGGGGCGATGATTGGTTTTGCTGGCAAACGAGTTATTGAGCAGACTATTCGTGAAAAATTACCAGAGGGTTTCCAAACAGCTGAATATCTAAAAGAGCATGGTATGGTTGATATTGTTGTTGAACGTAAAGACCTTAAGGAAACTGTTGATAGAGTTTTAAGCTTGTTGATGGCAAATTTTAAAGTTGCTTAATATAAGCTTATTGAGGGGGGAACGGAGCTTTATGCTCCGTTTTTTTATGCAATTATCACAAATTTATCTTATTGAATATATTGAATATTTTAAAATAATTCATATTTTTTGAAAAAAGTACTTGAATAATTAAAATAAATATACATACTAGTAGGTATGATAATAATTTTAGGAGGCAAATATGAAAAAACTTATTTATACTTTAATTGTAATGTTATCTTTTAGTAGTGTGGCAAATGCCGAATCGATTGTTGTTATTGATTCTAATGGTCGCGTAACAAAACAAATTTTTACAACACCAACTACTTATACGACGACAACAACTGCAACATCTTCTCCGACTGTTACAGTTGTACGCGAATCGCCTGTAATAAATAATAGCTACTACTATGACAGAGATACTACAATGTCTGCTTGGGCGGCAGGGGTTACAACCGCAGTTATAGGCGGATTGATTTTTGATGGTTTTCATCATCATAAACACAAACATCATCGTCCTCGTCCTCATCATGGCGGACGTCCTCATGGTGGCAGACCAGGGCATAGGAGATAGTCTTGTTTAGGTTTTTCTATTTATATTTAATGTTAGCGGTTATACTGGTTTCTACACCAGTAGCCGCTAATAGCTATGTTGATATGATTACAGCAAAACCTGTCGGGTATGACAGCTATAGTGAAAGCGAAGATAGAAGTATTATAATCATAAGAGATAATGAGCATGCACAACCTTATAGTAATTCATATGATAATGCAAAATATCATGCTTGGTTAAAATCTCAGTCTTGCTGTAATAATAACAATTTATATCTTAATTCAGAAATACAGAATGTCTTATACTTTGTCAGCGGAGCTTTTGTGCTACGTTTTCTCTATGATGTTTTAGGGCCTCACCATACAAATCATTTGATAGATAAATTGTAATTTTTGTGTAAATTCATTAGAGCGCTTGACTTAATGAGTTTTAATTCCTAAATCTATCATAGTTAGTTTTTTTAATAGAGGTTGTTATGAACAAAGAAGATAATAAAGTTGAAGATGAAATTGTTGAAGAACAAGAAGTGGTAGAAAATGCTGATGAAACAACAGAAGAAGTTGTTGAAGAAGTAACTGCAGAAGATGAAACTTCTAAACTTCAAAATGATTATAATAAGCTAAAAGATGATTATATCCGCCTTTATGCAGAAATGGATAATATGAAAAAACGTTCTCAGCTTGAAACAGAAAAGACAATTAAATTTGCTATTTCTTCATTCGCAAAAGAGCTTTTGGGTGTGGCTGATAATTTAGAACGCGCAATTACTGCTATGGAGAATAATAAAGAATCTTGCGAAGACCTCTTAAAAGGTGTTGAACTTACTCAAAATGAATTAACTAAAGTTTTTGAAAAATTCGGTATTAAGCGCTTTAATCATATGGGGCAAAAGTTTGACCCTAATTTTGAACGTGTAGTTCAAGAAATTGAAGATAAGAAAAAAGAACCTGGAACTATTATCGCAGAACTGCAGGCAGGGTATGTGATACATGACAGAATACTTCGTGAAGCTATGGTTATAGTTGCGCGCTAAAGCACAGTCAAATTGCTGAATGGAAGCCCCTCGTCGTCGCGTCATGTACCTTTATGTACACTTGTGCTCCTAGGGGGACATTCAGCAATAGCACTGCACTTTATCGCACAACTTCAAGCATAACTAGAGTTATTGTTTTGTAAATTTTGCTTTAAGGCAGGACATCTGAGGCTATAAACATAAAATTTTTCCTATTTAGAGTGTGGTGAGAGTGAAGTAATTAGCGTATGGAAGTCTGTTCTTTGGGGCTTTGTCTAGCAGGCATCATGATTGTGGTTTTAAAGTCTCATGTACGCTTTTTATGTACACATCAACTTTAAAACCACTTCCAGCATACCTACTATCCAAAGCCTTTGCTTGTTTATTTATATGGGGCGTTTGTCTACCGGCATCATGATGATTTATTTATATAGGATTGTTTCACAAAATTTACCGCGTGTTTTGATAAAAAAACTTATTTGGGGGAGGGATTCTGCTTTAAATTTAAAATTTTTATGCTATAAACGTGCCATATTTAAGGAGTTTATAATATGTTTGTTGCGGTACATAATGTTTGGCATGATGTTTTGTCACTTAATGGATCTATCGATATGTTTGCTAATAAAAATGAGCTTAACAATTGGAGATGTATGCAAATTTTAAAAGAGACAAATCATTACACTCATATGAAAAAAATGTTCAAAGAGATTAAAAAAAATTGCTCTGATAAAAACGGGACTTTAATTCCTGAGAAAATTCTTTCTTATAAAGAGTTTATTTTATCTTGTGTAGACGAGCGAGAGCAAACTGATGAGGCTATGGCGTATTTGCGTGAGTTTGCAAAGATTGGCGGTATTGAAAATGAGTTTGAAGAAATAAATAAAAAGCCTAAATTTTATAGTCACTTAGATTGTGTTGGGTGTTACCATATAGTGAGCAATAGTGTATCTGAGAAAATTAAAAAAGAAGCTTCTAAATTATATTATGATGTAGATGATGTTGATTTGAGTGATTTTGATATGAAGAATTTTGACAATGTCAAGATTAGAGAAACCGCTCATACCATCAGATTCCAGCGTGCATATAATTTTCCGGAAGTTTTAGATCTTTCTAGATTTGGGTATGTTTCTATGCACGATAGTTATTTAGGTAATATTAAAGAGCTTAAGTTTAGAGATGGTGCTCAGGTTGGTTTTCAAGCCTTTAATACGTATAGAATGAAAAACGTAACGTCAACGTTACCAAAAAAATTAGATGTTTCTATGTGTAGTTTTGTAAATTTACAATATTGTGATTTGGCTAATGTTGAAGAATTAAAACTCGGAGGTACAGTGCTCTTAAATCGTGCAACTAATTTACCTGAGGTTTTAGATTTTTCTTGTTCAAAAAGAAAATATGATGAAGTAAGAGGTATTTCTTATTCTTTTGATGTTATGAAAATTAAACTAAGGAATAAACAGCATCGAGAGAATTTTGATGAAGGTGGATTTGAAAACGATTTTATTTATGAAGAAAATTCTGAACCTGCAAAAAATCGTAAAATCGCGAATATGTTTAGAAAATTTTTTGATAAAACAATGTAAATTTTAGTTGTAAAAAGCTCTGAGATGTCAGGGCTTTTTTGTTATATCTGATAAATTTGCTAAATATTTTAATTTAAATATTTTTTTTAAGTATTTTTAAACGTAGATTTTATAAAAATAAAGTTTGAAATTTAAGTTTTAATGAGCTAACTTTAGGTTTATGAAAAAATTAGATGTATATATAGCCAAACAGATTATAACTGGTTTTCTTTTGGTTGCTTTGTCGCTGATGTCAATGTTGTGGTTGACACAGTCGCTTCGTTTTGTAGAAATGGTAACGGATAAAGGGTTACCAGTTTATATGTTTGTAGAGATGACTTCTTTGTTGATGCCAAGAATATTTTCTATTCTTTCTCCTATTGCATTGTTTGTAGCGGTTATGTTTGTTTATAATCGTTTGATTGCAGATAGCGAACTTATTGTTATGAAGTCAGTTGGTATTAGTTCTATGTTGATAGCAAGAGCAGCTGTTGTGGTTGGAATTATATTGGCGATATTTAATGTTTTTGTATTAAATGTTGGTATTCCAATGGCAGAAAATAAATTTAGAGATATAGAGTTTGAAGTTAAAAATAGTTTCTCTAAGGTTATGCTTAAAGAAGGTAGCTTTAATTCTTTTAAAAATAATATGACGGTGTTTATTGATAAGTTTGTTGATGATAATACTATTCAAGGAATTCTTGTTAGTGATGCGAAAAAGCCTGGAGAAAAAGTGGTTACAGTGGCTGAAAGTGGTAGAATTGAATATACAGATGCTGGGCCAAAAATCTTGTTAAAAAATGGAACAAGACAGGTTAAAAATAAAAAAACTGGGCAATTTACTTCGATGACATTTGATGATTATTTGGTGGACTTTGGTGATTTGTCTGTAGCGAAGAAAAAAGATAAGAGTGTTAGAGAAAGAAGTATTAAAGAGCTATTTAGTGAAGCAAAAAATCCTAAGCTATCTCCTAAACAAGCAAACTCTTATATTGCTGAAGCGCATAGAAGAATTTTAGCTCCATTTTTTAATTTAGTATTTGCTTTGATTGCATGTACAGGTTTGTTGATTGCAAACTTTAATAGAAGAGGGCAAGGTAAAGTTATTACTATTTCTATTTTAGCTATGATTTTTGTTCAGGCTATGGATATGAGTTTTGCTAATATGGCGCGCAAACATCAATGGATTGTTTTTTTAATGTATTTAAATTGTTTTCTACCTTTGGGAATAACTGGCTGGTTATTGTATAAAACTCCTGTTTTTGGTAAAAAACGAAATAAGGAGATTAAAAATGAAGCATAATTTATTTGCTTTGAGTGTGTTTTTTATATGTGTTTGTCTTGGTGCTAATGCGGCTAATGAGCCAGTTGCTGGTGCGATGTTGAAGAGTGATACAACCGTTACTCCTAAAGCAGATTTTAATCCGAGTAATTTAACTGATATTGCGCCAACGTTAAGCGGTAAAAGCAAAGAGGAAAATCCTGAAATATATTTTTCTGCAGATGAACTTGAAACAGATGAAAATGAGAGCTTGATTATAGCTAGTGGTAATGTTGTTGTTACAAGAGGACAATTAGAATTAACTAGTGATAAATTATGGTATAACCAAAAGAAAGATATTATTGTTGCTGAAGGTAATGTTGTTTTAGTTGAAGCAGATGGTAGTGTTTTATATACAGATAAGATTACATTGTCTGAAAAAATGACCAGAGCTGAAGTTAATAAAGTAAAAGTTTTGTTGCGTGACGAATCGCATATTTGGGCAGAAAAATTTGTTAAAAAGCCAAATGATAATAAACAACTTAAAAAAGCATCTTATACTGCTTGTAATATGTGTCAGGGAAAATCTCCATTGTGGAGAATTGATGCTAGAAAGGTTAATTATGATGCTAAAGGGCAAAATATAAATTATAACGATGCAGTATTAAGAGTTAAAAATATTCCAGTGTTTTATATGCCATTTTTGAGTCATCCATCTCCAGAAGTTAAGCGTCGTTCTGGTATTTTAATGACTTCTATGGGTAGCTCTACATATTTAGGTAAATATATTCAGCCAACATATTTTATTGATGTATCAGACAATACAGATATTTTGCTTTCTCCTTATTTTACAACAGATGGCGATGTAGTTTTTGGTGGGCAATATAGACAATATTTTTATAATGGTCACATCAATGCCCAAGGAACATATCTAAAAGATTCTGGTAATTCAAAAGATGATTCTTATTATAGCAAATTTAAAAGACCAGATAATAGAGGAAATTTATTCTTAGATGCAAGGTATGAAATAAATGATTATTGGGTATCTAATTTAGATTTTAATTATGTATCTGATGTGTTTTATTTGCGTGATTTAAATTTAGCAGGAGATGATGATGCGTGGTTAACTTCAAAGCTTGCTTTTGAGCGTTTTGAAGGACGTAATTATGCAACCATTGAAGGATATTACTATAAGCTTACAAGTTATTACTTGAAAGCGCATAATGATAGTGAGTTTAAAAATCGTGCTAATAGTATGCCTACAGTTGCGCCATATATGGAATATGAGCATATTTCTGATTCTAATAAATATGGAGCATATTGGAAAACAAATATTAGCTCAGCTTCGGTTTATCATGATAGTGAAGAAGAATCTCAGCGTTTGTCTATGATTAATTCTTGGGAATTGCCTTATACAAGTGATTATGGTGAGCAGTACAAGTTTGTAGCATCGTTGAAGTCTGATTTATATTATGTAAAAGATTATTTTTATAATTCAGATGATAAATATGATGGGACAGTTGGTAGAGTATTTCCGCAATTAGGCATGGAGTGGAGGTTGCCTTTGGTTAAAGCAACAGATACATCTCGTCATATATTGGAGCCAGTAGTTGTTGCTGTTGTTTCTCCTGAAAATGATAATGATATCGAAAAAATACCAAATGCTGATAGTGCTGATGCAGAATTTGATGATGCAAATATTTTGAGTTTAGATAGATATGCTGGTTATGATAGAAATGATGATGGTAGTCGTATTAGTTATGGTTTGAATTGGAGCTCATATAATGACTATACTGGTAGAACATCTGCATTTATTGCTCAGACATATCAATTAAGCGATAGTTCTTTTATGGATGTTATTAATGATGATGAAAAATTATCAGATTATGTTGGTAGAATATATGCTTCTCCAAATAAGTATCTTGATTTGAATTATCGTTTTAGACTTGATAAAGATAGCTGGGAATTAAATTATAGTGAATTAGGTGCAAGAATTGGTGCACCAATATTTAGTGTTTATACATCATATATTTATTTACAGCCAAATCATAATTCTTACTATACTACAAAAGAACGTAAAGAATTATATTTAACGGTTAAATCTCAGTTGACAAGAGATTGGTCTGTTGGATTGTATAATCGTATAGATTTGACCGATGACGGTGGTTCTTTGGAACATGGTGGATATTTGACATATGAAGATGAGTGTTTGAAACTTTCATTTACAGCAGAAAAAGAAAACTATCAATATAATGATCCAAATGTTGATGATGGTTATGAGTTTGGACTTACATTTTATTTCAAAACGCTTGGCGGTTTTGGTTCAAAGTAGTAAAGGAGACAGTATATGTTTAAGTTGGGACTTTGTTTGATTTTGAGTCTTGTTGCTTTTGATGTGAGAGCGCAAGAAATGGATATTTCTGATATTGACAGAGCAGTTAGAAGTTCTGGTTCTAGGTCTATTATGTTTAAGCAAAATGCAGAATTAGCAAAAGAAGAAATGGCAAGAAGAAGAGCTGCAGAAGAAGAGGCTTTGAGAGCAAAAAAAGAACAAGAAATGAGACAAGCTCAATCTGTTTTTAGAGAGTATAATCTTTTTGGTAAAGGATTAAAGATTGTGGCAACCATTAATGGTGAAATGATTTCTAATAAAGATTTGCAAGAAAGAGCAAATTTATTTGCACTAACATCTGGTCTTAATATCAATGATAAAAATGCAAATATGATTAAAGAAAAAGTTATGCAGGGTACGATTGATGAAAAAATAAAATTACAAGAAGCAGAAAAAGAAGGTGTTAAAATTAGTGATAAAGAAATAAATGAAGCTTATCGTAATTTTGAAAAATCTAATGGTGTACCTAAGGGTAAATTTGATAAAATATTAGAAGAATATAAAGTTAGTAAACCTGTGTTTTTGAATCAAATTAAAGCCAATCTTTTATGGAATAAAATGGTGGCAAGAAAATATGGGCAAAATATTGGTGTATCAGAAAAAGAAGTAAAAGATGAGTTTGAACGTATTAAAAAAGATATGGATACGCCAAAGTATATGGTGTCTGAAATTGTTATTAAAAAGAAAGATGGCGAGCATATAAATGAGTTGGTTGAGATTTTACAAGAAGACCCACGTTTTGAATTATATGCAGTACAATTTTCTCAAAGTGCTAGTGCTCCTTCTGGTGGTAAATTAGGCTGGGTTTCTCCTGGTCAATTAGCACAGCCTTTAGATTCGGCTATTAGAAAATTAAAAGAAGGTCAAGTATCTAAAGCTATACCTTATCGTGCAGATTATTATATTTTTAGAATGGATAAAATTTATAACCCAAAACAAAATAAGCAAGAACTTCCTAGTGAAGATGAAGTTAGAAAGTTTATTCAAAATAGAAAAACAGATGCTCAAGCTAATAAATATATAAGAGATTTGCGTAATCGTGCGGTGGTCGAAAAGAGGTTTTAATAGAGGATAAATATGGTATTAAGCACTAAAGAGTTTGTTGAAAAATATGGACTGATGGCAAAAAAGACATTAGGGCAAAACTTTTTGCTTGATGCTAATATTACCGATAAGATTATGCGTTTATCACTAAAAGAACAGAATATTGTTGATGCAAGTGGTGAAAAATATATTGAAATTGGACCTGGTCCTGGTGGTTTAACTCAAGCTGTTTTGAGGCAAAATCCTAGTAAACTTACAGTAATAGAAATGGATGAAAGATGCTTGAATATTTTAGAAGAAATAAGAGCTTTTTATCCGCAACTTGATATTGTTAGTGGTGATGCCTTAAAATTTGATTGGGATAAGTATATTGAGAGTGAAGGAAAAAGCCATATTGTTAGCAATTTACCATATAATATTTCTGTGGTGTTATTAACAAATTGGTTGGTGCAAATTGATAAATTTAAAAGCTTGACTTTAATGTTTCAAAAAGAAGTTGGCGATAGAATTTTAGCTGTTCCTGGTACTAAAGATTATGGTAGAATTTCTGTTATTTCACAATTACAATGTGAGGTAATAAAATTGTTTGATTTACCGCCTACATGTTTTGTTCCTGCGCCAAAGATTTGGTCTTCTGTTTTATTGTTTAAGCCAAAAGCAGAAGCTTATAGCAAAGAGGTTTTAGATAAGGTTGAGATGTTGACAGGTTTAAGTTTTGGGCAACGTCGTAAAATGATAAGACAAAGCTTGAAGAGTGTTAAAGGTATATTTGAAATTTTTGAAGAACTAAACATTAATCCAGAACTTAGGGCTGAGAATCTGACACCAGAGCAATATTTGGATATAGCTAAAAGGTTAATTTAGTTTTAGTTGAGTTTAAAAAGTAAAATTAAAACATATCTTGTCTTCTGTTTAATAATAAATTTTATAGGAGATAGATATGACAGAAGGTGTAAGATTTCCAACATTAGCATTTATAACAGGTGGTACAGGACAAGCAAAAGATGGTATTCCACCACAACCATTTGAAACTTTTTGCTATGATTCAGCTTTGCTTGAAGCAAAAATTGAAAACTTTAATATTGTTCCATATACATCGGTTTTACCAAAAGAGCTATTGGGTAATATTGTGCCAGTAGATAAGGTGGTTAATCAGTTTAAACATGGTGCTGTTTTAGAAGTTATTATGGCGGCAAATGGTGCAAGTCGTGATGAACACAAAGCTATTGCAACAGGTCTTGGAATTTGTTGGGGTAAAGATAAAAATGGTGAGCTAATTGGTGGCTGGGCGGCTGAATATGTTGAATATTTCGATACTCAGATTGATGATGAAATTGCAAAAGGTCATGCAGAGATGTGGCTTAATAAATCTCTAAATCATGAATTAGAAATCAGAGGTGTTGAAAAGCATAGTGATTTTCAGATGTTTCATAATTATTTGAATATTGAAGAACAATTTGGATATTGTTTGACTTGCTTAGGTTTTTTGAATTTTGACCATGCTCCAGTTGTTAAATTATAATTATTCATAGAGGAAACGATATGGTAAAAGATGTTATTAAAAACAATCAAAAGGAACAAAGTTCTGCGCAAAATGAAGGTAATTTAGGAGTATTAGCTCTAGCAGGTGTTGTTATAAGTTCTATGATTGGTGGAGGTATATATAGCCTTCCTCAGAATATGGCGGCAGGAGCATCTGTTGGCGCGGTTATTCTAGCTTGGATAATTACTGGAATTGGAGTTTATTTTATTGCTAATACCTTTCGTATTTTGTCTGTTGTTAAACCAGACTTAACGGCTGGTATTTATATGTATAGTCGTGAGGGTTTCGGTCCGTATGTCGGGTTTACAATCGGATGGTCGTATTGGCTCTGTCAGATATGCGGAAATGTTGGTTATGCTGTAATTACAATGGATGCATTAAATTACTTTTTTCCGCCATATTTTGTGGGAGGAAATAATCTTTATTCTATAATTGGTGGTTCAATTTTAATCTGGTTTTTTAATGCATTGGTTTTAAGAGGCATAAGGCAGGCAACGATTATAAACTTAATCGGTACAGTAGCTAAAATTGCTCCTTTGTTGTTCTTTATTGTAATCACAATGATATTCTTTAATGCTGATAAATTCTCTTTTGATTTTTGGGGAGAAAATGAACCAAAACTAGGTGGTTTAACAAAGCAAATAGAGGGTACAATGTTAGTTACATTGTGGGCTTTTATTGGTATTGAAGGTGCGGTTGTTATGTCAAAGCATGCAAAAAATCCAAAAGCTGTAGGTAAAGCAACATTAATAGGTTTTGCAGGTTGTCTTTTGATTTATGTTTTATTGTCTGTTTTGCCATATGGTTTGATGAATCAAGAACAATTATCTAAATTACCTAATCCATCTACGGCAGCAGTATTAGAAGCAGTTATTGGTAAATGGGGGGCTTATATTATGAATATAGGTTTGCTTATTTCGGTTTTAACTAGTTGGCTTGCTTGGACAATGGTTACTGCGCAAATTCCACAAGCGGCGGCATCTAATGGAACTTTTCCTAAGGAGTTCAGCAAAGAAAATGCAAAATCAGCACCGTCTGTTTCTCTTTATGTAACAAGTTCTTTGATGCAGTTGTTTATGTTGTTAGTATATTTTTCTAATAATGCGTGGAATACTATGCTTAGCATTACAAGTGTGATGGTGTTGCCGGCATATTTTGCAAGTGCAATGTATTTGTGGAAATTATGTGAAGACCACGAATATCCAACCAATTTTTATATTAGACGTTCGGTTGCTCTAATATCTTCGGTATTAGGTGCTATATATGCTTTATGGTTAATATATGCAGCAGGACTTAATTACCTTTTAATGGCTGTTATTTTTATGGCATTAGGAATTCCTGTGTTTGTATGGGCTAGAAAGCAAAATACTCCTAACGAATCGGTATTTACCACAGGAGAAAGATTTGGAGCGGGAATTCTTGTGGTTTGCGCACTATTTGCCTTGTATACAATGATATCAGGAGTGATTAGTGTATAATTTTAGATATAAAAAAAGCACCAGTTTTTCTGGTGCTTTTTAATCTTATACGTTTAGAGCTTTACGATATGTTTCTAACAAAAATTCTTGCTCATCACGATCAGCTTGATTCATCTTTCTTAATTTGATGATTGTCTTCATAATTTTTACATCAAATCCTACGCCTTTTGCTTCAGCATAAATATCTCTGATATCAGAAGAAATTCCTTTCTTTTCTTCTTCTAGGCGTTCAATACGTTCAATTAAAGAGTTTAATCTTGTACTATCAATTCCACCAACTTCATTTTCAGACATTTTATATCTCCCATATATTGTTTTTTAGAATCTACGGTTTGGTACTTTAACAAATATAATTTTTTTTGACAAGAAATAAATGTGTGGGAAAAAAATAATAACTTATTAAGTATTTTTGTTGTACATGTTATATGAGAAAAAGTTTTTTTTAAATTTATGGAGAAGTTAATATGCCAATTAATACGCATACAAAAATATTAGCAACATTAGGCCCTGCATCAAATAGCGAAAGTAAAATTAGCGAGTTAATAGATGCAGGTGTTGATGGTTTTAGATTGAACTTTAGCCATGGCACACATGATGAACATGAGAAGATGTTTAAGAACATCAGAAAGGTAGCTAAAAAGAAAAATGCTCATATTGCGATTGTGGCAGATTTACAAGGTCCAAAGTTGAGAATCGGTAAATTCAAAGAAGAAAAAGTAGAATTAAAAGTTGGGCAAGACTTTGTTCTTGATATGAAAAAAGATTTAGGTGATAACTCTCGCGTTACCCTTCCTCATAAAGAAATTTTTGAAGCATTAAAAATTGGAGATAAGCTTTTAGTAAACGACGGTAATATTGTGCTTAAAGTTGTTAAAAATGGTAAGAATTATGCCGATACTGTTGTTGAAGTAGGGGGTGTTGTTTCTAGTAACAAAGGTGTAAATTTGCCTAATTCATCACTAAATATTTCTGCACTGACAAAGAAAGATTTAGATGATTTAAATTTTGCTCTTAAACTAGGTATAGATTGTGTTTGTTTATCCTTTGTGCAAAAACTTGCAGACGTAAAAGAAGCTCGTAAAATCATCGGCGATAAAGCATGGATTATTTCTAAGCTAGAAAAACCTCAAGCCATTGATGATGTAGATAATATTATTAAGGCTTCTGATATGATAATGGTTGCTCGCGGTGATTTGGGTGTTGAATGTCCAGTTGAGACAGTGCCAGTTTTACAAAAGCATATTGTAGAAAGATGTCGTCAACATGGTAAGCCTGTTATTGTAGCAACGCAAATGCTAGAATCGATGATTTCTTCTCCAATGCCAACTCGTGCAGAAGTGTCAGACGTAGCTAATGCAGTATATGACGGTGTTGATGTGGTTATGCTTTCTGCAGAAACTGCTGCAGGTAAATATCCTGTTGAGACAGTTAAAAAAATGCATGCCGTAATTGAACAAGTAGAAAATGGTCCAATGTATGTAGAAAACGTAAATCGTTTTTGTGCTGGTTCTCAATATAACAATGTTACTTGCGCTATTACTTATGCAGCAGGTCGTGTTGTTCGTACCTTAGATAAAGTAGGATGTTTAACTACATTTTCTGTTAGTGGCAAAACAACTCTTTCAATGGCTCAAGAGCGTCCATTATTGCCAATTCTTGCCATTACTCACAATCTAGAAACAGCTCGCAGATTGAATCTTGTTTGGGGTGTGCGCACCTTTATTGATAAAAAAGTGTTTGGCAACTTTGATAATATGGAGACAGTTGCTCGTGGTTTTGCTCGTATATCTGGTGCGGCAAGTGAAGGCGAGTATATTGTAGTTACCGCAGGCTATCCGTTCGGAAAGGTGGGGTCTACTAATGTGTTGCACATTATTAAAGTCTAATTAAATGGGTAAATTTTAGCATTGAGTTAGCAAATGGAAGCCACTCTTCGTCGCGTCGTGTACGTCTATGTACACTCGTGCTCCTCGGTGGACATTTGCTACTCACTACTAAAATTTCCCTCATTTAAACACATGACGAGAGTGGGGTATTGAAAATTCATGTACTATTTGTGTACACTAAAATTTTCATTTCCCTCAAGCCCATCTCTATCTATCTAAAATTTCCCGCATTTAAGGTGTGGCGAGAGTGTATTGGGTTAGCAAATGGAAGCCTGTCCATAAATGCTCACGTACTTTTTATGTACGCTCCGCTTTATGGCAGGACATCTGAGGCTATAAACGTAAAATTTCCCTCATTTAAACACATGACGAGTTTGATTAATATAACTAAATTGTTTGTAAAATTTAGTTATATTTTTTGATGTAATAATCTGAAATATTTATTGTCTTTATCAATGTTTTAAACGTGTTGTTAATTTATTTTATTATATTATAGTGCTAATTAGTAATTAATTTATGGAGTAATGTAGACTATGGAAAAAGATAAAGTTATTCAGGTTACTGAAGAACAAGAAAAACAATATATTGATGCTTTGGTTAGCAAAGTTACGGCAGCTCAGAAAAAGTTTGCTGAATATAGCCAAGAACAAGTAGATTATATCTTCCGTCGTGTAGCTTTGAAATTAAGCTCACTTCGTATTCCTTTGGCTCAAATGGCTGTTGAAGAAACAGGTATGGGTATTGTTGAAGATAAAGTAATCAAAAATCATTTCGCATCTGAATATATTTTTAATAAATTTAAAAATGTAAAAACTTGCGGAATTTTGGAAGAAGATAAAGCTAATGGCTTGATTAAAATTGCAGAGCCAATTGGTGTTATTGCTGGTGTTATCCCAACAACTAACCCAACATCAACTACAATTTTTAAATCTTTAATTGCTCTAAAAACACGTAATGCAATTATCTTTTCACCACACCCAAGAGCTAAAAAATGTACTGTTGAAACAGCTCGCATTATCTTGGAAGAAGCTGTAAAAGCTGGTGCTCCTGAAGATATTATTGCTTGGATTGATGAACCATCAATTTTAAGAACACAATTTTTGATGCAAAGTGCAGATCTTACTTTGGCAACAGGTGGTCCTGGTATGGTTAAATCAGCATATAGTTCCGGTAAGCCTGCATTAGGTGTTGGTGCTGGTAATACTCCAGCATTAATTGATGAAACTGCTGATATTGAAATGGCTGTTTCTTCAATCTTGATGTCTAAAACATTTGATAATGGTATGATTTGTGCATCTGAACAATCTGTTATTGCTGTTAAAGATGTATATGATACAGTTAAGGCAGAATTTGTTAAACGTGGTGCATGTTTCTTAACATCTAAAGAAAAAGAAAAATTAGGCAAAGTGATTATGATAGATGGTCGCTTAAATGCTGCTATCGTTGGTCAACCTGCTTATAAAATTGCTGCAATGGCAGATGTAAAAGTTCCTGAAGATACAAAAGCTCTTATTGCTGAATGTTCTAAAGTTGGTGTTGATGAGCCTTTCTCTGCAGAGAAATTATCTCCAGTTTTAGCAATGTATAAAGCTGATGATTTTGAAAAAGGTGCAAATCTTGCTAAAGATTTAGTTTCTTTTGGTGGTAGAGGACACACATCTGTTCTTTATACAAATCCTCAAAATGATGATAGAATTAAATATTATGGTCATTTGATGATTACGGGTCGTGTGATGATTAACTGTCCATCTTCACAAGGTGCGATTGGTGATATTTATAACTTTAGATTGGAACCATCTTTAACTCTTGGTTGTGGTTCTTGGGGTGGAAACTCAGTAAGTGAGAATGTAGGAGTAAAACATCTTATGAATATTAAAAATGTTGCTTGTAGAAAAGAAAATATGTTGTGGTTTAAAGTTCCACCAAAAATCTATTTCAAACCTGGTTGTTTAAGTTTAGCTCTAAAAGAACTTAAAGGTAAAAAACGTGCATTTATTGTAACAGATAAACCTTTGTTTGATTTAGGCTATACTAAAAAAGTTACAGATGTATTAGATGAAATTGGTGTTCAACATAAGATTTTCTCTGATGTTCATCCAGACCCAGACTTAACTACTGTTAATATGGCTTTAGGTACACTTCGTTCTTTTGAACCAGATGTAATTATTGCTCTTGGTGGTGGTTCTCCAATCGATGCTGGTAAAATTATGTGGTTAATGTATGAACATCCAGAATTGAAGTTTGAAGATTTGGCTATGCGCTTTATGGATATTCGTAAACGTGTATTTGAATTCCCAAATCTTGGCGATAAAGCAATGATGGTTGCTATTCCAACAACTTCTGGTACAGGTTCTGAAGTTACACCATTCTCTATTATTACAGATGATGCTGAAGGTGTTAAATATGCGGTAGCTGACTATGTATTTACTCCAAATATGGCAATTGTTGATGCTGATTTAGTTCAATCTATGCCTAAAGGTTTATGTGCAGCTTCTGGTATTGACGTTTTAACTCACGCAATTGAATCTTATGTATCTTCAATGGCTACAGAATATACTCGTTCTTTATCTGTTGAATCTGGTAAGATGGTATTTGATTATCTTCCAACATCTTATGCAACTGCTGATTCTTATGCTAGAGAAAAAATGCACAATGCTTCAACACTGGCTGGTATGGCATTTGCTAATGCATTTTTAGGTGTTTGTCACTCTATGGCGCATAAACTTGGTTCTCATTTCAATATCCCTCATGGTATTGCAAATGCTTTGTTAATTTCTCAAGTTATTCGCTATAATGCTACAGACAAGCCTTCTAAACAATGTGCATTCCCTCAGTATAAATTCCCTAATGCAAAAGCTGCTTATGCTCAATATGCTACAGCTATGGGCTTTAAGGGTAAGACTGATGATGAAAAAGTTGATGCTTTGATTAAAGGTATTGAAGATTTGAAGAAAAAACTTAATATTCCTGCGTCTATCAAAGAATGGTTTGCTATTCGTAACGAATATAATGAAAATGACTTCAAAAAAGCTATGGAAACATTACCAACATTGGCGTTTGATGACCAATGTACAGGTAGTAACCCAAGATATCCATTGATTAAAGAAATTAAAAAACTTTATGAATTGGCATTTGATGGTGTTACAGAATTTGATATGTAATTAATAATTATTATCAAAAAAATACTAGACGAAAGAGAGGGTGGAAACTCTCTCTTTTTTTGTTGTTTTTTTGTATTCTAAATCAATGATTTAATCTTTGTTTTGCGATTCGTAATAGATGATATTTTTTAGATATATTTTTTATGAATTTTTTTGCCTCAAAGTGGCAGTTTTAAAAGTGTTGTGAGCCATTTTAGTAAGAATGTAGATATGTTATTTTGTCTATATGTAGGGCGCTCCTATGTGTAAGCTTTTAAAATAAAATGCAGTGAAAACAATATGTTAGAGATTGCGGGGGGGGCGTTGATGAGTCCTTTTTTTAATTTAATTTTAAGTATTATGTGGTATTTTTAGTATAGATATATCTATGTTTTAAGGTCGCGTGATGAAAAATATTTTTAAGAATATTGTTCTTTTTGTAGGGGTGTTTGCATTTTCTTTTGAAGCAAATGGTGCTTCAGAATATCCTGAAGGTTATGATGTTGTAACTGGTTTGAGTGGTAGTGTTAGTGTTTCAGGAACAATCAGCAATAAGGCTTATATTGATAATAATATTTCGAATTCTATTTTCTATTTTGATGGCAGTACAGTATTTAATGCGCAAAATGTTTATTTCGCAAATAATATTAATTCAGGTGACTGGGGTGGTGCTTTGTTTTATGCTTCTAGTCATGAGGCTGCTTTAGAAAATGCTGTGTTTATTGGAAATAAAATTAGATTTGGTGGTGGTGCTATAAATCTTGGTGGTAATATAACTTTAAAAGGAACAAATAGATTTGATAATAATGAGGTAATGGAAACTAGCGATTCAGTTGTTACAGGTGGTGGAGCGATTCGAGTTGCTTATGGTACAATTACTTTTGGTGATGGTACAAATAGTAGTGAGTCTGTTTTTAGTGGCAACAAGGTAAAAGTAGATGATAGTTCCTATGGTTATAATGATATATTTATGATAGGATATGGCGGTATTGATGACAATACATATGGTAATAATATTGTTGTTAAGAATAATGCGAAAATAGTATTAGATGGTGGTATTGCAGAAATGACTATTGGTGCTTCTAATACTACGGTAGAAGAAGGTGGTTCTATAGAATTTAATAATAGCGGTAGCGGTTATACTTCATATATTGGTAATATTCTTAATAATGCTGGTACTGTTAAAGGTGGCGCAAATGAATTAGAATTTAGTAATACAGTTACAAATTCAGGAACAATTTATGGTTCTAGTGCAAATGCAACTAATTTTGTAGGTCGTGTTACAAATACTGGTACCATTGTTAATACTCAGGGAAATATGCATTTTGCTGATTATATCTCTAGTTCAGGCGGAAGTGTTGATAATAGAGGAACTATTACTTTTGAAAAAGATATTGCTTTAGGAGGAGCAAATAACTACAACTCTGGAACGATTATTGTTGGTGATGATAATATTGATGGAGCAGAAATAGGTGGTAATGAGTATTCAGAGTTTTTAAAATTAAATAATGATACGGTAATTAATGGTAATGGTAGTATAGTTATTAAACAAGATGGTAGATTTAAAGCGTTTAAAGAGGATGCGACAGGGAACTATAATTATGTTGTGCATAATAGTATTGATAACGAGGGTAATATTGTTGTAGATACTGGGGCAACATTAACTGCAACTAATGGGTTGGTACATAATTCTTTAACAGCTAATCAATGGTTGATAAATCACGGAACATTAAATGCAACAAATGCAAAAATTTATGGTTATACAAAGAATAATGGAATTTTGAGCCTATTTGGTAATGAAAATGTTATTGAAAGAGATTTAACAGGTGAAAATATCGGTACTATTAATGTTGAAAATGGGGCTACTTTATTACAAAAAGGCGATGTTAGTGGTAGTGAAACTTCTGTTGGTAATTATAATATCAAAAATGGTGGTACAGTTAATATAGATGGGGATGTATCTATTTATAATGTAATTTCAAATGCTGGTAACATTAGTATTAATGAAAATGATGTTTTAAGATTGTATCAAGGTTCATCTTCTGGAGAAATTGCTAATAGTGGTCAGTTTATTATTGAGGCAAATCCTAATTATGTGCCAAATCCTAACTATGGAGAAGTTGATGGAGGTAATGAAAGCGTTGATGAATCAGGAAGAACAAGTTTTGATTTGGTAGATAGTGCTAAAGTTAGCGGTGTAGGTAGTTTGTTGGTTAATAATAATGCTAGTTTGAAGGTAAATGGTTCAAATATTGTAGTGGAGAATGAAATATATAATAAAGGTACCATTGATGTTGCTCAAGGTTCTGAATTTACAGCTACAGGTGGATTGTATCATTATCTTGAAAGTGGATCTGGGGAATGGTTTAGAAATGCGGGTGTGGCTAATTTGACTAATTTTCATGCGTATGGAAATATAACTAATAGTCTTACTAACCAAGCAACAGATGGTAATTATATCAATGGTATAATGAATTTGTATGGAACTGACAATGTGTTTTCTGCTAAAATTGGTAATAATGCAAATACAGTTGGAGAAAATGTTGGACAAGCACAAATTAATATAATGGATGAAGCTGTTTTAACTCTAATTAATGAAGTTGATTTTGATTATGATGAAGATGGCAAGATTGTTGGTGAAGGTGCTATTACAGGTGGCGGAGTTGTTAATATTAAAGAAGGCGGTACTTTAACAATAGGAATTAAAAACCATGATACTAATGGAGATGGTATAATTGAGAAAGATGAAGATAACGTAGCTAATGTGAAAATCTTTCATAATATTAATAATGAAGGTACTATCTTAGTTGGCAATGGTAATGAAAAAGAAAAAGAAAATTTGACTCTTGGTAAATCTTTTATTCAAGGAGCTAAGGGACTTATTAAAACATTATTAGGCGGTAAAATTACATTTATAGATATATTCGAAAATAATGGCATTAGCAGTGAAACTGCTGATAATGGTATTCAAAACCAAGGAGAAATGCAATTTAATAAGGAGCTTATTAATAAAGGAAGCATTGATAACTCAGGTAATTTAATTGCAAAATCTACAATTACAAATAGTGGTGATATTGATAATTCAGGCGTGATGGAAGATGTTTCTATTATTGAAAATAGTGGCACTGTAAGTAATAGTGGCACAATGGAAGTTGCGACATTAGATAATCAATCTAGCGGTAGAATAGATAACACTGCAGGAACAATGACTGTAACAGGTACATTAACAAATAGCGGTACTGTAAGTAATATAGCAACAATAGAAGTTGCGACATTAGATAATCAATCTAGCGGTAGAATAGATAACACTGCAGGAACAATGACTGTAACAGGTACATTAACAAATAGCGGTGCTGTAAGTAATAGCGGTACAATGGAAGTTGCAACATTAGATAATAGTGGCACAATTAATGGAAGTGGCAGTTTATCAATAACTGGTGGAACAATATCAACATCAGAAGGAAGTATTGAACAAGGCACATTAAGTATAGCAACTGGAGCGACATTAAATAATACAGGAAGTGTAACTGTTGGTACGTTAAACAATAGTGGTAGTGTTACAAATAGTAGCATATTTACAGTAAATGGTATAACAACAAACAGCGGTACTGTAAGTAATAGCGGTACAATGGAAGTTGTGACATTAGATAATCAATCTAGCGGTAAAATAGATAATACTGCAGGTAGTGTAACTGTTGGCACGTTAAACAATAGTGGTAATGTTACAAATAGTAGCATATTTACAGTAAATGGTATAACAACAAACAGCGGTACTGTAAGTAATAACGGTACAATGAGCCTAAGTAATTTGCTAAATGAAAATACTATTAATAATAGCAGCATTTTAGTTATGAAAGGAAATTCTGTTAATAACGGTAATATAAATAATATGCTTACATTAGAAATATTTGATAGCATGGCTTTGAATGATAATTCAAAAATAGATGGAACAGGTAATTTTACTATTAAAGAAGGAACAAATATATTTGCTAATAATACAGAAATAGCTAATAAAGTAAATAATTTGGGTAATATTTTTATTAATCAAGCTAAGGTATTAAATATTGCTAATGATTTAATAATGAATAATGCTTCCTCATTAAATTTAGGATTAGCTTCAAAATTAAATATTTCAGGTAATTATAATGCAATAGGCACACCTGTTATGAGTTTGGCTGTTCAGATTGTTGATAATGCATTGAATCATGGTCAAGTTACTATTGGTGGGAATGTTAGCGGAATAACAAATGTACTATTACAGTTTGCTAATGATAATATTGATGCTAGTTTATCACAAGAAGTAGCTAATGCTGGTTTATCTAGCGCTTTTGTTGTTGCTAATAATGATACATTAGGAACTGCTTCTAGCTTTAATTTATGGAGAATAAGTGGTGCAACCTCTACGACTAATGAACAGTTAAATAATGTAGGAGCTATATATGATTGGAAGATTTTGCATAATGTAAATGGTAATGAAAATGGTAATGTTTGGTATATTGGTTTAGAAAAAACAGAGCAAACACCGCCGGAAGGTGGAGACGATTCAGGTAACACCGGAGGCGAAGGCGGAAATGAAGGTGGAGAAACACCTGGTATAAGTGGCGGATATTATGCTGAAATTCCGGCGTATGTTGGTGTATATAGTAGTTTAATAGAACAACATAGAAGTGTTACAAATAGTGTATTGAAAGGTGTAACTTGTAGTCATCATCGTTTATGTCGTAAATCTGATGATAATAGAAGAAGAGCATGGATTGATACTATATATGAGCGCTCTAATATAGATGAGATTGCTGATATAGATGCAAAGATTTCTGGTACAACAATTGGACTAGATTTATATAGAGATTATGAAAAAACATTAGGGTTATTTGGTTCTTATAGAGATGGCTCTTATAGTCTTTCTGGAGCAGGTAGATACTATAGTAATGTTGGTTCTAAAATAGAAGATAAGAGTTGGTTATTAGGATCTTATTATCAGTATGTTAAGGAGGGCGTAGAGTGGCTAACAACGTTGTTTGCAGGTAAGCATAGTCTAGAAATTAATACAAAAGACGGAGTTTTAGCTGATACACATGCTAAAGAATATGGAGCTAGCTTTAATGTAAGCAAAAAATATTATGATTTAGAAAATTGGAGCTTTATTCCAAATATGGAATTGCGTTATTCTTATTTATCTGTTGATGATTTGAATGATAATGCAGGTAAACGAGCATATTTTGAGTCTTTATCATATTTAGAATCTAAGTTTGCTATTAGAGCAGAATATAAGCCAAGTAATTTGACAGATACAAGTAGTGTATATATTGAGCCTAGTATAAATTATATACATGCAACAGGTGGCAAATTAGATATATCTAATCTGAAAAATGTGTCAACGTACGGTGATGAATTATACGGAAGGTTAGAAATGGGTGGGACATATAACTTTACTTCTAAATTATCTATTTATGGTAATTCCGGCTATTCAAAAGGAGATGATTATGAAGAATATGATATTATGCTTGGTATAAATTATTCCTTTTAAGTAAGTTATATACAAGTACAAAAGAGAGGGGTTAAATAATCCCTCTCTTTAACTTTATAGTAAGAATAGCTGTATATTATGCTATTATAGTACTATGATTTGTTGAGGTTATTATGAAAAATATTAGCACTGTAGTTTTAGGATTATTATTAGTAAATAATGCAAATGCCGTTGAAGTATCCAATGTTGATGAGTTGTTTGAAGCTATGCAAAATGGTAAAGACATTGTTTTAAAAGATGATATTACAGTAAATGGAGAAACATATCGTCAAGCGGTTAATTCTAAAATAATTGATGGTAATGGCAAAGTTATTAAGGGTGGTGAAGAAGATGCAATGTTTATCCGTAATATGGGCGGAGAAATTGAAGAAATAAAGAATATCACTTTTGATGGTTTTAATAATAAAATATTTTATAGAGTTGATGAGAATGGTAACTTTACAACTGTAGACGAAAATGGCAACAAACTTGAAAATGATGATAATTTAGGTGCAGCTATTACTACAATTGGTAAAGTTGGTAAAATTGATGGTACTTTTACAAATAATACGGCTTATCATGGTGCGGCAATATTTAATGGTAGCGGTGGAGAAATAGGAAGTATAAATGGTACTTTTACTGGTAACCACTCTAAAAACTATTCAGATAAAGTACATACAGAAGCAAGTGGTGCTGCAATTCATAACCAAGGTCATATTGGAAATATTACAGGTACTTTTGAAAATAACACAGCAGAGCTTGCTGGTACAATTTGGAACTATGGTACTATAGATAATATAACAGCGACTTTTAAGAATAATCATCGCTCGGCAGTTGGTGGTAATAATGGTGTTGTTAATATAACTAATTCTTATTTTTATCAAAATGATACAACAGGCCGTTTGTATTATTGGACAGATGAAAATGGGGTTGAAAGAAGTATGAACCACGGACAAAGCGGTGCTGGTGTTGTTTGGTGGGGTGGTCAAACATTTAATATTTCTAATACCGAATTTGAAGAAAATCATGCAGACTGGAAGGGCGGAGCTATTGCTGGTTGGAATGGCGGTAAACTTACTGTTGATAATAGTTTATTTAATAACAACTCAGCAGGTGAAGAAGGTGGCGCTATCTATCAAACAGGTGGTACTGGTTCTGTAAAAGGCTCTATATTTATAAATAATAGCGGTCGTACAGGTGGTGCTATTTATAATACTACTAAATTTGATGTTGCGGATAGTCTATTTGAAGGCAATAATGATACGGTTACATGGTCTAAGGGCGGTGGTGCTATTGCTAATGGTGGAACGATGACCATTACTAATTCTGAAATAGCAGATAATGCAAGTAAAAGTTATGGCGGTGGTATTGCAAATTTTGGTGGAACATTAACGTTTAGTGGTAATGATATTGTGGGTAACAGTGCCAACATCTCTGGTGGTGGTGTAGATGTTTCGGCTGGTAGTGTGAAAATTAGTAATGCTTCAATCAGCAATAATAAAAGTAAAGACACTGGTGGTGGTGCTTCTGTGCGCAATGGATTATTAGAATTAGATGGTGTGTCTGTAAAAAATAATTATGCCCAACAAGATGGTGGTGGTTTTTATGTTGGTAAAAAAATTATTATAGCAAGCGTTGATGCGGAAACAAATGAAGCTGATGTAGAAGATGCAGAGTTAATAGTAAAAAATAGTGTAATAAAAAATAATAGGTCTAAAGGAAATGGTTCTGCAATTTATGTAGCGAGTGGTTCTGCAACACTTGTAAATACTGATGTTATTAATAATGAAAAAGGTGTGTTTGCTACAGACCAGAGTATATCTGATGGAAGTGTTTCTACTCAAGAATTAGTTGTTGATGATAATGCTGCAATTTATGCAGTATCTGATGTAAATTTTGTTGCAGATGGTAAAGATATGTCTATTAAAGATAATAATTCTGAAACAAATGGATTAGGTATTTGGGCGCAAGAAACAACTCTTACTTTTGATACACAAAATGATGGTCGTTTATTGGTAGATGATATTGTAGATGGCTATGATTATGATATGGTAATTAGCGGTGATACTACAGATTATGCAAATTTAGATGCAACATCTAAAGGTTATGTGGATTTTTCAGATGATGTAAATAATATAAATACACTTAAGTTTAAAGAAGGTGGAATGTTGCGTCTTGATAAAGATGAATTTATGGATGTTGGCAATATCAAAGGTGAAAACGGTGCATTATGGTTAGATGCAGAGATGGATGCAGCATCAAATACTTTAACAAATGGTGGGGTTTATGTTTATAATGATGTTGAGGGTAATACTAATGTGGTTGTTAACTTTCTAAAAGATGATACAACTTCTGCTCCAACTGATGTTGTTAATCCATTTGTTTGGGCAGAAAATGATGATTTAACTACAGGTGCTAGTTTTAATGTGGCTCGTGTTATTGGCAGTCCATATATGTGGGAATCTAAATATAATATCAAAGGTGACGAAACTGGTAGTGTTTGGTATTTAGGGGTTATGCAACAACAAAATCCAGATGTACCAGTTAATCCAGATGTTCCTGATGAGCCTTCAATGCCATCTCTTCCTGTTTATACTCCAGAGTTATCTGCTTATGTTGGGTTGCAGTATGCTGCTGTTGAGCAAAACAGAGCAATCGCAGCTGGTGTTGTAAATGGATTAAATGTTTTTGATAGTCGTTTATCTTCACTTTCTTGTAATGGTAAAAATCGTAAATGTCCAAGAAATAATTTGTGGATACATACAGGATTTGATGGAGCAAATATTGATGCTCCAACAGAAATGGATGCAGAAATTAAAAGTGTAACAGCTGGTGCTGATTTGTATCGTAGTCCATATATAAGAGCTGGTATTTTTGGTACATATAGAGATGGTGAGTATGATTTTTCAGGAAAAGGAGACTACTATTCTGTAACGGGTTCTGATATTAATACAGATAGTTATCTTGGTGGTGCATATTATAAATATGATAGAAATAATTGGGCTTTGTTTGCAACATTGTTTGCTGGTAAACAAGATATGGATATAACAACGAAAGATAATTATGTTGATGTATCGACAGATGCTATGCAATATGGGTTTAGTGCAGAGATTGCTCGTAGATATATTATTAGTAAGCATTTAGATGTTGAGCCAAGTTTGGGTATTTATTATACAATGCTTGATATTGATGACTTTAAGGATGATTATAGCAAATCTGTTGAATTTGATGTTTTACATTATTGGGAGGCTGAGCTAGGTGTTAAACTTAATTATTTAGCATGTCATAATGGTTGTTCTAATCGTCTGTATGTTAAGCCTAGTATTATTCGTACATTCTCAAGTGGTGGCAAAACAAAAATTACTGGTTTGGATAATATAAAATCATATAAAGATAGAACATTAGGTCGTTTGGAACTTGGTGGTGAGTTTGGCATTACATCTCGTTTATCAGGATATACTTCTGGTGGATACACTTTTGGTACAGATTATGAAACATATGATATTTTAATGGGTTTGAATTATAAACTTTAGGAGCTTTCTTATGAATAAAGTTACATTTAAATGGTTGATTTTGGTTTATATTTTGGCTATAACAGTGGTGGGATTATTAATAGCTCAATATTTCTTGCCTAAAGAACAAAAACAAACAAAAACACTTGATTTTATGCCCACTTATGATTTTGCATTGAAGCCTACACCTCAAAATTGTGATAATGTTAGTGGTACAGTTGATGTTGTTCTGATAACCGATGCTAATTATCTAGATTTTACAAGGGTGGCAATAAAATCGGCTGTAGAAACAAAATGTCCTAATAGTAAATATAATTTCTACGTTATGACTATGGATGTATCTGATAGTGATGTTTCAGCTCTTAAAAATTTAGAAAAATCTGATGTGAAAGTTGAAGTTTTACCTCAAAAAGAAGTTGATTTGTTTTATATTAGAGAAACTCATGTTTCTAAAACCTCTTTGTTAAAATACTATATTGCAAACGTTTTACCAAATTTGGATAAGGTTTTATTTGTTGATTCTGACATTCTTGTTATGCACGATTTAAATTCTATATTCAAAACAGATTTAACTGATAAATATCTTGGAGCTGTAAAAGACCCGTCTTGGTTTTTTGAAAATATGCATGTTGTAGAACTAAATCTTGAATATCGTGGTTTCTATTTTAATTCAGGTGTTATGCTTATGAACTTAAAAAAGATTCGCGATGATAATCTTTTAGCTAAATTAGAAGACTATACAAATAACAATTTCCGCACTTATATGGACCAAGATGCTTTTAACGTTGTGGTAGAAAATAATGTTGTTCTTTTGCCAGTAGAGGCAAATACTATGAACTTTTTCTTTGAGCACAATGATATGAAAACTCTTTCTAATTTTTATAATCGCAATTGGAAATCTTATGAAGACGTATTTGCAAATGCAACAATTCTTCATTTTGCTTCTTCTAAAAAACCTTTCGGACCTCGTGTAGATAAGTTCCATTTCTTTAGGATGTTGCAGGAGGCGTGGTATGGGGTGTATAACACTCTTTAAATGGTCTTAAATGGGTAAATTTTAGCATTGAGTTCTCAGATGGAGGCCTGTCTGCGCTCAGTCATGTACTATTATGTACGTCTTATTACGTAAGGGTTGTATGCTTAGGCACAACCCTAACTTCATTTCGGTCAAGCAACTGTAACATTCGCTTTGTTTGTTTTGCAACAAAGTCGCTCATTAACAGTAGCTGTAGCTCTCGCAAAAAACGTTTATCAAACGTTTTTTTGACTGCGAGCCCTTGACGTTTTGCTATGAGCGAATCGAGTCATGACGGTTTAAAATTGATAGGTGCTGTGACGAGAGATATTTTGCTTTACATGAGTTGTATTTTGTGTTAGAATATAGCATATGTGGAGGTTAGCATATGTTTGTTGAGATTGATAATAAAAATATGGATGCGTTTAAGGTTGAAGAGTGGATTAATCGCACTCGTGATGCTAATGGAGGTGTTATCTCGCCAGAATTTGCTATGGAGATTTTAACCAAGACTAATCACTTTGCACACATTAAGAAAGTATTGAATAATATTAAGAAAAATTGCTTAGATGAAAATCGCGAGTTGGTAGCGGATAAAGTTCTAGAATATAAAAAGTTTATATTGTCTTGTGTTGATGGGCGAGAGATGTCGCCGAATGCGTTAGAGATGTTGAGTGAGTTAGCAGAAAAGGGTGGTTGTAAAGATGAGTTTGCTGAGCTAAACAGTAAACCTAAATGGTATTATAAAAATGATTGCGATAATATTGATATAAAAATTGTTAAGTCAGAAAGAGAATTTCAAGCCCTTGAAGGGAGTGATTTAAGAGTATTTTTTGATGTAGATGAAATTGATTTATCATGTTGCGATTTTGATAGAGTAAAAAATTTAAAATTTAGAGAAGGGGCGGTAGTTGATTTACATATGGCAACAGAATTGCCGAAAGATTTAGATGTATCTATGTGTTCTGTAGTTTATTTGAGTGGTTGTGATTTAGAGGGATTTAACTTTAAATTTAGAGAAGGGGCTGATGTTTATTTAAGCAGTGCATCTAATTTACCGAAAGATTTAGATGTATCTATGTGTTCTAAGGTAGATTTGCGTCATTGTGATTTAGAGGGATTTAATTTTAAGTTTAGAGAAGGGGCTGAGGTTTGTTTATCTAGGGCAGAGAATTTGCCAGAAGATTTAGATGTATCTATGTGTTCTAAGGTTGATTTGAGTGGCTGTAATTTAGAGGGAGTTGAAAAGATTACGTTTAGAGAAGGGGCTGAGGTTGATTTAATGGGTGCAATGAATTTACCAAAAGACTTAGATTTATCGATGTGTTCAAAGGTTGATTTGATGTATTGTGATTTAGAGGGATTTAATTTTAAGTTTAGAGAAGGGGCAGAGGTTAATTTAATAAAAGCAAATAATTTACCAAAAGAATTAGATGTATCTATGTGTTCTAAGGTAGATTTGCGTCATTGTGATTTAGAGGGAATAAATCTTAAATTTAGAGAGGGGGCAGAGGTTTATTTATCTAGTGCTGAAAATTTACCAAAAGATTTAGATGTATCTATGTGTGATGTGGTTGAATTGTGGGAGTGTGATTTAGAGGGATTAAATCTTAAATTTAAAGAAGGGGCAGAGGTTGATTTAAGAGGCGCGAAGAATTTACCAAAAGAATTAGATGTATCAATGTGTTCTAAGGTGAATTTGGGAAGTTGTGATTTAAGTGAGGTTAGCACGATTACGTTTAAGGATAAAAAACAAGAAAAGATATTTATGGAGGGAGCTAAGAATTTTAGTGGCGAAGTTGTTTATGCTGATGAAGATAAAAAGGAAAAAGAAGATAATTCATTATTTTCTCGTATAAAGAAAAGATTTGGTTCTGGTGGAATGGGAGAGTAATAAATGTTTGTGGCGATTGATAATCAAGATATGGATGCGTTTAAGGTTGAAGAGTGGATTAATCGCACTCGTGATGCTAATGGTGGAGTAATTTCGCCAGAATTTGCTATGGAGATTTTAGGCAAAACAAATCACTTTGCGCATATTAAAAAGGTTGTCAATCATATTAAGAAAAATTGTTCTGATAAGAATGGCGAGTTGGCAGCTGATAAAGTTGCACCTTATAAAGATTTTATTTTATCTTGTGTTGATAGGCGAGAGGTGTCGCCACAAGCTATGGCTGTTTTACAAGAGTTGGCAGAAACGGGTGGATTTAAAGACGAGTTTGATAAGACAAATGATAAAGTTAAAATTTATGAAGTAAAAGACTGCGAAAATGTCGATGTAAAAATTATTAAATCAAAAGAAGAATTTTATGATATTGAAGATAAAAATTTGAGAGTATTTTATGATGCAGATAATGTTGATTTATCATCTTGTTGGTTGAAGCGTGTGAAAAGCTTAAAATTTAGAAAAGGTGTAAAGGTTGGTTTAAGTTATGCACTTGATTTACCTAAAGATTTAGATTTTTCAATGTGTTCTGAGGTTGGTTTAACTTGTTGTAATTTAAAAGGAATTAGTCTTAAGTTTAGAGATGGTGCTATGGTTTATTTAAGTAAAACAACAAATTTACCGAAAGAGTTAGACGTATCTATGTGTTCTTATGTTGATTTGAGTAGCTGTAATTTAGAAGGAATAGAACTTAAATTTAGAGAAGGGGCTGAGGTTAGATTATGTGGCGCTGAGAATTTACCAAAAGATTTAGATGTATCGATGTGTTCTATGGTTGATTTGAGTGGTTGTGATTTAAAGGGAATGAAACTCAAGTTTAGAGAATGGGCTGAGGTTGGTTTGCATGGTGCATATAATTTGCCGAAAAATTTTGATTTATCTATGTGTTCTTATGTTGATTTGAGTGGATGTGATTTAAGCGGAGTTGAAAAGATTAAGTTTAGAGAAGGGTGTGTGGCTGAACTATGGTCGGCAAAAAAAATGCCGAAAGAATTAGATTTCTCAATGTGTTCCAAGGCTGATTTAGAAGGTTGTGATTTAAGCGGAGTTGAAAAGATTACGTTTAGAGAAGGAGCAAGGGTCGATTTAGGTTACGCAAAGAATTTACCAAAAGAGCTAGATTTCTCCATGTGTTCTAAGGTTAGTTTGAAAGGTTGTGATTTAAGCGGAGTTGAGAGGATTAAGTTTAGAGAAGGGGCAGAGGTTGATTTAAGTTTTGCAGAGAATTTGCCAAAACATTTAGATGTATCTATGTGTTCTAAGGTTAATTTGAGGTATTGTGATTTAAAAGGAGTTGAGAAGATTAAATTTAAGGATAAGGAACAAGAAAAAGAGTTTATGAAAAGTGCTGAAAACTTTATAGGTAAGGTGGAATATGTGGGAGATGATGAAAAGGACAAAGTTATGCCGATGAATAATAATGGAATGGAGATGTGATAGATGTTTGTAAAAATTCATAATATGGATATGAGTGTTATTGATATTGACGGATGGATAAAAAGGCGTCGCAATGAAAATGGTATGTCTCCTGAATTTGCTATGGAAGTGTTATCAAAAACCAATCATTACGGGAATATAAAAACTGTTTTAAATTGTATTGAAAAGTTACCTTTAGAAGAACAAATTAAATATAAAGAATTTGTTGTATCTGCGGTTTGTTATCGTGAAACAAGTAAGGATACATTTGATAGATTATTAAAGTTGGCAGTTGATGGCGGATATGAAAATTATTTTGCCGAAAATAACAATATCGGTATTAAAAGTATCATTTATAAAAAAGATGACTGTAAAGTTTTTTTGATTGGACATATGGAAGAATTTTCTACCGATATGAAAATGTATGATTCTCTTGCTATTGATAGTAGAACATTATGGGAAAAGGGGGGAGGCGCTTTAGAATTTTCTGCTTCGGGTTTACCTAAACGAGTTAGTTTTGAAGAATGGTCTGAGTATAGTTTTAGTAATAGTTGTTTTGAAGGTGTAAAAGAGCTTAATTTGGGTGGTTATAGTGAATCCGCAAAATTTGAGAATATTGAAATAATGCCTGAAAGGGTTGTAATTGATAATATTAATGATGTTAGATTTAGTCATTGTGATTTTTCTAAAATAAAAAAAGCTAAAATTTCTTGTGAAAGGCTTGTTTTAAGGGATTGTAGCGGTTTTGAGGGTTTTAAGTATTTTGAAGTAAACAATCTGTTTTGTGATTATAAAGTAGATTTGAGTGCAATTGAAAAGTTAAAAGTAAAAAAAGGTGGAAGTTTAATATTTGTGTATGGCGGTAAACTTCCGAAGTATTTAGATTTGTCTGAAGCCGGTTTGGTTGGTTTGGGAGAAATAAAAGACTTTTCAAATGTAGAAGAAATTAAATTTATGAATAAAGAGCAAAAAGAAAAAGTGTGTAACGGTAGAGCATTAAGTAAAGATATGGAAAATAAAATTGTTTATGTAACGCAAGATTTTGGCGCTACCTATGTAAGAGATAACGCCAATAGTATGTAATTATAACATAGATAAAGCTTTTGTTGTGTATTCAGAAAGTGTTTTGGCGCTATTTATTAAATCATTTTTTTCATCTTCACACATAGATGGTATTAGTGCCCTTTCTACACCTACTTTGCTTACAATTGATGGCATGGCATAGCAGATATTATCATAGCCACCAAAGCCTTTGTCGTGATGAGAGCTTACAGTTAAGAGAGCATGTTTATCGCCAATTATACAGTTACAGATGTGTTGTGTGGCAGATGCAATACCAAAATAGGTTGAGCCTTTGCCTTTGATTATGGCATAAGCAGAGTTTCTTACTTCGTTATCTATATTTTCTTTAATTACATGGTCTAAAGAGATATCGCTTTCTTTAGCAAAACGTTCTACACAGGTTGTCCCCACAATGGCGCTTGACCATAATAAAACCTCACTGTCTCCATGTTCTCCAATGACATTAGCATGTACAGATTGTGGGGAAACACCAAGGTTTCTGGCTAGGATACTTCTAAATCTTGCCGAATCGAGAACAGTACCTGTGCCGAATACTCTGTTTTTAGGGAAATTAGAGAGTTTTAAGGCAACTTCTGTCATTATATCAACGGGATTAGTGGCTATAATTAAAATAGAATTAGGAGCATGTTTGGCTATTTGTGGGATAATGTTTTTGAAAATAGTTACATTTTTTTCTAATAAATCAAGACGGGTTTCTCCTGGTTTTTGATTCGCTCCTGCGGTTATTATAATGATTCCCGCTTCTGATAAGTCGCTATAATCGCCTGCAGTTACCTTGATTCCATAGTTAAAAGGAGTAGAATGAGAAATATCCATAGCTTCTGCAATTGCGCGGTCTTTATTGCTATCTATTAAGATTAATTTTTCGGCAATTCCTGAGCTTGCAAGCGAAAAAGCGATAGAACTTCCAACCATTCCTGTACCAATAATTCCTATTTGCATAAAAAAACTCCTTTTTTTAGTTAAAATTTGTGTTTCTATATTCTATATAGTGTGCAAAAAAGGCAAAAAAAAGGGTGTTTTTGGGATAAAATTTAATTTTTTTTGCACTTGTTAACTGTTTGATTCTGTGTTTAAAAAACTTTTATTTGGCGTTAAAAAGTTGAAAAGTAGAAAAAAAAGCTTGTCAAATAAATATTTTGTGTGTAGCGTGTGCATCAGACATTAGTCTATAATTTGTTTTAATAATTTTAGAGGTTAAATTTAAATGACTGATACCGCTGATCGTGTAAAGAAAATTGTTGCTGAACATTTAGGTGTTGAAGAAACAAAAGTAACAGAAAATGCGAACTTTATTGATGATTTAGGTGCAGATAGCTTGGATACTGTAGAGTTAGTTATGGCATTTGAAGAAGAATTTGGTTGCGAAATTCCTGATGAAGCAGCAGAAAAAATTCTTACAGTTAAAGATGCTATTGACTATCTTTCAAAAGCTGCATAAGTCTTTGGAATTATCATAAGTTAGAACTCGCTGAAAGGTTTTAAGCGAGTTTTTTTATAAATTTTATCCTCTTTGCTTTGGGCTTTTTTGCTCAAAGCAAAGGATAAACATGAAAAGAGGATATGAAATTGAGAAGAGTTGTAGTTACGGGAATGGGTGTTGTTTCTCCTCTTGGTAGAGGTGTTAAACACAACTGGGAATCAATCTTGGCTGGTAAATCTGGTATTCGCCAAATTCAAGGTATAGATTTAAAAGATATTCCAGTTACAATTGCAGGACAAGTACCTTTTGGTGAAAATGAACCAGAGTTTAATCCAGATACAGTTATTGCTCCAAAAGATCAAAAGAAAAATGATAAGTTTATCTTGTTTGGTATGGCTGCAGCACAAGATGCTTTAGAAGATGCTGGTTGGAATGTTGAAACAGCAACTGAAGAAGAAAAATATCGTGCCGGTGTTATGATGGGTGCTGGTATTGGTGGATTGCAAGGAATTTATGATAGCGCCATTTCTTTTAATGAATTTGGTATGAAAAAGATTTCTCCTTTCTTTATTCCATCTGTTCTTATTAACCTTATTTCTGGTAACGTTTCTATTAAATTTGGGCTAAAAGGTCCAAACCACGCATGTGTAACAGCTTGTTCTACAGGTACTCATGCTATTGGTGATGCTGCAAATATGATTGCTCGTGGTGATGCTGATTTGATGGTAGCTGGTGGAGCAGAGTCTGCAGTTAATGTTTTAGGTCTTTCTGGTTTTGCTAGAATGAAAGCGATTACTGCAGAATTTAATGATACTCCAGAAAAAGCTTCTCGTCCTTGGGATAAAGGTCGTAGTGGATTCGTTATGGGCGAAGGCAGTGGTGCACTAGTATTAGAAGAATTAGAACACGCTAAAAAACGTGGTGCAAAAATTTATGCTGAAGTTGTGGGTTATGGTGTGAGCGGTGATGCTTACCATATTACTGCTCCTTCTGGTGATGGTGCATATAGAGCTATGAAAATGGCTGTTGACCATGCAAAAGAACAAGGTGTTGAGCTTGAAGATATTGGTTATATCAATGCTCATGGTACATCAACACCAGCTGGTGACGTTGGTGAAGCTATGGCTGTTAAACGTTTGTTTGGTGATGAAGGCGTTAAGAATGTTTCTATGTCATCTACAAAATCTGCTATTGGTCACTTGTTAGGTGCGGCAGGTGCTGTTGAGGCTGTTTATACTGTTATGGCTTTGCAAGAGCAAACTTGTCCTCCAACTTTGAATTTGGAAAATCCAGCTGATGAATTGGAAGATTTTGACCTTGTTCCATTAAAACCAAAGAAAAGAGAAATTAAGGCTGCTATGTCTAACTCTTTTGGATTTGGTGGAACAAACTCTTCACTTATCTTTAAGAAGTATAACGGTTAATTAGATTAAGTTGAAGATGAAAATATTTAAGCGACTCCTATTGATGATAATGTTCTTATTATTGGTAGGGGTCGCTTTCTTTATGTTAATTAAACATAAATTTGAGCAACAGTATGTTTTGGCGCAAAAAATAGAGTTTGTTGTGCCAAAGGGTAGCGGACTTAATCAGACGGCTAATATTTTAGAAAAATATGGTGTGATTGAAGATGCAAGGTTGTTTGTGTTATATGCAAGATTGAATAAGATTGCGAATAGATTAAAGGCTGGAGAGTACGAAATTTCTGGGGTTACATCTATTATTGATGTAGCAAAGATGTTAGTTGATGGTGCTGTGGTTGTTAGAAGCATTACAATCCCTGAGGGAAAAGCACTTGTTGAAATTATTGAGATTGTAAAAAATAATCCTTATTTGAGTGGTGATATTACAATAAAACTTAAAGAGGGTGAAATTTTACCTGAGACGTATCATTTTACACGTGGCGAAAGTAGGGATGGAATTTTGAATAAGGCGCGTGAGGCGATGAATAATGTGCTTAAAAAAGCATTTTTGGAGAGAGATAAAGATATTCCTATAAATTATGAGGAAGAAATGCTTATTTTAGCAAGCATTGTAGAAAAAGAGACTGGATTAGCTAATGAAAGAGCTAAAGTTGCTTCGGTTTTTGTTAATCGTTTGAATTTGGGAATGAAGTTACAAACAGACCCAACAGTTATATATGCAGTGACAGGTGGAAAAATGAATTTAGGGCGTCCAATATACAAAAGAGATTTAGCCTATGATTCGCCTTATAATACGTATGTTTATGCTGGTTTACCTCCAGCTCCTATTTGTAGCCCTGGTAAAGAAGCAATTATGGCGGTGGCTCATCCAGATAAAACAAAGTATTTATATTTTGTGGCAGATGGCATAACAGGCGGGCATAGATTTGCAAAAACACTTAGTGAGCATAATAATAATGTGATTTTGTATAGAAGACGTGTGAAATAGAGTTGTTAAAGCAATATCTATAAATGACGGTATTTCTATATAATATCTAGTAGCTCTTTTGGGGTATCTATAATTGTTTTAGCGTTAATGCTTTCTAATTTTTGACGTGAGAAAAATCCCCAACTAACGCTGATGCAAGGTATATTGGCATTGTTTGCAGTGTTGATATCTACATCAGAATCTCCTACATAGTAGTTTATTTCATTTTCGGCATTTAATTCTTTTATTAGAGCAAATACCGCATCAGGAGAGGGCTTTTTCTTAATGGTTTCGCTTGTACCTACAGCATGAGATATAAGTCCGCTAAAATATTTATCGGCTAATTCTTTTACTCCCTCATCAAATTTATTTGATACAATTCCCATCTTTACGTTACGAGATTTTAATTCAGTTAATAGTTCTATTATACCATCATAAGGCTTAGTGTAATCATTTAGGTGAGCTGTATAATATTCCCTAAAAGTTTGATATGTTTCTGCAAATTTGGGGTTATTTTTGCCATCTTTTATTGCTCCAGCAACTAATATATCTATGCCATTTCCTAATAAAGCAACGGTTTCTTCCTCTGTTTTAAGTGGAAAATTATGTTGTTTTAAAGCAAAGTTTAGCGCTGTATGAAGGTCTTTTACAGTGTTAAGAAGTGTGCCGTCTAAATCAAAAATTATCATTTCTTTTCTCCTTGGGGATTTATATAGTACCTATCATGATCGCAAAAACCCTCCTTTATGTACCCAATTTTGTACACCGCAGTCGTGTTTTTACTTCCAGCATAGGCACTCTATAAATCCATTGAGTGCTTCGCACCAGTTTAAATATTTGGGGATTTATATAGCACCTATCAAGATTCTAAAAAAACCTCCTTTATGTACCCAATTTTGTACACCGCAGTCGTGTTTTTACTTCCAGCATAGGCACTCTATAAATCCATTGAGTGCTTCGCACCAGTTTAAATGTTTAGGGATTTATATAGTACCTATCAAGATTCTAAAAAACC